>NZ_BAAFVK010000002.1:0-925676 GCF_054661535.1 Actinophytocola sp. KF-1 | reverse complement strand
CGACCTACCGCTCGTCTGGACGTCGCTGCTCGTGGGCGCGATCCCGCGCCAGGGCAAAACGTTCGCCGCCCGGCTCGCCGCAGTCGGCCTGATCCTCGACCCCCACACCCGGCTGTATGTGGCGGACTTCAAGGCCGGGAAGGACTGGGACGCCGCTGCGAAGGTGGCGCACCGGTTCATGTCCGGCGACGAACCCTCACATGTGCTCGCACTCGTCGGCTGGCTCGTCGAGCTGGTCGGTGAGGTGCAGGGCCGCTACCGGCGCATGCGCGATCTCGACGACACCATCTGCCCAGAGTCGAAGATCACTCCGGCGATGTCCCGGGACACTGCGTTGAACATGCCGATCACGGCCGTGTTCCTCGACGAGGTCCAAGTGCCTCTGGAGGATCGGACGCCGGTCGAGGTGGAGGGCAAGAAGCTCACGGCAGGCGAGTACGTGGGCGAGCTGCTCACCTGGTTGGCGAAGAAGGGACCGGCGGCCGGGATCGTGCTGGTGCTCGCCACCCAGCGGCCAGACTCCAAGACCATCCCGAGTGGACTCCGGGCCGTTCTGGGGTCGAGGTTCGCGCTGCGGGTCATGGACTGGCGCGACAGCAACATCGTCCTCGGCGAACAGATGAACACCCGCGGCTACGACAGCAGCCGCCTGCTCGCCTCCCACAAGGGCGTGGGCATCCTCCGACCCGACGGTGAGACACAAGCCGGAGCCGACGTGCTCGCGCTGACCGTGCGCACCTACTACATGCCCAACGAGGACTGGCACGAACTGTGCCGACGCGGGCGCGCGCTCCGCGAGGCGGCCGGAACACTCACCGGGCACGCGGCCGGACAGGACACCACACCCGAACTGGATCACGCCACCGTGGCACGAGCGATCGGTGCGGGACAGCGTCCGCCCGAGCGTCGGCCGGTGTTGCCGGAACCCTTGGTGTCGGTCGTGGCCTACCTCGGAGACGACCTCGACGACCGCGAGTTCATCCCCACCGCCGAACTCGTCGAGGCACTCGACGTGGAACCGAACTCGTTCGGCCGCGCCATGGCCGACCTCGGCTGCCCCTCCACACGCGACCGCATCACCAACAACGACGGCGAGACGCGCCGGGTCCGCGGCTACCGGACAGCCGACATCAGGGCCGCGATCCTCGCCGAGCAGACGTGACACCAGCCGTCCCGGTGCCGTCCCACAGCGGGGCCTGCCGTCCCCCACGGCGGGACAGCACTGGATGGCGGTTGACCTGGGGAAACGTCGAAGGGGACGGCTGGGACGGCACATCACCGTCACGTCCCAGCCGTCCCCGTCTGCGCCCCGGCCCCTCTTCGAGACAGTGCCGGGCACAAGCCGTCCCGCCTGCCTATGTCCCAGCGAGTTCAGCAATGGGGATGATCGTGCAGTCACGTAGCTGGCGCACCAGGCTCACCGCGCGCACCCACCGGATCGCCGGGTCGTCGAACGCCACCACAGCCTCACCGACCGGAACCGGTCCACGGCTACCGGCCCGGTACAGACCGCCGTGCACTCCCGCGATCGGATAGGTACGAGCACGGACCACCACAGCCCTGGTCCGCAGCGCGGGACACAACCGCACCGACAAACCGACGCACGGCACACACACGGGTGGCTCGGTCATCCCCATACCGTCGGGCCACGACGGCCAGTCCTCCCGGTGATCGGTCATCAGCCACAACACCCCGCCCTCGGTGCGGTCAGCCGGACCAGCACACACCTGGCACAACAAACGCTGCATCGCCCGCCGCTGCCGCGCCGGGTGCACCCGCCCGAACACCGGCCGACCCTCACCCGGCCGAAACGGCGTCCGGAACCACAACACACCCCGCCGATCCCGATCCGCCACCACCTCATCCCGGTACCCCACTCCGCCACCCAGACGCTCAACCATCTCCACCGGCGGGTCCTGCTCTGCACTCCACGCAGTGACATACGGCGCGATCACCCGCCGTCGACCAGCCTCCGTACCCGGGTGACCCGGCATATCGGGAACGATCACCGACCCGCCCATCACGCACGTGCCTCACTGTCGAAGTCACCCGTCTGGTCGGGAACGAACTTCGCGAGATAGTCCACAAGCTCCGACCGCGAGCAGCCGACAACGTCCGCCAACTCCGTCACCGCCGACGCAGCCACCTCGACGACCCCGGACGGATGCCGCACCAACTTGTTGTTCGCCCAGGACACCAACGGCAGGAACTTCTCGTCCGGCTCGGACACCAACCACCGAACGTCCACCTGAAGCGCCAAGTTCTCCACATGGACCCGCACACGCTGAAGCGCCCGGCCCAGCAACACCGGAGCAGCCGCCCCGAGCGCCTGACAAACCTCCACAAACCGCAGCAACGTCAGATGACGAGTGCCGTGCTCATACGAAAGCAGCGCGCGAGCACCAATACCCGACGGCAAACGGGAAACCAACTGCTCACGTGACCACCCTCTCGCTTCCCGAGCGAGACGCAACTCCGCACCCACCGCCCGCTGAACGATCGCGTCTGTCTCAGTATCTCGGCTCTGAGGCCCGCTCTCTTGCTCCGCCGATTCAGCCGTGCACCGCGTATCCATCGGTCAGGAAGCAATCGCATCCGTGTGCTCATCGGCGGCGAACGCGTCCATCTTCTCCAACGCTTCTGAGCCGAGTTGCACCAACGCGCGCAGCGCCTCCCGGTGTGTCACGAAGTCGAACGATCGACTGGGTGGCCACCCGAACACGATCTCTGCCTCGTCAGAGCTTTGCACCGAGATCGCCACGGGACAGCCTTCTTTGATGATCACGTACGCATTCACGAACAAGCTCTCTCCGAGCATCACATCTCCTCTGTTGGTGTTGCGTCTTCTTCGCACTGCTGCTGACGCCGCTGGGCGCGCGCACGTATGGCGTCCCCCGCCGCGGCCACGCTGTCGGCAAGCGCCAGTTCGTCCGCGATGCTGACGGCGTCTGCTTGACCGGCTCCCGCGTCGAGCAGCCGCAACACGTAGCGAACAAGCTGGGCGTTGATCACGGTCAGCTCACGCATCAACGGCTCGTCCGGGTCCACGGTCCGATCAGACGGAGAGACGGAATTCATCACGGCCCACCGACCGCCCGCGTCCGAGAGAGGACTGACCTGTCGACGGCCATCTCGACACCCCTGTTCTTTATCTCCACCTGTGGATACGACCGGTCTGTCGTCCGGCAGGCGCGGTCGTGTAAGACTGAAATCAACCCTGGCATCATCCCGTCAGGTAGGGAACGACATGGGGGCGCCACAGCGGCGTCACAAATGTGACGTATCCGAGAGGACGAGGAATGAACTGGCGTGACGGCAGCGGACCATCCGCACGAACTGTCCTCGAACAGAGGATCCGGGAGCGACGGCTCACCCTTCGTGAGTTCGTCGAATTCGTCGAGACGTTCGCCCGCCAGCACAACGAACCCGGCACCTTGAGCTTCCGGCATCTACAACGCCTCGTCGCCGGGAGGCAACCCGATGGAGCGCCACTCGGACCACCGCGACCGGCGACGGCACGCCTGCTCGAACGAATCTTCAACATGAGCATTGACGACCTACTAGCACCGCCTGCAATGGGCCAACTACCGCGCATCGGTGCCCACCATCTCAACCATCCGCACCCGTTGACCGTTGCCATTGCTGTGGTGACCAATGGGCAGGAGGTTCTGGTGGTATGCCGGAGGAGCACTGACGATTCCGGAATCACCTGGCAGTTCCCCGCCGGCATGGTCAAGCCAGGGACACACCCTCGTCACGTTGCGATACGAGAAACGCTCCGTGAGACCGGCGTTCACTGCTCCGCTTCCGAGCAACTTGGCCGCCGAGTGCACCCCATTACGAACGTGATCTGCGAGTACTGGCTGTGCGACTACGTCGCCGGTGAAGCAACCAACATCGACGCCGATGAGAACATCAGCGTTACCTGGATCAGCAAAGACAAGTTGCTCAGGATCATTCCCAGCGACCAGGTATTCCCGCCGGTGCTGGAAGTACTTGAGCTAGCTACGCTCTGAGGGTTTCACCGCGCGTTTGGGCAGCCGTGACCCCAGGATCTCGGCGGCCTTACGGTCCGCTGCGGCCACCCACGCGGCATAGACGCGCAGAGTCGTTGCCCCTCCCCCACCGTGGCCGAGCCGTCCGGCAACAGTGCGGAGGTCCACGCCAGCCGTCAGCAGTTCCGTGGCCGAGAAGTGCCGCAGCGCGTGAATGTGGGTGTTGATGCCGAGCTTCTCGGCCATGCGCTTGTACCGGCGCGAGATCGCGTCCGGTGAGTACGGCTGCGTGGCGTCCTTCGGACTCCCATACGTCCGCGTCACCGCGTCGAACTTGCGGTCACTCATGAACACGTACATGTCGTCGGTCAACGTCACGTCGACCTTCGCCAACTCGTCCCGCGACCATGCCTTGTGCGCGCGGAGTAGCGCGACCGTTTCGGAGTCGAGCGCCACCCGCCGCATCTGGTGCGTCTTCGTGCTCTTGACCTTGCCCTTGCCGTTGACCTCGACGTAGCTGGACCGGATCTCGATGATTTCCTCGTCCAGCTTGACGTTGAACCACCGGAGACCTGCCACTTCAGCACGGCGCATGCCTGTGGTCATGACGAGCCACACGAGCATGCCCCAGTCGTCACCCAGCTCGAATGCGCGCTCGGCGAGCCGAGCAGCATCGGCGGGTGACGGCGGATCAGGCTGAGGCGGCGTCTGCTTCGGTCGCTTCGCCAGTTTCGCGGGGTTGGAATCGATCCAACCCCAACGAGCAGCGGCATCCAGTGCGCTGCTCATTATCGAGTGGATCTGGCGCACGGTCGACGCGGCCATCGGATCACATTCGTGCACGACACACTGTGCCTCGGCGCAGTCGTGATCGCCGTCTTTTTTGTGCCTCTCGACGTACGGTTTGCCGTCACAACGGGCACGACACCTGCGCAGCTCCGAATAGAGGCTCTCCAGGTCACGGGTGCCGATTTTGTTCACGGCCATGTGACCCAACGCTGGTTTGATGACGCGGTTGATGTAGCCCAGGTATCCGTGACGCGTGGTGTCTTCCAGGTCGGCTTTCCTGAACCACTCGTCGATCGCATAACCGAAGTTCACCGACGTGGACGCGTTGCGCTGTTTCAGGACCTCGGCGATGAACTCCGTGCGCTTGTTGCGCGCCTTCTTCCAGGCCGCATCGTCGTTGCCACGGATCGTTTCCCGCTTGTACGTCCGCTTGCCGGTCACGGGGTCCAGTCCGGCGTAGACCACCACGCGGAGGTTGCCTCCGCGCTCCTCGATACGGCCCTGCTGGCGGCCGTCTGGGCGCACGCTAGCCATGCGTCCCAGTGTACTCGCACCCTGAGACGCACCCAATGATCAAGTTAGAGCGCACCCAACCCACGATAAGTGCTGGTCAGGTCCAGTGGGGCGGGTGGGGCTCGAACCCACGGCCAAGGGATTATGAGTCCCCTGCTCTAACCGACTGAGCTACCGCCCCCAGTGAACGGTGTGTGCGAAGAGGTTACTTGCCGTCGCAAGAGAGCCAGTCGTCGACCTCACTCAGCAGCGTGTTCTTCAACTCGGCGGGTGCCGCGGACGCGCGGATGCCACCCGCTGCGACGGCGGCCAGCTCCGCGTCGGTGAGCCCGAGCACGTCCCGGCAGATCTCGTACTGCCCCGCCAGCCCGACGCCGAACAGCAGCGGGTCGTCGGTCGACAGCGCGACGGGCACCCCGGCCGACAGGAACGCCCGCACGGGAATCGCCGGCAGTTCGTGCACGCCGAACGGCGGGTAGGACGTGGGGCAGATCTCCACGGCCACCTGGCGTTCCGCCAGCAGTGCGACCACGGCCGGGTCGCGCACCGCGGACGTTCCGTGCCCGATCCGGGACGCGCCGAGCAGCTCCACACAGGAACGCACGTGCGCGGCCGGTGTGTAGAACCCCGAGTGGGGTGCCCCCAGCAGCCCGGCGTCGGCGGCGATGCGGAACGCCGGGGTGAAGTCACCGACGGTCACGCCCCGCTCGTCGTTGGAGAGGCCGAACCCGACGACCCCGTGCGCCGCGTACCGGGCGGCCAGCCGGGCGAGGGTCTCCGCGTGCGCGGGTGGGCGCTGCCAGCTGGACGCGACGAGCACGCCGACGGGGATGGGCGCGGCGGCGGCCCCGGCGAGGACCGCCTCCAGCACCGGTTCGAGCCCACCGAACACCGGTGCGTACGAGGTGGGGTCGACCTGGATCTCCAGCCACCGGCAGCCGTCGGCGGCGTCGTCGGCCGCGGCTTCGGCGATGACGCGTGCGATGTCGGCCGGTGTTCGCAGGGTCGCGCGGGACGCGTCGTAGCGGTCCTGGAAGGCCGCCCACGTCCCGGCAGCGGCAGGGAGTGGCGGGGGCACCGTGACGCCGTGGCGGCCGGCCAGCTCGACGAGCGTGGCCGGCCGCATGGCACCGGTCAGGTGCAGGTGGAGCTGCGCCTTCGGCAGCCCCCGCGGGTCACGACGGGGTGTAGGCAGGCTCACGCCGGCCGTTGCTCTGCTGGGCCGCCGTCTTGCTCTTGTTGCCGAGACCGGTCTTCTCGCCGACCTTCGCCCGCGCGACCCCTGCCGCACCCTGCACAGCCGGGTGGTCGGCGATCTTGCGATAGGTCCGCATGATCTGGTCGTAGCGGCCACGGCCTGCCTTCGCCCCCAGCACGTACCCGACCGCGGCGCCCAGGATGAACGCCTTCATGTGTCCTCGCCTCCCATGGCTCGACCTGCTGTTTCACCTCCATCTTCCCCTACCGGCGCCACGATCGCCGGGTGGCGCGAAACCCCGTTCGGGGCATGCGCTAGAGTTAGCTCTCGCCGGACGGGGTCCGGCAGGCGATCCTCCATAGCTCAATTGGCAGAGCATTCGACTGTTAATCGAAGGGTTGCTGGTTCGAGTCCAGCTGGAGGAGCTTCCCGCCCCAGGTCACGCACCTGGGGCGTTTTTGTGTTGGTGGACCCGGTGTACTCCCTGGAATTGACAACGCACTGTCTAGGGAGCACAGTTGGGGTATGACCACTCCCCAGCGCCGTCGTCCCTCGAAGGCCGACCGCACACTCGAACAGCTGATCAAGGACCTCACCGCCCTCCGCGAACTCGACCCCGTCGAGCGCGCCCGCGAGGCCAAGGGCCTGATCGAGGTCACCAAGGCCGTGCTCTCCCACGAACGCCGCCACGCGCTCCTCGAGGCCAACACCACCGGCCCGGAGCCCATCGGCGCGTCCGAGCTCGCACGCAGGCTGGGTGTCGCCCGCAGCCGGATCACCGATGCGATCGCCCTCGCCCGCGCCGAGGTGGCGGGCAAGGCCTGAGCCGCACGTGTGACCTTCGTGCGGCACCCGGGTGATGTGCCGCGATCGGCATGAACTCCCTGCGTGTTCGCGCCGTTATCCTCGGTGAGCGACCGAGGAGGAGCGCGCATGCTCGTACTCGACTACTCCGAGGGCAAGCCGGGCGCCGCCGCGATCAAGCGGGCCGGGTACGGCGGGGCCGTGCGGTACATCGGGTTCCCCTCCCGGGTGAAGTGCACCGACGCGGCTGAGCTGGCCGACTTCACCAGGCACGGCCTCGGCATGGCGCTGGTCTACGAGGACCACACCGAGGACTGGCTCGGCGGGTTCGCACGGGGCCGCGAGGCGGGCTCCCGTGCCCGCGCCCACGCCAACCGGATCGGCTTCCCCCGCGACCGGCCGATCTATGTCGCGGTCGACCGGGACGTGGTGACCAGCGGCGAGTTCGCCACGATGGTCGAGTACGTCCGCGGCGCGTCGCAGACGCTCGGCGGGATCCGGGTGACCGGCGTGTACGGCGAGTACGACGTGTGCGTCCGCGTGCAGCGGGCCGGGGTCGCGCGCTGGTTCTGGCAGAGCCGCGCGTGGTCCGGCACTCCCCCGCGGCTCTTCCCCGGCAGGCACCTGTTCCAGCGGGCAGGGCTCGTCGAGGTCAACGGGATCGGCTGCGACATCAACGACGTGCTCCAGCGCGACTGGGGCCAGCACACGGAGGACGACATGCAGCTCACCGACCGCGTGGACTGGGACCGGATCAACGCGCTGGGGCCGGACTTCCTCGGCCACAAGATCCTCGGCACGTGGCAGCACGCGGTCGCGAGCCGGGCACTGGCGACGCAGATCCTCGCCGTGGTCACCTCCGACCCGGACATCACGGTGGCGCGGCTGGACGAGTCGGTGGACAGGGCGATCGCCGCGCACGTGCCGTCCCCCGAGGAGATCGCCGCCGCGCAGCGGGACCTCCTCGAGGAGGCGGTGCGGGAGGTCGTCCCGGCCGACCAGGCCGAGCAGATCCTCAGGAAGATCGCCGAGAAGCTCAGCGCCACGCCGGAATAGCGACCGCCCGGTACTCGACGTCCGGCCCCGGCGTCGTGCCGAAACGGGCGTTCGGCAGGTACAGCCGGTGCCCGAACCTCGCGACCGTGGTCGGCACGTCGAACCGCTCGTCGGTCAGCGTGGTCGCGAGCCGCGCGCTCGTGGCGTGGCGGTCGAGGTGCAGCACCGCGACGGTGTTCAGCCGGTTCTGCACGACGTACAGGGTCCGCCCGGACAGCAGCAGGCCGTCGCCGCCTGCGAGCGTGTAGTCGAGCGCGACCTGGGTCGACCGGCCGTCGAAGCCCACCCGGAACAGCTTGCCGGCGCTGGACTGCACCACCAGCAGCGCGGTGCCGTCGGGCGTGGGCGCGATGCCGTTGGCGTTGAAGCCCGTGGTGTAGACGAGGTCGCCGGTGATCGGGACGGTCGTCACGGTGCCCCGGGTGAGCCGGTACAGCTGCTGGTTCACCGAGTCCGTGAACCAGGCCGAGCCGCCTGCCAGCGCCACGTCGTTCACGAACGCGGCCGCCGTGGTCAGCTGGTGGGACGCGAGCACGGCGCCGGTGCGCGTGTCGACCACGCGCGCGTTCCCGGCGGCGCCACCCGCGACGTACAGACGCCCCGTGGCGTCCGTCTTCATGCCCACCGACGGCGTGCCGGGTCCTTCGCTGATCACCCGCCCCCGGCCGGTCCGCAGGTCGGCCCGGTAGATGTCGCCGTCGGCCAGCGACCCGAAGTAGGCCACCGGGCCGGGGCCGATCGCGATGCCCTCCGGCTGGAAGCCGTCCGGCAGGTCGATGGTGGCGGGGAAGGCCGGGGCCGCGGCGGCGGCGACACCGGGCGAGAACACGAGCAGGGCGGCCAGTACAACACCAACGCGTCGAAACATCGGAGAGGTCCTCTGCGTGGGAGACAGGGTCATCCCGGCTTACGCATACCGGACGCGGCGGGTTCAGCGGTCAGCCGGAGCACGTCCATCGCCGCCTGCGTGAACACGGCACGCATCTCGTCGTCGGTGAACTCGCCGTCGTCCTGGTAGGTCGCGGAGGAGAGGACCGCGCCGAGGACCTCCATCGCGGCGATGGCACGCAGCCGGTCGGCGGACGTCGGCGCCGGTCCGGCGAGCCACGTGACGAGCCGCTTCCCGAGGGCCATCATGTCGTCCCACAGCGAGCCGAGCACCACGGCCACCCCGGCAGCGTCGCGCTGGAAGATCCCGGCCACCGAACGGTTGCGCAGGAACACGTCCAGGCACTGCTCCACCACCGACCGCACGGTGCCGGGGCTGCGCTCGAGCCCGGCCGTGTCGTCGACGATCGACCGCCAGCCCGTGATGACGGGCTCCACGACCGCGAGCAGGAGCGCCTGCTTGGACGGGTAGTGGTAGTACAGCGACGCCTTCGTCAGCCCGACACGTTCGGCGATCTCCCGCAGGCTGGTCTGCTCGAACCCCTTGGTCGAGAACAGCTCGAGGGCAACCGCACGAATCGTCTCGCGGGTGTCCCCGTCCATCCGCGTTCCTCCTCAGCAGTTTCTCAGCCCGCTCACGTTAGCGTTCGCCCGGCTGAGACCCGCACACGATCTTACCTACCGGGCGGCAGGTAGACTGACCCGCGGATCTGAGGGGCGGCATCGGAAGGGGAGGCAAGATGTTCGAACGACTGGGGCGCCTGGTCGTGCACAACCCGTGGAAAGTGATCGCGGGGTGGTTGCTGATCACCGTGGCGATCGTGGCGTTCGCGCCGACGCTCGGCGACGTCACCACCCGCGACCAGGCCAACTTCCTGCCCGCGGACTACGAGTCCGTGCAGGCGGGCAAACTGGCCGAGCAGTCGTTCGGGCGGGCCGACCAGGCCAGCGCGACGATCGTGGTCAAGCGGAAGGACAGCCAGGCGCTGTCCGAGGGCGACCGCACCGCGATCGGGGCGCTCGCCGAGGACATCACCGACGCGGGGATCGACCGGGTCAAGGGGGCGATGACCGGCGACCAGCTCGTGTCGCCCAAGAAGAACGTGCAGCTGGTGAGCGTCGGCCTGGAAGGCGTGGGGGACGACCCCAAGCTCGTCGACGCGATCAAGGAGATCCGGGAACGGGCCACCGACGGGCTCGCCGGCACGGACCTGGAGTACGCGGTCACCGGTGACGTCGCGATGTTCGCCGACAACGCCAGCGCGTTCGACACCGCGCTGGTGATCGTCGGCGCCGCCACGATCGTCCTGATCATCGGCCTGCTGCTGCTGATCTACCGGAGCCCGGTCGCCGCGCTGCTGCCGATCGTCACGGTCGGCGTGGTCAGCGCGATCGCGCCGGGCGTGGTCGCGTGGCTGGCGCAGGCCTTCGACTTCCAGGTCGACCAGTCGGTGCAGATCGTGATGACGATCGTGTTGTACGGCGTCGGCACCGACTACATCGTGTTCCTGCTGTTCCGGTACCGCGAACGGCTGCGGGCCGGCGACGACCCGAAGACCGCGCTCGTCGCCGCGGTGGCCAGGGTCGGCGAGGTGATCGCGTCCGCGGCGGCGGCCATCGTGATCGCGTTCATGGCGTTGCTGCTGGCGGTGTTCGGCGCGTTCACGAGCTTCGGCCCGGGCCTGTCGATCGCGGTCGTGCTGATGGCGATCGCCGCGGTCACGCTGGTGCCCGCCGTCGTGTCCCTGTTGGGCACCAAGGTGTTCTGGCCGTCGAAGTCCTGGCAGCGCACGCCGAAGGGCACGGTGTTCCAGCGGCTCGGCGCGTTCACCGGCCGCCGTCCCGGCGTCGTCGCGGTCGCGTCCGGTGGCGTGATGGTGGTGCTGGCGCTGGGCATGCTCGGGTTCAACACCGACTACGACCAGACCGGTCAGCTGCCGAGCGACACCGAGTCCGCGCGTGGCCTGGAGTTCATGGAGCTCGGGTTCCCGTCCGGCGCGCTGAACCCGACGTCGGTGTACGTGCGGGCGGACAGCGGCACGCTCGACGAGCAGGAGCTCGCCGCGTACGCGAAGAAGCTGGACGACGTGCCCGGGGTCGGTGGCGTGATGCCGAGCCCGACCGGGCAGCCCGCCACGCTGAACGAAGAGCGGAACATCGCCAAGATCGACCTGTTGCTCGACACGAGCCCGTACGCGAACGCCTCGCTCGACCTGGTGGACGGGCCGCTCCGCGACGTGGCGCACGCGCAGGCACCGCCCGGCAGCGAGGCCAAGGTCGGCGGCCTGACCTCGGCGTTCGCCGACATCCGGGACGCCAACAACCGGGACCTGTGGGTGATCTTCCCGGTGGCGGGCGTGCTGATCGCGCTGGTGCTGGGGCTGATGCTGCGCAGCGTCGTGGCGCCGGTCTACCTGATGCTGGCCGTGGTCGTCGGGTTCTTCTCGACCATGGGCGCGACCGTGCTGGTGTTCCAGGGCATCGGCGACCGGCCGGGTGTGTCGTTCATGCTGCCGATGCTCGTCTACCTGTTCGTGGTGGCGATCGGCACGGACTACAACATCCTGATGATCGCCCGGTTGCGCGAGGAGGCGAAGCTCGGCAACGACCCGCGCAAGGCCGCGGACCTGGCGGTCGAGCACGGGGGCCCGTCGGTCGGCGCGGCGGGCGTGATCCTCGCGGGCACGTTCGCGTCGATGCTGCTGGCCGGCGTCTCGTTCCTGATGGAGATGGGTTTCGCGGTGTCGGTCGGCATCCTGATCGCGGCGTTCGTGATGTCGATGTTCCTGGTACCGAGCCTCACCGCGTTGCTGGGCCACGCGGCCTGGTGGCCGGGGCACGGCGACCGGGCGCAGACCCCGCCCTCCGGTGAACGGGATCCGGTCACGGTCGGATAGCCACACCCCGCGACGGCCCCTCGTGCCACACCCGGCACGAGGGGCCGTCGCGTGTCAGAAGAACCTCATCTGCCGTCCCTAACGTCCTCCGCGGAGCTCGCCGCAACGGAGGAATCGTGATCACAGCGCTGGGTGCGTCGGACCCGAGGGAGATCGGGCGGTACCGGATCCTGGCCGAGCTGGGCCGGGGCGGGATGGGCCGGGTGCTGCTCGGGACCGGCCCGGACGGGCGGCTGGTCGCCGTCAAGCTGGTGCGCGCGCAGCTGGTCGAGGACGAGGACTTCCGGTCGCGGTTCCGCCGTGAAGTGTCCGCGTCCCGCAAGGTCTCCGGCGCCTACACCGCGGCGGTGGTCGACGCGGACGCCGACGCGCCGGCCCCGTGGCTGGCGTCGGTGTTCGTGCCGGGCCCGTCACTGGCCGACGTGGTCGCGCAGGCGGGCCCGCTGCCCGCCGACGCGGCGCTGCGCCTCGCGGCCGGGCTCGCCGCGGCGCTGGTGGACGTGCACGGCGCGGGGCTGGTGCACCGCGACCTCAAGCCGTCGAACGTGCTGCTGTCCGCGGACGGTCCCCGCGTGATCGACTTCGGCATCGCGCGTGCCGCCGACAGCGAAGGCGGCAGCGAGATCACGCACACCGGCTGGCTGATCGGCTCGCCGGGGTTCATGTCGCCCGAGCAGGCCGAGGGCGGTGCGCTGACCGCGGCGAGCGACGTCTTCTCCCTCGGCTGCGTGCTGTTCTTCGCGTGCACTGGCAAGGGCCCCTTCGCCGGGCCGTCGACCCCGCAGACGCTGTACAACGTGGTGCACGCCCAGCCCGACCTGAGCGCGGTGCCCGAGGAGGTGCGCGCGGTCGTCGAGCGGTGCCTCGCCAAGGACCCGGCAGAACGGCCGACGCCTGCCGCGTTGCTCGCGGACCTCGTGATCACCCCGGCCACCACGCCGTGGCCACCCGCGGTGCAGGACCTGATCACCCGCCAGCAGACCGAGGTCGCCGCCCTCCTGGCGCCGCCCGCCGAGGACGAGACCGTCGCCATCCCGCACGACCCGGCGACCGTGGCCGTCACCCGGCACCTGCCGCCCGTCGCGCCGGTCGCGCGCCCGGCCACCCCGGCCTCGGCGATCTGGACCGCAGCGGCCGGGTTCGTGGTCCTCGCCGGCCTCGTCGTGTGGGCGCTGTGGCCCGCCCCGGACGCCGGAAGCGGCAGCGACACGGGTTCGTCGTCGGCGTACACCACCGAGGACACCCCGGTCTTCGACTACAGCGACGACACCACGGACACCACGACCGAGGAGGAGACGACCACCGAGACCACCACGGAAGAGGAGCCGTACACGCCGACCACGGAGGAGACCGAGGACCTCCTCAGCGTCTACGACGCCGAACCGGGCGACTGCGCGTGGGCCGAGGACCCGGACACCGCGTGGGAGGTCGTCCCGTGCGCGGACTACGTGTTCGAGGTCGTGACCGTCCTCCACGGCACGACCACCCCCGACGACTGCGGTGACGACGTGCGGATCCGCCTCACCTCCTACCAGGAGGACGCCGATCCGGACCTGTCCACGCGGGTGTGCATGACCTTCCGCTACGGCAACGACGGCGCCTTCGCCAGGATGAACAACTGCCTCGTGCTGGTCGGCTCCGGCGACGACACGAACCCCATGTTCGCCGACTGCGACAACGCGACCCACTACGTGTCCGGCTTCGACCCCGACACGTTCGACCCGAGCTTCTGCGGCACCGACGGCTGGCACGGCTGGGAGGACAGGGGCGCCTGGGGCGAGTACCTGAACTACACCATCTGCCTGCGCCACCTCTAGCGCGTCGTCAGGGCAGCCGCGCCACCACGAACACGCGCCGGAACGGGAACCACGTCGTGCCGTCCGCCCGCTGCGGGTACTCGGCACGCAGCACCGGCGCCAGCTCCGCGCGGAACTCCGCCCAGTCCGCATCGGCCAGTGCGGTCCTGATCGGCCGCAGCGCCGTGCCTGTCACCCACTCCAGCACGGGGTCGTCGCCGGTCAGCCGCTGCAGGTAGGTGGTCTCCCACGCGTCGACGGCGCAACCGGCGTCCGAGAGCAGGCTCGCGTAGCCCTCGGGGTCGAGCACCGCGTCGTCCTCGCGCAGCGCGACCGACTCGAGACGGTCCCGCCACCGCGGCGACGCGGCCAGCTCACGCACCCGCACGTGGGACGGCGCCCCGAAGTTGCCCGGTACCTGGAACGCCAGCCACGCCCCGTGCGGCAGCCGCTTCACCCAGCGGGTCAGGAGTTCCTCGTGCCCGGGCACCCACTGCAGCACCGCGTTCGACACGACCACGTCGGTATCCGGGGCGGGCTGCCAGTCCCGCACGTCCAGCACGGTCGCGTCGATTCCCCGCTCCCGCGCGGCCGCGACCATCTCCGGTGACGAGTCCGACGCCTCGACCGCCGCCGAGGGCCACCGCCCGGCGAGCGTCTCGGTCAGGTTGCCGGGACCGCAGCCCAGGTCGACGACCCGGCGCGGCGCCTCCGCGGAGATCCGGCCGACCAGGTCGAAGAACGGGCGCGAGCGGTGGTCGGCGAACGCGAGGTACTTCGAGGGATCCCACACAGCGCGCCTCCAGCAAACCGTACGTACGTACTGTTACTGTAGCGCTTCCCGGATCTTGAGGGCCACCTCCGCCGCGACCGCGCGCACGGCGTCCTGATCGGTGCCCGGGTCGGCCCTGACCTGCAGCACGATGCCGTCCCGGCCCGGCACCTTCCGCTGCACGAACCACGCTCCCCCGCCCGGCAGCTCCCGGTGGTGGCGCGACCGGATCGACCCGGTCACGCGCCGGTGCACGGCGTGCGGCAGCTTGCCGGGGCTGGTCAGCGGGTACCGCTGCGGCTTCCGGTCGGTGAGCAGAACCGCGTCGCCCGCCTCCCCGGTCTCGTCGGCCTCGATCACGACCAGCACGCCGTCGCCCCACGTCACCTTGCTGAGCAGGTGCCAGCCGATCCGCCGGTAGCCGTCACCCGTCGGCACCCACAGGCCCAGCGACGTCGCCACCAGGTGCCCGCCGCCGCGGACCTCGGCCGTCTCGGCGACGCTCTCGTCCTTCTCGAGCGTGCCGGTGAAGCCGGGGGGCGTGCCGTCGCCGATCACCTTGTCGAGCAGCTTGCGCAACACACTCACGCCATGCCTCCGGCCGCCTGCTCCCCCAGCGCCTTGTAGTACTGCTCCAGCGCGACGAGGTCACCCCACAACGCACGCGCCTCGTCCGGTTCCTCGATCGGCGACAGGCGCTGCAGCCGCGACTTGATGTCGGCGATCTGCCCGGCGAGCAGCTGCCGCTGCAGCGCGGCCAGCATGCCGGCGGCGTACCGCTCGATCATGTTCTGCCTGGTGGGAATGGGTTCGACGGCCAGCTCGGTGACGAGGTTGCGGCCGATGCCCGACTCGCAGCACTTCACCACCGCGTCGATCAGCTCCGCGCCCGCGAGCCCGCTCGCCGTGCCCCCGGCCTTCAGCACCGCGCGGTGCAGCTCCGCGTAGGCGGGGTGCGTGAACACCTCCTGCGGCAGCGCGTCGTACATGGGACCGGCGAACGCCGGTTCCTGCAGCGCCAGCTTGATCACCTCGCGCTGGACGTGCAGCTGCGGGTCACGCGGGTTCGGCCGCGGCGGCCCGTCGACGTCGACCGCAAGCGCGCCCTGCCCGGGGTCGACCGGCCTGGCGGCCCGCCGCACGGGCGCCTGCGCGCCACCCGCGGTCTCCCGGACCCGGCGCACGACCGTCGCCACGTCCTCCCAGCCGACCCAGCCCGCGAGCTGGCGCGCGTACTCGTCCCGCAGCGCCATCTCCTTGATCCGCGCGACCATCGGCACGGTCCGCCGCAGCGCCTCGACCCGGCCCTCCGCGTTGTCGAGGTTGTGCGACGCCAGCTCGGTCTTGATGGCGAACTCGAACAGGGGCCTGCGGCGGGCCACGAGGTCGCGGACCGCGACGTCGCCCTTGGCCTGCCGCAGCTCGCACGGGTCCTGCCCGTCCGGCGCGATCGCGATGAACGTCTGCGCGGCGAACTTCTGGTCCTCGTCGAACGCCTTGAGCGCGGCCTTCTGCCCGGCCTCGTCGCCGTCGAAGGTGTAGATCACCTCGCCGCGGAACGCGTCGTCGTCCATCAGCAGCCTGCGCAGCACCGTGATGTGCTCGGCGCCGAACGCGGTGCCGCAGGACGCGACCGCGGTGAGCACGCCTGCGAGGTGCATGGCCATCACGTCGGTGTAGCCCTCGACCACCACGACCTGGTGGCGCCGCGCGATCTCCCGCTTGGCGAGGTCGAGCCCGAACAGCACCTGCGACTTCTTGTAGATCGGGCTCTCGGCCGTGTTCAGGTACTTGGCCTGGATCTGGTCGTCGTCGTAGAGCCTGCGCGCGCCGAACCCGACGACGTCGCCGCCGAGGTCCTTGATCGGCCACAGCAGGCGCCGGTGGAACCGGTCGATCGGCCCCTGCCTGCCCTCGCGGGACAGCCCGCCCTTGATCAGCTCCTGCAGGTCGAACCCGCGGCCGAGGAGGTGCTTGGTGAGCTTGTCCCAGCCCGCCGGGGCGTACCCGCAGCCGAACTGCACGGCCGCGGCCTGGTCGAACCCCCGCTCGGCGAGGAACTCGCGGGCCTTGACCGCCTCCGGGGTGGTGAGCTGCTCGGCGTAGAACTCGGCGGCCGCGCGGTGCGCGTCGACGAGCCTGGACCGGGTGCCCTTGTCGCGCTGGCGGCTCGGTGCGCCGCCTTCGTAGGTCAGCTGGATGCCACTGCGTTCGGCGAGCCGCTCGACCGCCTCGACGAAGCTCAGGTGGTCGATCTTCATGAGGAAGGCGATGACGTCGCCGCCCTCACCGCAGCCGAAGCAGTGGAAGGTGCCGTGGGTGGGCCGCACGTTGAACGACGGCGTCTTCTCGTCGTGGAACGGGCACAGGCCCTTCAGCGCGCCGCCGCCGGCTCGGCGCAGCGACACGTACTCGCCGACGATGTCGTCGATTCGATTGCGGTCTCGGACCGCGGCGATGTCGCTTTCCCGGATCCGTCCTGCCACGTTGTCCGAGTCTAGGCGTCCGCACCGACAGTAGGATCGCGGGTGTGACCGTCAGCGACGAGGTTCTGGCCAAGGAGTTCTCGGCCCACCGCGCGCACCTCATCGGCGTCACGTACCGGCTGACCAGCACGATCTCCGACGCGGAGGACGCGGTCCAGGAGGCGTGGCTGCGGTTGTCGGGGCTCGACGAGTCCCGTCGTGCCGAGATCCGGGACCTGCGCGGCTGGCTCACCACCGTCGTGGGGCGCATCTGCCTGGACCGGCTGCGCTCGGCCGCCGTGCAACGCGAGAAGTACGTGGGCCCGTGGCTGCCGGAACCGATCGTCACCCCCTACGGCGCGGCACCGGGCGACGATCCACTTGAGACGGTCGTGCGCGACGAAGAGGTGCGGATGGCCGCGCTGGTGGTGCTCGACAACCTCACGCCGGAGCAGCGCGTCGCGTTCGTGCTGCACGACGCGTTCTCCGTGCCGTTCTCGGAGATCGCGGAGATGCTCGGCGTCACCGAGGCCACCGCCCGCCAGCACGCGTCGCGTGGCAGGCGCGCCGCGGCCGAGGCGGAGAAGCCGGACCCCACCGACCTGGGCGCCCAGCGCGAGATCGTCGAGAAGCTGCTCGGCGCGATCCTGTCCGGCAACCTGAGCGGGGTCGTCGAGTTGCTGCACCCGGACGCCGTGCTCATCGGCGACAGCAACGGCAAGGCCCGCACCAGCCGCCGCCGCATGGTCGGCGCCGACAAGATCACCCGGTTCCTGGCGGGGCTCGTCGAGATGTACGGCCCGCAACGCATCACCCGCGGTCAGCTCGTGCTGGTCAACGGCGCGATCGGGATGGCGATCCCGGACCTGCCCGCCGAGGGCGACCTGCGGAAACTCGACCGCAGGGTGATCACGTTCGACGTCCGCGACGGGCAGGTCAGCCAGATCTACGACGTGGTGAACCCGGACAAGCTCACGCACCTGCGGCTGGCGTGAACGCCGGTCAGGAGAGGTCGGCCGTCGGGAGGCGGCACGCGTCCCCCGAGCTGAAGCCCTGGTCGCGGATGCCGAGCGAGCTGTACATCCGCGCCCGCTGGTTCTCCAGGCCGATCTGGTAGGTCAGCTCGACCACGCCCTCGTCGCCGAACTCCTCCCGCAGCTCGGCCACCTGCTCGTCGGTGACGCTGACCGGGGTCGAGGTCATCGCGTCCGCGTAGGCGACGGCCAGCCGCTCCTGCCGCGTGTAGGTCGGCGAGGTGCGGTAGTCGTCGATGTGCTTGAGCCGGTCGACGTCCAAGCCCTCGTGCTTCTGCAGCATGGTGCCGAAGTCGACGCACCACGAGCAGCCGAGCTGCTGGGCGACCCGGTACACGGCCAGCTCCCGCACGTTGGCGGGTAGCGTCCGGCTGGCTTTCTCGGCGGCCATCTCGTGCCGCGCCGCGGTCATGAACAGCTTCCGGTGCCGGGCGAGCACGGAGAACGGCTCCGGCACGACCTTGTACCGCCGCCGCGCGATCCAGTAGCCCACCCGGATCAGCGGGCTCGCGTCCTTCGTCGCCACCCCTGGGATTCTCGGCATGATCTCCTCCTCGTCTCACGCTGGGGACGAGGCCGGGCTCCCGGGTGTGACAGGGCCGGCGCCGGAAAGCACGGCACCCGGTCCCTTCGCGCACCACGGCGAACAGGGGATCACTCCTCGGGATCCACCACCCTGGCGAGGAAGTACACGACACCGGTCTCCCGGTGCCGCACCACCAGCAGGAACGGCCGGTCCACGCGCACCTCGACCGGCTGCCCCATCGGCAACGACATGAGCCGCATCATCACCGCGGTCGCGGCCGCGCCCTCGAGACCCTGCTCGTCGAGCTTCAGCACCGCCTCGTGCAGCACGGCCTGCACGGCCAGCTCGCTCGCGGTGATGCCACTGAGGTCCGCGTCCCTGGTGAAGACCGTCCGCACGCCGACCTGGTTGAGCGGTGGCGTGAGCTCGGCCTGCATCTTCACGTCGATCTTCGGCAGCGTCAGGTGCACCTGCTCCGGCCGCGGCGCGGCGAGCAGGCGGCCCAGCAGGTCCGCGTCCAGCTCCGGTTCCGCCGCCGCCAGGTCGGCGTCGGGCAGCAGGACGACCGCGTCGACGCCGCCGACCGCGGGCAGGCTCACGACCTGCCACCCGTCCGTCGCCGCGTAGCCGACCCGCTCGGTCAGCTCCATGGTCGGCACGTCCTTGGCGCCGGCGGGCGTGTGGAACGGTCGCGGCACGGTGGCGCCCTCGGCGAACCGGTGCTTCCACGCGCACTTCAGGTACAACGCGTTGACCAGCGCGGACACGGTGTCGTCGCGGATCGCGTCCGGTGGCAGCAGCTCGGGGATGAGGTCCCGGGTCGTCTTCGCGACGTCCACGTTGATCATGTCCCGGGCGCCGAGCGGGTTCTCCCGGAACGGGGCCTCCCGCACCATGCCGCTCGACCAGCGCCCCAGCTCGTCCACGTAGGAGGCGTACACGTCGATGGACTCGTCCGCCCACAACGTGTTCGCGACGGCGATGACCGGCTCGTCCTCGTTGTCCCTGGCCTCCGCCAGCACACCGGCGCGCGTCAGCAGCGCACCCAGTTCGGTCAGGTCACCCGACTTCTCGCCCAGCAGCAGCACGGCCAGCTCGTCACGGGTCAGCCCGCGGGCGCCCTGCGCGACCAGCCCGAGCGCGCTCGCCACCGAGAACGGTGACCAGCACGCGTTGGCGGTCAGGTCCGGCGCGGTGGCGCGGTGCAGGGTCAGTGTGAACGCGAGATGCGTCACCGGTTCCCCTTACCGTCGCGGGTCGGGCAGGGCGACCATCGCCGGCGGCTGCGGCACCGGTAGCTCACCGGCGTCCGCGAGCGGCCCCAGCGGCTTCGGGTGCCTCGGCTCCCGCACCCCGGCCGAACCCGCGTCGCCGTCGTCCCCCGGGCCGGGATCGAAGTCCCGGGTGCCGTGCGCCGGGACCGCTTCGCGCTTCGGTCGCCGGAACACGCCGCGGCGGCCCTTTCCGCCTCCTGGGCGCTTCGTCTTCTCAGCCATGTTTTCGAGTGTGCCACGTCACTCCGGCGCTGTCCGCTTCCCGACGAGCGCGCGGTGCCAGCTGACCGCCTGCGCGTCGGTCAGCGACGCCACCTGGTCGATCACGACCCGCAGCCGTTCCGCGTCGCCACCCGCGTGCCGCCAGGCGGGCACGAACGCGGCTTCCAGCGCGTCCGCGCCGCGGTGGGTCAGCTCCGCCACCAGCTCGGCGACCAGCTCCCGCTGCCGGCTCTGGAGCGCGAGCCGCTGCGGGTCGCTCATCACGTACCGCAGCGCCACCGCCTTCAGCAGCGCCACCTCCGCCGCGACCCTCGGCGGCACGACGAGGTCGGCGGCGTACCTGGTCAGCCCGCCGTCGCCGTGGGCCGCGCGGGTGGCGGTCACCGCGGCGGACACGAACCGGCCCACGAGTTCGCTGGTCAGCCGCTTCAACGCGACCTGCGCGCCGAGCGAGCCGTCGTACCCGGCCGCGGTCAGGTCGGCGACGACCGGGATCCCGAGCAGGTCGCGTGCCGCGTCCTCCAGCGCCGACACCGGCTCCGCGCTGAAGTACTTCGCGGCCAGCTCCGCGACCACGGCCCGCTCGCCCCGGTCGCTCAGCGCCGGGATGGAGATGCGGCCCGCGCGGACACCGTCCTCCACGTCGTGGACCGAGTAGGCGACGTCGTCCGCCCAGTCCATGACCTGCGCCTCCAGGCAGCACCGGCCCGCCGGGGCGCCCTCGCGCAGCCAGTCGAACACGGGCCGGTCGTCGGGGTACACGCCGAACTTCGCGGTGCCGTCGGTGCGCGGCCACGGGTACTTCGTCGCGGCGTCGAGGGACGCGCGGGTCAGGTTGAGCCCGTGGTCGGCGATCTTGGGCTCGAGACGGGTCAGGATCCGCAGCGTCTGGGCGTTGCCCTCGAACCCGCCGCACGCCTCCGCGACCCCGTTGAGGGCGCGCTCGCCGTTGTGCCCGAACGGCGGGTGGCCGATGTCGTGCGCGAGTCCCGCCATCTCCACGAGGTCGGGGTCGCAGCCCAGTTCCTCCGCGATGCCGCGGCCGATCTGCGCGACCTCCAGCGAGTGGGTGAGCCGGGTGCGCGGCACACCGCTGACCTCGGAGCCCTCGCCCGGCCCCACGACCTGCGTCTTCCCCGCCAGGCGGCGCAGCGCGGCGGAGTGGAGCACGCGGGCGCGGTCCCGGGAGAAGGGGCTGCGCAGCGACGGCAGCGAGTCGGGCAACAACGCGGACTTGTCCTGCTCCGCGTACCTGCGCGCGCTGTCGTGCTCGGCATACCCCGTGGTCATGCGGGGAGGCTACTTGTCGGCCCCGACATTTCCCGGCACGCCGATGTTGTCGGCGGGCGCCTTGGTCGCGCGGTAGTACAGCAGCGCGGCGGTCTCGTACAGGATGTAGCGGATCTGCGTCTGCCTGGTCTGGACGATCGGACCGCTGTGCGTCGGCGAGGTCCGTGCGTCGAGACCGGCGTCGGCGGCCATGGTCCTGGCGCGCAGCGAGTGCCACGGGTCGCTCACGATCACGACGGACCGCCAGCCCCGCTTGTGGATCTCGTCGGCGGCCGCCTCGATGCTGCCCAGGGTGTCGTTGCCCTTGCCGATGGGGATGATGTGGTCCGCCGGCACGCCGTGCCGGGTCAGCCAGCGGACGCCCGCCGAGGCCTCCGTGTAGGTGTCGCCGGGCTGGTTGCCGCCGGTGGTGACGATGTAGGGCGCGACGCCCTCGTCGTAGAGGTTCTTGGCGTGCCGCAGCCTGGCCTCGAGGACCTTCGACGGGGTGCCCGCGTACTGAGCGGCGCCGAGGACGAGCACCACGTCGGCGCTCTCCCGGTCGTCACCGCGGGCGACCTGCCAGACCCGGAAGCTCGTGCCGCCGACCACCAGGAAGCCGACGAGTAGCACGCCGAGGAGGAGGCGCCGGAGGAACCGGCGCACGGGTCTCGGCTCGTCGTGACTCACTCCGGCCATCCTTCCAGACACTGCGCGTAAAGCTGTGGATGCTACCCGCGAGGACAGACGATTTCGGGGTGGCGAGGGTTGCTTCGGGCGAGTTGTCCACAGCCGATGGAGTTGTCCACATGTCGATCTTGGTGGGGCGCGGAGGACGCGGCGGTCGGGTTTGCTGGGCGGCGTGAACGACAACCGAGCGACCTTGGACCTCGACGCGATCCCCCGCGTCTTCGACCACCTCGTGGCACCGGCCACGGAACTGATCGCGCTGGGCCTCACCACCCGCGTGATCCGCGACCGGTGCCGGGCGGGTGGCCCGTGGCAACGACTGGAATCGGGGCTCGTGCTGCTCACGAACCAGCCACCGAAGCGGGCGCAGCGCATACAGGCCGCCCTGACGGTCGCGGGCAGGGACGCCGTGCTGACCGGGGTGGACGCGCTGGCGCTGCACGGCATGACGGCCGCACGACTCGACGGTCCGGTCCACCTGCTCGTGCCACCGCATCGACAACCCAGGCTGGTGGACGGCGTCTACTTCGAACGCACCCACCAGCTCCCGGACCCACTGCATCTGGCCGGCTTCCCGGTGGCGCCGCTGCCGAGAGCGACGATCGACACGTGCCGCAGGGCCAAGGCGGCCGAGCACGTCCGCGCGCTGCTCACGGAGTCGATCTCGCAGGGCCGGATCACGCCGGCGACGCTGCGCGACGAGTTGGACCGCGCAGGCAGCCGCGGCACGGCGCTCCCGCGCCGCATGCTGGCCGAGATCGACGACAAGGTCCGCTCGATGGCGCAGGGCCTGGCGAAGCGGCTCGTCCAACGGGTCGACCTGCCCGCACCGGCATGGCGCGTCCCGATCACGTCGGCCACCGGCTCACACGTGGCGACGGCCGACGCGTGGTGGGACGAGGTAGGGCTGGCGTGGGAGGTCGACTCGTACGCGTTCGACCTCTCCCCCGCCGACGCGAAGGCGGCGCTGCGGAGAGCGGCCCGGCTGACGGCGTGCGGCGTGCTGGTGCTGCACACCCCACCGGCACAACTGCGCAACGAGCCGGACACCGTGATCGAACTGCTGCGCGCCGCCTACGACCGCGCCGCGGCCCGCCCCCGCCCGGACGTGAGGGTCCATGTCTGACAACCCGGAGATCCTGACGAACGCGGCAGCCGCCGCCCGCCTGCTCGCGCTCCTGCGCAAGCCCGCGCACGAACCATCCGACACGAACGCGACCGACGAGGAGCGGCCGCTTCCCGACCCGGCAGAGGAGAAACCATGACCACGACAGTCCCCGACCGCGAATACCCGGCAACGACCCCGCCTTCCGCGCCGCCTCACCGGATGGCACCCCGATGACGACGCTCACGACAGCGGACCTCGTCCTCCGGCCGTGGCACGACGGCGACGCGGCCGCGCTCGTGGAGATCCACCGCGATCCCGCGATGCGCCGCTGGCTCACCCGTCCGGTCACCACCCCCGAGGAGGCGACCAAGTGGTGGTGTCGCAGCAGAAGGGCTGGGCCGCGAACACCCGGCACAGCTTCGCCGTCCTCGACGACGACGGGCTCGCCGGCTGCGTGGTGCTGAAGCGCGGACGCGAGATCGGCTACTGGACAGCGGCGCACGCACGCGGTCGTGACGTCGCGTCCCGTGCGGTCCGGGCGCTGGCGACCTGGGCACGCGGCGAGGGAGCCTCCACATTGGAGATCCGCCACCAGGTGGGCAACGAGGCGTCCTGCCGAGTCGCCGAGAAAGCCGGTTTCCCACTGCGGGAAACGCTGCCCGCGACACCACCATGGCCGTTACCCGGGCACGTGCACGTCCGCGACCGACCCGCCGGAAACCCTTGGAGGACGTCTGATCTGGCATGGCCGCCTGCAACTTCTCGACGGCATCCGCTGCCGAGTCCGTGTCAGCTCGCCCTGGCGTGATGTCCCACCGGCCTACGGCTGCGGGCAGACCATCCATGGCCTGTTCCGGCGCTGGCAACGGGCCGATGCGTGATCAGTGATCCTGGCGGCCCTGCAAACCCGGACCGACGCCGCCGGACTCATCACGAGGGAGGTAAGTGTGAATTCCACGATCAACCGAGCGCATCAGCCCGCCGCTGGCGCCCGCAGCCACAGCGAACGACAGAAACAGCCACCGGACGGTGTTGGCGAACCCGAACCGGCCGATCACGCGTTCGGCCGGTCGCGGAGTGGCTGGACCACCAAACTGCATCTGCCCACCGAGCAAGGCCATCTGCTGGCCGACAAGACACACAGTTCCCGCGCCAATCGCGCCCATCTCTCCGAGCACGCGGCACCACCTGCACGCCCCCCGCCCGCCGACGAGATCCAGCACCCACGCAACCGCAGCCGGACCGGCGGGCGACACCCGCGTTCAACCCCGCCACCTACCGGCAGCGCCACGCAGTCGAGTGCGGAAACATCCGACTCAAACGCACCCGGGTCGTGGCCACAGGTTCGACCAAACTCGCAGTCCGCTACTGGCCACCAGCCGATGTGCCTTTTCCGGCCGTTGATCTTCTTGCCCGTGTCGATCCCTCGGCTGTCTCGCCGACATCGCAGGAGGGACTTCACACTCTGCGAGCCGATGATCGCCGCGGTCACGGTCGCCGTTCGGTCCTTCCGTCACGCGACGCGGCACCGTGCCGCGGTCCGCGCCGAGCCACTCGCCACGCGGTCAACATCGGCTCGATCAACGACCACCGAGCATCGGACAAGGCACTGCGATACGCACGTCGAACACCCTCCAATTTGATCAAGCCAAACAACGGCCGCCCAAACCGGGCACACCGCCACGAACCAAGATCAGATGCCCTCTTGGAGGTGATATCAGAAGGATTGTTGAGGCCTCACCAGCAGATTAGGGCGAGAAAGCCGTGGTGGATGTGGTCGTAGGCGCGTTCGGCGTAGAGCCGTTTCGGGCGGTGCTGGAGTCGACCCGCGCGGTGTGGATGCGGCCGATCTGGTTCGCCCCGGAACTCGGTGGGCATCCCACACAACGCCTTGCGGTCATCCAACCGCTTCCGCCCCGGATACCGAAACCGCCGCTCCGCCACCGGCAACAACGGTGCACTCCCACAACCCGTCTTCCACGATCCGCGGCCGCATCTCACCACTGCTGAAGCATGAACCAGCCAAGATCGTTCTGTTGCGACCTCTCAGAGCCAGCCGCGGTCCTCGGCGACCTTTGCCGCTTCCGCACGGGTGCGCGCGCCGGTCTTCCCGATCGCGGCCGACAGGTGGTTGCGCACGGTCCCCTGGGACAGCGACAGCGTGCGTGCCACGTCGGCGATCGTGCCGCCGGAGCTGGCCACGCGGAGCACGTCCCGTTCGCGGTCGGTCAACGGGCTCTGCCCGGTGGCCAACGACTCCGCCGCCAGCGCGGGGTCCACGACCCGGAGTCCGGAGTGGACTCGCCGCACCGCGTCGACGAGTTGTTCCGGCGGCGCGTCCTTCACCACGAACCCCACAGCACCCGCCGCCATGGCCCGGCTGAGATATCCGGGCCTGCCGAACGTCGTGCACACCACGATCCGACAGGAAGGCAGTTCCCGATGCAGCTCGGCCGCCGCGGTGATCCCGTCCTTGCCCGGCATCTGCACGTCCAGCAGCGCCACGTCGGGCGCCGACTCGCGGGCCGCCCGCACCACGTCGTCGCCGGAGCTCACCTGTGCGACCACCTCGATGTCCGGCTCCAGCCCGAGCATCGCGGCGAGCGCGCCGCGCACCAGCGCCTGGTCGTCGGCCAGCAGCACCTTGATCACGCGGTCACCGCCGCCGGCACGCTGGCGCGCACCACGAACCCGCCGTCCGGCGCGGGGCCGGCCGCCAGCTCACCGCCCACGGCGGCGAGCCGTTCGCGCAGGCCCGCGAGCCCGTGCCCGGAGGTGCCGTCGCCGTGAGCACCCGACCCGTCGTCCCGGATCTCGATCCACGACCGGCCGAGGCGCACCTCGCAGCGCCCCGCCCCGGAGTGCCTGATCACGTTCGTGACCCCTTCCCGAAGTACGTACGCGAACGGCTCCTGCAGTTCGGCAGGCACATTGTCGACCGCGTGCGGGAGGTCTGCCGTGATCTCCGCCGCTTGCAGGGCCACCCGCGCGCCCACGAGCTCCGCGGCCAGCGACGCCTTGCGGTGCCCGGACACCGTCGACCGCACCTCGGCCATGGCGGTCCGGGACAGCTGCTCGACGTCGCGCAGTTCGGCGATCGCTCTGTCGCCGTCGCCGGAGCTCTCGAGGATCCGCCTGGCGAGACCGGCCTTCACGGTGATCGTGGTGAGGCTGTGGCCGAGGACGTCGTGGAGGTCGCGGGCCATGCGGGCGCGTTCCTCGGCGACGGCGAGCGTCGCGATCTCGTCGCGGGCGGCCCGCAGTTCCGCGTTGGACAGGATGACCTGCCGCGTGCCGAACAACGCGATGGTGAGCACCACGAGGATCGACGCCGAGTTCAGGTCGGGCGAGCCGTCGACGATCCCGGTGCCGACGAGCAGCGTCGTGGTGACGGCGAGCCCGAGGATCAGGCCGGCCACCGGCGGTGTCTGGATGAGCGCCGCCGAGATCGCGTACGTCATGTAGACGAGGTCGTCGGGCCCCAGAAGGACGGCGAGGGTGATGCCGCACGCGGACATCACCGCGATGGCGGCGACCCGGACCCACTTCGGCGCCCAGGTCGTCGGCACGGCGATCCCGAGGTAGACACCCGCGTACAGCACCACCACCGCGACCACGGTGAACCGCACCACCCCCGAGTGCGGTGCACCGAAGACCTGGTCGAGCGGCGTGACCAGGTAGCCGAGGAACATCACGGGCAGCACCGTCCCCGCGATGCGCCCCGCGCGGGTGGGTGGCCCGACCCGCTCCTGGGGCCAGGTCCACCCGTCCCGTTTCCGCTGCTCCGCCACGACGCTCACGGTACGACGACCCGGACCGTCACACCCGCGCGCTGTCGCGGCGGTACCGGCGGACCACACCGATGCCGACCGCCGCCGTCCACACGGCGAGCACCAGCACCGCCTTGCCGAGGTCCACGGACAGGTCGGTGGTCACCGCGCCGCGGCCGATCTGGCCGAGCCAGTACGAAGGGAGGATCTGCGCCACGTCGAGCAGCCAGCCCGGCATCGAGTCGATGGGGATGAAGATGCCGCCGAGCAGGCTCATGACCATCATCGTGAGGCTCATGATCGGCTGGATGCTGTCCGGTGTGCCGAGCTGGCCGATGAGCAGACCGATCAACGCGAACGGGATGACGGCGAGCCAGATGCCGACGGTGACGCGCACCCAGCCGACGACGTCGAGCGACACGCCCTCCGCGACGGCGCCGATCAGCGGCACGAGCACGACGGCGGGCAGGGCGAGCAGCATCGCGGTGACGCCCTTGGCGGCGAGGTAGCCCGAGCCCGACAACGGGGTGAGCCGCAGCTGCCGCTGCCACCCGGCGGCTCGCTCCACCGCGAGGCGGCCGCCCGCGAACAGGGTCGCGGACAGTGCGCCGAACGCGGTCATGTTGACCATCAGCACCCCGATGGCGGCGGTGTCGCCGTTGGCGAAGATCCCTACGTAGAGGAGGAACAACAGGACCGGGAACACCACGGAGAAGATCAGGAACCGGGTGCTCCGCAGCACGCGTCGCACCTCGACGGCGAGGTAGCCGAAGCTCATGACCGGTCACCCCCGGTTTCGCTGGTGAGGGAGAGGAAGGCGCCTTCGAGGCCCATGGCGGTCACCTCGATGTCGTGCGCCTGCGGGAACGTGGTGAGCAGCGCCCGCAGCGTCGCGTCGGAGTCGCTGGACGAGATCGCGACGGTGGTGGCCCGCACCTCGACCTCGGTCACCGCGGGCAGCACGGCGAGCGCCTCCTCGGTGGCGCCCGGCACGGCGGCGCGGATGACGCGGCCGGACACGAGCGAGGTCACCTCGGCGACCGAGCCGTCGGCCACGATCCGCCCGGCGCGCATGAGGACGACGCGGTCGGCGTAGTTCTCCGCCTCCTCGAGGTAGTGGGTGGCGAAGAGGACGGTGCGGCCGGTGTTCGTGAAGCCGTGCATGGACTTCCAGAAGTCCCGGCGGCTCTGGACGTCCATGGCCGCGGTGGGCTCGTCGAGCACCAGCAGGTCCGGGTCGCTCACGAGGGCGACGGCGAACCGCACGCGCTGCTTCTGCCCACCGGAGAGCTTGTTGCAGCGGCGGTTGGCGAGGTCGGCGATGCCGCTGCGGTCCAGCGCCTCGGGGACCGGCATCGGCTTGCGGTGCAACGAGGCGACCATGCCGACGGTCTCGCCGACGGTCGCGTCGTCGAGCAGGGCGCCGCCCTGCAGCATGGCGCCGATCGCGCCCGCCGCGACGGCGTCGGCGGGCCGGGAGCCGAAGATGGTGACGTTGCCCGCGTCGGGCCTGGTCAGGCCGAGCATCATGTCGACGGTGGTCGACTTGCCCGCGCCGTTCGGGCCGAGCAGGGCGACCACCTCACCCGGCGCGATCACCAGGTCGAGCCCGTCGACGGCGCGGACGTCCCCGTAGGTCTTGCGCAGACCGGCGAGCATGACGGCGGCCCCCGCCGCGGTCCTGCTGCCGTCCTGGGAGATCTGTGTCGTGTTCACGCCGACCACGATGCTGCGCGCGGACCGCGCACACGCAGGCCGAGCGTCACCACCTGCCCATGACAAACGTCAGGGTGCGACCTCCTCGGGTGCGCGGACCGCTCGTTGTTGCGGCCCGCTCCGCACGCGAGCGTCTCGCCGACGTCCCGAGGTCAGCAGCCGAGCAGCTGGCCCGCGAGGTAGCCCTGCAGCTTGTCGAGCGACACCCGTTCCTGGGCCATCGAGTCGCGCTCCCGGACGGTCACGGCCTGGTCCTGCAGCGAGTCGAAGTCGACGGTGACGCAGAACGGGGTGCCGATCTCGTCCTGGCGGCGGTACCGGCGGCCGATCGCGCCCGCGTCGTCGAAGTCGACGTTCCAGAACTGGCGCAGGGCCGCGGCGAGGTCGCGGGCCTTCGGGGTGAGGTCGGGGTTGCGCGACAGCGGCAGCACCGCGACCTTCACCGGCGCGAGCCTGCGGTCGAGGCTCAGCACGGCACGCTTGTCGACGCCGCCCTTGGCGTTGGGTGCCTCGTCCTCGCGGTACGCGTCGAGCAGGAACGCCATCAACGGGCGGCCGACACCCGCGGCCGGTTCGATGACGAACGGCTTGTAGCGGGAGTTGGTGGCCTGGTCGAAGTAGGACAGGTCGACCCCGGAGTGGTTGGAGTGCGTGGTGAGGTCGAAGTCGGTGCGGTTGGCGATGCCCTCCAGCTCACCCCACTCCTGGCCGCCGAACTGGAACCGGTACTCGATGTCGACGGTGCGCTTGGAGTAGTGCGACAGCTTGTCGGCCGGGTGCTCGTACAGGCGCAGGTTGTCGGGCTTGATGCCGAGGTCGGTGTACCAGCGCATGCGCTCGTCGATCCAGTACTGGTGCCATTCCTCGTCGCTGCCGGGCTCGACGAAGAACTCCATCTCCATCTGCTCGAACTCGCGGGTCCGGAAGATGAAGTTGCCGGGCGTGATCTCGTTGCGGAACGACTTGCCGATCTGCCCGATGCCGAACGGCGGCTTGCGCCGCGACGTGGTGAGCACGTTCAGGAAGTTCACGAAGATGCCCTGCGCGGTCTCCGGGCGCAGGTAGTGCAGACCCTCGTCGGTCTCGACCGGCCCCAGGTGGGTCTTGAGCATCATGTTGAACTCGCGCGGCTCCGTGTAGTGGCCGCGGACACCGCAGTAGGGGCACGGCACCTCGGAGAGGTCGGCCTCGGTGACGGTGGTGCCGCTGCGGGCCGAGTAGTCCTCGGCGAGCTGGTCGGCGCGGAACCGCTTGTGACATTCGGTGCACTCGACCAGCGGGTCGTGGAACGCGGAGACGTGCCCGGACGCCTCCCAGACCTGCTTGGGCAGGATCACCGACGAGTCGATGCCGACGACGTCCTCGCGGCGCTGCACCATCGTGCGCCACCACTCGCGCTTGATGTTGTCCTTCAGCTCGACACCGAGCGGGCCGTAGTCCCACGCTGAGCGGGTACCACCGTAGATCTCCCCGCACGGGTAGACGAAGCCTCTGCGCTTGCACAGGCTGACGACGGTGTCGATGCGATCGGCGGGCATGTGCACTCCAACTGTCGCGCGCTCTCGGCCATGGCGTTCAATGGCTGTTGACGGGGGCGCGGCCGGTAAAGGTTACTCGGCAGCGGGCCGCCCCGAACGAGTGATTTCCTGCCGTCGAAACCTCGCATCGCGGTTGCCGACGGTAGCCGGATACCGCCATTAGGAGGACGCGTGCGCGAGAGGCGCTCGACGAAAGCGAAGCTGGTCGAAGGCGACGGCCCGCTGTCCCGGATGCCCCCGTTCGTGGCGTTCCTGCTGGTCGCGGCCGTGTTCGTGGTCGGCGTGGTGGTCGGCGGCGGGGTGGGCGCACTGGTCCTGGGCGTGCTGGCGGCGGCGATCGCGGTGTTGCTGGCCGTGACGTGGCGAGCACTGTCGCCGGGTGAGCGGGTGGGGCGGGTGTTCATCCTGGCTGTTCTGGTCGCCGTCGCGGTGTCGGTGCTGCTGACGAAATAGCCCGGCGGCATAGGATGTTGAACACGGTAACCAATATCCGTTTCAGCAACCGACCGAGAGGACGATGTTCCCGTGACCTCGGATGCCGCCTCGTCACCGGATCTGGCCGTCCCGCACTCGGCAGACCGGCCGACGGCCACCCGCGCCGAGCACCGGCCGGTCCACACGTTGTCCGCGGCCGGTGACCTGCTCCGCGCGCTGGCGGCGCCGGTCCGCATCGCGATCGTGCTCGAACTGCGCGCGCACGACCGCTGCGTCCACGAGCTGGTGGAGACGTTGGGGGTGGCGCAGCCCCTGATCAGCCAGCACCTGCGCGTGCTGAAATCGGCCGGCGTGGTCAACGGCGAACGCCACGGCCGCGAGGTGGTCTACCGTCTGGTCGACGAACACCTGTCGCACATCGTCGTTGACGCGGTGGCGCACGTGGAGGAAGGGGCTGCCAAGTGACGAACGGCGAAGGCCGCCCCCCGACTGTCCCGGGGCGGCGCGCGACGAAGCAGCGCGCGGCGGTGGCCAGCCTGCTGGAGCAGCTGGACGAGTTCCGCTCGGCACAGGACCTGCACGAGGAGCTCCGCACCAGGGGCGAGGGCATCGGCCTGACGACGGTGTACCGAACGCTGCAGTCCCTCGCGGACGCAGGCGAGATCGACGTACTCCGCATCGACAGCGGCGAGGCCGTGTACCGCCGCTGCTCGCGCCACCACCATCACCACCTGGTCTGCCGAGCCTGCGGCCGCACGGTCGAGGTCGAGGGCCCCGCGGTGGAGAAGTGGGCGGAAAAGGTCGCGGCGGAGAACGGCTTCTCGGAGGTCAGCCACACGGTCGAGGTCTTCGGCACGTGCGCGGCATGCGCCGCGTGCAACAGCTGACGACACGATCGAACGGCGAGCACACCGGCCCGGGCGCGCCCACAGCAGCCTCCGCCGGTGTCATCGCCACCACCCGAGCGACCGGTTCCGGCACCGCCCACAACAACGCGACCCCGAACGGCGAACACCCGCACGGATCCGCCCCCGCGGGCGAACGACAAGCCGATCGGCTCGCACGCCGCTCACGACAACGCAACCCCGGAGCCGGTGACCTGCCTGTCCGCGGCACAAACCCTCACCGCGCGGGCATGACTCCCATGCCCAGGTCGGTGCAGGTGTTCCGCCAGGTGTGGGAGCGGTAGCAGGAGCCGTTGTCGGAGAGCACGCGTTCGACGGTGACGTCGTGCTCGGCGAACCATGTGACCGCTCGTGTGAGCACGCCCGTCGCGGTGACCGCGGTGTCGGTTCCGTCGCCCGTGGACAAGTGCCCCGGACGCACGGAAGCGGCGGTTGGCCTGTGTACAACCGCCGCTTCGTGCGCCCTCGCTGTCGGTGGTCCGTGAGAGGCTGGCTACCGGGGGCCGGAGGCCGGTCCCCCTGTCAGCCGTCCGCGGGCAACCCGTTCCGTGCGATCACGTTCGAGTACCAGCGCGCGCTGTCCTTCAGCGTCCGCTTCTGCGTCTCGAAGTCCACGTGCACCAACCCGAACCGCTTGGCGTAGCCGGCTGCCCACTCGAGGTTGTCCAGCAGCGACCAGCAGAAGTACCCCCGCAGGTCGACCCCCTGCTCGATCGCCGCGTGGGCGGCGCGCAGGTGGCCGTCCAGGAAGGCGATCCGGTCCGCGTCGCGCACCGCGCCGTCCGGGGTCAGGGTGTCGGGGTAGGCGGCGCCGTTCTCCGTGATGTACATCGGCAGGCCCGGGCTCTGCTCGTTGAGCGACACGAGCAGCTCGGTCAGCCCCTCCGGCTGGACCTCCCAGTCCATCTCCGTCCTGGGGTGGCCGGACGTCAGGAACCGCACGTCCTCGGCGCCCACCCACTCCGACGGACCGTCCGGCTCACCGCCGGCGGCGACCAGGTACGCGCGGTAGTAGTTCACGCCCAGCAGGTCGATCGGCGCGCTGATGACCTCGAGGTCGCCGTCCTGGATCAGGCCCGGCAGGCCGTACGGGGCGAGGTCGGCCAGCATGTCGGCCGGGTACGCGCCCCGGAACACGGGCTCGGTGAAGATCCGGTTCTGCAGGCCGTCGATGCGCCGGGCGGCGTCCACGTCCGCGGGCGCGTCCGTCGCCGGATGCACGGGGAACAGGTTCAGCGTGATGCCCGCCGGGGTGTCCGGCGCGGCGGCACGGATCTCCCGCATGGCCAGGCCGTGCCCGAGCAGCAGGTGGTGCACGGCGGCGATGGCCGCGTCACCCGACGTCACGCCCGGGGCGTGCCTGCCGCTCGCGTAGCCGGCGAACGCCGAGCACCACGGCTCGTTCAGCGTGAGCCACCCCGCGACCCGGTCGCCGAGCTTGCCGACGACCGCCGCGGCGTACTCCGCGAACCGGTACGCCGTGTCGCGGTTGGTCCACCCGCCCTTCTCCTCCAGCGACTGCGGCAGGTCCCAGTGGTAGAGCGTCGCCCACGGGGAGATCCCGTTCTCCAGCAGGCAGTCCACGAGCCGGTCGTAGAACCCGAGGTCGGCCAGCCGCGGCCACGCCACCGAGAACCGGTACGCGCCGAGGCCGAGCGACCGCATCATGGCGATGTCCTCGGCGTAGCGGCGGTAGTGGTCGGCGCCCGGCTCCCCGGTGTCGCCGTTGTGCACGGCGCCGGGGCGACGGCAGAACTCGTCCCAGATGGACTCCACGCGGCCGTCCGCCGTCGTCGAGCCCTCGACCTGGAACGACGCGGTGGCCGCACCCCACACGAAACCGGTCGGGAAGCGGAGTGCGGTGGACTCCGACTGTTCCGGCAGTACTGACATGGTCACCCCTTCACAGCGCCCGACATGATCCCGGCCACGATCTGGCGGCCGAGCACGACGAACACGATCAGAATCGGAATGGTGGCCAGCGTCGCGCCGGCCAGCACCAGGGAGTAATCGATGTAATAACCGCTCTGCAGGCGCTCCAAGGCGATCTGCACGGTGGGGTTCTCGGCGTTGAGCACCACCAGCGGCCAGAGGAAGTCGTTCCACGACGTCATGAACGTGAACATGCCGAGGAACGCCGCCGCCGGCCGCACCGCGGGCAGGCACACGTGCCAGTACACGCGGATCATCGAGCAGCCGTCGACGCGCGCGGCCTCGATGAGCTCGTACGGCACCACCTGCGCGGTGTACTGGCGCATCCAGAACACCCCGATGGCGGTCACCAGGTTCGGCACGATCACCGCCTGCAGCTCGCCCGCCCAGCCGAACTCCGCCATCGCCATGTACAGCGGGATGATGCCGAGCTGCGTCGGCACCGCCAGCGTGGCGACGACGAAGAGGAACAGCCCGTTGCGGCCGCGGAACCGCAGCTTGGCGAACGCGAAACCGGCCAGCGTCGAGAACAGCACCGTGGTCAGCGTGACGGTGCCGGACACGATGATGCTGTTGCCGAGCGCCTTCCAGAACGGCACGGAGTCGAACACGCGCGACACGTTCGACAGGAAGTTCCCGCCGGGCAGCAGCGGCGGCACCCGCTCGGTCAGCATGGAGCTGTCCCGCGACGCCACCAGGAACGACCAGAAGAACGGGAACACCGACCCGAGCAGGAACGCGATCAGCAGCCCGTACACCCAGAACGAGGCACGCTTGTCGCCGGTCTGCGCCCTGCGCCGGATGGTGCGCATGGAGATCGCGGTCATCGGTCGTCCTCCGCTCCGGTCGACGCCAGGCGCCTGGTCAGCAGGAAGTTCACGACCGCGATGACGATGATCAGCAGGAACAGCACCCACGCGACCGCGGACGCGTAGCCGAGCCGCTGGGTCTCGAAGCCGGTTTGGTACATGTACAAGGTGATCGTCTGGAACTGGTTGGACGAGCCACCGTTGTTGGAGCCCGGCATCGCGTCGAACAGCTTGGGCTCGGTGAAGATCTGCAGCCCGCCGATGGTCGACGTGACCACCACGAAGATCAGCGTGGGCCGCAACAGCGGCAGCGTGACGGAGAAGAACCGCCGCACCGCCGACGCGCCGTCGATCAGCGCCGCCTCGTGGATCTCCTTCGGGATCGCCTTCATCGCGGCGAGCACGATGAGCGCGTTGTAGCCGGTCCAGCGCCAGTTCACCATGGTGGCGATGGCGAGGTGGGAGAAGAACCGGTTGCTCTGCCAGTCGACCCGCTCGAAGCCGAGCAGCTCCAGAACGCTGTTGACGAGCCCGTAGTTGGGCCCGAACAGGTTCGCGAAGATGATCCCGACGGCGACGAGGCTGACCACGTACGGCAACAGAACCCCGACGCGCCACCCGGTCGGGGCACGCAGACGGGTGTTCAACAGTGCCGCGAGCGCCACCGCGACCACGATCTGCGGACCGGTGGAGAGCACGAAGATGCTGAGGGTGTTGACGAGGGCGTTCCAGAACTGGCTGTCGGCCAGCAGTTCCGTGTAGTTGCCGAGTCCGATGAACGTGCCCTCGAGGTCGAGCAGGTCACGGTCGAACAGCGACAGGTAGGACGTGTACAGCAGCGGGAAGAGCCCCACCACGCCGAACACGATGAAGAACGGCGCGATGTAGATGTAGGGCGACCACTTGACGTCCATGTTGGACAGTCGTTGCCGCCAGGTGAGCTTGTCCGGTGGCCGCGGTGGGGCGGGCGCCACCCCCTGGTGAGACGCCCGCCCGGTTACCGTGGTCATCACTTGACGATCTTCTTCGCGGCGTCGACCGCCTGCTTCCAGCCCTCCTCCGGCGACTTGCCGGCTTCGACCGCCTGCAGCGCCGGGCTCGTGGCGTTCTCCTGGATCTTGCCGTCACCGGGGCCCTTGTACTGGGCCTTGCCGACCTTCTTCGCCATGGTCGCGAACAGCTGGCCGACCTTCACGTCACCGAAGTAGTCGTTGGTGCTGCCGAGCAGCTCCGGCGAGTCGAGCGCCTCGACCTGGCTGGGGAAGTTGCCGGTCTTCTCGAACGCCTTGATCTGCTGCTCCGGCGCGGTCAGCCACGCGGCCAGCTCCGCGGCCTCCTTGGGGTGCTTGGACTGCTTGGGCACCGCGAGGTACGAACCGCCCCAGTTGCCGCCACCGTTGGGGAACGCGTCGGTGACCGCCCACTTGCCCGCGTTCTCCGGGCCTGCCTGCTCCTTGACCACACCGAGCATCCACGACGGGCAGGTCTTCGTGGCGAAGGCGCCCTGCTTGAACCCGTTGTTCCACTCGGGGCTGAAGGCGACGAGCTTGGCGCTCTGCTTGCCCTCGACCGCGGCGGTCACCTGGTCCCAGTTGTCCTTGATGTCGGAGTTGGACTCGATGGCGAGCTTGTCGTCCTTCGTCAGGTAGCCCTCGTCGAGCTGGTTCTGCATCGCGTTGAAGATCTGCGACGCCGAGTCGAACCACGCCTTGCCGGTGGCCTTGACGTACTTGTCGCCCGCCTCGAAGTACGAGTCCCAGGACTCGAACATCGCCTTCACCGAGGCCTCGTCGGACGGCAGCTTGGCCGCCTCCAGGAGGTCCTTGCGGTAGCACATGGCGAGCGGGCCGATGTCGGTGCCGTAGCCGATCCAGGTGCCGTCCTTCGCCGTGCCCGCCTGGTACTTCCAGTCGAGCCACCGCTCCGGCTTGACGTCCTTCGGGCCGATCTCGGCCAGGTTGTTGAACAGGTGCGGCTTGTCGAGCACGTCGGGGAGGTGGCCCTCCTCGATCGCGACCACGTCCTCGAGGCCGGAGTTGGCGGCGAGCTTGGTCAGCAGCTGCTGGTGGTACGGCCCGCCCTGGCCGGTCTTGTGGTGGGTGATCTTGATGTTCGGGTGGAGGTCCTCGTACTCCTTGATGAGGTCCTCGTACCCGAACTCCGTGAACGTGCCGATACTCAGCTCGATCTGCCCCGAACCAGATCCGGAGTCGGCGCCGGAGTCGCCACACGCGGTCAGGCCCACCGCGGCGGCAAGGGCGATCGCGCCGGCGAACACCCGTCGTTGGTTGCTTCGCACGTCTGTTGTCCCTTTGCGTCCAGAATTCTGGGAGCGCTCCCAGTTGGGGAGTACCGAGTGTGGTCCTGGTTACGGCGAAGTGTCAAGGACCTTCCGGGAGCGCTCCCAGAATCCGTTACACTTCCGTCATGCCGATGGACGAGCGCCCGACGCTGGAGGACGTTGCCGCGTACGCGGGCGTCTCCCGCTCGACCGCGTCACGCGCGCTGAACGACGACGCGTACGTGAGCACCCGCGCGAAGGAGAAAGTGCTGGGTGCGGCGCGCGAACTCGGCTACTCCCCCAACCAGGCGGCCAGGTCGCTCGTGACGCGGCGGACCGGCGCGGTGGCGGTGGTCCTGTCCGAGCCCGAGGCGAACGTGCTGGACGACCCGTACTTCGCGTCGGTGATGCACGGCGCGTTCCGCGAACTGTCGGACGCCGGCGTGCAGATGCTGCTGATGTTCGTCGACACCCGCGACGACGTGCCGAGGACGATCAAGTTCCTCGAGGGGGGCCACGCGGACGGTGCGCTCGTGTTCGCACCGCACAAGGGCGACCCGCTGCCGACCGCCCTGCGCCTGGCGCGGATCCCGGTGGTCTACGGCGGCCGGCCCGGCACCGGCCGCCGCGGCGCGCACGCGGTCGACTTCGACAACGAGGGCGGCGCCCGCCTCGCGGTGGAGCACCTCTACAACTCCGGCCGCCGCCGCATCGGCACGGTCACGGGCATGCTCGACCACCCCGCGGCCGCGGACCGCATGGCGGGGTGGCGGAAGGCGCTGGAGGCGGCCGGCCTGGACCCGACGGACCTGTCGGAACAGGGCGACTTCACGATGGCGAGCGGCGAGGCGGCGACGGCGAAGCTGCTGGCGCGCTGCCCGGACCTGGACGCCGTGTTCGCGGCGAGCGACCTGATGGCCGCGGGCGCGATGAAGGCGCTGCGCGCGGCGGGCCGCACCGTGCCCAAGGACGTGGCGGTCATCGGCTTCGACGACCACCCGACGCTGGCGCCCGCGATGGAGCCGCCGCTGACGTCGATCCACCAGGACCCGCGGCAGCAGATCCGCGAGATGGTGAAGAAACTGCTGTCCCTGCTGACCGGGGAGAACATCCGCCCGGAGACCACGGTCCTGCCGGTCACGCTGGCGATCCGCGACTCGGCCTGAGTTGTCCACAGCCGAGGCGGTTGTCCACAGTTCGCCGACGACGCCTGGATTTGTCGGTACCCACTGGTAGACTGGCAAGGCGGGTGGCCCCCGGGATCGGGTGGGGTTTGGGCAACGCGCGCGCGCGATGGGCGGAGGAGCTGGTCGCGCGCGCCACGGACGCGTTGCACTGGTCCGACCGCGTGTGCCGGGCGAACCGCACCTGGCCGTCGAGATGGCCCAGGCCCGGGCGGGGTGGCACCGGGACCAACTGGATGTACGCCCTCGTGGTCCGGCACGTTGCCGACGCCGCGTTCCGCCGGTCGGTCACGGCACTCACCCACGCGGACGATCCGCTCGTCGCGTCGCGGGCCCGGTTCGTGCTCGACCTCGCCCGCCACCCCGAGCGCGGGGTCACGCGGACGACAGCTCGACTCGTCGACGCGGTGAGCCCGCGGCTATCGGAGCCGGCCCGCGCGGTGCAGGTCGTCGAAGATCAGCTGGTCCACTGGGGACACCCGGTCGCGGTCGGCGTAGGTCAGCCACGCCAGTTCGGCGATCTCGTTGCTCGGCGCGAGCGTTCCCGCGTACTCGGCGCCGTAGCAGGTCATGCGTACGACAACGCCGGCCGCGTGGCCGTGGGCCTGCGCCTCGAAGGTGCCGACGTGCACCGCGCTCCCGGGGTCGATCACAACGGTGAGCTCCTCCGCGATCTCCCGGACGAGCGTCTCGACGTCGGTCTCGCCGGGCTCGCGTTTGCCGCCCGGCAGGTACCAGACGTCCTTGCCCCGCGAGCGGGTGCCGAGGATCTTCCCGCCCTCCAGCCGCAGCCACGCCACCTTGTCGATCATCGCAGGGCCGCGCGGCTCTTGCGGGTGTCCGGGTGGTCCGCGCCGAGCACGCGGGTGCGGGCGGCGAGGATCTCGCGGTGTTCGGCGGCCGCCTCCACCGGGTACGCGCGGTGGCGCAACAGGTTGGCCGCGTCGAAGCGGGCTTCGAGCGTGTTCGGGTGGTCGGGCCCGTAGAGCGCGGTCAGCCCGGCCACGACCTCCGCCTGCGCGGTGGCGGCTGCCTTGAACTCGCCGCGGGCGGCGGCGATGCGGGCCAGGCCCTGGCGGATGGCCAGCGCACAGCTGTGGGACGGCGGCCGGTCGTCGCGGTCCGCCGCCGCGAGGAACTCCTGTTCCGCCTCGTCCAGCTGGCCCACCCGCACCAGTGCGACGCCCACCATGTGCCTGGCGCACAACGTCATCGAGTCGCGCGGGCCGCACGTGCGCCGCAGCGCGTCGATCGCGTCGTCGAACGCCTCGACCGCGGCGGCGGGCTGGTCCGCCATCAGCAGCACGTCGCCCAGCACCAGCAGCGTCGCGCGCACCACCGGGGCGTACGGCCCCCACCGGTCGCGCACGTTCGCCAGCAGCGACCGCAGTTCCACGACCGCGCTCTCCGCGTCGCCCATGGCGGCACGGACGTGCTCGATCGACGCGTGCACGAGGTCGTTGTTCTGGTCGCCCGACGCGAACTCCAGCGACCGGTACCCGGTCAGCGCCTCGGCGAAGCGGCCCAGTGCGAACAGCACGCCGGCCCGGCCCTGCCGTGCCACGAGTGCGATCGGGCCGTGCCGGGCCGCGTCGGCCACCGCCGTGAACTCGGTCAGCGCCTCCGGCAGCCGGTCGAGCTGGAACAGCAGGTCGGCGAGGACGGTCCGAGCCTCGAGCCTGCGGTGGTTGTCGGGCGCGAGGGTGATGTTGAGGCGCAACAGGTCCTCGGCCTCGGCGGCGCGGCCCACGCGCGCCAGCGTGCCCGCCAGCAGGCGGCGGCTCTCCACGGTGGCGTCGGCGGCCTCGCCCAGCGACCGTTCCCGTTCCCGCAGCACCGACGTGTGCAGCGCGGCGGCGTCGGCGAACCGGCCCTGCGTGAACCGGACGACCGCGAGGCTGGCCCGGCTCTGCAACGTCTCGGGGTGGTTGAGCCCGTACTCGCGAGCGTACGACTCGGTGGTCGTCGCGGCGATGTCCGCGGCCTCGTCGGCGCGGCCGTCGACCGACATCAGCAGCGCCAGGTGCTGCCACGCGGCGAGCGTCTCGGGGTGGTACGGCTCGTCGCGCTTCATGCGGGTCGACAGCAGGGCGCGGTACTCGGCCTCGGCTTCGCGCAGCCTGCCCGCCTCGTGGAGCGCACGCGCGTGTTCGAACCTGTCCACGAGCCTGCGCTCCCGTCTAGTGCTCATAGGGATCCTCGGGCTCCGGGATGCCGCGCACCGCGTGGACGGTGGCGGACGGGACGTACTCGTTGGCGCGGGTGGCCGACCCGGGACGCAGCTCGGCGTCGACCACGATCCAGCTGTCGTCCGCGAGGTGGGACAGTTCCCGCCCGAGCAGCTTCACCTTGACCGGGAAGGCATCCGCCGCGCAGCAGCTTATCGCGAGCCGCGCGACGTACGTGTCATCGCCTTCCTGCACAACGAATCCCGTGAGCCGGGCGGTCCGGTCGTCCAGTGAGTGGCCGCGGTCCCACGCGGCGCGGGCCGAGAAGTCGCTGAGCGGCAACACGATCGGGTCGCCCGGCGGCAGCTCGGGGAACAGCGCGGACCCCTCCCCTTCCGTCGACGGCACCTCCGGCCGGTTGCCCGCCGCGCGTTCGACCGAGTCCGAGCCGAGCGGCGGCGGTCCGATGAGGAACACCGCGAACACAGGGAGGACGAGCAGCCACGCACTGCGCGCCGAGTGGGCGTGGTCGTGCCCGTGCTCGCCGGGGTCGCGCTGCCCGCGGATCTCCCGGACGATCGACACCGCGGCCAGCAGGATCATGATCGCGCCGCCCGCGATCAGCAGCCACTGGTGGCTCGGCTTCACGTACCGCAGGTAGGTGCCGGTGAACGAGATCTTCAGCAGTGCGCCGCCGAGCAGCACCAGCAGGATGTTCTGGGTCTCACGCCTCATGACGGCAACACCACGGCGCCGACGACCACCGCGCACAGGACCGCGACCGCGAACGTCATGGGCGCGAACCGCAGCGCGAACCGCCTGCCGAGCGTGCCTGCCTGCAACGCGAACAGCTTGACGTCGATCGCGGGTCCCACGACGAGGAACACCAGCTTCGGCAGCAGGGGCATGGTCGACAGCGACGCGACGACGAACGCGTCCGCCTCGCTGCACAGCGCCAGCACGACCGCGAGCACCGCCATCACGAACACGCCGAGCAGCACCTGTTCGCCCAGCGCGTCCGTCCACGACCGCGGCACGACGACGTTGAGCACCGCGGCGGTGAGCCCGCCGACGACGAGGAACCCGCCCGCGTCGACCAGGTCCTGCCGCGCGGTCTCGAAGAACACGGCCCACCGGTCCCGGTGGTCGTGGTGCTCCGGCAGCCGCCGCAGCGCCCGCTCGGCGAACCACTCCATCCGCCCGAACCGCGCCCACACCCAGCCCATGACGACCGAGGTGGCGAAGGAGCCGAGGAACCGCGCCAGCACCATCCTCGGCTCGCCGGGGAACGCGACCGCGGTGGCGACGAGCACGATCGGGTTCACCGCAGGCGCGGCGAGCAGGAACGTGACGGCGACCGACGCGGGCACCTGCTGCTGGATCAGCCGCCGTGCGACGGGCACCGCCGCGCACTCGCAGTTCGGCAGCGCCACCCCCGCGACCCCGGCGACCGGGACGGCCAGGGCGGCGCGTTTCGGCAGCAGCCGGCGCAACCGGTCGGCGGACACGAACGCGGCGATCGCACCGCTGATCAGCACGCCGATCACGAGGAACGGCAGCGCCTGCACGCAGACCGCCACGAAGATCGTGGCGCCGGTCTGGACGGCCTTGACGTCGAGGAGGTCCGAGAGCGGGCCCTGGCCGACGATCGCGAGCACGAGCAGCACGCACAGGACCTCGAGCGAGGTGATCCTGCGACGTGGTCGCGTCTCCCGCGCGGTCTCCTCGGCTGTCTCCGTCACTCGCCCTTGGCCTCCCCGACCAGCTCGGTGCGCAGCTGCGACGCGGTCGACACGACGAGCATCAGCAACGTGCCGAGCGCGGACGCGCTGATCCCGTCGGCGGGGAACGCGTACCGGAGCGTGACGTCCATGCCGCGCTCGGTGTGCACCACGCCGAGCGTGCCGAACAGGCCCTGACCAGCGCGTTCCGCCGCGGACCTGGCGAGGTTCGGGTCGTCGGGCAGGTCCCAGGCGACGACGCAGGTGAGGCTGAGGACGGTGAGCCCTTCGGCGAGTTGCATGGCCTGGACCGCGCACGGGACGTCCACGTGCCGGAAGGTGAGCGCGCCGTCGTCGTCGACGTGCACGTCGTGGAAGGCCTCGAGCGCGGTGCGGGCCTTGGTGAGCAGGTCCGCCGTGCTCAACGCTTCCTGTTCAGTCATGCCTCTCCCTTGAGTGCTGCCGCGACCTCGTCGCTGTCCTTGGCCCCGCCGAAGCGCCGGTCGCGCCGGGCGTACTGCTCGACGGCGCGCCACAGGTCGCGCCGGTCGAAGTCGGGCCACAGGATGTCCTGGAACACCAGCTCAGCGTAAGCGGACTGCCACAGCATGAAGTTGGAGGTCCGCTGTTCGCCGGACGGGCGGATGAACAGGTCCACGTCCGGCATCTCGGGCTGGTACAGGTACTTGGCGATGGTGCGCTCGGAGACCTTCTCCGGGTTGATCTTGCCCGCGGCGGCGAGCCGCGCGATCTCGCGGGCGGCGTCACCGATCTCGGCGCGGCCGCCGTAGTTGATGCACATGGCGAGGTTGAGGACGTCGTTGTGCTTGGTGCGCTCGGCGGCGGACTCCAGCTCGGTGATGACCGAGCGCCACAGCCTCGGCCGCCTGCCCGCCCACCGCACGCGCACGCCCATGGCGTCGAGCTCGTCGGTGCGGTTGCGGATGACCTCGCGGGAGAAGCCCATGAGGAAGCGGACCTCGTCGGGGCTGCGGCGCCAGTTCTCGGTGGAGAACGCGTACAGGGACAGCCATTTGACGCCCAGTTCGATGCAGCCCTTGGCGACCTCGACGACCTGCGCCTCGCCGCGTTTGTGCCCTTCGATGCGGGTGAGGCCGCGCTGGTTGGCCCAGCGCCCGTTGCCGTCCATCACGATCGCGACGTGCTGCGGCACGAACTGGGCCGGGATGGCGGGTGGCTTCTCGCCGGACGGGTGGGGCTCGGGAGGTTGCGGTCGGGTACGACGGCGGAGCATGGGGCTGACACTACTGAGTCGTTTGGACGCCCTTGCGTTCCACCAGTGGGAGTGACCGGAGCTGCCGTTCGAGGTGCCACTGGAGCAGGGCGGCGATCAGTCCCGAGCCCTCGCGGCGGGCGTTGTTCGTCGACCGTTCCGCGATGTCCCACCGGCCCAGCTGCAGCGCGTTCATCAGGTTCAGGGTTTCCTCGGCGGGCGCGGCCGAGCCCGGCGGCCGGCACCGCGGGCAGACGGAACCACCGGCCTGCACGGAGAAGCTGCGGTGCGGCCCGGGTTCGTTGCAGCGAGCGCACTCGTTCACCGCGGGTGCCCACCCGGCGAACGCCATCGCCCGGATGAGGAACGCGTCGAGCACGAGCGAGGGATCGCGTTCACCGTCGGCGAGCGCACGCAGGGCGCCGGTGACGAGCAGGTAGAGCCGCAGGACGGGCTCCCCCTCCTCGGCGGACATCCGGTCGGCGGTCTCCAGCACCGCGCAGCCCGCGGTGTAGCGCTGGTAGTCGGTCACGATGCCCGCGCCGAACGCGTCGATCGTCTGCACCTGGGTGATCACGTCGAGCGTGCGGCCCGTGTAGAACTGCACGTCGACGTGCGCGAACGGCTCGACCCGCGCGCCGAGCCGGGAGGTCGTACGCCGCACACCCTTGGCGACGGCGCGCACCTTGCCGTGGCGCTGCGTGACGAACGTGATGATCCGGTCGGCCTCACCGAGCTTCTGCACCCGGAGGACCACCCCGGTGTCGCGGTAGAGGCTCACGGGTATCCCATCTGCACGCGCGGGAGGCGGACGGCCTCCGGCCCCCGGTCGACCAGCTTACCCGCGACCACCGACAATCCCGCGCCGGTCGCGGCCGCTGCGGGCGGGTTGTCTACAGGTACGGCGGTTGTCCACAGGCGGGCGCGGAGCGGGCCTCCGTTGTCGGTGGCCTGCCGTACGCTGGCAACCGGGGGCCGGAGGCCGCCCGGGGGCCGGGCGGAGCCGTTTCTGCGGGGGCGGTCGTGTTGGTTACGTCCGCTGACCCGAGGGCCAAGCCACGGATCGGACGGACCCGGTTGCCCCACGCGCTTTCTGCGGAACCAATCGCCGAGCGGCCCACGCCAGGGATCCAACCAACGGGGGCGCACCACCCCAGCCGCTGGCTGCGAAACCGAATCGAATCAAGCGGCCAAGCCAGGGACCCAACCGACCCAGCTGCACTGCGCGTGCCACGCCGCCGACTGCGGAACCGCTCGAGATCGAGCCACAAACCAACAACCGAGCCACCGACCCAACCGACCTGGCCCGCCATGCCGCCGGCTGCGGAACCGCTCGAAATCGGAAGCCACCGCACCAGCGGCCAAGCCACCGACCCAACCGACCCGGCCCGCCACCTGCGAGACCGCTCAAGATCGAGCCACAAACCAACAACCGAGCCACCGATCCGACCAACCCGGCCCGCCACGCCCCTGCCTGCGGAACCTCTCATGATCGAGCCGCAGACCAGCGACCGAGCCACCGATCCAACCGACCCGGCGGGCCATACCGCTGCCTGTGGAACCGCTCGAAAGCGGGGGCACCGCACCAGCGGCCGAGCCACCGACACAACCGCACCACACCCGCCACCCCGCCACCTGCGGAACCGCTCAAGATCGAGCCACACATCAACGACCGAGCCACCGGTCCAACCGACCCGGCCCGCCACCGGCCACCTGCAGAACCACTCGAATTCGGGGGCCACCGAACCAGCGGCCAAGCCACCGACACAACCGCACCACTCTGGCTGGTTGCGGAACCGCTCAAGACCGAGCCACCACACCAGCGACCGAACCACCGGCCCAACCGACCCGGCCCGCCACGCCCCTGCCTGTGGAACCGATCGAGGTCAGGCCACGCCCGCCAAGTCGCCGACCCGGCCGAGCCGTGTGCGAATCAAAGCCACCCCACGAGCGGCGGCTCAGAAACCCAGGCGGCGCAGCTGTTTCGGGTCGCGCTGCCAGTCCTTCGCGACCTTCACGTGCAGGTGCAGGTACACCTTGCTCCCGAGCAGCGCCTCGATCTGCCTGCGCGCGGTCGCGCCCACGGACTTGAGGCGCTCCCCCTTGTGCCCCAGCACGATGCCCTTCTGGCTGTCGCGCTCGACGTACAGGTTCGCCCACACGTCGAGCATGTCGTCGCGATCCTCGCGTTCCGTGATCTCCTCGACGGTCACCGCGATCGAGTGGGGCAGTTCGTCCCGCACGCCTTCGAGTGCGGCCTCGCGGACCAGTTCGGCGATGAGCGTCGCCTCGGGTTCGTCGGTCAGTTCGCCGTCCGGGTACAGCTGGGGGCCTTCCGGCAGCCGGGACACCAGCACGTCGGCAAGTCGGTCGACCTGGAAACCGTCCACCGCGGACACCGGGATCAGGTCGGTGAACTCCATGACCTCCTGGAGCGCCACGAGCTGGTCGGCGACCTGGTTCTTGGTCGCGACGTCGGTCTTCGTGACGATGCCGACGACCGGTGTGTGCCGGGACAGCTTCACCAGCTCGGCCGCGATGTACCGGTCGCCGGGGCCGATCTTCTCGTTGGCGGGCACGCAGAACCCGACCACGTCCACTTCGGACCAGGTGGCGCGCACCACGTCGTTGAGCCGCTGCCCCAGCAGCGTGCGCGGCCGGTGCAGGCCGGGGGTGTCCACGATGATCAGTTGCGCGTCGGGCCGCTGCACGATGCCGCGGATCGCGTGCCGGGTGGTCTGCGGCTTGCTGGACGTGATGGCCACCTTGCTGCCGACCAGCGCGTTCGTCAGCGTCGACTTGCCCGTGTTCGGCCTGCCGACGAAGCAGGCGAAGCCGGAGCGGTGCGGTGTGGTCATCGGGCCATTCTCACCCCGGGTCAGCGCAGCTCGCCCTTCGGGTCGGCGACCAGCAGCGGCGCGGACGGCGTGAGGTCGTCGACGATCGCCCGGTCGACGTCGAGCAGGTCGGTGACCACGGCGGCCGCCTCGAGCGTGCGCACCCCGCTGGACACCGCGGCCGCCACCGCCCCCTGCAGGGCCGTGAGCTGCAACGACGGCAGGTCGACGGTGGTGGCGACGTAGGTGCGGCCGGTGTCGTCACGCACCGCCGCGCCCTCGACCGCACCGCTGCGGGCCCGCGCCGAGCGCGCCAGGGTGATCAGCTTCGCGTCCTCGGGGTCGAGGTCAGCCACTCTCGCTTCCTTCCTTCTCCGGCTCGGCGGTCGCGGGCACGCCGCGCACGACCACCGACGTGATCCGCATGCGGCCGCGGCCGTCCTTGCCGCCTTCCGCGCGCATCGCGAGCCCTTCGATCTCGGCCTCGGTGCCGGGCAGCGGGACACGGCCGAGCTGCTGGGCGAGCAGGCCGCCGACGGTCTCGACGTCGGTGTCGTCCAGTTCGATGCCGAACAGCTCGCCGAGGTCCTCCACCGGCAGGCGGGAGCTGACCCGCACGGCGCCGTCGTCGAGGTGCTCGACCGGCGGGCGGTCCTCGGTGTCGGACTCGTCGGTGATCTCGCCGACGATCTCCTCCAGGATGTCCTCGATGGTCAGCAGGCCCGCGGTGCCGCCGTACTCGTCGACGGCGATCGCCATGTGGTTGCGGGACAGCTGCATCTCGCGCAGCAGGTCGTCGAGGCGTTTGGAGTCGGGCACGAACGTCGCCTCGCCCATCAGCTCGCTGACCAGCCGCCGCTCGCCGCGCCCGTTGGTCTGCGGGTCCACTGTGGCCTTGACGAGGTCCTTGAGGTTGACGACGCCCACGACCTCGTCGACGCTCTCGCCGATCACCGGCAGTCGCGTGTAACCGGTGCGCAGCGACAGCGCGAGCGCCTGCCGCACGGTCTTGGTCTGCTCGATCCACACCATCTCGGTGCGCGGCACCATGACCTCGCGCGCGATCGTGCCGCGCAGCTCGAACACCGAGTGGATCATCTCGCGCTCGCCCGCGTCGACGACGCCGCTCTCCTGCGCCATGTCGACCAGCTCGCGCAGCTCGACCTCGGAGGAGAACGGGCCCTCGCGGAAACCGCGACCCGGGGTGATGGCGTTGCCGACGACGATCAGCAGGCGCGACAGCGGACCGAGGACGGTGCCGAGCGCCCGCACCGGCCCGGCGGCGATGAGGCCGACCGAGTACGGGTGCTGCCTGCCCAGCGTGCGCGGCCCGACGCCGACGAGCACGTACGACACGACGATCATCGACAGCGCCGCCACGAGCCCGGCGACCCAGTTCGAGTCGATGATCCGCATGAACGCCACGGTGACCAGGACGGTCGCGGCGAGTTCGCAGCCGAGCCGCAGCAGGAGCAACAGGTTGATGTGGCGCGGCCGTTCCGCCACGACCGCGTCCAGCTGCCGTGCGCCCGTGCGGCCGCCGCGGACCAGCCCGTCGACCCGCGCCCGCGAGACCGCGGAGATCGCGGCGTCGGCGCACGCGAAGAAGCCGGCCAGGACCACGAGGAGTACCGCGATCACGAGTAGTCCCGCGGAGCTGCTCACTTAGACCCCCGAGGGTTATCCGGCCGTGTCGTCGGAGTCCGGCTTGCTGTCGTCGGTCTCCATGAACCCGGCCGCGCCGAGCAGCTTGTCGTCCTCGCGGCGCTGCGCGGCCCTGCGCTGCGCGGCGGCCCGCTCGCTCTTGAAGTCGGCGAGGATCCGCTTCTGGAGCGTGAACATCTCGCGCTCCTCGGCGGGTTCGGCGTGGTCGTAGCCGAGCAGGTGGAGTACACCGTGGACGGTCAGCAGGTGCAGCTCGTCCATCAGCGAGTGGCCTGCCTTGCGGGCCTGATCGCGGGCGAACCGCGGGCACAGCACGAGGTCGCCGAGCAGCGTCGGCCCGGGGTCGGGCGCGTCGGGCCTGCGCGCGGACTCGAGCTCGTCCATGGGGAACGCCATGACGTCCGTGGGACCTGGCAGGTCGAGGTAGCGCTCGTGCAGGTCGGCCATCTCGTCGAGGCCGACGAGCAGCACCGACAGCTCGGCGAGACGGCTGACCTTCATCCGGTCGAGCGCGAACCGGGCCGCGGCCACAATGGACGGTTCGTCAACCGCCACGCCCGACTCGTTGGCGATTTCGATACTCACGTCTACCGGCCTCGCCGCGCCTGTCCACGCGGGCCGGACCGGCGCGCGTCCTGGTTGTTCTCCTGCGTCGCCGACCACCGGTCGTACGCGTCGACGATGTCGCCGACCAGCTTGTGCCGCACCACGTCGCTGCTGGAGAGCGTGGCGAAGTGCACGTCGTCGACGTCGCCGAGGATGTTCTGCACGACGCGCAGACCGCTCTGCGTGCCGCCCGGCAGGTCGACCTGCGTGACGTCACCGGTCACGACGATCTTCGAGCCGAAGCCGAGGCGGGTCAGGAACATCTTCATCTGCTCGGGCGAGGTGTTCTGCGCCTCGTCGAGGATGATGAACGCGTCGTTCAGCGTGCGGCCGCGCATGTAGGCCAGCGGCGCGACCTCGATGGTGCCCGCCTGCATGAGCCGGGGGATCGACTCGGGGTCGACCATGTCGTGCAGCGCGTCGTACAGCGGCCGCAGGTACGGGTCGATCTTCTCGTACAGGGTGCCGGGCAGGAAGCCGAGCCGCTCCCCCGCCTCGACCGCGGGCCGGGTGAGGATGATGCGGTTGACCTGCTTGGCCTGCAGCGCCTGCACGGCCTTCGCCATCGCGAGATAGGTCTTGCCGGTACCGGCCGGGCCGATGCAGAACACGACCGTGTGCTGGTCGATGGCGTCGACGTAGCGCTTCTGGTTCAGCGTCTTGGGCCGGATCGTGCGCCCGCGCCGCGAGATGATGTCGAGGCTCAGCACCTCGGCCGGCGATTCCGTGCCACCGGCCGACAGCATCGCGACGGTGCGGCGCACCGCGTCGGGCCCGAGCTGCTGACCGCGGCTCGCGAGGGTGACTAGCTCGGCGAACACCCGTTCGGCGAACGCGACGTCGCTGGGTGCCCCGGACAGGGTGACCTCGTTGCCGCGGACGTGGATGTCCGCGTCGAGGAGTTCCTCGGCCACCTTCAGGTTCTCGTCGCGGGAGCCGAGCAGGGCGAGAACGGCCTGGTCGGGGACGTTGAACCGGGACTGTGCCGGGTCGGCTGGGGTAGGTGCAGAAGGGGGGCTCGCGCTGCCCCGTGCGGTACCGGTCACGTGCTTTCGGTCCTGCCTTCTGCGCCTGGTCGCGCCAGCTCGGTCATCTCTGTCGGGTTCGATGTTAGTCGCCCCCTCCGACAGTTCGCATCGACGTTACGGGTGCTCAGTGGCCGGGGCGTCCGAACGTGCCCAGTTGCTCGCCGCCGAGGACGTGCAGGTGGGCGTGGAAGACGGTGCGGCCCGCGTGCTCGCCGGTGTTGAAGACGAGCCGGAACCCGGACTCGTCGATGCCTTCCTGCTTGGCGATGGCGGCGCCCGCGCTGATGACGTCAGCCAGCTCCGTCGGCGCCTTCGCGAGGGCCTCCGCGTCTTCGTAGTGGGTGCGTGGCACCACCAGGACGTGCACGTCTGCCTGCGGGTTGATGTCCCGGAAGGCGTAGGTGGTATCGGTCTCGTACACCTTCGTCGAGGGGATGTCCCCGGCGATGATCTTGCAGAACAGGCAGTCGTTCTCGGACATGCGGTGAGGTTAGTCGGTCTGGTCGAGGTCGGGGATCTCCTGCCCGTCCCTATCGGCCCACTCGAGCAGCGGCGTCAGGTCGAACACGTGCGAGTCGATGTCCGCGTGCAGGTCCCCCAGCTGGGCGTACCGCGCGGGAACGGTCGCGATCGTGAACTCCCGCGGGTCCACGTCCGGGATCTCGTCCCACCGGATGGGTGTCGACACGCGCCCTTCCGGTACCCCGATCACGGAGTAGGCCGACCTGATCGTGTGATCGCGCGCGTTCTGGTTGTAGTCGACGAACACGGACGCGGGGTCCCGTTCCCGCCGCCACCAGGACAGGTCGACCAGCCCGTCGGCCCGCCGCTCGACCTCCCGCGCGAACGCGTGCGCGGCCCGGCGGACGTCCTGGAAGCCCCACGAGGGCAGGATGCGGACGTAGATGTGCAGCCCCTTCCCTCCTGAGGTCTTGGGAAACCCGACCGCGCCGAGCTCGGCGAGCACCTCCTGCACGACCAGGGCGACCTTCCGCACCGTGTCGAAGCCGGCGTCGGGCATGGGGTCGAGGTCGATGCGCCATTCGTCGGGTTTCTCGGTGTCCGCGCGCCGCGAGTTCCAGGGGTGGAACTCGACGCACGACATCTGCACCGCCCAGATCACGCTGGCCAGTTCGGTGACGCACAGCTCGTCCGCGTGCCGCCCGTAGCGCGGAAAGTGCACCCGCACGGTCTCCACCCAGGGCGGCGCGCCCCGGGGCAGCCGTTTCTGGTGCACCTTCTCCCCGTCGACGCCGTCGGGGAAGCGGTGCATCATGCAGGGCCGCTCGCGGAGCGCGTTGACGATCCCGTCGCCAACGGCCAGGTAGTACCGGGCGAGGTCGAGCTTGGTCTCACCGCGCGCGGAGAAGTACACCCGCTGCGGATTGCTGACCCGCACGACCCGATCCCCGACCTCAAGCTCCACGGCAGGAGCACCACCAGCCACGAAGCCAACCTAACGCGAAGACCGGGAAGGAGAAACCCGAGAACAGCGAGGTTGCACAAAGAAACCATGAGAGGCCACGGGCACGCCCTCGGAAGCCGAACCGACGCAATGCCGCGAGCACACACAAGCGCCCAGGGGGCGGAGAGACACCAGCAACGAACGGAGGACCGCCGGACACGGCAGGCACGCCCCCGGAAGGCAACACCACAAAGGCAACCACCCAAACGACGCCCACCCTCGAAGACGCCCAACCCAAAAGCTGCTCACCCCCGCCAAGGCACCCAACCCCCGGGACCACACCCACAACGAAGACAACCTCCCGAACGACGCCCGCCTTGGAAGGCGATCAGCCCGGACGACACTTCCCCCGAAGGCCCGCCGAAGACGCCTCCTCGAAAGCAACCAACACCCGGAACACCCCGCGAAACGACAAGCCCCAGAACGCCCCACGACCACAACCAGCCCGAACGACACCCATCTTCGAAGGCGATCAACCCCAGACGACACTTCCCCCGAAGGCCCGCCGAAGACGCCTCCTCGAAAGCAACCAACACCCGGAACACCCCGCGAAACGACAAGCCCGAGAACGCCCCACGACCACAGCCACCCCGAACGACACCCACCTTCGAAGGCGGCCACCCAGGACGACACTTCCCCGAAAGCACCCCCCCCCCCCGAAGACACCCTCCGCGAAAGCAACCAACGCCAGAACACCCGCGAAAACGACGAGCCCCAGAAGGCCCACGACCACAACCACCCCGAACGACGCCCACCTTCGAAGGCGATCAACCCCGGACGACGCTTACTCCCGAAAGCACCCAGCCCCCGAAGACACCCACCCCGAACGACACACTCCCCCGCAAGACAACCAACCTGGAAACCGCGGACGTGCCGAGTTCGTCGCGGAGGCGTGCGGCGGCAGACAGTCAGCGCTTCGCCGCGGATTGGCTGCCTTTGTGTTGGCACCCGCCGCGGGGTTGCGTAGCGGTAGGTATCTCCCGCGGTTGGTTGCCTTCCCGAGTGGGCGGCTTCCCTGGTGGGTGGCTTCCCGGGGTGCCGCTTTTCGCGGGTGCTTTCCGGGATCGGGGTTGCCGTCGCAGTGACCGTTTCGGGTTGCCGCCCTCCGGGGACGGGCGGCCGCGGCGATGGTTGCTTCCCGGGCAAGCACTGATTGCCGTCGCCCGACAGGGGCGGAAGACGCCAGCAACGAAGGCAACCAAGCTGGGTCAGGAAGAAACCGCACCGTGGGGGGTTCGGGGGGCTCGGCCCCCCGGCAGACACAAGGGCGCGGGGAAGGTGGGAACCACCGAACAGGGAAGGGGATGTCGCGTCGCGGTGAAGCCTGGGGGTCGCTCCACCGCGACGCGACGCCGCCGGACCGAGGGGGGAGGTGTCCGGCGGTAGCTCTTGCGCTCCACGTTGTGTTTTCGGGTGTGGTGCTGTGCAAAGAGTAGACCGTTGTGCACGCTCAGCGCCAGCGTGGCGTGAGGACTCCAAGCGCGGCTATAGCGGCGGCCGCGGCCGTCGAGGCCCGCAGGACGGTGGGACCGAGCCTCGCTACCTGCGCACCTGCGGCGCGGAGGGTGTCGGACTCACTTTCGGAAATACCTCCTTCGGGTCCCACGACCAGGACCAGGTCACCGTCGGTGGGCAGTTCGAGATCACGGATGGCGGTCTCGGCGGCGGCGTCGAGGATGACGGTGGCGGCGCTTTTCCTTACCAGTTCGGCGAGTTGCCGGGTGGTGGCGGGTTCGGTGACGTCGGGGATCCACGTGCGCCGAGACTGCTTCGCCGCTTCGCGTGCGGTGCTGCGCCACCGGGCCAACGCTTTGGCGCCGCGGGGGCCGTCCTCCCATTTGACGATGCTGCGGCCGGCGCGCCACGGCACGATGACGTCGACGCCGGTTTCGGTGGCGAGTTCGACGGCGAGTTCGCCCCGGTCGCCCTTGATGAGTGCCTGTGCGAGCACGATCCGGGGCTGTGGCTGGGGTTCCGTCCACCGCCGGACGAGGCGCAGCGTCAGACCTTCTTTGCCTTGAACCGTTTCAACGACGCAGGCGGCGGCGGTGCCGTTGCCGTCGGCGATGACGAGTTCCTCGCCGGGCTGCAGCCGGCGGACGGCTGCGGCGTGCCTGCCTTCCGGTCCGTCGAGCACCGTGGTGGTGCCCGACGGGACCGTGTCGACGAGGAAGACGGGGGCGGTGTCGCTCACGACGTCGCTTCGCTGTCGGTTCGCTCGGCCGGCTCCGTTCAGCGGTGCCGTGCGCGGAGCCGGGAGAACAGCCCGCCGCCGCCCCGGCCGTTGGTCGCCGCGACGATCTGGTCCTCTTCGCCGCGGATGCTGGCGAGTTCGCGGAGCAGTTCGGTCTGGCGGGCGTCGAGCTTGTTGGGGATCTCGACCTCGACGTGCACGTGCAGGTCGCCGCGTCCGTCGACGCGCCCGGAGGACCGCAGCCGCGGCAGGCCGTGCCCGGTGAGGAGCATCTCGGTGCCGGGCTGGGTGCCTGGTTCGAGTTCGAGCTCGACCGTGTCGTCGAGGGTCTCGAGCGGCAGGACGGCACCGAGCGCGGCGGTGGTCATGGGGATGCGCACGGTGCAGTGCAGGTCGGCGCCGTTGCGCTCGAAGGTGTGGTGCGGCTGCTCGACGACCTCGACGTACAGGTCGCCCGCGGGCCCGCCGCCGGGCCCGACCTCACCCTGACCGGACAGGCGGACGCGCATGCCGTCGGCGACGCCCGGCGGGACCTTGGCGGTGATGGTGCGGCGGGCGCGGACGCGGCCGTCGCCACCGCACTGGCGGCACGGGTCGGGGATGACCTCGCCGACGCCGCGGCAGACGGGGCACGGCCGGGCGGTGACGACCTGGCCGAGGAAGGAGCGCTGGACGGACTGGATCTCGCCGCGGCCGCCACAGGTGTCGCAGACCTGGACGGCGGTGCCCTCGGCGGTGCCCGCGCCGCGGCACAGGTCGCAGAGGACGGCGGTGTCGACGGTCAGTTCACGGCTGACGCCGGTGTTGCACTCCTCGAGGGTCAGCTCGATGCGGATGAGCGCGTCGGAGCCCGGCTGCACGCGGCTGCGGGGTCCCCGCCCACCACCTGCGCCGCCGCCGAAGAAGGCGTCCATGATGTCGCCGAGCCCGAACCCCGCGAACGGGTCGCGGGCGCCGCCCCCGCCGCCGTTGCCGAGCGGGTCGCCACCCATGTCGACGATCTTGCGCTTCTGGGGGTCGGACAGCACCTCGTAGGCCGCCGTGACCTCGCGGAACCGCTCCTGGGCCGACTCGTCGGGGTTGACGTCGGGATGTAGCTCGCGCGCGAGCTTGCGGTAGGCGCGCTTGATCTCGTCGGACGTAGCGTCCTGGCGCACCCCGAGAGTGCCGTAGTAGTCCCTCGCCACCGTGTTCCCGTCCTCCTGCCCCGGAGAGGCTCCGGGGGCTCACTCCCTGCTCGGTCCGGTCGCGGGCATCATCGCCCGGACAGGATGTCTCCCACGTAGTTGGCGACCGCACGCACGGCCGCGATGGTGCCCGGATAGTCCATCCGCGTCGGCCCGACCACGCCCATGCCGCCGAGGAGCGTCTGGTGCGCGCCGTAGCCGATGGAGACCACCGAGGTGCTGCGCATCTCGGCCGCCTCGTTCTCCTCCCCGATCCGCACCGTAATGGTGCCAGGCTTGCTGGCGGCGGCGAACAGCTTCAGCACCACCACCTGCTCCTCGAGAGCTTCGAGGACCTGGCGCAGCGACCCGGGGAAGTCGGCCGCGTTGCGGGTCAGGTTGGCGGTGCCACCCAGGACCAGGCGCTCCTCGGGGTGCTCCACCAGTGACTCGACCAGCACGGTCGCGAGCCGCGTCATCGCGTCCCGCAGGTCCGACGGTGCCTCCTCGAGCAGTTCGCTGACCTTGGCGGCGGCCTCCGTCAACGGATGGTCAACGAGCGCGGAGTTCAACATGTTCCGCAGCCGCGACACCGTTTCCTCGGTCATCACGTCGCCGAGGTCCACGGTCCGCTGCTCGACCCGCCCGTTGTCGGTGATCAGGACCAGCATCACCCGGGCGGGCGTCAGCTGGACCAGCTCGATGTGCCGGACCGTCGAGTGCGTCAGCGTCGGGTACTGGATCACCGCGACCTGCCGCGTCAGCTGCGCGAGCAGCCGCACGCTGCGCCGCATCACGTCGTCGAGGTCGATCGCCCCTTCGAGGAAGGACCGGATCGCCCGCCGTTCCGCCGAGGACAGCGGCTTGACGTCCGTGAGGCGGTCGACGAAGAGCCGGTAGCCCTTGTCGGTCGGTATCCGCCCGGCACTCGTGTGTGGTTGGGCGATGTAGCCGTCCTCTTCGAGCGAGGCCATGTCGTTGCGCACGGTGGCGCTGGACACCCCGAGGTTGTGCCGCTCGACGATCGCCTTGGAGGCAACCGGCTCCTGGCTGGACACATAGTCCGCCACGATCGCTCGCAGCACCGCGAACCGCCGCTCGTCCGTACTCGCCATCAGGTCACCTCCCGTCTTCACCACAAGTTTACGGAGGTCCACGCGAGTACCGGTCGAACCGGTGCCAAATGGCGGCCGGACTTGATCCGAGGAGACTCAACCAATCGGAGTCATGCGCCGCTGAATCGATTCACGACAGAGGGTACGTGCGGCAGCCGAACCTCCTCCCGATGTGCTTGAGACTCCCCCGCAGGCCGATCTTGAGCTTGCCGCCGAGCCAGAACTGGAACCGCACCAGTGCCCGGCTCCGATGCTCCTCCGGTGCCACGTTGACTGCCGTGAAGGTCAGCAACGTCCCCGCGGGATGCGGCGAGAACCGGTACTCGGCCCGGAACTTGTAGCCGCCCTGGAAGGCGAAGTACCCGGCGGCGTGGTCCACTTCGACGGTGCCGGCGGGACGCGCCCAGTAGCGGAGGGTGAACTGGCGGGGGCCGCCCCACAGGCTCGCCGACCGCATGAACCGGCCGGCTCCCGGCAGCGCGCGCAGCAGCAGCGCGTTGCCTGCGCCGACGGCTCCCTCGCGTGCGGTGAGAAACACGTCACACACGTCCGTCGGTGGCGCTTCGATCACGCCTGTCGCGGTCCAGACTTGTCGCTTCATTGATCTCCTCTCGTGAACGCCTCCGCGTCGCCAGCCGCGGCGGCCGGGTTTGGGTGAAGGTCAACCGCCTCGCCCCGTCCGGTGCCAGCCCCCTTCGGTCGCTGTGGCGAGCCGGCACCGAGGAACCGCCCGCACCCGGGGCTCACCGGCACCCAAGAAGCCGCACCCGAATGGCCGTTGGGGGCCAGACGAGTAATGCGTAACTCGGTCAGTGGTCGTAGGCGGTCAGGGCCAGGAGGTGTTGGGCGATGCGTACTCCGACGCCTTCGATGGTGTGGCCGCCGTGTTGTTCGAGGTTCAGCTGTCCTTTCAGGGTGTCGTTGACTGACTCGATCAGTTGACGGATGGACTTGAGCAGCGGCTCACCAGGATGTGGTGTGCGGTTGCGGTAGGACGGGCGGATCAGGCGGATGCCTCGTTGTTCGAGGTAGTGGTCGAGTTCGCGGGAGACGTAGCCCTTGTCAGCGATGATCAGCAGTCCGGGGCGTTCGGTGAGCAGGTAGTGCTCGCGGTCGCGGATGGCCATGAGCACTTGCCGCTCGTCGATCTTCGGGTCGGCCAGTGCCCAGGTGACCGGTAGGCCGGCCGGGGTGCAGATCAGATGCAGGCGCAGGCCCCAGAACCAGCGGGATATGTGATCGGCAGTAGCCGTACGTGGCCCACCCGGCCAGTGCTGAACGTTGCGCTGTGGGTCGGGACCGGCCGCATTCCACCGGGGGTGGAGTCAACGACCCAGACCGGGTCACTCCCGATATCGGTGTCCGTGGCCAACCAGCGCATCACCTGCTTGACCACGGGCAGGGCCGCCCGGAGGCGCCGGTTGTAGCCGGACTGACCCGGCAGATACGGAAACGCGCCTGGCATCCGCATCGGCAGGAACCGAAGCCACCAGGCCTCAGAGGCGAAACCCGAGCAGTGCTTGGGCCACCGCTTACTCGTCTAGGCCGTCAGACGCACCCGGTTCTCGGTGGCGAAGCACGTCTGAGGGCGGCCGCGAGCCTTGTCCGGACGTCGCTCGCGGACCGCGATCCGAGCCTCGCGGGAGGGTCAGCGGATCGGTCCCGCGGCCGATGGAGTGAGCCGCGACGTCTGCGGCCAACGTTGGACCGGTCAGAGCCGGGCCTGCCCAACGTTGCTACCTCACGGGTTCCACCGTCGCGGCGCACCGGGAGTCGATGCCGTGGCCAGGGGTTGGAGCAGGTGTGGCTCTGGAGCCGGGCTTGTCGGGGCTCGGGCGGCTTTCGCTGCTGGGGTCAGTCGCGGGCCAGGATTCTGGTTATCGCGTGGGGCAGGTCTCCTTCCTCTGCTTCCGCGCGCCAGGCCACGAAACCGTCCGGGCGGACCAGTACCGCGCCTCGCTCGGTGATGCCGTACGTCTTCGTGAAGCGGCCTTCCGGGTCTTCCACGTCCGTGCCGATCCGGTGGACCGTCAGGCTCAGGTTCACCTTTCGTGCCTCCTGCAGCCACTTCTCGCCCGCCGAGGCGACCAGCAGGACGAAGGTCCGGCCGAACAGGTCTCTTGTGGACAGGTCCTTGTCGTTCCTGCGCAACGGGATGTGGGGTGCGCGTGACCCGGGCCGGGCCGTCGGTTGTTCCGGGTTCTCCAGTGGGGCGCCGTCGTCCTCCGGGTCCGCGATCACGGCGTTGGACAGGTGGCGGTAGCCGAAGAACAGCGTCGAGATCGGGTCGACCGGGGCCGCCACCGTGTCGTCCACCAGGTCCGGACGCATGCGCTGGACGTACGCCGCGTACTGCTGCTCGACCAGGATGTCCGCGTACGGGCGGCGTTCGGGGTCGTGGCTGTCCAGCAGGCCCGGACCGGCCTCGCCCTTCACCACCATCGCCAGCTTCCACGCCAGGTAGTAGCCGTCCATGATCGCCGTGTTGCCGCCGAAACCACCCGTCGGTGGCATCACCCGGACCGCGTCGCCGATCAGGTGGACCCGGCCGCGCGAGAACGTGTCGGCCACGCGGACCGCGGTGTGGCCGTGGGTGACCCCGTTCGTGATCAGCGTCGGGTTCAGGTCCGGGACGCCGGTGGCCGTGCGGATCAGGTCGAGCCACTCCGCGTCCGTGACGTCCTCGCGGTAGCCGACCGCGAGCGCGTAGCGGTCCGGTTCGTCGGTGCTCACCACCACACCGCTGCCGCCCGGCAGCGCCGGGTTCTGCAGGTAGTACAGGCCGAAGCCACGCCTGCCCAGATCGGCCTCGAAGACGATGCCGACGGAGCGGCTCAGGTCGCCGCGCCCGTGGACGCCGATGCCCAGCGCCTGCCGGATCGGACTCCGGTGGCCGTCCGCCGCCACCAGGTAGTCGGCCAGGACGGTGCGCTCACCCCGCTCGTCCCGGAGCACGGCACGCACCCCGGTCTCGTCCTGCGTGAACGACACCAGCTCCGTCGCGAACCGGACGTCCGCGCCCAGCTCGCGCGCCCGTGCCAGCAGGATGGGTTCGGCACGTTCCTGGCTCGCGTTCGCCCAGCCCGCCGGGCTCAGCTCGCTGAAGTCGGGACCGCGGTCCACCAGCACGTCGTTGTAGGCGCGGCCCGTCACGCTTTCCGCCACCACTATGCGGAACCCGGGCTCGGGCGGGCTCGCCGCCACCATCCGATCCGCTACGCCCGCGACCGCGAGCGCCTCCATGGTGTGCGGGAACTGGCCTCTCGCCTTCGGGTAGACGGACGTCGTGGGGTGGCGTTCGACCACGAGGGCCCGCACCCCGTGCACGCCGAGGAACATCGCCGCCGACAGGCCGGCCAGCCCCGCGCCGACGACCAGTACCGGGTGTCGTTCGTCTGTCATCACTCACTCCTCGCGAACGGCGTTCGTTGTTTCGAACACCGTTCTACGCGCGAACGGCGTTCGTGTCAAGTAGGCTGCTCGACTACGGAGGTGGTGGTGTTGGCGGCGGAATGGCCCAGGTCGCGGGTGGCGGCGCAGCAGCGCCGGGCGCTCAGCCAGGACCTGATCGTCGACACGGCGCTCGAACTGCTCGGCAAGGGCAGCCTGGAGGCCGTGAGCATGCGGCGGGTGGCGCAGGAGCTGGGCACCGGCCCGGCGTCGCTGTACGCGCACGTCAGCAACAAGGAAGAGCTGCACGAGCTGATGCTCGACCGGCTGCTCGGGACGCTCCCCCGGCCCGCGCCCGACCCGGACCGGTGGACCGAGCAGATCGTGGAGATGGCGAGGGCGCAGCTGAGGATGCTGACGTCCTACCCCGGCATCGCACGGGTCGGCCTGGAGACGATCGTGCCCGCGGGGCCCAACGCGCTGGCCTACGGCGAGGCCGTGCTCGCCGTGCTGCGCGCGGGCGGGCTGCCCGACCGGGTCGCGGTGCTCGCGTTCGACACGTTGTCCCTGTGGTGCGCCGCCTTCGCGTTCGAGACGGGCGCGGCGAAGTCCGGGGACGTCGACCCGGAGCAGATCGCCACGCGCGGCAGGGAGATCGGCGCCTACATGGCGGCGCGCCCCGCCCAGTTCCCCAACCTGCTCGGCGTCGGGCAGATCCTGTCCGAGGCGACGCCGGAGGAGCGGTTCGAGTTCGGGCTGGACGTGTTCCTGGCGGGGCTCGTCGGCGCGTTCCGGCCCCGGCGGCCCGCCACCTGACCGGGGCCGGGGTCAGACCGCGACCGGGAGCCTCGCCGCGCCGCGCAGGTTCAGCCTGCCGTTCCACTCCACGTCGCCGTTCAGCGACAGGTCCGGGAAGCGGGACACCAGCGTGCCCAGCGCCAGGCGGCCTTCGAGGCGGGCGAGTGCCGCGCCGAGGCAGTGGTGCGGACCGGCGCCGAAGGACACCTGCGTCCTGGCGTCCTCGCGGTCGATGCGCAGCTCGTGCGCGCCGGGACCGAAGTGGCGCTCGTCGCGGTTGGCGGACGCCAGGCCTGCGATCACGAACGCGCCCGCCGGGATCTCGCGCCCGCCGAGCGTGTACGGCGCGGTGGTGATGCGGCGCGACTGCTGCACCGGGCTGTCGTAGCGCAGGAGCTCCTCGACCGCGTTCGCCGCGAGGTCCGGGTTGGCGCGCAGCAGCGCGAGCTGGTCCGGGTTGCGCAGCAGGGCGATGGCGCCGTTGCCGATCAGGTTGACCGTGGTCTCGTGGCCCGCCACGTACAGGAGCAGCACCTGCGCGACCAGCTCGTCCTCGGTGAGCCGGTCGCCGTCGTGTTCGGCGGCGATCAGCGCGGTCAGCAGGTCGTCGGCGGGGTGGTCACCCTTCCACGCGATGATGTCGCGCATCATCGCGGTCAGCTCGGCCTCGGCCGCGGCGATCGCCTGGATGACGGCCGGATCGGTCTGCACCTCGAGCGAGCGCACGAGGGTGCCGGAGAGCTCGCGGAGCCGCGCGTGGTCGGCGGGCGGGGTGCCGAGCATCTCGGAGATCACCGCGAACGGGAGCGGGAAGGCGAGCTCGTCGATCAGGTCGACCTCGCCCCCGTCGGCGATGCGGTCGAGCGACCGGTCGACCAGCTCGGCCACCATCGGCTCCAGCGCCGCGATGGCCTTGGGCGTGAAGACCTTGGTGACGAGCGCCCGCAGCCGCGTGTGGTCGGGCGGGTCGCGGTCGAGCATGGACAGCGTCAGCGCGCTGCCCGGGTCGAGCTGCTCGTACTGCTCGGCGATCAGGCCGCCGGACAGGTTGCGGGTCTCGACCGAGAGCTTCGCGCGGAGCAGTGCTGTCACGTCCTCGTACCGGGTGACGAGCCAGAACCCGAGCGGGTGCTCGTGCACCGGGTCCTGGTCCCGCATGCGCTGGTAGTGCGGGTACGGGTCCTCGGTGAAGTCGGGCAGGAACGGGTTGAACAGCAGCTCGGTGTCGGTCACGACACCCTCCTCGTCCGGGTGCGGGCAACGTGCTGGTCCACCCCGGTGGCGGCGCGCAGCGTCGCGCGGTGGTGGTCGCGGTGGTCGAGGTCGTAGCCGGCCGCGTGGTCCGGGTACGCCTCGAAGAGGACGCGGAACGCGGGCTGCTCGCGATCGAGGTCGCGGCGCAGGTCGTCGACGGCGTGCGCCAGGTCCGGCGGCGGGTGTTCGAGCAACGCGTCGAGCCGGGCGTCGAACACCAGGTACCAGCGGCGGCGGAGGTCGGACAGGAACGCGTCCAGGTCGCCGTACAGCGCGTCGATCTCCCCCAGCAGAACGGCCGGGATGACCGGCCGTCCGGTGCTCGCCACTGCCGTGAGCACCGCTCGTGTCACTGCGTACCGCCGGTGGGTCCGCTCCCAGGCCATGGACATGGCGTTTCACCTACTCAGCGTCGGTCACATACGCAGCGTATGTCTTATACTCCGTGCATGTCAACGGGCAAGAGCAGGCGCGACCAGTTCTCGGAGGCGACGAGGGCCGCACTGCTGGAGGCGGCCACGCGCCGTTTCGCGACGCTGGGGTTCGCCGGGACCTCCCTGGAGGACGTGGCGGCCGACATCCTCGCCACGCGCGGCGCCGTCTACCACCACTTCCCCAGCAAGAGAGCCCTGTTCGAGGCGGTCTTCGAGAAGCTGGAGACCGAGGCGGTGCGCCGGTCGGCGGAGGCGGGCGACCGCGGCGAGGACCCGTGGCAGCGGGCGCTGCTGGCGCTCGACTCGTTCCTCGAGACCTGCGCGGACCCGGTGTACGGCCGGATCGTGTGGCAGGAGGCGCCCATCGCGCTGGGGTGGGTGCGGTGGGAGGAGCTCGAGAACAAGTTCGCGTTCGGGCTGATCGAGGAGTACGTGCGGGCGCTCGTCGAGGGCGGCCACGTCGTCGACCTGCCGGTGGACACCACGTCACGGCTGGCCTTCTGCATGCTGGGCGGCGCGGGCCAGGCGCTGTCGCGGGCAGCCGAGGCCGACAAGCCGCGGCTGCGGGACGAGTACCGCACGGTCATCGGGCGCATGCTCGCCGGGCTGGCGGCACCGCGGCCTGCCTGACATGTCGAGCGCGCGCCGCCCGCTCCGTCCTCCGTGGTGAGGCGCCCGGCCGGGGCGCCACGGCGAGAGGACAGCGATGAGTCGACCGGTGGTGCACTTCGAGATCGTCGGCGCGCGGCCCGGGGAGCTGCGGCGGTACTACGCGGACCTGTTCGGGTGGACCTACGACGTCGGTGACGCGGCCACCGGCGAGGTGTCGCGGCCGGGCGAGTACGGGTTCGTGCACGGCGGCGGGATCAACGGCGGGGTCTGCGGTGGTGCGGGGTTCATGCCGAAGGTGCTGTTCTACGTCGGCGTGCCGGACGTCGAGGCCGCGTTGCGCAGGGCGGAGGACCTCGGCGGCACCCGCGTGCTCGGGCCGGCGCGCCGGGGCGCGTTCGCCGTTGGACACTTCACCGACCCGGAGGGCAACCTCGTCGGCGTCGCGGGCCTGGAGGAGGCACGGTGAAGTACCTCGTCATGATCTACGCGAACCCCAGGAACTGGGAGCACCCGATGTTCCACCACGACCCGGGGTTCCAGGCGCTGCCGCGGGAGGAGCGGGACGAGATCGTCCGGCAGGCCGAGGAGATGTGGGCGGAGATCCACGCCTCCGGCGAGTTCGTCGAGGGTGTCGCGCTCGCGGATCCGGGACTCACCAGGCACCTGCGCGGGGTGGACGGGGTGCCGGTGGCCACCGACGGGCCCTACCTGGAGGCGAAGGAGCAGCTCGCGGGGTACTTCGTGCTCGACTGCGACAGCCAGGAGCGGGCGGCGGAGATCGCGGCCCGGTTCCCCGACGCGCGGTTCGCGGGGGTCGAGGTGCGGCCGATCATGAGCATGTCGGGTGCGGAGATGTGAACGACCTGCTGCGCGACCTCGCACCCCGGGTCCTCGCCGCGCTGCTGCGACGGCACCGGGACTTCGCGGCGGCGGAGGACGCGGTGCAGGAGGCCCTGCTCGCGGCGGCGACGCACTGGCCTGCCGACGGCGTGCCCACGCAGCCGGAGGCGTGGCTGATCACGGTCGCGTCGCGCAAGCTCACCGACCACCTGCGGAGTGAGCAGGCCCGCAGGCGGCGGGAGGAGGCGGTGCCGGGCGACCTGCCCGCACCGGGCGCCGACGTGCCCGTGCCGGGTGACGACACGCTGACGTTGCTCGCGCTGTGCTGTCACCCGGACCTGTCGCCTGCGTCGCAGGTCGCGCTGACGTTGCGTGCCGTCGGCGGGCTGACGACGGCGGAGATCGCGCGGGCGTTCCTCGTGCCGGAGGCGACGATGGCGCAACGGATCGCGCGGGCGAAGCAGAAGGTGAAGGCCAGCGGGCAGTTCGTGCCGCCCGCGGACCCGCGGCCGGTGCTGCACGTGCTGTACCTGATCTTCAACGAGGGCTACACGGCGTCGTCGGGGCCGTCGCTGCAGCGGGTGGCGCTGACGCGCGAGGCAATACGCCTGACCCGGGTGCTGCGGCGGTTGCTGCCCGAGGACGGTGAGGTGACCGGGCTGCTGGCGTTGATGCTGCTCACCGACGCACGCCGCGCGGCGCGGACCACGGCGGACGGTGCGCTGGTGCCGTTGGCGGAGCAGGACCGGACGCGGTGGGACCGGGCGCGGATCGAGGAGGGCCTCGCGCTGGTGCGGCACGCGCTGACGCACGCACGGGTCGGCGTGTACCAGGTGGAGGCGGCGATCGCGGCGGTGCACGCGGAGGCTGCGGACGCGGCGGCGACGGACTGGGCGCAGGTGGTGGCGCTGTACCGGGTGCTGTCGCGGTTGGACCCGAACCCGGTGGTGACGCTGAACGAGGCCGTCGCGGTCGGCATGGCGGAGGGCGCGGAGGCGGGGCTGGCGGTGTTGCGGAGGCTGGACGGTCGGTTGGAGGGGCACCACCGGCTGCACGCCGTGCGGGCGCACCTGCTGGAGCTGGCCGGGGACCGGGTGGGGGCGCGGGCGGAGTACGACGTGGCGGCGCGGCTGACGACGAGCGTGCCGGAGCAGCGCTACCTGCGGGACCGCGCGGCCCGGTTGGGGTGACGGGAGTGGCCTCCGGCCCCCGGTTTCCATGCTACGGCGGGGCACCGACAGGAACGGGCAGGTCGGCTCGGGGCTGTGGACAACTCAGGTCAGGCGGCGGACCACCGCGTCGGCGAGGAGGCGGCCCTTGAAGGTCAGGACGCAGCGGCCGAAGCGGCCGTTGACGCCTGCCAGGGCGTCCCGGTCCAGCAGACCTTCCTCCGCTGCCTGGCGGGCTTCCTTCTGCGCCGCCTCCGAGAGGACCTCCACCGGCAGGCCGTCGACCAGGCGCAGTTCCAGCATCACGCGTTCCAGGTGGCGGTCCTCCGCGGTGAGGGTTTCCCTGGCCGCCGCCGGGGACTTCCCTTCCGCCAGCGCCGCCGCGTAGCGGGCCGGGTGTTTGACGTTCCACCAGCGGACGCCGCCGACGTGGCTGTGCGCTCCCGGGCCGGCGCCCCACCAGTCGGCGCCGTGCCAGTAGCCCAGGTTGTGCCTGCACCAGGCCTTGGGTTCGGTGGCCCAGTTGGACACCTCGTACCAGTGCAGGCCCGCCGCCGACAGCGCCGTGTCGACCTGTTCGTACCGGTCCGCCAGCACGTCGTCGTCCGGCGCGGGCAGCACGCCCCTGGCGATCTTGCGGGCCAGTGCCGTGCCCTCCTCGACGATCAGCGCGTACGCCGAGACGTGGTCGACACCCGCGTCCAGCACGGCGTCCAGGGACGCCGCCAGGTCGGCTTCCTTCTCGCCCGGGGTGCCGTAGATCAGATCCAGGTTCACGTGCTCGAAGCCCGCCCGGCGGGCCTCGCGGGCCGCTTCCGTCGCCCTGCCCGGGGTGTGGGTCCGGTCCAGCACCGTCAGCACGTGCGGTGCCGCCGACTGCATGCCCAGGGAGATCCGCGTGTACCCGGCCTCGCGAAGGCCCGCGAAGAACGCCGGGCCGGTGGACTCCGGGTTGGACTCCGTGGTCACCTCGGCGTCCGGCGCCAGGCCCACGGTGTCCCGGACCGCGTCCAGCACGGCACGCAGGCCGTCCGCGCCCAGCAGGGACGGGGTGCCGCCGCCGACGAAGACCGTGTCGGCGGGCGGTGGGGCGCCCAGGACCGACGCCGCCAGCGCCAGCTCCGCGCGCAGGCCGTCCAGCCACGACTGCGGGGACGCCGGGGAACTCGCCAGCTCCGCCGCGGTGTAAGTGTTGAAGTCGCAGTAGCCGCAGCGGGTGGCGCAGAACGGGACGTGCACGTAGACCCCGAACGGGCGCCTGCCGAGACCATCGAGGGCCTGCTCGGGCAGCGCGCCGTCCGGGGGAGCTACGTCACCGTCCGGTAGTGCTGATGGCACCCCGCCAGTATCTCAGCGGAACACGACCAGCGTGACCACGGTCAGGCCGGCGGCCAGGACCAGGAACACGAAGCCGTACACGGGGGCCTTGCGCCACCAGTGCGTGTGCCGGTCGATGGCGAACCGGCCGGGGCCGGTGAACAGCAGGGCGAACGCGGCGGCGGCGTACATCATCTCCAGCTCGACGTCGCCGAGGAAGAGGTTCCAGTCGCCCTTGACCACGATGACGTTCGCCATCACGCCGAGCAGGGCAGCGGCACCCGCCGGGAAGAACAGGCCGAGGATGACCAGGACCCCGCCGACGGTCTCGGCGAGCGCCACCACCAGGGCCAGCGCGCCGGGCTCGGTGTACCCGAACCCGGTGAGCATCTGCCGGGTGGCCTCCATGCCCATGCCGTCGTTGAACCAGCCGAACAGCTTGTCGGTGCCGTGCGCGACGAACATCGCGCCGAGGACGACACGCAGCACCAGCAGGCCGATGTCCAGGCCGCGGTGCCATTCCGGCGTTCTCGCCTGCGCGGAGGCCTCCAGCGGCGACTCGTGGTCGTAGCTGGAGAGGGACGTGGTCGGCGCGCTCGAGTAGCCGTCATCGTCGTCGTCGTCGAACATCGACGACGAGCTGGTGCCCGGGCGCGGGCCGAAGCTCTGGGTCGTGGACGAGGAATCAGCCGTGGTGTAGTAGCCACGGTCGTCTTCAGTACTCACCCCGGGGAGGGTAACGCCTAGGCCGAACGGGTGGACCCCTGACCGTGCGATCAGTAGTGGCCCCGTACCAGGTTGTGCGGGCGCTCCCCCGCCGCGAACCGCGCGATCTCCTCGGCCACCACCGCGTACGCCCGCCGTTCGTACCCCTCGACGCTCGCCGCGACGTGCGGGGTGAGCAGCAGGTTCGGCACCGACCACAGCGGGTGGCCCTCGGGTGGCGGCTCCGGCTCGGTCACGTCGAGGGCGGCACGCAGCCGCCCGCTCGCCAGTTCGGCGACGAGTGCGTCGGTGTCCACAACCTTGCCGCGCGCGGCGTTCACCAGCACCGCGCCGTCCCGCATCCTGGACAGGAACTCCGCGTCGACCATGCGCTCGGTCGCGGGCGTGAGCGGCACCATCAGCACCACCGCGTCGTGCGCGCCCAGCAGGTCGGGCACCTCGTCGAAACCGTGCACGCCGTCGCGGGCCGTCGTGCCGACCAGCGTGGTGGTCGCGTCGCACGCGTCCAGCCTGCGCTTCAGCTGCGTTCCCAGGTCCCCGGCGCCGATGACCAGCACCTTCTTGTCGATCAGCGTCTCGGTCGGCCTGCGCACCCACGTGCGGGCCACCCGCTCCCGCTCGAACGGGATGAGGTCCCGGTACACCGCGAGCAGCGTCGCGAGCGCCCACTCCGCGGTGCTGCCGCCGTGCGCGCCCCTGGCGACCGACAACATGACGTGTTCCGGCACGCGGCCCACCCACGCCTCCGCACCGGCCGTGAGCAGCTGGATGAGCCGCAGGTTCGGCAGCCGTGCGAGGAACGCCGCCGGGTCGGCGGGCGCGAGGAAGCCGGGCACCAGCACCTGGGCGCGTTCCGGCAGCTCGCCGTCGACCTCGTAGCGGACCACGTCGAGACCGTTCACGCCGGTCAGCGCGGCCACGCCGGCCTCGTCCGGCACCAGCACGGTGATCGTCACGTCGGGCACCCTACTTACCCGAGGTTCACGGCCGGGACCCTAGCGTGGGGCCATGTCCTCGAGGTCACGTGTGCTGGTGGCGGGCGTGCTGGGTGCTGCCCTGCTCACGGCCGGGTGTGCCACGTTCACGGACCAGCCGCCGCCGGAGGCGTGGCGGCCGCAGGAACAACTGACCCCGCAGGGCGGGCCGGAACCGCAGGTCCCCGGTGAGGGGCAGCCCGGTCAGCCGGGTGGCGGCGGTGGCGGGCGGCCGTCGAAGATCCCGCCGCCCGACGGGTGCACCGACTACAACCCCGCGGTCATCGGCACCTGCATGGACACCGTGAGCGCGGTCGCGGCGCTGCCCGGGGACGGCCGCGACCCCACCGCGCTGGTCGGCGAACGGAAGTCCGGCCGGATCCTGCGGGTCAAGCTGGGCAACGACCCGCAGGTGGTGGCGACCGTGCCGGTGGACGGGAGCACGGACGGCGGCCTGACCGGGCTCGCCCTCTCCCCCACCTACGCCGAGGACCAGCTGATCTTCGCCTACGTGACGACCGCGACGGACAACCGCGTCGTGCGGATCGCGCCCGGTGACGTGCCCAAGCCGATCATCACCGGCATCCCGAGGGGCGCCACCAACAACCGGGGCGCGCTCGCGCTCGACCGCCGCGGCGCGTTGCTGCTCGCCACGGGCGACGCGGGCAACCCGACCGCGGCCGGGGACCTCAAGTCGCTGGCCGGCAAGGTGCTGCGGTTCGACGCGTCCGGGCAGCCCGCCGAGGGCAACCCGACGCCGGGTTCGCTGGTGGTGGCGAGCGGGCTGCGGGCGCCGGGCGGGATGTGCGCGGCGTTCGACGGGTCGGGCACCTGGGTGACGGACCGGACCGCGACTCAGGACGTGCTGTACCGGCTCACCCCCGGCAAGCCCCTGACGACCCCGGCGTGGACCTGGCCGGACCGGCCGGGGGTCGCGGGCTGCTCGGCGAGCGCGGGCGGCGTCCTGGTCGTGACGTCGAAGGCGGGCAACGCGCAGATGCTGCCGATGGCGCCGGACGGGTCGTTCTCCGGCAAGCCGCAGATCTCGCTGGCGAAGGACGAGGGCTTCGGCCTGCTCGGCGGCATGGACGCCGTGAACGAGCAGGTGGCGGTCGTCGGCACGGTCAACAAGGACGGCGGCAAGCCCGGTTCCAGCGACGACCGCGCGATCGTCGTCCTGCCGCCGACGGGTGGTGGCGCCGGCGGACCGGACTAGCCCGAGCGCGGTCACCACTCCCGCGCGATCGCCGGGAGCGCCGCCCTGGCCGAACCGAAGTGGTCGAGGTCGCCGAGGTCGACCACCCGCACGTCCCGGGCGCGGTGTGCGCGCAGGTCGCTCGCGCAGCTCTCCGCGTTGGCGAACACCACGTCGCGATCGGCCCTGCCCGCGTACAGGCGCACCGGCACCCTCGGCCGCCACCGGCACGGGTCGTCGTTCGCCGCCAGCACCTCGGCCAGGGCTCCGGTCGGGTGCGCGAGACGTGCCAGGAACGCGTCGGTGAACAGTTCTTGCGGGGTGGCGGGCAGGGCCCGCACCACGTCCGCCTCCTGGTGGTCGCTGTCGAACAACGCGTCCACGACCTGGTCGTACGGCGCGCGGAACGCCTCGGACGGCGTGTCGTACAGCTTCTGGGAGCGGTTCCAGGCGGTGATCGCGTAGCCGAGGTAGACCACCGCGCTCACCCCGTCCAGCCTGCCGTCCAGTGCGGCGGGCAGCTCCTCGCCACGGATGTCGTACGGGCCCGCGATCGCCGCGACGGCGCCCAGCTCGAACTCGCGGGACGACCGCAGCGCGCGGCCGACGAGCATCGCCGCCTGCCCGCCCTGCGAGAACCCGCTCACGAGCACCTCCCGGTCGAGCCACCTGCCGGACCGGGCCGCGATGGCGCGGCCGGCGCGCATCGCGTCGACGGTCGCGGTGACGGTCGGCCGCGCCAGCATGTACGGGTGCGTCCCCGGACCCGTGCCGAGGCCGAGGTAGTCGGGCGCCACCACCGCGTCGCCACCGGCGGCGAACAGCACCGCGGCGGCCCGGTCCAGGTTGTCCGACCGCGACGCCGTGTCCCCGCGGTACACCCTGGTGCCGTGCAGCCACGTCACCGTGCGCAGTGACCGGGCGCCGGTCCTCGGCAGGACGGTCAGCGCGCTCGCGGTCGTCGGCCTGCCGTCGGCGCCGGTGGTCCAGTACCGCGACAGGTACAGGTCGACGTCGTTGCGCACGGTCCCCGCGTCGAGGCCGTGCCCGGTGAGGTAGGCGGCCACCTCCTGCCGGGACATGCTGCCGAGCAGCGTCGCCCGCGTGTGGTCGTCGACGGCGGCCGGTGGCGGCGCGGCGACGGCGGCGCCCGGGAACAGGACCGCGGCGGCCAGCACCACCGCCAGAACGGATTTCCGCGTGAATTTCCCCATGCGCGAACACTGCCCTGGCGTGCGCGCCGCCGGTATGGGGCGGGCCGGTGGATCGGTGGTGGGGACAGCCCCACCCCTTCTGTGTGCGCTCCGTGTGGCGGGGGTCCCTAGCCTGCTCCGCCTGGGTGCCCACCGCGTCTCGAGGGGTGTCGCGTCAGTGGTCACCTTGCCACATTTCCGTTACTCAGCAAGGAGAACCGTGTCCGCAATTCCGGTTACGCCGGTCGCGACGAGCAGCCTTGCCCGCAGGCCGGGGCTGCTCGTCGCGGCCGTCGGTGTCGTGGTGGTCACCGCGCTGGCGGCGATCGTCAACGGCATCCTCATCGCCACAGGGGGCAAGGAACTCGTCAAGGACCTGCTCGTGCAGGCGGGCATGCCAGAAGGTGTCACCGAGGCCGACCTCGACGCGTTCGCGCAGCTCGCGGGTGAGGGCTCGCTCGACGAGGTCGTCAGCACGTTCACCACGCGCGGCTACCTCGCCCTCGGCGCCGGTGCTGCACTGCTGGTGTTCGGCCTGCTCATGGTGAAGGCCGCCACCTGGACCCGCGTGCTCGTCACCGTCTCGGCGGCGCTCACGACGGTCTTCAGCCTGGTGATCCTCGGCGACGAGACCACCACCGCCATGGCAGGGCTGGCGATGCTCGCGATCCTGGGTGCGGTCGTGTCGATCGTGTTCGCGTGGCTGCCCGCCGTCGGCCGCTACGGCAAGGCGCTGCGGCAGGGCTGACGGCTCAGTGTGCCGGGAGCGAGGGGCCCGGCACCCTGGTGAGGTTCATGAGCAACGCGGTGAGTGCGTGGGCGTTGCTGTCGCGGGGGTCGGCCGTGCGGTCGGCCTCCGCACGTGCCTTCTCCGCCTTCTCCGGTTCGCCCGCGGCGTCGTAGGCGGCGGCCAGCAGCCGCAACGTGATCGCCACCGACGACGCGGAACCCATCTCGCGGTACGCGGCGAGGCAGACCCGCAGTTCCACCACCGCCTCCTCGGTGCGGCCGTCCCCGACCCAGCTCGCCGCGATGGCGCGCCTGCTGGAGAGGATGCGCGGCACCTCGTTGATCTCCTCCGCGATCGCGCGGCACTCGGTGAACGCGGCCAGTGCGCAGGCCCGCTCCCCACGTCCGGCCTGGATCGCGCCCAGTGTCCGCAGCGACCGGGCCAGCGCCCGGCGGGCGGTCGTGTCCCGCAACAACGCCACCGCTTCCCGCGCCGCGGTCGCGGCCCGGTCCAGTTCCCCGGTCAGCGCGAGGCTCCACGACAGGCTCTGCAGCGCGGCGGCCACCGCACGTGGGTCGTCGGACTCGCGTGCCGCCGCCAGCGCGTCCGTGTCCACGCGGACCGACTCGGCGGGCCGCCCCAGCCGGTTCAGCGCGGCCGAGCGCGTCGCGGCCACGGCGTCCTCAGTGGACAGCTCGGCCGCGCGGTCGGTCAAGGCGAGGGCCTCCTCCGGCACCCCGAGCCCGATGAGGCAGTCGGCGAGGTGCGTCAGCACCCACCCCAGCGCGGGCCCGTCGAGCCGTTCGGCGCACCAGCGGTACTTCGCGTCCGCGGCGGCGTAGCGGCCCCGCACGTGCAGCACCCGCGCGTGCACGATTTCCGCCCACACCTCGACCCGCTCGTCCCCCGCCGCGCGTGCGGCCCCGGCGAGTGCCGACGCGCACGTGCGCAGGTCCGTGTACGCGCCCTGTGGCCACAGGTACCGCGCGACCCGCTCGAAGATCCGCGCCGCCTGCCGGTACTGACCGCAGTCGACCAGCCTGCCGATGGCCGCGACCAGCGACGAGTGCTCGATCGCGAACCAGCCGACCGGATCGGCGGCGTAGCGGGCCAGGCTCTCCTCCGGCATGGGCGCGACGGGCACCGGCTCGCCGGTGTCCAGAGCCGGGAACACCATCGGCAGGTGCCTGCCCAGCCGGTCCGCGGCCGCCAGGATCGCGGCACGCAGGCGGGCGGTCCCCTCGTCGCAGACGACCTCGCCGTCCTCGGCGAGGAGCCGTTCCCGCGCGAACGTGAGCACCAGGTCGTGCATCTCGTAGCGCGGTTCGCCGCACGGGTCGTCGGCGGCGGGCTGCAGCAGGCTCGACTCGACCAGCTCGTCGACCGCCGCGTCGCCCGCCACGCCGTCCTGCAGCACGGTGACCGCCCACGCGGGCACGCGCGCGACGGCGGCCGCGCCGAGCAGGCGGAACGTGGCCCGCGCCGGTTCGCTCAGCGCCGCGTAGCTCAGCGCGAGCCCGGCACGGACCTGCAGGTCGCTGACCGACAGCTCGTCGAGGCGGCGCTGCTCGTCGGAGAGCCGGTCGGCCAGGGTCGCGAGCCTCAGCTGTGGCCGCAGTGCCAGGCGGGTGCCCGCGATCCGCAGCGCCAGCGGCAGGTTGCCGCAGGCGGCGGCGATCCGGCGGGCGCCGTGCGGGTCGGCGGTCACCCGTGGGCCCGCGATCGCGGCGAGCAGGTCCAGTGCCTCGGCGTCGGTGAGCGAACCGACGGTGACGCGGTGCGCACCCAGCAGTCCGGACAGCCTGCGCCTGCTGGTCACCAGGACCGCGGTGCTGGCGGTGCCGGGCAGCAGCGGGCGGACCTGGCCGGGATCGGCGGCGTCGTCGAGGACCAGCAGCACGCGGCGGTCGGCGAGCCTGCTGCGCAGCACCGCGGCCTTGGCGTGCACGTCGTCCGGGATGGCCGGGCCGGTGACGCCGAGGCTGCGCAGCAGGTCGGCGAGGACGTCGCCGGCCGGGCGGGGTGCGGTGGCGCCCGCGAGGTGCGCGTAGAGCTGACCGTCGGGGAACACGTGCTGCAGCCGGTGTGCGACGCGGACGGCGAGGGTGCTCTTGCCGACACCCGGTTCGCCGGTCAGCACCACGGGCAGCCCGCCGGGGTCGGTGAGCAGCGCGGTCAGCTCGTCGACGGTGTCGTCGCGGCCGGTGAACACGCGGCTGTCGGCGGGGAGCTGCCGGATCGGCCACTCGTCGGCGACCGGTTCCTGGTCGCCGCGCAGGATCTCCGCGTGCACGGCACGCAGCTCGGCGCCGGGTTCGAGACCGGTCTCCTCGACGAGCGTGGCGCGGGCCGCGCGGTACGCGGCGAGCGCGTCGGCCTGGCGGCCGGCACGGCGCAGCGCACGCATGAGCTGGCCGACGAGCCGTTCCCGCAACGGGTGCTCCGCCACCGCCGACTGCAGCTCGCCCAGCAGCTCGGCGTGGCGGCCCGCCGCCAGCTCGGCCTCGACCCAGTCCTCGAACACGGTCAGCCGCTCGATCTCCAGCCGCGCCACCTCCGCGTCGAGCGCGGGCAGCGCGAGGTCGGCGAGCGGGCGGTCCCGCCACTGGTCCAGCGCGAGCCGCAGGTGCCGCGCGGCGGTCTCGGCGTCGCCGCCCCGCAGCGCGGCACGGCCGGATTCGCTGGCCGCGCGGAACGTCAGCAGGTCCAGGTCCGCGTCCGCGACCCGCAACCGGTAGCCGGGACCGGCGTGGTCGATGAGCGTGTCACCGAGCCGGTCCCGCAACCGGGACACGTAGGTGTGCAGGTTCGAGGCGTACGACTTCGGCGGGACGTCCGGCCACAGCGCGTCGACGAGCCGGTCCGTCGGCACGCGCTCGTTCGCGTGGAACAGCAGCATCGCGAGCAGCGACCGCTGCCGTTCCCCGCGCAGGCGCAGCCACCGGCCGTCGCGGCCGGTGATCTGCAGAGGACCGAGGACGCCGAACCTGGCCGTCACGGCGCTACTGACAGCGCTCCAGGATCAGCTCACGCACGCGCTTCGCGTCCGCCTGGCCCTTGGTGGCCTTCATGACCGCACCCACGATGGCGCCCGCCGCCGCGACCTTGCCGCCGCGGATCTTGTCCGCCACGTCCGGCTGCGCGGCCAGCGCCTCGTCGATCGCGGCGTACAGGGCGGAGTCGTCGGACACGACCGCGAGGCCGCGCTTCTCGACGACCTCGTCCGGCTCGCCCTCGCCCGCCAGCACACCGAGGACGACCTCGCGGGCCAGCTTGTTCGTCAGCTTGCCCTCGGCCACCAGCGCCGAGGTCCGGGCGACCTGCGCGGGCGTGATCGGCAGCGCGGCCAGCTCGATGCCGCGCGAGTTCGCCTCCTGCGCGAGGAAGCTCACCCACCACGCACGGGCCTCGGCCGGGGACGCGCCCGCGTCGACCGTCGCCGCGACCAGGTCGACCGCACCGGCGTTGACCAGGTCACGCAGCTCCAGGTCGGTCAGCGACCAGTCGGCCTGGATGCGCTTGCGGCGCTCCCACGGCATCTCCGGCAGCGTCGCCCGCAGCTTCTCCACCCACTCGGCGGACGGCGCGATCGGCACCAGGTCGGGCTCCGGGAAGTACCGGTAGTCCTCCGAGGTCTCCTTGCGCCGGCCGCCGGACGTGGTGCCGGTGTCCTCCTGGAAGTGGCGCGTCTCCTGCAGGATCGACCCGCCCTCGACGAGGATCGCGGCCTGGCGCGTCATCTCGTACCGGACCGCGCGCTCGACGGAACGCAGCGAGTTGACGTTCTTGGTCTCGGTACGGGTGCCGTACTCGGTGGCGCCCTTGGGCATGAGCGACACGTTGGCGTCGCAGCGCAGTGAACCCTGGTCCATGCGCACGTCCGAGACGTCGAGCGCCCGCAGCAGGTCCCGCAGCGCGGTCACGTACGCCCGCGCCACCTCCGGCGCCCGCGCGCCCGTGCCCTCGATCGGCTTGGTGACGATCTCGATCAGGGGCACCCCGGCGCGGTTGTAGTCGAGCAGCGAGTGGTCGGCGCCGTGGATGCGGCCGGTGGCACCGCCGACGTGCAGCGACTTGCCGGTGTCCTCCTCCATGTGCGCCCGCTCGATGCCGACCTCGACGACCGTGCCGTCGTCCAGCGTGATCGCGAGCGAGCCGTTGAACGCGATCGGCTCGTCGTACTGCGACGTCTGGAAGTTCTTCGGCATGTCCGGGTAGAAGTAGTTCTTCCGCGCGAAGCGGCACCACGGCGCGATCTCGCAGTTCAGCGCGAGACCGATGCGGATCGCCGACTCGACGGCGGCCGCGTTCACCACCGGCAGCGAGCCGGGCAGGCCGAGGCAGGTCGGGCACACCTGGGTGTTGGGCTCCCCGCCGAACGTGGTCGGGCAGCCGCAGAACATCTTCGTGTGCGTGTTCAGCTCGACGTGCACCTCGAGGCCGAGCACCGGGTCGAAGCGCTCGATGACCTCGTCGTAGTCGAGGACGGTCGCGACGGTCATCAGGCCTCCAGCTCGGGGACGCGGTCGATCAGCTTGCCGCCCCATGCGGCGTCACGGGCGGCCTCGTAGGCGGCCGCGACCTTGTACATGCGCTGTTCCTGCAAGGCGGGCGCCATCACCTGCAGGCCGACCGGCAGCCCGTCGTCGTCGGACAGCCCGGCGGGGACGCTCATCGCGGGCGTGCCCGCCAGGTTCGCCGGGATGGTGCACAGGTCGGCGAGGTACATGGCCATCGGGTCGTCCACGCGCTCGCCGATGCGGAACGCGGTGGTCGGCGTGGTCGGCGAGATCAGCACGTCCACGTTCTCGAACGCGGTGGCGAAGTCCCGGGTGATCAGCGTGCGGACCTTCTGCGCCTGGCCGTAGTAGGCGTCGTAGTACCCGGACGACAGCGCGTACGTGCCGATCATGATGCGGCGCTTGACCTCCGCGCCGAACCCGGCCTCGCGGGTGAGCGCCATGACCTGCTCGGCGCTGTTCTCGCGGTCGTCACCGACACGCAGGCCGTACCGCATCGCGTCGAAGCGGGCGAGGTTCGACGACGCCTCGCTCGGCGCGATCAGGTAGTACGCGGGCAGCGCGTAGGTGAAGTGCGGGCACGACACCTCAACGACCTCCGCGCCGAGGCCCTTGAGCGCCTCGACCGCCTGCAGGAACGCCGCGGTGACACCGGCCTGGTAGCCGTCGCCCTGGAACTCCTTGACGATGCCGATCCGCATGCCGGACAGGTCGCCTGAGGCGCCCTCGCGAGCAGCGGCGACGACCGGCGGCACCGGGGCGTCGATGGACGTCGAGTCGAGCGGGTCGTGGCCGCCGATCACCTCGTGCAGCAGCGCCGCGTCGAGCACGGTGCGTGCGCACGGCCCGCCCTGGTCGAGCGACGAGGAGAACGCGACGAGGCCGTACCGGGAGACGCCGCCGTAGGTGGGCTTGACGCCGACGGTGCCGGTGACCGAGCCGGGCTGGCGGATCGAGCCGCCCGTGTCGGTGCCGATGGCGAGCGGCGCCTCGAACGCGGCGAGCGAGGCGGACGACCCGCCGCCGGAGCCGCCGGGGATGCGGTCGAGGTCCCACGGGTTGCGGGTGGGGCCGAACGCCGAGTTCTCGGTGGAGGAGCCCATGGCGAACTCGTCCATGTTGGTCTTGCCGAGGATCACCACACCGGCTTCGAGGAGCTTGCGGGTGACGGTCGCGTCGTACGGCGGCTGCCAGCCCTCGAGGATCTTCGAGCCGCAGGTCGTCGGCGCGCCCGCCATCGTGAAGACGTCCTTCAGCGCCAGCGGGACACCCGCGAGCGGCGACGCGGGCTCGCGGCCCGCGGCCACGTCCTCGTCGACCGCGCGGGCCGCGGACAGCGCGCGCTCGGTGTCGACGTACAGGAAGGCGTTGACCGTCTTGTCGACCGCGGCGATCCGGTCCAGGTGCGCCTGCGTGACCTCGACCGAGGAGACCTCCTTCTTCTGGATCTTCTCGGCCAGCTCGGCGGCGGTGAGCCGGGTCAGGTCGCTCATGCCTCTTCCCCCAGGATCCTCGGCACGCGGAAACGTCCGTCCTCTGCGGCCGGCGCGCCGGCCAGGGCCTGCTGCTGCGTGAGGCCGGGACGCACCAGGTCGTCGCGGAACACGTTCGTGAGCGGCACGGCGTGCGAGGTCGGCGGGATGTCCTCGGCCGCCACCTCGCCGACACGCGCCACCGACTGGAGGATCACGTCCAGCTGACCGGCGAACATGTCCAGTTCGTCCTCGGTGACGGCCAGCCTGGCCAGGCGGGCGAGGTGAGCCACCTCGTCGCGGGAGATGTTGGGCACGGAGAGACTCCTGGGTCGACCGTTTCTTTCACGTGTGGTGTCTTTCGAAACTGAAAGCATCCGCAGTCTATTTGCGCCCCTGATGAGCACACGAACGGGTTATCGAGGTGGCAAGCTGGTCACAGGCGCGCGCGTCCCGGGGTGTGGACGGCGGGCCCAGCGGCATCTCGGCGTCTGCGACAATCGTCGGCCGGCACGAGATCGACACCTACGCAGCGGGAGGCGTTCGCCTTGTCCTTCCTGATCCGGGTTCAGCTCCCGGACGTTCCGGGAGCGCTCGGGGCGGTCGCGACCGCTCTCGGGGCCATCGGGGCCGACATCCTCTCGGTGGACGTCGTGGAGCGGAACAACGGTTCGGCCATCGACGACCTGGTCGTCGAGCTGCCGAAGGGGCGCCTGCCGGACGTGTTGATCACCGCAGCGGAATCGGTCCAGGACGTCGAGGTCGACGCGGTGCGACCGTACGCCGGCGTGCTGGACACGCACCGTGAGCTGGAACTGGTCGAAGAGGTGGCCGCGCAGCCGGACGAGGGCCTCGCCATCTTCACCGAGGGCGTGCCGCGGATCATCCGCGCCGGGTGGGCCATGGTCGTCGGGCCGGAGGCGGGCGGCGCGCGGACGCTGACCGCGTCGACGGCCGCGCCGCAGCTCAAGACGCTCGACCTGCCGTTCCTGCCGCTCGCACGGGCGACCGTGCTCGACGGCGAGGAGACGTGGGTGCCGGAGACCTGGAAGGAACTGGGCACCGAACTCGCGGCCACCCCGCTGGGCAAGCCGGAGCGGGTCCTGCTCGTCGGCCGCCCCGGCGGTCCCCAGTTCCGCGCCGCCGAGGTGGCCCGGCTGGCCCACCTGGCAGGCATCATCGCGGTCGTCCTCTCCGGCTGACCCACCCCCGAACACCGCGAGTCACGCTCGCACGCATGCCGAGTTGTGTGTTTCGTGCACAACGACCTGCACGAAACACACAACTCGGTGTGCGCGAGAGCGTGACTCGCGAGGGTCAGGGGGCGATGCGGCCTGTGGTGCCGTCGAGGTACTCCACCAGTGCGAAGGCTGCCTTGGCCTCCGGGAGCTGGGCCGCCTGGGCGGACTTCAGCGTGTCCTCCGATGGCCAGTGCCACAGGTCCATCCACGTCTCCTCGTCCACGCGGGTGAGGATGGTGCGCAGCGGGCCGCCGCCGTGCGGTCGTGTCGCCTCGATCAGCGCCGTTCTGCGGTCGCGCATCTCCTGCTCCTGATCCGGGCTGACCTTGAACCGGACCACGTTCACGATCTCCATGACTCTCCTCCGTTGGCGTGCGTTGTACGCTTACCGCCATCGTACGCGTACCTTGTACGCCTTCGCCAGCTGATCGCGGCGCCCGCCACCGTCAGCGCCGCCGCCACGAGGTACAGGGAGCGGGTGCCCATGGTCAGCGCGGCACCTCCCAGCCAGCCCGCGACCGCGGCCGCCACCTGGTACGCGGACGCGTTGACCGCGATCGCCAGCGTCGGGGCCCCGCCTGCGGCCGACAGGACCCGCGCCTGCATGCCCGGGACGACCGCGAAACCCAGCGCGCCCACCACGAACACGAGCACTGCCGTCGCCGCGGCGCTTTCCGCCACCACCCACAGGAGGACCAGCGCGGCCGCCAGTGCACCCAGCAACGCGGGCAACGACGTGCGCGGTGCGCGGTCCGCCAGGCGCCCGCCTGCCAGGTTGCCCACCGCCGCGCCGGCCCCGTAGACCAGCAACAGCACCGGCACCGCCCCGGCCGCGACGCCCGCGACCGCCGTGACCAGCGGCGCGAAGTACGTGAACACCACCAGCAGGCCGACGTTCCCGACCGCGGTCACCGCGATCGCGCGCCACACCGGCGGCAGGCGGAACACCCCGAGTTCCGCGGTCGCCGACGCCGGGGCGCCCGCCGTGGCGGGCACCAGCGCCGGGATGAGCACGAGGCCGGCCGCGCAGCACACCGCGATCGCCGCGAACGTGGCGCGCCAGCCCCAGCGGTCGCCGATCAGCGTGCCCAGCGGCGCACCGAGCACCATCGCGAGGTTCATGCCGAGGACCAGTCGTGCCACCGCCGACGCCTGCCGGTCCGCGGGCGCGGCCGTCGCCACGATCACGATCGCGTTGGCGAAGAACGTGGCCGTCACCAGCGCCGTGATCACCCGGGCCGCGAACAGCACCGCGTAGGACGGCGCCACCGCCGAGGCGGCGTTGCCCGCCACCGCGACCGCCAGCAACACCACGATCAGGGGTTTGCGCGGGTAGCGGGCGGTGAGCGCGGTCAGCAGCGGGCCGCCGGCGATCATGCCGATGGCGTACGCCGTGACCAGCAGGCCGGCCGACGGGATCGAGACGTCGAGGCCGTCGGCCACCGCCGGGAGGATGCCCGCGAGGACGAACTCGCCGGTCGTGATGCCGAAGACGCAGAGCATGAGCACAGGCAGCATTGTTTACCGTCCAGTACAGAATGTGGCCACGACAAAGAACTACAGGGCCGCGAGGGCGCCCTCCACGACGTCGAGCAGGGCCGCGCGGTCGTCGGTGACCTTCGCGAGTGCGCGCAGGCCGTAGTAGGTGCTCTGGAACATGCGGGCCACCTGGTGCGCGGGCCGGTCCGCGCGCAGCTCCCCCGCCCGCTGCCCGGCCTCGACGACGTCGGTCAGCGCGTGTTCGAGGTCGAGGAACTGGCGGCGCACCAACGCGGGCACCTCGCCGTCCCGCCCGCTCACCTCGATGGCGGCGTTCAGCGCGAGGCAGCCGCGACGGCCGGGGTCGGCCAGGTCCGCGTCGACGACGCCGACCATCATCTCCCGCAGCCGCTCCTTCACCGGGCCGGGCCGCGCGAGCATCTCGAGCTGCCTCGCCGCCCAGGTCTCGGCGTACCGGCGCACCGCCTCCTCGTACAGGCGGTGCTTGCTGCCGAAGGCGTTGTAGAGGCTGCCGCGCCCGAGTCCCGTGCGCTCACACAGGTCCTGGGTCGTGGTCGCCTCGTAACCCTTCTCCCAGAACAACTCCATGGCGGCGTCGACCACAGCGCTGTCGCTGAACTCCCTCGGCCGTCCTGCCATGGCGCCACGTTAGCCAGTTCTGTACCAACCGGTCAAGAAGGAGTCCCGGGGTCCGTGCACGACCCCGGGGACCTCGTGCCGCGAATCGCTACCCGGTCACCTTGAACCGCGGGTCGATCGCCAGCGCGGCCAGCTCCTCCGGCGTGAACGGCAGCTCGGCCAGCGCCGGGTGGTCGGTGAAGCCGAAGTCGAGCGACTGTGCGATGTACACGATCGTGCCGTCGTCGTAGCGGTAGGCGGCGACCTGGTCGACGTGCTCCTGGTGGGCGTCGGCGACATCGGCTACGGCCACCTTCTTGCCGTCGACCACCAGCTCGCGGCACTCGCCCTCGAGCCCCCACATCGTCGGCAGTGCGCACCCGGACACCTGCTCGGTCACGGTGCTGACCTCGGCGATCACCTCGCCGACGCCGTTGCCCTTCGTCGCGGGCGTGTACGCCGAGTACGACCACCGCTCGACCCCGTCGAACTTGCCGTCGTAGTTCGCCTGGTTGCGCTTCAGCTCGGCGCCCGCGAGCTCGCCGTTGCCCACGAGGTCGCCCGGCGTGCCGAAGCCCGCGTCCGCCAGCACCTCGTCCAGCACGACCGTCAGCTCGGCGCCCCGTTCGTAGTGCGGGCCGGACCGCTGCGTGCGGTCGGTCATCCCGGGCGGCAGCGTCTCCTCCGTGTCCTTCCCCGCGGCCGACCCGGAGGCCGGCGCGTTGGCCGACGACCCGGCGACCTCCTCGGTGGTGGTCGGCGGCGGCGCCGGCTTGCCGCCGACCTGGACACCGCTGCCGTCCGACTTGGACGGTGCCACGAGCACCACCCCGACCGCGATGGCCGCGACCACCGCCGCGGTACCGGCGGACGCCCACAACGTGCGGCGCCTGCGGCGGTCGCGGTAGGCCGCCTCCAGGACCGGCGCGTCACTCATCGGCGGGGGTGGGTTCACGGCGTCCATGGTCGTCCGCAGCGCCTCTCTGAAGTCGTGCTCGCTCATGCGTTTCTCCCTGCTCGGTCCGTGGTCAGAAGGGGGTGGGCACCAGGTGGCGCATCGCGTCGAGGCCGCGGGCGGTCTGGCTCTTCACGGTGCCGACGGAGCACCGCAGGACCTTCGCCGTGTCCTCGACCGACATGTCCTCCCAGAACCGCAGCACGAGCGTCGCGCGCTGGCGGGCGGGGAGGTCGGCGAGAGCACGGACCAGCACCAGCCGGTCCTCGACCCCGCCCGCTTCCCGGGCGGCGTGGTCGGGGTGGTCGGCGCTCGGCTCCTCGCGGTACCGGAACCCGCTCCGGGTCTCGTCGAGGAACGTGCGCACCAGGATCTGGCGCGTGTAGGCGTCCAGCTTCTCGTGCGCGGCGACCCGGTGCCAGGCACGGAACAGCTTCACGAACGCGATCTGCACCAGGTCCTCGGCGCGGTGCCAGTCGCCGCACAGCAGGAACGCCGTGCCGCGCATGGTCCCCGACCTGCTCGCGAAATACGCCGCGAACTCCTCGTCTCGATTGGTCATGGCCCCCTCCACGGTGAATTCACGGGATAGTCACGTGAGGTCCCCCGCGACAGGTTGCACCGTCCGGTGAACTCGTGTCAGCCGGTCGGGAAGCACTGCGCCGGGGTCACCCCGACCTCGCGGCGGAACGCGGCGATGAACGCGCTCGTCGTGCCGTAGCCGACCTGCCGCCCCACCACCGCCACCGGTTCCCCCGCGGCCAGCAGCTCCAGCGCGGCACGCACCCGGAGCCTGGTCCGCCACCGGCCGAGCCCGACGCCGGTCTCCGCGACGAACAACCGCGACAGCGTGCGTTCGCTCGCGCCGACCGCACGCGCCCACGCGGCGGTGTCGCGGTCGTCGGCGGGGTCGGCGGCGAGCGCGTCGGCGACACGGCGTGCGCGGTCGTCCCCGGGCCACGTCAGGTCGACCGACGCGACCGAGGCCGGGGTGAGCACGTCGAACAGCACGGCCTCGGCGCGGCCGCGGGCGTCGTCGGTCAGGTCCGGGTCGGACAGGTGCCCGACGAGCGCGGCGAACATGGGCGACGCGGCGAGCACGGTCGGTTCGGTCCACAGTGCGGGGCAGCGGTCGGGGTACAGGTAGAGGCTGTGCATCTCGGCGGTCGACGCGGCCGCGGTCGTGTGCGGGACGACGGCGGGGATGAACAGCGCACGGCTCGGCGGGAGCACCCACGTCGTGTCGGCGACGCCGACGGTGACCACCCCGCTGCGGGCCCACACGAGCTGGTGCGTGGGGTGGGCGTGCGTGATGAAGCGGTGCCCGCGCGCGAGCGCGAACCGCCCGACGAGCGCGGCGCCCATCGGTGGTTCGAGGAGCCCGTACGGATGACCGAAACGCGACACGGCTTGTCAGAGTACGTGCTTTCGGCCGTGCCGGGCGGGGTCCTAGCGTCGGTCGCATGCCGATGAACGTCATTCACCGCCGGATCTGCCAGTCGGACGGCTGGGCAACGAGGATGCGCTCGCAGGTGCTGCCGTGGGCGACCCGCGACGTGCCGCTGACCGGCAAGGTGCTGGAACTGGGGCCGGGTTACGGGATCACGACACGCTGGCTCACCGAGCACGGCGGCGAGCTGACCGCGGTGGAGGTCGATCCCGCACTGGCAGGCGGCCTGCGGCAGCGGTTCCCGGACGTGGACGTGCGGGAAGGCGACGCGGCCGACCTGCCGTTCGACGACGAGACGTTCGACGCGGTCGTGTGCTTCACGATGCTGCACCACGTGCCGTCGCCGGAACACCAGGACCGGCTCTTCGCGGAGGCGGCGCGGGTGCTGCGGCCGGGCGGGGTGTTCGCGGGATCGGACAGCGTGGTGAGCCTGCGGTTCCGGCTGGTCCACATCGGGGACACGATGGTGCCGGTGGACCCGGGCACCATGCCGGACCGCTTGCGCCGCAACGGTTTCGCGGACGCGGCCACACACTCGGGCGGCCGGTCGTTCCGCTTCACCGCCACGCGGTGACAGGTTCGAGGCGACAGCGCACCGGTTGCGGGCCTCACCACTGGGGGTGCTCACGTGATTGCGTCGTCCACCTCTGCTGACGCCCCGCGACCTTCAGGCGCGGATCTGCTACGCGGTTCAGATCGTTTCCTTCCAAGGTCATGGCCTCCGCTTCGCAGGGGCGTCGGCCGGCGCGGGGGTCGTACCGGCGGGTGGTGCTGACGCTGGTGGCATTGCGGTGCCGGGCGGATGGGGATCGCGTCAATCCGGGTGAATGTTGTGGAGGTAGGGCGGTTCCGGAGGCGGTGTCGTTGGTCTCGCCGTGCACGGGCTTACGGAACGGGATGATCACCGCTGGGACGACGTGGTAGCCACCGTCGGGGATCACGGCCGACATCGGTGGGTGGTCGGCCCGGCTACAGGTCCAGGCGGTAGGTGATCAGGTCCACGCCGGGGACTGGGCTCCAGTCCGCTTCCGGGGTGCGGTGGAAGCCCAGGCGTTCGTACAAGCGATGGGCCACGACCATGTTCTGCGAGCTGCTGAGCGTCACCGCGCGCAGTCCGAGTTCCTCGGCGCGCTCGATCACGCGGCGGGTGAGCGCCTCGCCCACGCCCCGGCCGCGGGCCGCGGGTGACACGGCCAGCATCCGGAACTCCAGCTCGTCCTGGCCCGACACCTGTGCCCACGGCGAGCCGGGTGGTGCGACGGTGACCGTGCCCAGCACGGTGTCCGCGTCGTCCACGGCCACCCACAGCTCTGCCTGCTCCGCGCGTGGGCGGGCGTCCGCCAGTTTCAGTGCGTACTCGCCGGAGGTCTCGAAGCCGTCCGCGTGGTAGGCGTTGATCGTCAGCTCGCCGACCGCGCCCAGCTCGTCCTCGCGGGCGAGCCGGATCGTCACCTCACTCATCCGTTCCCTCTTCCCCCACCTGCGCCACGTCCCGTGCCGCGTCCGGGCCCTGCTCGAGCAGGACGCGGAAGCCGTCCTCGTCCAGTACCGGGACCTTCAGCTGCACGGCCTTGTCGTACTTGGCTCCGGGTGCGTCGCCGACGACCACGAACGCGGTCTTCTTCGACACCGAACCCGACGCCTTGCCGCCGCGGGCCATGATCGCCTCCTTGGCCTCGTCGCGGGAGAAGGTCTGGAGGCTGCCGGTCACCACGATCGACATGCCCTCGAGGTTGCGCTCGATCGAGGTGTCGCGCTCCTCCGCCATGCGCACGCCCGCGCGCTGCCACTTCTCGACGATCTCGCGGCGCCAGTCGGTCGCGAACCACTCCCGCAACGCCGTCACGATCGTCGGGCCGACGCCCTCCGCCTGGGCGAGCTCCTCCTCGGACGCGTCCATGATGCGGGGCAGCGAACCGAACTCCAGCGCCAGTGCGCGGGCCGCGGTCGGGCCGACGTGCCGGATCGACAGCGCCACCAGCACGCGCCACAGTGGACGGTCCTTCACGGTGGCCAGGTTCTGCAACAGCTTCTGGCCGTTCGCCGACAGCGCGCCCGCCTTCGTGCGGAACAGCTCCACCCGCAGCAGCTTCTCCTCGTCGAGGTCGAACAGGTCGCCCTCGTCGGCCAGCACGCCTGCGTCGACCAGCGCGGCCGCCGCCTCGTAGCCGAGCACCTCGATGTCCAGCGCCGACCGGCCGGCGATGTAGGAGAGCCGTTCCTTGCGCTGTGCCGGGCAGAACTGGGCGTTGGGGCACCGGATGTCGGCGTCGCCCTCCTTCTCGTACGCCAGCTTCGAGCCGCAGGCCGGGCAGTGGATCGGCATCTCGAACTCGCGCGCGTCCGCGGGCCGGGCGTCCATCACCGGCCCGAGCACCTCGGGGATCACGTCGCCCGCCTTGCGGATCACCACGCGGTCACCGATCAGGACGCCCTTGCGCTTGACCTCACTGGCGTTGTGCAACGTGGCCATGGCGACCGTCGAGCCCGCGACCTTCACCGGCTCCATCACGGCGAACGGCGTGACGCGGCCGGTGCGGCCGACGTTGACCTGGATGTCCAGCAGCGTGGTGGTGGCCTCCTCCGGCGGGTACTTGTAGGCGATCGCCCAGCGCGGCGCGCGCGACGTGCTGCCGAGCCTGCGCTGCTTGGCGACCTCGTCGACCTTGATCACGATGCCGTCGATCTCGTGCTCGACGTCGTGGCGGTGCGCGCCCCAGTACTCGATGTGCGCGAACAGCTCGTCGCGGCTGTCGACGACCTTCGTGTGCGCCGACACCGGCAGGCCCCACGCCGCCAGCGCCTGGTACGCCTCGGACTGGCGGGCCGGCTCGAAGCCCTCGCGCTTGCCGAGGCCGTGGCAGATCAGCTTCAGCTTGCGGCTCGCGGTGACCTTGGGGTCCTTCTGCCGCAGCGAACCCGCCGCCGTGTTGCGCGGGTTGGCGAACGCGGGCTTGCCCGCCTCGACGAGCTTCGCGTTCAGCTCCGCGAAGTCCTCGACGCGGAAGTACACCTCACCGCGGACCTCGACGAGCTTGGGCACCGGGAACTCGTCGGTGCCGGTGAGCTGCGTCGGCACGTCCGCCAGCGTGCGGATGTTCAGCGTGACGTCCTCACCGGTCCGCCCGTCGCCCCGGGTGAGGCCGCGGACGAGGCGGCCGTCCTCGTACAGGAGGTTGATGGCGAGGCCGTCGATCTTCAGCTCGCAGATGTAGGAGGTGTGCCCCAGCTCCTTCTCCACCCGGTCCACCCACGCGCCGAGTTCGTCGGCGTCGAAGGTGTTGTCGAGGCTGAGCATGCGCTCGAGGTGGTCGACGGCCTTGAACTCCGTGGAGAACGTGCCGCCCACCTGCTGGCTCGGCGAGTCCGGCGTGACCAGGCCGGGGTGCGCCTCCTCGATGGCCAGCAGCTCGTGCCACAGCGCGTCGAACTCGCCGTCGGAGATGGTCGGCGAGTCGAGCACGTAGTAGCGGAAGCGGTGCCCGTTGATCTCCTCGGACAGCGCCTCGTGGCGCTCGCGCACCTCCGACGGCACGTCCTCGACGCCTTCGGCCTTCACAGTTTCCTCTGCGCTGCTCACGGGGGCAGACTAGCCGGGACCACCGACATTTTCGGCCTCGTCGAGATCGCGCACGAGCGTCCGGAGTTCGAGTAACCCGATCGTGTCAGCGGGCTCGGTCGTGGCGGTCTCCACGCGCCGCAGCCGCTGCGCCGCGAGCCGTTCCCCCAGTGCCGCGTCGAGCGGGAGGTAGGTCATGGCGTCGCGGGCCGCGGCGTCGAGCGCGCCCATCTCCGGGTGGTAGACGGCCACGTCGACCACGGCCCCGTCGACCTGCGCGACCACCCTGACGTCCTTCAGGGGGATGCGGTGTGCGCCCAGGTTCACGGTGACCTGCGTCGGGTCCGGGACGGGCGGGACCGAGTCGTGGTACTCCCAGATCGCGTCGTCGGGCGGCGCCGCCGCGCGCCACGCGTCGGTGTAGGGACGCAGCCGCGGGTCCTCCTGCCCGCTCAGCACGAGCGCGTAGATCGCCTTCTGCCCGCGTTCGAGGGAGAAGTGCAGGTCGGGGTGCAGCTCGGCGACGAGGTCGCACAGCTGGTTCTCGATCCGCTGCGGCTCCCGGTCCCCCAGCGCCGCCGCCACCTCGGGCAGCATCTCGAACCACCCGCACCAGAAGCGCTCGGCGAGCGCCGCGGGGTCCGGCCGCCCGACCGGCGCCCGCGCCTCCTTGCGGCGGAAGAACCTCACGGCTTCAACCCCTCCAGCAGGACCGACAGCATCCGCTCCCGGCTCGCCTCGTCGGCGTTCCTCGCGGCGGCGCCGATGCCGTGGGAGAGCCGCATCAGGTCGACGGCGTCCACGTCCGGGCGCACCGCCCCGACCGCCTGGGCGGGCTCGAGCAGGTCCCATGCCGCGCCCCGCAGCTTCTGCTTGCAGTACTGGAAGGTCTCCGAGTCCTCGTCGATGGCCGCCTTCAGCGCCGCGGCGAGGCCTGCCCGCTCGATGTGGAAGCGGATCAGCTCGCGGAACCACTCGCGGACGGCGTCCTCGGCGGACAGCTCCTTGGCGAGCGCGCCCGCCAGGTCGGCGATCTCCTCGATCTCGCTGCGGTAGACGGCCTCGATGAGCACGTCGCGGTTCGGGAAGTGCCGGTAGAGGGTGCCCGCGCCCACCCCGGCGCGCTTGACGACGTCGTCGAGCGGCGCGTCGATGCCCTGCTCGAAGAACACCTCGCGCGCGGTCGCCACGATCCGCTCGTAGTTGCGGCGTGCGTCGGCGCGCATCGTCAGCCTTCCATCCGGAGAGATTCTCCGGTTACTCTTGCGCAGCCGGAGACGCTCTCCATATGCTAACGCGGTCTAATCGGAGAGTCTCTCCACTTAGGGGTGTTCCTTGACCGCACAAACCATGGCCAGGCCCGTCGCGGCCCGGCCGGGTGTCGCGCTGGCGCTGATCCTCACGTGCCAGCTCATGCTCATGCTCGACGTCACCGTGATGAACGTGGCGCTGCCCCGCATCCGCGCCGACCTCGGCTTCACACCGGCCGGGCTGTCGTGGGTGATGAACGCGTACACGCTGGTGTTCGGCGGGTTGCTGCTGCTCGGCGGCAGGCTCGGCGACCTGTTCGGCCGGCGGCGCGTGTTCCTGATCGGCGTCGGGGTCTTCACCGTCGCCTCGCTCGCGGGCGGCCTCGCCGACTCGGCGTGGCTGCTCATCGTCGCGCGGATCGTGCAGGGCCTCGGCGCCGCGGCGGCGGGTCCGAGCACGATCGCACTGCTCACCAGCACGTTCACCGAGGCGAAGGCCCGGGTGCGGGCCCTGTCGTTGTTCTCGGCGATGGCCTCCTCCGGGTTCGCCATCGGGCTGATCCTCGGCGGGCTGCTGACCGAATGGCTGACGTGGCGGTCGGTCATGTTCATCAACGTGCCGTTCGGGGCGGTCGTGCTCGCGTTCGGCACGCGGTACATCGCCGAGCCCGCACGGCATCCCGCCCGCCTCGACGTGCCCGGCGCGGTGCTCGCGACCGCGGGCGCCGGGTCGCTGGTGTTCGGGTTCATCCGCGCCGCCGAGGCCGGGTGGGGTGCGGCGTCGGCGGTGTGGCCCGTGGTCGCCGGGGTGCTGCTGCTCGTCGCGTTCGTGGGGCGACAGGCCTTCGGCGAGCACCCGATGCTGCCGCTGCGGCTGTTCGCCGACCGCAACCGCGCGGCCGGGTACGCGAACTTCTTCCTCGGGCCGCTGTCGATGATGTCCGCGTTCTTCTTCCTCACCCAGTTCCTGCAGGAGATCAGCGGGTACGGGGCGCTGACCACCGGGTTCGCGTTCCTGCCGATGGCGGCGGGCATCTTCGCGCTGTCCCGGCTGGTGCCCCGGCTCCTGCCGCGCTTCGGGCCGAAGGCGCTCGCGGTGACCGGCACGCTGCTGATGTCGGCCGGGCTGTGGTGGCTGACGGGGCTGTCGGCCGGTTCCGGTTACGTGCCGGACGTCCTCGGCCCGATGCTGCTGATGGGCGTCGGCGGCGGGCTCGCGTTCGCACCGCTCAACGTGGTGATCATGTCGACCGTGCCGCCCGCCGACGCGGGGGCCGCGGGCGGCGCGCTGCAGACCATGCAGCAGATCGGGTCGACGCTCGGGCTGGCCGTGCTGGTGACGGTGGCCGGGTCGGCGTCCCGCGGGCACGCGGGGACGGACGCGCTGGTGACGGGGATGACCGCCGCGTTCAGCGTGTCGGCGCTGGTCGCGCTGCTGACGTTCGCGGTGGCGTTGACGTTCCGGCGGGCGTGAGCGCCACGATGTAGGCGTGCACGTGGTCTGGGGCGTCATCCGGCGGCGGGCGGTCATCCTGGCGGTGACCGTCGAGCCCGACGGGTTCACGGTGTCGGGGTCGCCCGACGACGCCGGGTTCGTGCCCGCGCGCGACATCGTGGGGATCCAGCGGGGAGAACGGCACCTCGGCGGCGGGTACGTGCTGCGGGTCGAGCACACGGCGACCGGGGTGCCGTCGCCCGTCGGGCTGGTGCTGAGGCGCGGGCACCCGGTCCGGGCCGCGGTCGAGGGGTTGCGGCCGGAACTGGTGACCGGGCCGATGCCGCCGCCGTGGTGGCGGTCGGTCGTCACCGTCGCGGTGGCGGTCGTGGTCCTGGTCGTGGTGCTCGGGCTGGTCCTGTTCTGACGGCGATCCAGGCAGAATGACGGCATGTCACGCGTGCTCACCGTTGCCGCCGGACTCATCGCGGCCGTGCTGTTCGCCCTCCTCATGACCGGGCTGCGCGACGAGCCACTGCTCCGCGTGGCCTTCATGCCCGCGATCCTGGTCCTGGTGCTGTGGCGGGCGATCCCCGAAATGCTGCTGGGGCCCGCCGACCCGGCCCTGCCGCCCGCGGCGTCCGCGCGGGCCCGGGCGACCACGCCGGGGTTCGTCGGCGGGCGCCGGACGCGGCTGACGGTGAGCGTGCACCCGGACCGGATCGTGGTGGGACTGCCGTTCCTCGGCCGGCGGACGATCATGGCGGACCAGCTCACCGGTGTGACCGTCGAACCGTCCGGCGCGGTGCGCGTCGACCACGTCGCGGGCACCTTGCGGTCGGCGCCCATCCGGCTGCCGCTGCCCGCGGGCAGCCCGCTGCACGACGCCCTGACGTGGTTCGCGGCCAACCGGCCCGCGCTCCCGGCGCCGACCCGGGCGCCGGGCTGGTGGACGTTCCTGCGCGTGTGGGGCCTGGTCGCCGGCGTCGAGGGCGTCGCGATCGGCGTCTACCTGGTCGTGCGCGGCGACCAGTTCGGCGTGATGGCCATTCTCGCGTCGATCGTCGCCGGGTCGGTGGTGTGGACGATGGCGGCCGGGCGGTGGCCGCTGTCCTGGTCCACCGCGGGCCGCTGACCTACCAGGACTCGGGCGGTTCGACGAACGCCTTGCCCAGGTCGCGGGTGAGCTCCATGGCTCGGCGGGCCCAGGCCGCGGTGGCACCGGCGAGGCCGCACGCCGGGGTCGGCACCGCACGTTCCGCCAGCAGGCCGCGCGGGAAACCCAGGCGGTCCACCAGTTCCAGCGCGGGCCGGGCCACGTCGTGCAGCGCCGGCGGGCGGTTCGGTTCGGTGCTCGGGACCAGGCCGAGGAAGAACACGCAGCCGTCGTCCCACGCCTCGCCCAGCTGGTCGGCGAACACGGCGGGCATGCCGTCGAGGAGGGTGGCGTCCAGGGAGATCGCGTCGGCGCCCGCCGAGCGGAACAGGGCGACCGGGGGCCGCGGGGCACAGCAGTGGACGACCACCGGCTGGTCCGTCGCCGCGCGCGCCGCGTCGACCAGGGTGCGGAGGACCTCGCGGGCGTCCGGTTCGGCGACGGCCGGGACCGTGCTCAGGCCCGACGGGGTCGGCAGGGAACCCGCCAGCACCGCGGGGATGGACGGCTCGTCGAACTGGACGACCACCTCGGCGCCCGTGCGCTTGCGGACCTCGGTGACGTGCCTCGTCAGCCCCTCGGCAAGGGACTCGGTGAAGTCCCGCAGTGCGCCCTGGTCGGTCATCACGCGGTGGCCGCGGGGCAGCTCGATCTCCGACGTGAGCGTCCACGGACCCGCCAGCTGCACCTTCACCAGCGACGGCGTGGCGGACTCGGCCGCCTCCTCGAAGGCGTCCAGGTCGCGGCGGAGGTGGTCGACGGCCGTGCGGTGGTCGCCGCCGGGGCGGGCGGTCACCCGGTACGCCGAGGGCACCACCTCGACGGCGAGGTCGACCAGCAGCGCGGCGGTCCGGCCGATCATGTCCGCCCCGAGACCGCGTTTCGGCAGTTCGGGCAGGTGCGGCAAGCCGGGCAGCTCGCCGACGACGACGGCCGCGGCCTCTACCGGGTCGGTGCCCGGCATCGAGCCGACAGCGGTTGCGGTAGCGGGTGGGAACGTCACGGGCACAGTCTGGCCCATGACCACGGCCCGGAGGCAGTGACCTGCCGGCCGGACGCGACAACGGGTCGTGCCCGGGCGGTGGGGACTCCCACTGCCCGGGCACCGGCCCGTCCGGCTACGCGTTCACCCGCGGCTTCCCCGCGTGGCGGCGAACACCTGCAGAGCACCGAGGGCGAGCACGACCACCGACAGCGCGACCAGCAGCACCGAGCCGAGCGTGGTCAGCTCGCCCAGCCCCGCCAGCTCGACGACGAAGCCGTCCACGGCGCAGACGATGTTGACGATGCCGACCGCGATCGTCGCGCGGCGGTTGACCACCGGGCGGAAGCCGAGGAACAGCACGAGCGCGCCCCAGGCGACGAAGAACAACCCGGCGCCGAGCAGCACGCCCGTGGGGATGCCGAACGGCTCGTCGAGGACGCCGGCGAGTGCGGTGAGCAGGACGCCGCTCGGGAGGGTGGCGAACCCGTCGAGCAGCACGGCCTCGCGGAGCAGCTTCGGGGTCGCGGTGGGAGCGGTGCGGGTGGCGGTCATGGTGGCCTCCGTGTGGTCGTCGTTGGTGACGCCACCGAAGGTCGCCCGGCGGGCACTGCCAGTGCCACGCCAAGAGCTGCCAACTACTGCCAACCGCAGGTCAGGAGGGGGAAACCGGTGCGCGCAACTCAGCCGCGACGATCTTGGCGGCGGCCGCCTGCCAGTTGTGGAGGGTGCGTTCCGGGACCTGGTCGACGAACCAGGCGAGCGCGCGGCGGGCCACCGGGTCGAGCTCGGTGACCTTCGTGCGCACGCTGTACGGGCGGACGCCGACGACGTAGTAGAAGTACAGCGCGTTGTAGTGGCGCCACTCCTCCGAGGTGCCGAAGTCGCCGTCCGCGGGCTTGAGCCGGGTGATCGTCTCGAGCAACAGCGCCTTCAGCTCCGTCGCGCGCGCCCGCGGCGCGTCCGGGACGCCGCGCGCGGCGAGCCTGCCGGTGATCACCGGCAGTGCCGCGAGCGGGCTGGACGCGAGCTTGCCGAGGTCGCCGTAGTGCGACAGCGCGCGGCGGGTGAGGCGGGTGAACTCCGCGTCGTCGACGCCGAACAGCGGCGCGGGTGCGCGGCGCGGCAGCGCGGCGGCGACCTCGCGCAGTTCGGTGCGTTCCTGGCGCAGGTCCGGCGCGTCGCGGAAGGCGAACCGGTCGGCGAGCGCGTTGATCGGCCTGGCCAGCACCTGCACGGTGATCGCGGCCGCCACGACGCCGTACAGGAGCAGGTCCAGCGGGCGGTCGACGAGCAGGGCGGCGAACGCGACCTGGCTGCCGAACAGGACCGCGACCCCGCCCGCGACGAGCAGCGACCACACCATGTCGCGGCGGATCGCCTCGCCCTCGTCGAACGCGTCGAGCACCGCGACGCAGCCGCCGAGCAGCAGCAGGTCGAGGCCGATGCCGGCGAGCATGAGGGTCCTCGGCAGGTCGTCGAGGAAGCCGAGCAGGACGAGCCCGGAACCGAGGCCGAACAGCAGCAGCGCCGCCACCAGCACGCCGAGGCCCGTGCCGAGCCGGGCGCGGCGGCGCAGCAGCAGCGCGAGCGCCCAGAACAGCGGGAGCACCACGAGCCCGGCCAGCGGCCGGAACAACGCGCTCGCGAGCGCGACCGCGAGCGACGCCGGGAACACGACGCGGAACCACTGGCGATCAACCTCGGCCGGTTCGGGCAGCAGCCCGATCAGCACGCCCGTCCACAGCACGGCCGGAACGCACAGCAGCACGACGTGCCCGCGCTCGTCGAGGAACGGCTGGTCCGCGGCGAGCGCGAGCCCGTACGCGAGGAGGCCGAGACCGGCGCGGCGCAGGACGGGCTTGCGGGGGTCGCGCGCGAGCAGGTACAGGCCCAGCCACCAGGCGAACCCGAACGCCACGACCGTCAGCACGCCGCCACCTCTCCCTCGTTTACGGTGGGGTTCATGCTGTCAGACATGCCCGACGTGGCGGCTGCCGCGAGCCGCATCGCCGCCTACGCCCGGCGCACCCCGATCATGCGCGCCGAGGTCGACGGGCGGCCGGTGGTGCTGAAACTCGAGCACCTCCAGCGGACCGGGTCGTTCAAGGTGCGGGGTGCGCTGAACGCGTTGCTCGGCGCCCCTGCGCGGCCCGAGCGCGTGGTGACGGCGTCCGGCGGCAACCACGGGCTGGCGGTGGCGACCGCGGCGGCACTGCTCGACCTGCCCGCGACGGTGTACACGCCGGAGTCCGTGCCCGCCGCGAAGGCCCGCCGGATCGAGGCGACGGGCGCGAAGCTGATCCGCCACGGCGCGACGTACGCGGAGGCCGCGGCGGCGGCGACCGCGGTGCCGGACGCGCTGTACGTGCCCGCGTACGACCACCCGCTGGTGATCGCCGGCCAGGGCACGTGCGCGGCGGAGGCGGTGGCGGACGCACCCGACGTGGACGCGCTGGTGGTGGCGGTCGGCGGTGGCGGGCTCGCGTCGGGCACCGTGCTCGGCGCCGGTGGCAGGCACGTGGTCGCGGTCGAACCCGAGGGCTGCCAGGCGCTGCACGACGCGCTCGCGGCCGGGCGGCCGGTGGACTCGCCCGTCGGCGGCGTCGCGAAGTCGGCGCTGGGCGCGACCCAGGTGGGCGCGGTGCCGTTCGCGATCCTGCGGTCGGTCACGTCGGTGCTGGTGTCCGACCGGGAGATCCTCAGCGCACGGGACCGGCTGTGGGAGGAGTTCCGCCTGGCCGTCGAACCCGCGGGCGCGGTGCCGTTCGCCGCGTGGCTCGCGGGCGCGGTCCCGGGCGAACTGTCGTGCCTGATCCTGTGCGGAGCCAACACGGACTGGCTCCCGGCCGACTGACGTCGTCCGGCCGCGCCGCGCCGGTTCGCCCCGATCGCCGAACGCGGCCCGGTCGTGGGGAACGCGGGGATCGTTCGCCGGTTCGGCCACGCCCCGGGCGGCGGCCGACTAAGATCCTTCTCGTTCATCGCGAGGGGGATCTTCCATGTCGAACGTTCGGCTCCCGGATCGGACCGTGCGCGGAACCGTTGTGGTGGCGCGGTTCCGGCCGGCCCGGCCGGTGCTCTGGATCGTCGTGTGTGCCGGGCTGATGGCCGCGATGGTCGCGGGCGTCCTCGGCGGCGAACTCGCCGAGGACGGCGGCGCCATGCTCGGGGTGCTCGCCGTGCTGTGGGTCGTCGCGCTCGGGTTTGTGTTGTGGCGCTGGGTGGTGCCGCGGCTGACGCGGATGTCGCGCAGCGGCTGGGCCGCGTTCGCGGTCGACCCGTACGGGATCTACCTCGGCGCCGAGCCGGGGAAGGAGCCCGCTTTCGTGCCGTGGCAACAGGTCGCGGGTGTGGTGCTGCGCGAGTGGCACACCGGCGACGAGAGCCGCAAGCGCCACCGCGCCGTCGGCGTGGCGACGCGCGACGCGGCGATGCCCATCGGCCCGGTGCAGCTCTCCCCGCGCGACCTCGACCACCGCGTGACCGTGCTGCTCCCGATGAAGGACTGGCACACCGACGAACACACCCTGGCGACCGCCATCGCGTCCGTCGCGCCGGGCGTGCCCGTGGTCCGGCACGACCGCGGCTGACGTTCCGCCGGGACCGCACCCCTGATCGGAGACTCGGAGCACGAGCCGCGGGCTCACCACAAGCCGGCCGAGGGAGCCGCGGACCCACGCGCTCGCAGCCGCCTGAACGGTGGAATCGGCTCTCCGTACGCCTCTCGCAGCTCGCGCAACTAGCGGTGGTCGTGCGCCCAACGGGCCTGGAGGAGCTGCGCGATTCGCCTGCTCTTGCCGCAGCGTTCATGGGTGCTGAAACGGACATGTGCCGCCTGCCTGCTGACGCCCAGCGTCTCTCCGATGTCTGCCCACGAGTGGCTGTGTTTTCGCGCCAGTTCCACTTCGAGGCTGCTGTTGGCCTCGCTGCCGGCGCCGGCGGCGTGGCGATGGTGTTCTTCAGGCTCCCCGACCTTCTCTTTATGCTGGTCGCAGCTTGATCGAGCGCCGGGGAGCGGGGTTGGTCGCCGTACGGAAGTCTCTGGTCCTCGTCCTGGTCGTGGTCGACGTCGCTGTGGTCGTGTGGCTTCTGGTGTCGTTCCGGGGCGGGGTGCTCGGCAGCGCCTACCGGATGGACCTGGACGTCTACCGGGTCGCCGTGGACGTGTGGTGGCGGGGCGGCGACCTGTACGGGGAGTTGCCCACGCTGGCGAACGGCCTGCACCTGCCCTACCTGTACCCGCCGGTCGCGGTCGTGGTGCTCGCGCCGTTCGCGGTCGTGCCGTTCTGGTTGGCGAGCGCGGTCTTCGCGCTCGTCACGGTCGCGGCGGTGGCGCTCGTGGTCGTGGTGGTGCTCCGCGCGCTGGACGTGCGGCCCACCGCGTTGCTCGTCGGCGCGCTGCTGCCGGTGGCGCTGGTCCTGGAGCCGGTCCGGGAGACGCTCTACTTCGGGCAGATCAACGCGTTGCTGATGGCGCTGGTCGTGGTCGACTGCCTGGTCCCCGCACCGCGGTGGCCGCGCGGCCTGCTGGTGGGCGTCGCCGCGGCGGTGAAGTTGACGCCCGCGGTGTTCGTGTTGTTCTTCCTGCTGCGCGGCGACCGCCGGGCCGCGCTCACCGCCGGGGCGGCGTTCCTGGGCGCCACCGCCGTCGGGTTCCTGGTGAGCTGGTCGAACTCCGTGCGGTTCTGGACCCACGAGGCGTTCCACGCCACGCAGTTCCGCGGCATGTCCAACGAGATGAACCAGTCGCTCAAGGTCGCGTTGGCCCGGTTCGGGCTGAACCCGACGCTGCTGTGGCCGCTGCTCGCCGTCGTGGTGCTGGGCGTGACCGCGCTCGGGATGCGACGCGCCTTCGCCGCCGGGTGGCCCGCGTGGGCGCTGGGCCTCAACGCGCTCGGCACGCTGCTGATCTCCCCGGTGTCGTACTCGCACCACTGGGTGTGGGTCGTGCCGATCCTGCTCACCGGCGCCGTCCACGCCTGGCGCACCCGCCGCACGGCCACCGCCGTCGGTGCGGGGGTGGTGCTCGTGGTCGTCGCCCCGCACTGGTGGTGGGACCCGGCGACGCCGTGGCACGGATGGCGCCTCCTGACCGGCAACGCCTACGTCTGGGCGGCCGTGATCGTCCTCGCCATCGCCGCCCTACCGCGGCGGGCACGGGACCGCGGTCACGACGTTGCCGCCCGGAACCCGGCCGTGTAGACAGTGATCAATGCCTGCCCTGCCCTACCCCGACCCACCCCTCGGTGACGACGTCGTCGTGCTGCGGCCGTGGCGGGCGGCGGACGTGCCCGGCCGGTTCGCCGCGTTCGACAACCCCGAGTGCCTGCGGTTCTCGTGGCCGCTGCTCGAGCCGTTCACCCAGGCGCACGTGGCGGCGGGCATGCGGGTCGAGGCGCGGCTGCGGGCGGAGGGCACCGACGTCCACATGGCCGTGGCCGACGCCGCCGACCCGGACGGCGTCCTCGGCGGCTGCTCCCTGTACGACGTCGACCCGGTGAAGGCGAGCGCGGCGGTCGGCTACTGGTTGCGGCCGGAGGCGCGGGGGCGCGGCGCCGCGTCCAGGACGCTGCGGTTGCTGGCCCGCTGGGCCTTCGAGGCCCTCGACATCCGCAGGCTGGAACTGACCTGCGGACCCGACAACACCGCCTCGCAGAACGTCGCGGAGCGGTGCGGGTTCACGTTCGAAGGGCTGATGCGGTCGCACCTCCCGTTCCGGGGCGCGCGCCGCGACACGATGCTGTTCAGCCTGCTGCCGGGCGAGCTGACCTAGCAGGCCACCGCGCGCGGAGCGCCTCGACCACGGCGTGGATCGCCGGCCTGCTCGACGACTCCGCGCGCCACACCGCGAACACCCGCCGGTCCAGCGCCGGTGTCACCGGGATCAACCGCACGCCCGGCGGCACGTGGTCCGTCGCCAGCCGGGGGATCAGCGCCACGCCCAGCCCCGCGGCGACGAGGGCCAGCTGGGTCGGGAACTCCGCCGCCTGGTGCGCGATCAACGGCTCGTGCCCGTCGCGGCGGAACGTGTTCGTCAGCCAGTCGTGGCAGATGGTGCCCGCCGTCGACGAGATCCACGGCTCCGCCGACAGCTCGGCCAGGGCAACCGAATCGCGGTCCGCCAGCGGGTGGCCGGCCGGGACCGCGACGTCGGCCGGGTCGTGGCCGATGTCCGTGCCGCGCAGGCGGTCCGGCACCGCGACCGGCACGTTCACCCAGTCCTGCGACACGGCCAGGTCCAGGTCACCGGCCGTGAGCCTGCCCATCGCCTGGTACGGCTCCACCTCCAGCACGCGGATGCGCAGGTCCGGGTGCTCGGCGGCGCATGCGGTGACGACCGACGGCAGCAGGCCGCGGGCCGCGGTCGGGAACGCGCCGACGGTGAGCGTGCCGAGCACCCTGCCCCGCCGGGCCGCGAGGTCGGCCGCCGCCTCCTCGACCGTCGCGAGGATCCGGGCCGCGTGCGCCGCCAGGGCCTGGCCCTCCTCGGTGAGCCGCAGCCCGCGGCCGTGGCGTTCGGCCAGCACGCACCCCGCCTCGCGTTCGAGCTTCGCCATCTGCTGGGAGACCGCGGACGGGGTGAGGTGCAGTGCCTGCGCGGCGGCCGCCAGCGTGCCGTGCCCGGCAACGGCGTGCAGGACGCGGAGCCTGGCCAGATCGAACATGTAGCAACTCTAACTCTTTGCCGCCAGAACACGTTACTTGTGCTTCATCGTGGACCGGACGAGAGTTGCCGCGTGTCTCCCCGCCACCTGCTGCTCGCACTCGGGCTCGCCGCCGTCTGGGGCGTGAACTTCGTCGTCATCGACGTCGGGCTCGCGCACTTCCCGCCGCTGCTGTTCTGCGCGCTGCGGTTCCTGGTCGCCGCCGTGCCCGCGATCTTCTTCCTCCGCTCCCCCGGCGTGCCGTGGCGGTGGGTCGCGCTGGTGGCGCTGACGCTGGGGATCGGGCAGTTCGGCCTGCTGTTCTCGGGCATGGCGGCGGGGATGCCGCCGGGCCTGTCGTCGCTGGTGCTGCAGGCGCAGGCGCCGTGCACGCTGCTGTTCGCCGTGCTGTTGCTCAAGGAGCGGCTCACCCGCAGGCAGCTCGCCGGCATGGCGATCGCGCTCGGCGGGATCGCGCTGATCGCCGTCGACCTCGGCGCCACCAGCCCGCTCGGGGCGTTCCTGCTGCTGCTCGGGGCGGCCGCGATGTGGGGCGCGGGCAACGTCGTCGTGCGGCATGCGCGGCCACCGGACATGTTGCGGTTCATGGTGTGGGTGAGCGCGCTGGCCGCGCCGCCGCTGTTCGCGACGTCCGCGGTCGTCGAGGACGCCTGGGACACGCTGCCGACCGTGCCCTGGTCGGCGGCCGGGGCGGTGCTGTACGTGGGGTTGCTCGCCACGGTCGCCGGGTTCGGCGTGTGGGGGTTCCTGATCCGGACCTACTCGGCGTCGGCGATCGCGCCGTTCTCGTTGCTGGTGCCCGTGTTCGGGATGGCCGCGGCCGCCGTGCTCACGGGCGAACGGGTCACCCCGGCGCAGGTCGTCGCCGGGGTGCTCGTCCTCTCGGGAGTGCTGGCGGGACTGGGTCGTCAGGCAGCCGCGCGACCGTCCCCGGCGATGATCCCCGCCAGCACGTCCGGGTAGTTGGTGATGATGCCGTCCACGCCCTTGTCGATCTGGGCGAGCATGTCGGCGGCGGTGTTGACCGTGTAGACGTAGATCTCCAGGCCCGCGTCGTGGACCGCGCGCACGTAGGCGGCGTCGACGGTCGCGAAGCCCGGGTTGATCTGGTCGGCCCACCGCGCGTGGCCGGCGATCTCCGCCTCCGGCACGCGGCCGAGCAGGCCGTGCGGGATGCGCGGGAGGAGGTCATGCGACCGCTTCATGGACGCCCAGTCGAAGCTCTGGATCACCAGGCGGTGGGCCAGCCCGGGCGGCGCGGGCGTGCGCCACCAGCGGTCCAGGTGCCGCGCCACCTGCTTCTCGATGCCCGGGTACCGGGCGGGTTCCTTGATCTCCAGCAGCAGCCCGACGTCGCCGCCGCGCAGGACGGCGAGCGCCTCGGCGAGCGTGGGCACCTTCTCGCCGTCGAACTCCGGGCCGAACCACTCGCCCGCGTCGAGCTGCCGGATCTCGGCGAGGGTGAAGGCGCTGACGTCGTAGGAGGGCCTGCCGGGGAAGAGCACCTCGGCGTCGGTGGTGCGGATCAGGGTGGTGTCGTGCATGAGGACGATCCCGCCGTCGGCGGTGCGCTGGACGTCGATCTCGACCATGTCGGCGTCCATCGCCACCCCCAGCCGCATGGCCGCGAGGGTGTTCTCGGGTGCGTGCGCCGAAGCGCCGCGGTGGGCGACGTTGGTGAGGTCCGGTCGGACGTCGGCAGCGGCCTGTGGAGCGAGGCCACTGCCGACGGCCACCAGTACCGCGGTCAGGGCAAGGATTCCGGGCGTACGTGCCATATGTCCGATCTTTGCCGACAACGAAGGCGGTTTGCAAGAACCTCACGAACAACGGCCGGTGGCCGTCAGGTGTCGACAAGACCGGTGCGGACCGCGTGCAGCGCGGCCTGCGTGCGGTCCTGCACGCCGAGCTTGCCGAGGATGGCGCTGACGTGCGTCTTCACCGTCTTCTCCGACAGCGACAGCGCGCGGGCGATCTCCCGGTTGGAACGGCCGCGGGCGACCTGGGCGAGGACGTCGCGTTCCCGCGCGGTCAGCTCGGCCGTGCCGGGGTGGGCCTCGCCCTCGGCCAGCAGCCGGGCCACGTCGGGGTGCAGCAGCACGTGCCCGGCGTGCACGGACCGGATCGCGGCCGCCAGCGCGGGCGGGTCGACGTCCTTGTACACGTAGCCCGCCGCGCCCGCCCGGACCGCGGGCAGGACCGCGCTCGGCTCGGTGTAGCTCGTGACGACGAGCACCCGCGCTGGGTTGTCGCGCAGGCCGCGCAACGCGGTCACGCCGTCGGCCCCGGGCATCCGCAGGTCGAGCAGGATCACGTCCGGGCGCAGCCGGTCCGCGTCGTCCACACAGGACTCCCCGTCCGCCGACTCGCCGACCACGGTGATGTCGTCCTGCAGGTCGAGGAAGGTGCGCAGGCCCTGCCGCACCACCGGGTGGTCGTCGACCACGAGCACCTTGATCACGCAGGCACCACCAGCCGCACCGAGGTGCCGCCGCCCGGTTCCGAGACGACGGTGAGCGTGCCGCCGACGTCGCTCGCCCGGTCGCGCATCGAGGTCAGGCCCAGCCCCCGGCCGCCGTCCGCCGGTGCGAAACCGGCGCCGTCGTCGGTCACGCGCAGCAGCGTGGCGCCGTCGTGCTCGGTCAGCACCACGTCGATGCGCGACGCGCCCGCGTGCCGCAACGCGTTGTGGATGGCCTCCTGCGCGATCCGGTACACGGCGTCCTTGCGGTCCTCCGTCAGCGCCGGCACGCACCCGCAGCCCACGTACCGGATCGTGGGCTCGTGCACGCGGTCCAGCAGCTCCACCTGCTTGCGCAGCGCGTTGTCCAGCCCGTCGCCGTCGAGGTCGGCCGGGCGGTGCCCGACCACGATGGCACGCAGCTCCGCGCTGGCCTCCGCCGCCAGCCTGCGCACCGTCGTCAGCTCGGCGGCCGCACGGGCGGGGTCGCGCTCCAGCAAGGCGGACGCGGCGTCGGCGGTGAGGCGCAGGCTGAACAGCTTCTGCGACACCGCGTCGTGCAGCTCGCGGGCGATCCGGTTCCGTTCCTCCACAATGGACAGCTCGCGGCTGTGCTCGTAGAGGCGGGCGTTGACGAGCGCGATCGCCGCGTGCGCCGCGAGCAGGCGCATCAGCTCCTCGTCCTCGGCGGTGAACCCGCCCGGGTTGCAGCTGTTCGCGAGGAACAGCTCGCCGAGGATCTCGTCGCCGTCGGCGATCGGCATGCCGAGGAAGTCGGTCAGGTGCGGGTGCGCCCGTGGCCACCAGCCGAAGTGCGGGTGCGCGCGGATGTTCGCGAGCCGCACGGGGTTCGGGTCGCGCAGCATCGCGCCGAGGATCCCGTGCTGGCGCGGCAGCGGCCCGATCGCGGCCCGCTCCTCGTCGGTCACGCCGTCGGCGAGGAACTCGGCGAAGCCGCCGTCCTCGTCGGGGATGCCGAGCGCGGCGTACCGGGCGCCGACCAGCTTCCGCGCGGACGTGAGGATCGTGGCCAGCACGTCGCGGACGGACAGGTGTGCCGTCACCGCGAGCACGGCGGCGCTCACGTCCCGCAGTTCGTCCCGGACCTCCACGGCTCCACGGTACCCACGCTGGGGCCCCGCGGGCCGGGACCTAGGTCCAAAGACCGAGGTCGCGGCGGTCCCGGGCCCGATGGTTTCCGCTCTGCCCGAACCTAGCGTCGACGGCATGAGAGCGATCATCACGGGAGCATCGAGAGGACTCGGGCTGGCACTGGCGACCGGGCTCGCCGAGGAGGGCTGGCGCCTCGTGGTCGACGCCCGCTCGGCCGCCGACCTGGCCTCGGCCGCCGAGTGGATCGGCGGGGACGTGACCGCCCTGCCCGGTGACATCCGCGACCCCGCGCACCGGGCCGCGCTCGCCGAGGCGGCCGGGGACGTGGACCTGCTGGTCAACAACGCGGGCGTCCTCGGCCCGAGCCCGCGGCCGAAGCTCGCCGACTACCCGGTCGACGTGCTGCGGGACGTGTACGAGGTGAACGTGTTCGCGCCGCTCGCGTTGACGCGGCTGGTGCTGCCGGCGCTGCGGGCCCGCGACGGCGCTGTCGTGAACGTGACCTCGGACGCCGCGGTCGAGGCGTACGAGGGCTGGGGCGGGTACGGGTCGGCGAAGGCGGCGCTGGAGCAGGCGAGCGCCGTGCTGGCGGTGGAGGAACCGGGGCTGCGGGTGTGGCGGGTGGACCCGGGCGACCTGCGGACCCGCATGCACCAGGAGGCGTTCCCCGGCGAGGACATCAGCGACCGGCCGCTGCCGGAGACCGTGGTGCCCGCGTTCGTGAAGCTGCTGGCGGAGCGACCGCCGTCGGGGCGGGTCCGGCTGTGACCGACCTGTGGTTGCCGTACACGGTGCCGGACCTGACGCCCGCGGTGGCGTTCTACCGCGACCGGCTCGGGTTGGCGGTGGTGGACGGCTGGTCGCGGGACGGCGAGGAGGGCGCGGTGCTGGCCGCCGGGTCGGCGTTCGTGGAACTGGTGTCGCCGGTGGTCCCCGGACCGGCGCCGGTGGCGTTCGAGGTCGACGACGTCGACGCGGTCCTCGCGCGGATCCCCGCCGCCGACGTGCTGGTGCCGCCGCACCGGTACCCGAGGGGGCACCGCGGGTTCGAGGTGCGCGGGCCGGCAGGCGCGACGGTCATGGTGTGGAGCGAGCGATGACGCTCGAGTTCACGCTGCCCGCGGCGCGGGAGGCGCACGAACCGCCCGAGGCCAAGGGGCTCGGGCGGGACGAGGTGCGGTTGCTCGTGACGTCGGGCGGGCGCGTCGCGCACCACCGGTTCACCGAACTGCCGTCGCTGCTGCGGGCCGGGGACGTACTGGTGGTGAACACGTCGGCGACCGTGCCTGCCGCGGTGCCCGCGTCGGACGGGCTGGTGGTGCACTTCTCGACCGAACGGCCGGACGGGACGTGGCTCGTCGAGCTGCGGCGGGGTGCGCGGCCGTTCCCCGGCCGTCCAGGACTCGTCCGGTTGGCCGGTGGTGGCACCGTCGCGCTGGTGGCGCCGTTCGGCTCGGGTCGCCTGTGGACGGCCGAAGTGGACGTGCCGGACGTGCCCGCGTACCTGGCGGCGCACGGGTCGCCGATCCGGTACTCGTACGTGCCGTCCCGGTGGCCGTTGTCGTACTACCAGACGGTGTTCGGGGTCACGCCGGGCAGCGCGGAGATGCCGAGCGCGTCGCGGCCGTTCACCGACCGGATCGTGACCGAACTGGTGGCGCGTGGCGTGCAGTTCGCGCCCGTGCTGCTGCACACCGGGGTCGCGTCGGCGGAGGCGCACGAACGGCCCTACCCGGAGCGGTTCGCGGTGCCGCCGACCAGCCGCGCGCTGGTCGACCGGGCGCGGGAGGAGGGGCGGCGGGTGATCGCCGTCGGCACGACCGCCGTGCGCGCCATCGAGTCCGACGGCGAATCGGGGTGGACGGACGTGATCGTCACGCCGTCCCGAGGGGTGCGCCGGGTCGACGGGCTGCTGACCGGCTTCCACGAGCCGAAGGCCTCGCACCTGGACATGCTGGCGGCGATCGTCGACCACGACGCGCTGGCCGCCACGTACCGCGAGGCGATCGCGGCGGGCTACCTGTGGCACGAGTTCGGCGACGTGAACCTGCTGCTCCCCTAGTACTGCTGCCACTCCGAGGTGGCCAGGCGCAGCACCTTCGGGTCGTCCAGTGTGGACGGCGACTCGGCGCCGGCGGGCCTGCGGTCCACCGGGAACACCGCCGCGGCGGCCAGGTTCGGTTCGTCGAGGAAGCGGAGCGGCTCGGGTGGGGCCAGGCGCAGCTCCGGCGCGTCGCCCACCTGGGCCAGGACGAAACCCCAGTCGCCGAAGGTGGGGACGTTCACGTGGTACGGGGTCGTCGACAGGCCCGCCGCCCGGATGGTCCCCGCGATGCAGTCGAACGTCCTCGGCGCGAAGTACGGCGATCCCGCCTGGACGACCATCCGCCCGCCCGGGGCCAGGCGCTGGCGGGCCAGCGAGTAGAACTCCTCCGAGTACAGCTTGGCGGTGGCGGTCGAGTCCGGGTCGGGCATGTCGATGATGACCGCGTCGAACGTCTCCCGGGCGTCGCGCAGCCACGTGAACGCGTCGGCGGTGACCACGCGCACGCGCGGGTCGTCCAGGGAGTGCCGGTTCAGCCCGGCGATCGTCGGGTTCTCGCGGGCCAGGCGCAGCACCGACGGGTCCAGCTCGACCTCGACGGCCGCGCGGACGTCCGGGTACTTCAGCACCTCGCGCATCGCGAGCCCGTCGCCGCCGCCCAGGACCAGCACCCGGTCCCGCTTGCCGGCGAGCACCGGGTGGACCAGCGACTCGTGGTAGCGGTACTCGTCCAGCGAGCTGAACTGCAGGTCCCCGTTGAGGAACAGGCGGGTGTCCTTCGGCCCGCCGACCAGCGGGGCCGACTCGGTGAGCACGATCTCCTGGTACTGCGTGGTTTCCGAGTAGACGACCGGGTCCTCGTACAGCTCGTCGCGGGCGTAGCGGAGGAACGCGTCGCTCTGGGCGAACGCGAACACCAGCACCGCCAGCACCCCGGCCGTGCCCACCGCGAGTGCGAGCCTGCGCTGCGCGGTCACCTTGAAGAGGAAGAACGCGACCGCGGCGCCCGCGACCGCGTTGACCATGCCGACGAGCAGCGCGCCCCTGGTCTGTCCCAGCAGCGGCAGCAGCAGGAACGGGAACGCGAGACCGCCGATCAGCGCGCCGATGTAGTCGGCGGCGAACAGGTCGGCGGTCGCGGAACCGGCGTCCTGCTTGCGGATCTTCTGCAGCAGCGTCATCAGCAGCGGGATCTCGGCGCCGATCAGCGCGCCGACGACCAGCGCGATGCCGATCAGGGCGGGCCAGTACAGGTCCAGCCACGTGAACGCGGCGTGCAGCCCGAGCACCGACAGGCCGCCGGACAACGCGAGCAGCGCCTCGACGACCGCGAAGGAGAGCAGCGGCCTGCGCTGCAGCGGTTTCGCCGCGAGCGACCCGATGCCCATGGCGAACACCATGGTCGCGAGCACGACCGACGCCTGCGTGATCGAGTCGCCGAGCAGGTACGAGCCCTGCGCGACCAGCGCCAGCTCGTAGACGAGCCCGCACGCCGCGCAGACGAACGTGGCGAACAGCAGCCCCGCGCGCGCGGCGCGGGTCCTGGTAGCGGTTGCCGTGACCACCTAGAAGATGGCGACGGCCACGATCGCGGACACCGACAGGTGCGACGCGGCGCTGACGTACACCGCCGGGTGCGCCTCCTCGGCCATCAGCATCTCGCCGAGCCTGCCGGGCGTGACCGCGTCGATCACGACGAACGACACGCCCATCAGCACCAGGCCGAGGATGCCGTACGCGGCGGTCGACAGCAGGCCCTCGCCCCAGTTGCCCTGGCTGGCGGCGATCGCGGTGGCCACGATGATGCCGACGCCGAGCAGGTTGCTGGCGAGCAGGACAGCCGCGTTGCGGTTGCGCTGCACCCAGACCTGCTCGCGCAGGTTGCCCGGGGTCAGCACGTCGACCAGCACGAAGCCCAGCGCCATCAGCACCAGACCGACCAGGCCGTAGGTGGCGGCGATGCCGACTTCACCAAAGACGTCGGAAACCATGTCGGGGGTTACTCCTTATCCTTCTGGTCAGGTCGCACGACGTCCTCTTCGGACGGTTTCGGTTCGTCCGCCGCCGGAGGCGCTCCGTCCGCCGGCGCGACGGGCGGGTCCAGCTCCGGCGGCTCGTCGAGCTTCTCGGCCGTCTCCGGGTCCTTCCCGGGTTCCCGCTCCGGCTCCGGTTCCTGTATCGGCACCGGCTGCGTCGGGGGGTCCGGCTGCACCGCGATCGGCGCGGTCGGCGGTTCGTAGGGCGGTGGGACGAGGTCGTCGGGCACGGTGTCCGGCACCGCGACCGCCTTGGGCCGCCTCGGCCGCGACCGGAACACCCACCACGCGAACACGCCGCCCGCGAGCAGCAAGCCGAGGCCCCACAGCAGCACGCCACCGTTCTTGCGCCACCAGTCCGAGCCCGGGTCGTCGGTCAGCGCCGCGTCGGCGGGCGCGTCGCCGGTCTCCGGCGCCGCCTCGATCCCCTCGGTCATGCCCTTGTCCGCGGCCAGCAGCGGCAGCGCGGCCACCGCGTTGCCGATGACCACGTCCGGGTCGTCGCCGGTGAGGCCGTCCATGTCCAGTTCGAGGCCGTCCAGGTCGGACCGGCCGGGGCCGCCGGGCGAGCTGACCACGTCGTAGGACGCGGAGTCCTCCGACTCCGACGACTCGCTGGTCCACGTGATGAACACGTCGAGCCGCACGTACTTCGCGCACGACGACGTGTCCACCGGGACGCCCGCGCCGCGGTCGGAGCCGACGCTCTCGGCCGCCCCCGACACCTGGTCGTCGACCTGCACGTCCCAGCCGTAGCAGACGCCCTGCGCCGCGGTGGCCTCCGCGAGGGTGGCGGCGAGGTCGTCGGCGTCGGCCGGGTCGAAGATCACGTCGGCGGTCGCGGTGGCCGGGGCCGCCAGCACCAGCAGCGCCGACAGTGCGACCGGGACGAGCGCCCTCACTTGCCGCCTCCCGGTCCGCCGCCGCGGAAGTTCTCGCCGGAGCCGCCGGTGCCCCACACCCCGCCGACGAACGGCAGCCAGTGCGCGTAGCCGCGGCGCTCGTCGTCGACGTAGATCCGGGAGCCGGTGCCGCTCGCGGTGACCGCGACGATGTCGTCGGAGTAGCGCATGAAGTAGCCGGACGGGTCGAGCCGCGTGTCGGCGGGCGGGCGGGCCGCGCGGATCTGCTCGTAGACCGCCTTCGGCTTGGCCGTCGACGTGTACACGATCGAGTTGCCGTTGGCGGACTGGCGGCGGAAGTTGTCGTCCAGGTAGGACCGGATGCCACCGCCGCCGAAGATCGCGAACATCAGCACGATCAGGCCGACGCCACCGATCGCACCCGCGACGATCATCTTGGTACGAAAGCTCATCGGGGGCTCACCACGCTCTTCGTGTGGACCAGCTCGCCCGCCTGCGGGTAGGCGTGCCAGGTCTCCCAGGCGACGCCACCGTCGCACGTGGACGCGGACAGTGCGGTCACCGCGAGCGGTGAACCGGGGAACTCGGCGACGAGCGCGTCCGGCGCGGCCTCGCAGGCCGCGATCACCCGCGAGACCTCGGCGGCGAAGTCCGCGGGCCGGTCCACCCGGGCCTCGAACGTCACCCGGTGGTCACCGACCAGTTGCTCCTGACGCGCGGGCAGCGCCCCGGGCCGGTCCGGCAGGCACGCCACGGTTTCGGACCAGTCCCCGAGCACCACCTGGTGCGACGCACCGAGCACGCGGAGTTCGACCGTCAGGCCGCCCAACGTCACCGTGTGGGTGCCCAGGGCCGGTAACGGTCGCAGTCCGTAGGCAAGGCTGAGGTCCGCGGCCCGCGAGTCCGCGAACCGGGTGTGGATGGCCTTCCTCACGTGCGATCACTGCCGGCCGGGTAGACGCGCAACGCGGGCAGCGCGACGGACTCGCCGAGCCCGGCCTCCCACTTGCCACCGTCGAAACGCTCGAAGGACAGCGCCTTGCCCTCGGGACCCTCGTAGTCGACGTACTCGACGGACCCGCGCTCCGCCACGGTCGTGGTGCCCTCGGAGGTGTACGTGGCGGTGCCGTCCTCCTCCTTGCGGTAGGTGACGCCGCCGACCTCCATGGTCTTGCCGCCGGGCTCGGTGACCAGGTCGGTCTCCCGCCACAGCACCACCTCGAGGTCCGGGTCCTCCTCTACGGACACCCACATGCGCGTGCCGCGCGCGTCGTCGAGGAAGTGCTCCGACCAGGAGTACCCACCCTCGGTGAGCCGCAGTGACCCGCGCACGAAGTACAGCTGGTCGCCGTAGTCGATCATGTCGCCCGCACGGACCGTGCGAATGTCGGTGACACCCTGGTGGTCGGCGAGCGGGTCGACCGGCTTGCCCGGCCGCTCGTCCACCGACGGCCGGTTCTGCCGGGAGCGCAGGTACAGCACCACCCCGACAGCCACGACGGCGAGCAGGATCAGCACCAGCAACAGCTCGGTCATGGCCGCGAGCATAGTAGGAGGAATCGGGCGGCCTCCCCCGGATCAGCGAAGATGCGGGCAAAAGTGCGGGTCGGCGCCCGCGGGTGGGGTGGCCGCGGGCGGCACTGTCCTGAACGCGCCTTTCAGGACGGCGGCGGACGACCCGGGCTCACCCGGCCCCGAGGCACACGAACGGCCTGCGCAACGGATCCTCCGCCACCACCGCCGCCAAGGCGGCCGCCGGCGCGACCCCGGCCGCGACCAGCTCGTGGTAGGACACCATCATCGCGGCTGCGGAAGCGTCCCCGACCCGGCTGGTGGCCGCCACGACCGTCCGCACCCCGCTGGCCAGCAACCCGCCTGCGAACCCCAGCGCCTCGTCCCCCGGCCGGATGTGGTGCAGCGCCAGCTCACAGGCGGCCAGCACCACGTGCCCGGGCGGATGCGACAACCGCGCCAGCTCGTGGGCGAACAACGGGCCGTCGGCCAGTTCCAGCCGCGAGAACATCGCGTTCGCCCGCTCGTGCTCGCCGTGCGCGGCGACGTGCGCGACCGCCGCTCCGTCCAAAGCGGACAGCACGTCGGCGGCCGTCGCCGCGGCGTCGAGGCGCGCCGCGGCCGGGTACATCGACGCCAGCCTGCCCTGTTCCGCCACCGCGTCCCGCAGCCCCGGTCCGCGCGCCAGCACGACCCGTCCCGACGGCACGGGTGCGGTCACCGCCGTCAGCCACGCCGTCGCCGACGGTGCCACCACCACCGGCCGCCCCCGCAGCGACGGCAGGCTCCCCCACGGCACCGCGTAGAGCGCCCCCGTCGGCACGACCACCAGCTCGCGGTCGCCGATGTACCGGGTCAGCGGCACCACCAGCCGCGTGTCGACCATGTCGGCGCTGCGCCGAGCTGACGCGCCGACGACCGCGCCCAACTGGGGCGGCAACCCGTTCGGGGCATACGTGTCGAGGTCCGCGTGCAGCCGCGTCGCCCACTCGAACGTCTCCGCCGCCGAGCCGAGGCGGGCCAGGCGCGTCCGTCCACCCGCGACGACCACCGCCACCAGCTCGTCGCCCGACACGGCGAAGCTGACCAGCGCCTTCGAGCCGAGGGCGGCGCGCACGGCGTCGAGCGACGCGACGGGCCGCGGCCTGCCCCACGGGGTGGCGTACCAGCCGTGGCGGACCACCTCCCGCTCCAGCGCGACGATCTGCTTCTCCTCCCGCCGCGGCGACCGCCCCGCCAACCGTGCCTGCTGGGCCGCCCGCCGCAGCGAACGCACCTCCGACACCCGCTCGGCGAGCACCGGGTCGTCGATCGCAGGCAGCGGCTCGTACCGGTACACCTGCGCACGCGTCCGCTCCAGCCACCCGAACAGCTGCCGGGCGTTGCGGCGCGGCCCGTCCAGCACCAGCCGCACGGCCAGCTCGCCGAGCTGCTGGCCGTGGATGGCGGTGCCGCACACCAGCTCCAGCCCGCCCATCCGGTCCCTGGCCCGCCCCAGCTCGGTCAGCCCCGTGCGGGCCTCGGCCAGCGCACGCCGCCGGTCCCCCCGGGCGACCGCCAGCTCGGCCCGGCACAGGCGCAGCAGCATCCGGTGGTCCAGCGGGGTGGTCGCGCGCTGGCGCGGCAGCTGGTCCAGCAGCAGCTCTGCGGCCGCCGGTTCGCCGCGGCGCAGTTCGAGCCGGACCGCGAGCATCAGCGCGAGCCCGGTCTCGTCCTCCAGCATCAACGACCGCAGCGTGTCCGACAGCTTCACCGCACGCACCGGCAGCCGGGCCGGGACCGGACCGCCCGCGAGCGCGGTCGCGGTGTCGGCCCGCAACGCGGCGAGCGCGGCGACCGCGGCCCACCGCTCGTTGCCGCGCCTGGTGAAGCGGCGGTCCGCGGCCCTGGCGAGGCGGCGCGCGTCGCGGATCCGCCCGTCGAGCAGCGCGGCCGCGGCGGCCGTCACCTCCGCCTCCGCCAGGTCCTGCCCGGCGTGCTGGGCACGCAGCCGCGGGATCACGTCGTCGAGGTGCGTCGCGGCGTCGGTGGCGAGCCCGGCCGACAGCAGCGCCCGCGCCTGGTCCAGCCGCAGGGCGGGCAGCAGGCCCGGGGTGCTGTCCCGGTAGCTGCGCTCGGCCTCCGCGAAGTGCCGCAGCGCGGTCGGCAGGTCACCCGTCATGTACGCGACATAGCCGAGGTTGTGCCGCGCCTTCGCCGCGAGCCAGTCGATGCCGTGCTCGTCGCAGACCTCGGTGCACCGCGCGAAGTCACGGGCCGCCGGAGCCGACTGCGCCAGGTCGATGTAGGCGTGCCCGCGGTTGAGGTAGGTGCTGGCGAGCATGACGGGGTCGCCCGCCAGCCGGGTGATCGCCGCGTCGAACAGGTCGATGCCGTCGACGATCTTGCCGGCCCGGTGCATGAGCAGCCCGCGGTTGCACAGCACCAGACCGTCCAGGTCGGTGCGCTCCCGGCCGTCGGGCAGCGCCGCGAGGTGCGCCGCCGCCTCGTCGAGCCGGGCCAGTCCCGCGGCGTGCGACCCGGACTCCGCCTGCGCGTACCCGAGGCTCACGAGCACGCGGACGCGCAGCACCGCCGCCCGCGGGGTGCCGGGCGCGACGGTGTCCAGCAGCCGCAGCGCGTCCCGCAGCAGGGCGACCGCCCGGTCGAACCGGTACGCCCACCCCGCCTCGCGGGCGCGCTGGTGCAGCGCCACGACCCTGGCGAGCACGTCGGTGTGACGAGCCCGCCGGGTGTCAGTCCCCAAGCTCGCCATGGGGCAACACTAGGACCCCGGGCGACTGCGCGGGGTCGTTGCGACGCGTCGTCCGCCGCATATCACTGCCAGTGACGACGGACCAGCTCAGCGTCGGTGGCGATGAGCGCGCGCTGCGCCCGGCTCGACGCGTCCGCGGCGGTCGCGCACTGCTCGTCGGTCGCGAGCGCGCCGGCCAGCAGACCGGCGACCACCGGGGTCGCGAACGACGTGCCCGCCCACACCGCGAAGCCGGACCGCAGGTCGTCGGGGTCGGGCGCGGTGCGCACCCACGGCCCGAGTCCCAGCGGGTCCGGGTAGGACAGTCCGGGGCCTGCCGCGCCCTCCCACACCGGCACCGTGCTGACCAGCGCGTTGCCCGGGGCCCAGCGGCTGATCCACTCCCCCCAGTTGCTGAACGCGGCCGTGGTGAGCCCGGGTGCGTTGCGGGCGCCGATCGCGCTGAGCAGCTCGACCCCGTTCGCCGCGTCCCCGGTGCCCCTGCCGAACGCGGCGGGCAGGAACGGCCTGGTCGTGGCGTCGTTGCCGGCGGCGGCCACCACCAGCACGCCCTTGCTCGTGAGCCGGTCGATGGCGTTGAGCACCTGCGCCACCTGGGTCGGGTCGGTGGTCTCCGGGTAGAAACCCAGCGACAGCGACACGACGTCGACCATCAGCGCCGGGTCACCCGACTCGACCCGCTCGGCGAGGTGGTTGAGGGCGAGCAGCAGCGCGCCCTCGGTGGAGTAGCCGTCGCTGTGCAGCACCCGCAGCGACAGGATCTTCGCGGCCGGGCACAGCTGGTGCACCAGCCCGGACACGAACGTGCCGTGGCCCGCGTGCGAGTCGAGCAGCCCGAGCAGCGGCTGGACGAGGTTCCGCTCCTCCCACGGGCTGTCGAGCGGGTACGGCTCGGCCATGTTCGGGTCGTTGACCTCCTGCTGCGCGAGCAGGTCCTGGAAGTCCTGCGACACCTCGACGATCGGGTCGGCGCCGGGGTTCTCCACGTCCGCCCACCACGGGTGCGGGCCGATGCCGGTGTCGAGCACGGCGACGACCGGGCGGCGGCCGCCCGCGAGCGTCTTCACGTCCGGCCGCGTGGGCTGCGGCATGAGCATGGCGACCGGGTTGCGGCTGCCGGTGTACAGCGCGATGGCGCCGCCGACCGAGCCGCCGTTGGACACCGGCACACCGCCGACGGCGCCGCCGTTGCTCACCGGCGCGCCCTCCACCGCCACCGACGCCGACATGAGCAGGTGGTCGAGCGCGTAGCCCTTGACCCGCGACGCCAGCCGGTCGCGCAGCCACACGAGCGCGGCCCACGGGTCCGGCGCGCGGTCGGCGCTCGAGGTGTCCTTGCGCACGAGCGGCACGGGCACGCCGAGGTCCGCGGGCAGCCTGCTGACGTTGCCCTGCCAGCCCTCCTCCCGGGACGGGCGCAGTTCGAGACCGATCTCGGCGAGGTGGCGGTTGACCTCGTTGGACTGGTCCGGGTCCGGCAGGAGCCCCTGGACGTCGCCCGCCGGTACGAGCATGGTGTCCGCGCGGTAGACCGTGGAGTAGGGCCGCCTGCCGTCGGCGGGGCGCACGGCGGTGGCCGGGTCGAGCACCCGGGCGCGGTGCCGGGCGAGGACCTCGGGCGGGATGGCGATCGCGTCGGGGATCAGAGGGTTCCGCCGGGACGCGTCGCCACGTGGACGGTCGCCGTTCGGGAACGCGCTGGTCATGGGTCAGCCTCTCGACGTACGGGATGTCGTCACGCACCCCATACGTCGACGGTCCATCCCCCGGCGTAACGGCCGTCCGCCGAATGGCCCGGCTCGGTTACCCGATCAGGGGGTCACCTGTCGCGTCGTCGCGATGGTCGCGCTGCCGAGCACCACATCACCGCCGGGGTCCTCGCGGTAGAGCACAACGGCCTGTCCCGGCGCGACACCCCGCAGTTCCTCGTCGAGCCGCACCACCAGCTGGCCGTCCACAATGGACGCCTCGGCCGCCGCGGTGCCGCCGTGCGCCCTGACCTGCGCGACGCAGCGGGTGCCCGCCGCGATGCCGGTGCCGGACGGCCAGGTCGGTGCGGTGCCGACGATCTCCCGCACCCCGAGCTTCTCCGCCGAGCCGACCCGGACGTTGCCGCTCACCGGTTCGAGTGACAGCACGTACCGCGGGCGGCCGTCGGGCGCCGGGACGCGCAGGCCGAGGCCGTGCCGCTGGCCGACGGTGAACCCGTGCACGCCGGCGTGCGCGCCGAGGACCGCGCCGGTCTCGTCGTCGACCAGCGCACCCGGCCGCTCGCCGAGGTGCTTGGCCAGGAACCCGCGGGTGTCGCCGTCCGGGATGAAGCAGATGTCGTGGCTGTCGGGCTTCTCGGCGACCATCAGCCCGCGCTCGGCGGCCTCCGCCCGCACGGCCGACTTCACCGAGCCACCCAGCGGGAACATCGCGTGCCGCAGCTGGTCCGGGCGCAGCGAGGCCAGCACGTACGACTGGTCCTTGCCGTCGTCCGCGCTGCGCCGCAGCTCCGGCTGTCCGTCCACAAGCGACAACCGGGCGTAGTGCCCGGTGGCGACCGCGTCGAAGCCCAGCGCGATCGCCTTGTCCAGCAGCGCGGCGAACTTGATCCGCTCGTTGCACTTGAGGCACGGGTTGGGGGTGCGGCCCGCGGCGTACTCGGCGACGAAGTCCTCGACGACGTCCTCGGTGAACCGCTCCGCGAAGTCCCACACGTAGAACGGGATGCCCAGGATGTCCGCGACGCGCCGCGCGTCGTGCGCGTCCTCGACCGTGCAGCAGCCACGCGAACCGGTGCGCAGCGTGCCGGGCTTCGCGGACAGGGCGAGGTGCACACCGGTGACGTCGTGCCCGGCGTCCACGGCACGGGCGGCGGCCACGGCGGAATCCACGCCACCGGACATGGCGGCAAGAACTCTCACGAGATCTCCACACGGGTAGCGGCGCGGCGCATGTTCACCAGACCGGCGCTGCGCGCGCGTTCGACGACGGGGCCGAGCGCGTCGGCCAGGGCGGCCACGTCCGCGCGCGTGGACGTGTGCCCGAGCGAGAACCGCAGCGAGCTGCGGGCCAGGTCGGGCTCGACGTCCATGGCGAGCAGCACGTGGCTGGGCTGCGCGACGCCGGCCGTGCACGCGGAGCCCGTCGAGCACTCGATGCCGCGCGCGTCCAGCAGCATGAGCAGGCTGTCGCCCGCGCAGCCGGGGAACGTGAAGTGCGCGTTGCCGGGCAGCCGGGACGGCGCGTCATCCACATCGGACTGGCCGGGGTCGCCGTTCAGCACGACGTCCGGCACGATCTCGCGCACCACGGCGACCAGCTCGTCACGCAGCGCGGCGAGCCGCACCGCCTCGGCCGGGCGGTGGTCGACGGCGTGGCGGACGGCGGCGGCCAGCGCGACGATCGCGGGCACGTCCAGCGTGCCGGAGCGGACCTCGCGTTCCTGCCCCCCGCCGTGCTGCACGGGCGTGCACGCCACGTCGCGGCCGAGCAGCAGCACCCCCGCACCGAACGGGCCGCCCAGCTTGTGCCCGGTGAGGGTGAGCGCGGACGCCATCGAGGCGCCGAAGTCGACCGGGATGGCGCCGACGGCCTGCACGGCGTCGGTGTGGAACGGGATCCCCTGCTCGGCGCAGGTCTTGGCGAGCTCCTTGACGGGGTTGACCGTGCCGACCTCGTTGTTGGCCCACATGACGCTGACCAGCGCGACGCTCGCCGGGTCCTCCGCGATGGCGGCCCGCAGCGTGTCGTCGTGCACGCGGCCGAACGCGTCGACCTCCAGCAGCGTCAGCTCGGCGCCCTCGTGCTCGACCAGGTACTCCGCCGCGTCCAGCACGGCGTGGTGCTCGACGGCCGACACCAGCACCCGCCTGCGTGCCGGGTCGGCGGCGCACCGCGCCCGGAAGATGCCCTTGACGGCGAGGTTGTCGCTCTCGGTGCCACCGGCCGTGAAGATCACCTCGGACGGTCTGGCGCCCAGCGCGGCCGCGATGTCCTCGCGGGCCTCCTCGACCAGGCGCCTGGCCCGCCGTCCGGAGGTGTGCAGCGACGACGCGTTGCCGCGGACGGCACGCGCGTCGCTCAGGAGGGCCGTCATCGCCGCTGCCGCCTCCGGCAGCATCGGCGTGGTGGCCGCGTGGTCGAGATAGGTCATCAAACGACAAGGGTAGTCCGCGTCCAGTGAAAATCGGTCATCAGCCTTGTCGTATGGGCCGGAACACGATGGCGCCGAGCAGCGCCAGGCCCGCGAGCAGCAGGTTCAGCGGCACGATCGCGGCGGACGGCGCCGCCGTGGACGCGAACGTGGCGAGCATCACCCCGCCGAGGCCCACGGTGATGGCCGCGAACGTCATGTCGTTGACCTGCAGCGCCGACGACACGAACCCGCGGTCGCGCGGCGCGGCGTAGTCCAGGCTGAGCACGCTGATCGAGGGGTACGAGAGGCCCATCGCGGCACCCGCCACCAGCCAGAACGGCAGGACGAGCCACGCGAGCCCCCAGTCCGCGCCGACCAGGGCCATCGCGGCGAGCGCCGCGGACAGCGCGAGCAGGCCGGTCCGGATGAGCACCGGCCGGTCGAGGTCGGGTTTGCGGCCCTGCCAGTGCGACGCGGCCGCCCACCCGCACGCGCCGACGGTCAGCGGCACCCCGGACATCGCGGGCGAGAAGCCGTGCACGGCGGACAGCGTGAGCGGCACGAACGCCTCGACCCCGAAGAACGCGCCCGCGAACACGCCCCTGACCAGCACGGTCGCGGGCAGGCCCGGCCGGGCGGTGAACGTGCCGCGCGGCACCAGCACCCGCATGGCGGGCGCGAGCGCGGCCAGCCCGGCGAGCCCGAGCCACAGCGTGGCGAACGACGGGTGCTGCGCGGCCCAGGTGAGCGCGGCGATGCCGAACGCGGTGGCGACGGCGGCGACCGCGACCCCGCGCCGGGCGGTCGACTCGGGCGCGTCCCGGTCGACCTCCGGCAGCGTGCGGATGACCGGTGCCAGCAGCAGCACGCCGAGCAGCGCGAACGGCGCGATGCCGAGGAACACCCACCGCCAGCCGACGTGCTCGGTGATCAGCCCGGCGGCGGTGGGCCCGACGAGCGACGGCACCACCCACGCGGCGGCGAGCAGCCCGAACACGGCCGGGCGGCTGCGGTGCGGGTAGACGAGCGCGACGAGCACGTAGATCGCGACGGTCTGCGTGCCGAGGCCGAGACCCTGCAGCACGCGTCCGGCGAGCAGTACCGGCATGCCGGTGGCGACCCCGGACGCGATCAGCCCGGCGAGGAACAGCCCCGGTCCGGCGAGGAGCGCGGGCCCGGGGCCGAAGCGGTCGCAGAAGCGTCCGGAGAGGACGGTGGCCATGACGCTGGCGGCGAGGAACGCGGTGAACGGCCAGGAGTAGAGCGCCTCGCCGTGCAGCTCGGCGACCATGCGCGGCATGGCGGTGCTGACGCCGAGGTGCTCGAACGCGGCGATGGTGACGAGCGTCAGCATCCCGACGGTGGTCGCGCGGTAGCTCGCCGACCAGACCGACGGTGCTCTCTCTTCTTGGTGCGGCTCGACCGCGTCCAGGCTCACCAGGTCATGGTGCAACCTCCACCGCGCTTGAGGTCCAGTGGTTTTCAGCGGGAAGCGAGGCGGGCATGAGCACCTCGTCGACCGCGCGCTCGGCGAGCGCCGCCAGCTCGCGCCGGTCCGCGGCCCGGCCGGGCGCGATCTCGGCCAGCACGTGCACCTCCAGCACCAGCCCCTTGAGCGCGGCGGTGCGCCGCACGGAGTCGACGATCGTCTCCTCGCCGATGAACGCGGGCGCGGTGGTGGTGCCGCCGTTCTGCCGGAACCGCAACGCGACCGGGAGCACCGGGACACCCCCGTCGATGGCGGCCTGGAAGAGCGCGGGCCGGAACCGTCCGTGCGTGAGCCCGCACCACGTGGTGCCCTCGGGGGTGACGTTGACCAGCGCACCGCCACGCAGCGTGCCGGCCAGCGTGGCCACGGTCCCCGGCAGCGTCCGGATGTGCTCCCGGTCGACGTACACCGAGCCGGCGGCGGTCACCAGCCACCCGAGCACGGGCCAGGACGCGATGTCCTTCTTGGCGACCGCGCGCATGGGCCGGACCGCGTTGACGGCCACGACGTCGAGCCACGACGTGTGGTTGTTGACCACGAGCGCGCCACGCCCTGGCCCCGGGACCTCCCCGTGCACGACGAGCCGGACGCCCGTGGCGAGCAGCACGGCGCGGAAGATCGCCCTGGTGAGCCAGTGCCGGCCGCGTCCGCCGATGAACGGGAGGAACAGCAGGCTCACGAGGCTGAGGAAGACGACCGTGACCACCGCGGTCAGCCGCAGGACCCGCAGCAGCCCGTGCACCGTCGCGTCCTGCCCGCCGAGGCAGCCCGCGCCGCACGGCGAGGTGGGCATCCAGGGGTGCCTCATCGCTGGTCACCCAGGAAGTGGCTGAGGTAGCGCTGGTCGACCCGGTCGAGTCCGAGGAGGACGAACAGGTCGGCGACGCCGAAGTCCACGTCGTGCGCCGGCGGCCCGCAGACCCACGCCCCGAGGCGCAGGTAGCCCTTGAGCAGCGGCGGGATCACGGTCCGCTTCGGCGTCCCGACGCCAGTGGGGTCCCACGGCCGCAACGGCCGCACCTGGTACTCGGCGGGCGCGAAGTGCTTGCGCCGCACGGTGTCCCACACGCCCGCGGCGAGCGTGCCGCCGTCGTGCAGCGGCACGGACGCGCACCCGGCGAGCCAGTTGTGGCCGGACAGGTACAGGTACCGGGCGATCCCGGCCCAGACGAGGCTGACGACCGCGCCCGTGCGGTGGCCGGGGTGCACGCACGACCGCCCGGTCTCGACGAGCGCGGGCTTCAGCCGAGCGAGGTTGCGGAGGTCGAACTCGGTCTCGGAGTAGAGCATCCCGGCCTCGCCTGCCCGCTCCGGTGGCAACATCCGGTAGCAGCCGACGATCTCGCCGGTGACGTCCTCGCGGACCACGAGGTGGTCGCAGTGCTCGTCGAAGGCGTCGACGTCCAGGCCGGGCGTGCCGGTGTGGAGCGTCGCGCCCATCTCCTCGGCGAACACCCGGTGGCGAAGCCGTTGTGCCGCGACGACTTCGTCACCGTCCCTGGCCACGAGCAACGAGTAGCGGGGCGCGGTGGCGCCCCCGTCGGCGGTGCTGACGAGAAGCTGTGCCTGCGTCATGCCTCTGGTCTACGCGGCGGCGGGCAACCAGCACGTGCCTGTTCCGATGACACGTCCATGGCGGCGGGGTGAACTTTCCTGAGAACTCCCTGAGAGTCTCAACACGGTGGTTCAACGTTACGGTTGAAGCACATGAGCGAGATCGAACTGGCGACGGCCGACCTGCGTGCCGTCGCCGCGTACGCCGTGACCTGCGCCGAACCCGCACTGGCCCTGGTCGAACGGGACCGCCCGGATGACCTCCGCCCCCGGGCGGCGATCGAGGCCGCGCGGGCGTTCGCAGAGGGAGCGCCGCGGACCAAGGCCATCCGGGACGCGGCGTGGGCGGCGCAACGGGCGTACCAGGAGGCCAGGGACGCGGGTCAGGCCGCGGCGGGTGAGGCCGCACGGGCCGCGCTCGCGGCGGCGAGCGCGCCGTACCTCCACCCGCTCGCCAAGGCGACGCAGGTCCCGCACATCCTCGGGGCCGCCGCCCACGCGGCGCTGGCGTTCGAGTTGGACGCCGGGGACGCGACCGTCGGAGACGAGTACGTCGGCAAGGCCGCGGAACTGGCCGGTCCGGTCGTGGTGGACGTGCTGGGTCGCTACCCCGCCGCCCCACCCGGCCGAGGCCGCGCCGGCGAACTGACACGCCACCTGGACGCCTTGCTTCGCGGCCGGTGAAGCCCGGACCGGTCTGCGCCGCTCAAGCCCGCGGCACCCGGCGGCGGATGCCCTGAACGCGAAGCGGGCCCACTCCCCCGGCAACTCCACCATGCTGAAGGAACACACCGCCCGCCCCCACACGAGAAGGCCGCGCGAGAACGAGTCCTGGCCCCTGGACGCACAGCCGATGAAGCCCGGCCCTCTGCCCCAGAACCCTGTCGGGCGCACGGCACCGCCACGACAGCTGCCCCGAACGCGCCTTTCAGGACGTCCGGGCCCTGCGCGCCCGGACCGCGAAGCGGGCCCACTCCCCCGGCAACTCCACCATGCTGGAGGAACACGCCGCCCGCCTCACACCACAAGGCCACCGCGAAGCGAGTCATGGCGGCTGCACACCTTGCTTCACAGCCGATGAAGACCGGACCTCTGCCCCTGAACGCGCCTTTCAGGACACGCCGACCGGGCGCTGCGCGCCCGGCCCGCGAAGCGGGCCCCTCGCCGAGGGTGACTCCCATGTGACGAAGGGCCCCACGAGAAAGGCCGCCGCGAACCAGTCGCGGCGGCCTTCCAAGAAGCGGGGACTACTTGCGCTTCTGGATCTCCTCGGTGAGCTGCGGGGCGACCTTGAACAGGTCACCCACGACGCCGTAGTCGGCGATCTCGAAGATCGGCGCCTCCGGGTCCTTGTTCACCGCGATGATGGTCTTCGACGTCTGCATGCCCGCGCGGTGCTGGATGGCGCCCGAGATGCCGAGTGCGATGTACAGCTGCGGCGACACGGTCTTGCCGGTCTGCCCGACCTGGAACTGCGCCGGGTAGTAGCCCGAGTCGACGGCGGCGCGCGAGGCGCCCACCGCGGCGCCCAGGGCGTCCGCCAGCTGCTCGACCACGGAGAAGCTCTCCGCACTGCCGACGCCGCGGCCGCCGGAGACGACGACCGACGCCTCGGTCAGTTCCGGGCGGTCGCCGCCGGTGACCGGTTCGCGGCCGGTGATCTTCGTGGCCTTCGCGGTGTCCACCGCGGGGACCTCGACGGGGGTCTCGGCCGCCGCGCCCTGTGCCTGCACGGCCTCGATGCCGCCGGGGCGCACCGAGATGACCGGGACGCCCTTGGTGGCCTTCGTCTTCACGACGAACGCGCCACCGAAGACCGACTTCGTGGCCGTCAGCTCGCTGTCGACGCCGATCACGTCGTACAGCAGACCGCCGCCGATGCGGGCCGCGAGACGGCCCGAGATCTCCTTGCCGTCGGCGGACGCGGCCACCAGCACGGCGGCCGGGGAGGCCGACGCGACCAGCGACGCGAGCACGTCGACCTGCGGGGTCACCAGGTACGCGGCGGCGTCGTCGGACTCGGCGACGTACACCTTCTCCGCACCGTAGGCGCCCAGCTGCTCGGTGAGCTTCGACGCGGTGCCCGGCGCGCCCACCACGACGGCGGACGGCTCGCCGATCTCCCGCGCGGCGGTGAGCAGCTCGAACGTGACCTTCTTTACCTCGCCGTCCAGGTGATCGACGAGGACCAGAACCTCAGCCATTGGGTACTCCTCCTCAGATCAGCTTCTGGGCGACCAGGTACTCGGCGACCTTCACGCCGCCGTCACCGTCGTCCTCGACCCGCTGGCCCGCCTCACGCGGCGGCTTCGGGGCGGCCTCGGTGACCGTCGACCAGGCCGCGGCGAGCCCGACCTCGTCCACGCCCAGGTCCGCGACGGACAGCGTCTCGACCGGCTTCTTCTTGGCCGCCATGATGCCCTTGAACGACGGGTAGCGCGGCTCGTTGATCTTCTCGCCGACGCTGATGACGGCGGGCAGCGACGCCTCCAGGTGGGTGAGACCCTCGTCGGTCTCCCTGGTCACCTTCACCGTGGCGCCGTCGATCTCGACCTTGCGCGCGTGCGTGAGCTGCGGGTAGCCGAGCAGTTCGGCCAGCACCGCGGGCACCGCGCCACCCTGGCCGTCGGACGCCTCGTTGCCCGCGATGACGAGGTCGACGCCCTCGACCTTGCCCACCGCCGCCGCCAGCACCTTCGCGGTCTGCAGCAGGTCCGACCCGTGCAGGGAGTCGTCGACCACGTGCACCGCCTTGTCGGCGCCCATCGACAGACCCTTGCGGATCGCCTCGGTGGCCCGCTCGGGGCCGACGGAGAGGACGGTGACCTCGCCGCCATGGGCTTCCTTGATCACGAGCGCCTCCTCGATGGCGCGCTCGTTGATCTCGTCGAGCACCGCGTCGGCCGACTCCCGGTCCAACGTGTAGTCGGAGTCGGAGAGTTTGCGCTCCGAGTAGGTGTCCGGGACTTGTTTGACCAGCACGACGATGTTTGGCATGGGTCTGCTCCGACCTCCTGGGATACGAGCGGCAAGCGCGAGGCAAACAATACGAGGTCTGCCTGTGTCTGTCCGGCTGGCAGCCATGTTACTGAGCGGTAGCTCAGGGGCAAACCGAGTGCGTCTCAAGTCTGCGTGACGGTGCCCACAGGCGAGCCTTAGTTAACATCTGCACATGCCTGGACGAGTCGGACTTGTGACGGACTCCACCTCGAGCATCCCCCCTTCGCTGGCCGCGCAGTGGGGGATCACGGTCGTGCCGACGCAGATCAGGATCGGGGAGCACGTCCGCGCCGAACCGAACGTGCCCAAGGACGTGCTGGTCAGGGCCCTCGAGGAGAACATCGAGGTGGTCACGACGCCGCCCGACCCGGCCGGTTTCCGCTGGGCGTACGACGACCTGGCCGCCCGCGGCGCCGACGAGGTGGTGTCGGTGCACATCTCCAGCAGGCAGTCGGAGACCTACGAGATCGCCCGGCAGGCGGCCGCGCAGAGCCGCATCCCGGTGCACGTCGTCGACTCCGGCACCACCGGCATGAGCCTCGGCTTCGCCGTGCTCGCCGCGGCGCGGGTCGCCGGCGCGGGCGGCGGGCCGCGCCGGGTGATGGACGCGCTGGCCAGGCGGCTCGAAGGCAGCGCCGAGCTGATCTACGTGGACACCCTCGAGTACCTGCGCAAGGGCGGCCGGATCGGCGCCGCGAGCGCGCTGATCGGCAGCGCGCTGTCGCTGAAGCCGTTGCTCACCATGATCAACGGCCAGGTGGCGCCGCTCGCACGCGCACTCGGCACCGAGCGGGCGCTGCGCAAGCTGGTGGACACCGCGGTGAGCAGGGCGAACGGCAAGACCGTCGACGTCGCCATCGAGCACTTCGGCGCGCAGGACCGGGCGGGCAGGCTCGCCTCGCGGGTCAAGGCGCAGCTCCCGGCCGCACGCGAGATCACGTTCACCGAGGTCAGCTCGACGATCGGGGTCCACCTCGGCCCCGGCGCGGTGGGCATCACCATTTCCCCTGCCTAGCCGGTTCCTACCGCGTAGTAGCCTGCCGCGATGGAGTTCGAGTCCGCGGTGCCGCCGCTTCCGTTGACCGGTGAGCGGACCGTGCCCGGGATCGTCGAGGAAAACTACTGGTTCCGGCGGCACGAGGCCGCCTACCTCGCACTGCGGCCGTACTGCGTGGACGCGTTCGTGCTCGAAGCGGGCTGTGGCGAAGGTTACGGCGCCGACCTGTTCGCGCGGGACGCCGTCGGCGTGCTCGCCATCGACTACGACGCGCTGACGCTCGCGCACGTCGCCAAGGCTTACCCGCGCGTGCACACCACCCGCGCCAACCTCGCCGCGCTGCCCGTCGGCACGTCCACTGTGGACGTGGTGGCGAACTTCCAGGTGATCGAACACCTCTGGGACCAGGAAGGGTTCCTGCGGGAGTGCCTGCGCGTGCTGCGGCCGGGCAGCCGCCTGTTGATCACCACGCCGAACCGGATCACCTTCTCCCCCGGCCGCGACACCCCGCTGAACCCGTTCCACACCAGGGAACTCGCGCCCGCCGAGATGGCGGAGTTGTTGCGGGAGACCGGGTTCGAGGTGGAGTTCCTCGCCGGGTTGCGGCACGGGCCGCGGCTCGCGGCGCTCGACGCCGAGTTCGGCGGCTCGCTCATCGACGCGCAGGTCGCGGTGGCGCTGTCCGGTGCGCCGTGGCCGGACGCGTTGCGGGACGCGGTCGCCTCGGTCTCGGCGACCGACTTCGACATCTCCGCCCGGGACCTCGACTCGAGCCTCGACATCGTCGCCGTGGCGGTCCGGCCGTGACCGGACCCGAGGGCTCGTTCTGCCTGGTGCTGCACAGCCACCTGCCCTGGCTCCCCCACCACGGCACGTGGCCGGTCGGCGAGGAGTGGCTCTACCAGGCGTGGGCGCACTCGTACCTGCCGGTGGTCGAGCTGCTGGACCGCTTCGCCGCGCAGGGTCACCGCGACGTGCTGACGCTCGGGGTGACTCCGGTGCTGGCCGCGCAGCTCGACGACCCGTACGCGCTGCGCGCGTGCCACGACTGGCTCGGCAACTGGCAGCTGCGCGCGCAGTTCGCGGCGACCCGGTGGACCGAGCCGCTGCTGCGGGACGTCGCCGCCGCCGAGTTCCGCGCCGCCGGGCACGCGCTGGAGCTGTTCGAGTCGCGGTGGCGGCACGGGTTCTCGCCGGTGCTGCGGCCGCTGGTGGACGCGGGCGTCATCGAGCTGCTCGGCGGCCCCGCCACGCACCCCTTCCAGCCGCTGCTGCGCCCGGACGTGCGGCGGTTCGCGCTGCGCACCGGGCTGGACGACACCGCGCTGCGCGTCGGCCGGGTGCCTGCCGGCATCTGGGCGCCGGAGTGCGGTTACGCGCCCGGCATGGAGACCGGCTACCAGGAGGCGGGGGTCCGGCGGTTCCTCGTCGACGGCCCCGCGCTGCACGGCGACACGCACGCGGCGCGCCCGGTCGGCTCGTCGGACGTGCTGTGCTTCGGCCGCGACCTGGAGGTGACCTACCGGGTGTGGTCGCCGAAGGCCGGCTACCCGGGTGACGGCGCGTACCGGGACTTCCACACGTTCGACCACCCCAGCGGGCTGAAGCCGTCGCGGGTGACCGGCAAACACGTGCCGTCGCACGAGAAGAAGCCCTACGACCCCGCGCTCGCCGCCGCGGCGGTCGCACGGCACGCCGCCGACTTCGTCGCGACGATCGTGGCCCGGCTGCGGTCGCTGCGGGAGCGGCACGGGCGGCCGGGGCTCGTGGTGGCGGCCTACGACACCGAGTTGTTCGGGCACTGGTGGCACGAGGGCCCGGCCTGGCTGGACGCCGTGCTGCGTGCGCTGCCCGAGGCCGGGGTGCGGGTGACGACGCTGCGTGGCGCGATCGAGGCCGGCCACGTCGGTGACCCCGTCGAGCTGCCCGCGTCGTCGTGGGGTTCCGGCAAGGACTGGCGCGTGTGGGACGGCGAGCAGGTGTCGGACCTGGTGACGGCGGGCGCGGCGCTGCAGGAGGAGCTGATGGCGGTGCCCGGGGTGCCCCACCGCGACCCGGTCCGGGACCAGCTGGTGCGCGAGGCGCTGCTGACGCTGTCCAGCGACTGGGCGTTCATGGTGACGAAGGACTCGGCCGCGGACTACGCGCGGCGGCGCGCGAAGGTGCACGGCGACCGGTTCGCGGAGCTGGCGGCGCTGCTGCGGGCGGACCACCCGTCGCGGTTCGCGCGGGCGGCGGCGCTGCGGGCCGAGGACGGCGTGTTCGGGCGGTTGGACGCACGGGGGTTGCTGGTCTCATGCGCGTGCTGATGTTGTCGTGGGAGTACCCGCCGGTGATCGTCGGCGGGCTGGGCAGGCACGTGCACGCGCTCGCGACCGAGCTGACGGCGCTCGGGCACGAGGTCGTCGTGCTGTGCAGGCACGAGGCGGGCACGGACGCGCTCACGCACCCGACGACCGACACCGTCGCCGAGGGCGTGCGGGTGGTGCGGGTCGCGGAGGACCCGACGCACCTCACGTTCGAGAAGGACCTGGTCGCGTGGACCCTCGCGATGGGGCACGGGATGGTGCGGGCCGGGCTGTCACAGCTCGGCGGCTGGCGGCCGGACGTCGTGCACGCCCACGACTGGCTGGTCGCGCACCCGGCGATCGCGCTGGCGGACTACTTCGCCGTGCCGCTGGTGGCGACCATCCACGCCACCGAGGCGGGCAGGCACAGCGGCTGGCTGTCGCAGTCGCTGAACCAGCAGATCCACTCGGTCGAGTGGTGGCTGGCGAACCGCGCCGACGCGTTGATCACGTGCTCGACGGCGATGCGTGCCGAGGTGTCGCACCTGTTCGAGGTGACCGACATGGCCGTGATCCACAACGGGATCTACCCGCAGGGCTGGCGGCCGTCGGCGGCGTCGGTGCGGGCGGCGCGGGAGCGGTACGCGCCGGACGGGGCGCCGGTGGTCGTGTACTTCGGGCGGCTGGAGTGGGAGAAGGGCGTCCAGGACCTGCTGGCCGCGCTGCCGCGCGTGCGCAGGGCGTTCCCCGGCACGCGGCTGGTGATCGCGGGTCAGGGCAGGCAGGCGTCGGCGCTGGTGGAGCAGGCGCGGAAGCTGCGGGTGCGGCGGTCCGTGGACTTCGCAGGGCACCTGCCGGACCGCGCGCTGAAGGCGTTGCTGGCGGCCGCGGACGTGGTGGTGCTGCCGTCGCGGTACGAACCGTTCGGGATCGTCGCGCTGGAGGCGGCCGCCGCGGGGGCGCCGCTGGTGGCGTCCACGGCCGGTGGGCTGGCGGAGCTGGTCGTGGACGGCGAGACCGGGCTGTCGGTGACCCCCGGCGACGTCGACGGGATCGTGGCGGCTGTGCGGACCGTGCTGACCGACCCGCCCGCGGCGGCGCGCAGGGCCCGCGCCGCGAAGGCCCGGCTGGCCAAGGAGTTCGACTGGCACGGCATCGCACGGCAGACGGTGGCCGTGTACGAGTCGGCCACCGTCCGCGAGCACGAACCCCTGGGCCGCCCCAAGATCGCGAGCGGCAACGCGTTCACGACCTGACCGCCCGGCGGCTCACACCGGCGCTCAGCCGTGCGTCTCCAGGGTCTTCTTCAGCGCCGCGGCGGCCTTGCGGGACATGTCGGCGACCGCGGCCCGCCGCTGCGCCTCCGCCTCGTAGGTGGCGCGGCGGTCGCGCACCACCTTCGCCGGGATGCCCGCCGCCACCGCGTAGTCCGGGATGTCGCCCTTCACGACCGCGTGCGCGCCGACGACCACACCCCGCCCGATGCGGCTGCCCTTGGTGATCGTGACCTTGGTGCACATCCACGTGTCCGGCCCGATCCGCACCGGCGCCTTCACGATGCCCTGGTCCTTGATCGGCAGGTTGATGTCCGACGTCACGTGGTCGAAGTCGCAGATGTACACCCAGTCGGCGACCAGCGCGGCCTCGCCGAGCTCGATGTCCAGGTAGCAGTTGACGACGTTCTGCCTGCCGAACACGGCCTTGTCGCCGATGCGCAGCGACCCCTCGTGGCAGCGGATCGCGTTGCCGTCGCCGATGTGGACCCACCGGCCGATCTCCATGCGCCCGTAGCCCGGCCTGCAGTGGACGTCGAGGTCCTTGCCGAGGAACACCATGCCCCGCAACACGATGTGCGGGTTGGCGATGCGGAACTTCAGCAGCCGCCAGTACCGCACCAGGTACCAGGGCGTCCACGCCTTGTTGCGGATCACCCAGCGCAACGAGTCGACGGTCAGGAACCTCGCCTGGTTCGGGTCCCTCCTGGCCCGGCGCCAACCACGAACCCGCTCGGCGAACGGCGATCCCCACATGGATGTCATGGCAGGTGACCGTATCCGACGGCCGCTAGCCTGCCCCACATGACCGAGCCAGCACCCGCTCCGGCCGACCGGCACGCCAGCTGGCTCGAGCTGTTCTTCGACCTCGTGGTGGTCGTCGCCGTCAACCAGCTCGCGCACCAGTTGCACGGCGGCGCGCACCACGGGCCGGACGGGCTGCACGTCGTCACGTTCTTCACCCTCTACCTGACGATCTGGCTGGTGTGGACGACGTTCACGCTGTACTCGAACGTGGTCGCCGAGAAGGTGCACCTGCGCGCGATGTTCTTCGGCATGGCGGGCATCGCGACCATGGCGGCGACCGTGCCGCACAGCTGGGACGGGCGGGCCGACCTGTTCGCCGCCGCCTACCTGATCACCAACGGGATCGGGAGCGGGACGCTCAGCCGCACCGGGCAGGTGCTGCTGTCGTGGACCGCCGCGTCGCGCAACGCCGGGCTGGTGCCGTGGATCGTGTCGTTCTGGGTCGACGGCACGTGGTGGAAGCTGGGGCTGTGGCTGTCCGGGCTCGCGCTGACGCTCGCCTTCAGCGTGTTCGGCAGCCGCGCCGACCAGGACGAGCTGCTCGCCCGGCTCAACGAGCGGATGCCGGAGCGCACGCCGCGTGGCGGGCCGGGGCGGCGCCGGGAGCGGCCGCGGCAGTCGTTCGTCGCCGCGCAGGTCGACGCCGGGCACCTCGGGGAGCGGCTCGGGTTGTTCGTGATCATCGTGCTCGGCGAGGCGATGCTGCAGCTCGTCGGCGCGGTCGCGGACATCGAGGACTGGCGGCCGGGCGGCGGCGAGGGCTGGCTGCTGCTGCTCACGGTGGTGTCCGCGTTCGGGCTGCTGGTGGCGCTGTGGGGGTTGAACACCTCGTACGGGTTCGCCGAGGAGTCGCGGTTCCCGCCCGCGCTGGTGCTGCCGGCGCACTTCGTGGCGATCGCGTCGATCACGACGGTCGCGGCCGGGCTGGGCAGTGCCGCGGCCGGGGTCGCCGACCACCTCGCGGTCTCGACGACGTGGCTGATGTGCGGTGGCGCCGCCGCGTTCCTGCTGGTGGTCAACCTGCTGGTGGCGCACACCAGGAGGTGGCCGCTGCGCGCGGCCGCGGTGGCACTGCCGCTGGTGGCGGCGGTCGTCGCGCCGTGGCTGCCCGCCGCGGTCGTGGTGGCGGCGCTGGCCGTGGCCGCAAGCGGTCTGCTGTGGTTGCTCCGCGCGAGCAGGCGGATACCGTCTGGCACATGACACCGCTCATCATCGACACGGACCCCGGCGTCGACGACGCGTTCGCGCTGGCGCTGGCGTGCGCGGCGCCCGAGGTGGACCTGCTCGGCGTGACCACGGTGTTCGGCAACGTCGGCCTGGCCATGACGACCCGCAACGCGCTGCGGGTGCTCGCGCTGTGCGGCCGCGACGACGTGCCGGTGGCGGCGGGCGCCGAGCGGCCGCTGGTGCACCCGCACCAGCACCGCGCCCGGCACGTCCACGGCAGCGACGGCCTGTCCGGCCGGTCGGACACGCTGCCGGAACGGGCGACGGGCGTGGCCGGCGTCGACGCGGTGTCCCTGATGGTGTCGCTGCTGGAGTCGGCGCCGTCGCCGGTGACGGTCGTGCCGATCGGCCCGCTGACGAACATCGCGCTGCTGCTGGCCGCGCACCCGGCCGTCCGCGGCAAGATCGACCGCCTCGTGGTGATGGGTGGCGCGCTGGCAGGCGGCAACGTGACCGCGGCGGCCGAGTTCAACATCTGGAGCGACCCGGAGGCCGCGCGGCGCGTGCTGGTGGAGGAGTCGGTGCCGGTCACCCTCGTGCCGATGGACCTGACGATGCGGTGCGCGGTGGACGGCCCGTGGCTGGACCGGCTGGCGGCGTCCGGCCCGCGCGGCGCGGCGCTGGTGTCGCTGGCGGCGGCGTACCGCGAGAACTACCGCCGCACCCTCGGCCACGACGGCATGGTGGTCCACGACGCCGTCGCGGTGGCGGAGGCGATCAAGCCGGGCCTGCTGCGAACGGTGGCGATGCCGGTGGAGGTCGACTGCGGCCTTGGCCCGGGCCGCGGCACGGTGATCGCGGACCAGCGGCCGTCGCGGCAGCCCGGGGAGCAGCGCGAGGTCGACGTCGCCGTGTCGGCGGACCTCGACCAGGTGCGGTCGTTCCTGCTCGCTCACCTGGCGGGCTGACCGGCCACAAATGGCCGGGAGGTGGCCTGGCCTGCGCTGATGGCCGGGCCTGTGATGTCCCCTGACGTTCCGGCGAAAGGGGATCCAGGCGTGACATCGGGGGCATCGGCGTTCCGGGAACGCCGCCTGCGGCAGGTGCGGGCGGCGCAGCTGCTCGCCGCGGCGGGCGGGCTGGCGACGCTCGTCGGCGGGGGCTACCTGGTCGACGCGTTCAGCACGGGCGCGCTGGTGGCGTGCGTGGCCGGGCCCGCCGCGCTGGCGGGTGGTGTGGCGCTGGCGAAGCGGCTGGCGCGGACCGTCCGGTACCGCGTCGACCGGCCGAACTCGACGGCCGTGCTGGCGGCCAAGATGGCGGCGCTGCTCGCGGTGTTCGTCGCGACGGTGGTCGTGATGTCCGCGGTGGACGCCCCGTCGGCGCCGCGCTCGGTCGTCGTGCTGGTCGTGGTGGGGTGCCTGGCGACGGTGGTCAACACCCACGCGGCGCGCTGGACCCTGTTCCAGATCGACGCGACGGGCATGAAGGTCGGGCAGGCGGGGGTGCCGTGGCCCGCGGTGGCACGGCTCGACCTGGCCGCCGCAGGCCCCGGGTTCGTGGAGATCGGCGTGCAGCTGGTGGCCGGGCAGGTCGTGAGCGGGACACCGGCGCCGGGGCGGGTGCTCGGGGACCTGCCGGTGTGCACGGTGGTCCCGGCCGCGGCCGTGCAGGTGGAGCACATCCGGTGGGCGGTACGGGAGTTCGGCAACCCGGCCGTCCCGGTGGTGGTCCGCGACCAGCCGCGGCACACCCCACCGGCGGGCATGCCGGCGCCACCGCCGGCCCCTCCGGTCCCGGCTCCGCCCGCCGAGGGCACCACGACGCCGCCTCCCGCCCCTTCCCGCGGCCGGCGCACGTGGCTCGTCGCGGGCGCCGTCGCCCTCGCCGCCGTCCTGGTCGCCGGGGCGGTCACGGCCGTCGTGCTCGCCGGCGGCGACGAACCCGGTCAGGCGGCCGCCGAGGCGAAGCCCGGTCCGAAGTACAGCGCCGCGAACGTCCCCGACCCCTGCGACCTCATCGACGTCTACGTGCTCAAACGGTGGTCGACCGTGACGGAGATCGTCACCGAGCCGACCACGGACAAGCACCCGGACTACGACTACCTGCACTGCGGCGCCCACAGCGACAGCCAGTACCTGGTCGGCCGGGTGACGCACCTCGAGATGGTCGTCGCCGTCGCCGAGTCCGCGGCGGCGGCGCGCACGTTCCAGGCCAAGCAGGAGAAGCACGGCCTGTGGACGGTCAGCGGTGACGTCAGCGACGACGGCACGGTCCCCGGGCTCGCGGAGCACGCCGAGTTCGAGCAGGCCATCTCCACCTACGGCGACCACACACGCGCCGACTACGTGCTCCGGGTGCGGGACGACAACCTCGTGTTCCTCCTGAAGTTCGGGTCCGACGCCGACCGGTCCGACGGGCCCGGCGTGACCGTCCCGACGCTCGCGGACACCGCGACCGCGCAGGCCAGGGCCGCGATGGAGAAGCTGCGCACGCGGCCCGAGGAGAAGAAGCGGGAGAACCGCGAGCCGGCCGCCGTGCCCAAGACGATCAACGACGCGGTCACGCTGCCGGGCACGGTGGACCTCATGGCACGCATCCGGGCCGCCGACCCGTGCGAGCTGCACGACCGGACGTTCATCGAGCGGTTCGGGCGGGTCGCTGCCGAGCCGCACCAGGCACTGGGGCTCGCCGAGTGCCGGCTGATGGGGAGCTACCCCGACCACGTCGAACGGACCGTGTTCGGGATCGACCTCGACGAGTACCTGTCCGACGAGGAACGCGCCGACCTGGTGCCGGAGGACCTCGACGGGATGGCGGTGTTCCACACCAAGCAGAGCGTGTCGGACGGATGCGTCTACTACGTGCCGTTCGGCAGGTCCGGGTTCGGCGCCTCGGTGTCGGTCGGCAGGTACGTCCCGGGCGGTGCGGAGCCCCTGTCGTGGCCGCAGGCGTGCGCGGTGGCCCGCGACTACACCGCCGCCGTCGGCCCGAAGGTCGCCGAGCTGCCCGCGCGCTCGGCCCCGGCGCCGGAACCGACGTTGGCGGGCAAGGACCCGTGCCTGGCCGAGGAGGTCGTGGCGCGCCTGGTGCCGGACTGGAAGCCCGGCCCGGTCAGCCGCTACTACTCGGCACAGTGCCGGTTCACGGTGGCGCAGGGCGACGAGGTCTACGAGTTCGACCTGGCCTTCGACCGCGACGCCGAACAGCTCGGCGACGAACCGGCGGAGGTCGGCGGGCTGCACGGTGTCTGGCTCCGCTACGACGGGCTGTGCAGCCTGTCGCTGGTCCACGTGCCGGAGTCCACACCGGACGCGTGGGACGCGCACAACATCAGCGCCTCCGTCCAGTGGAAGGGCCCGTACGGCCTGAAGGGCTCGCGGGACGAGTGCACCCTCGCGCAGGGCGCGGCGGAGCTGCTGATCGACAGCCTCTAACCGGGCTCGCACACGTACGCGGTCGGGGTCCGGCCCACCCTCGTCAGCACGACGGTGGCCGGCTCCCGGCCGGACAGCTTCAGCCGGGGGCGCAACGTGTTCGGGTCCACGTCCAGGCCGCGGACCAGGATCTCCACGCGGCCGACGCCCCGGCGCCGCAGGGTCTGCCGCAGCGACTTCTCGCTGTAGTGACCGTGTTCGAGCACGCGGAACGCGCGCACGCCCGCCGGTTTCCCGTCGCCGGTCAGGTACGCGATGCGTTCGTCGAGCTGGCCGAACCCGAGCCGGGCCGCGTACTGGCGGACCAGGCCGGCACGCACGACCGCGCCGTCCGGGTCGACGAGCCACTCCCCCACGTCGCGGACCGGGCAGTCGTCCGGGTCGTCGGAGGTGACCGTCCACGTCGGACCACCCGTGCGCAGGACGGACGCGCGGCGCGCCGGGCCCGCGAACGCACCGGTCCACAGGCACGCCTCCCGCACCTGCCCGTCGAGCGACACCAGCTCCACCTCGCCGTCCCACGGCAGCTCGGCGAAGTCCATGCCCGGTGCGCACTTCACCGCCAGGTCCCGCCCTCGGTACGCCTCGGCGAGGCGATCCAGCGGGGGCACGAAGTCCGCCGCGTGCCAGCGGCGGCGGCCCGCGGCGTCCCGGCGGGCGGGGTCGACGAAGACCGCCGCGTCCCGCGTGACCGGCCGGAGCGCGTCGGCGCGGACGAGCGGCGCGGACACGTTGTGCGCCGCCATCGCGAGCCGCACCTCGTCGAGGTCCGAGCCCACGCAGCGGTCCGCCACCTCGGCGATGGCGGCCAGGTCGACGCCGACCGAGCAGGTCACGTCGTGCACGGCGAGACCGGCGAACCGCGCCGCCCGGTGCCGCGCGACCGGCATGGGTGTGGCCTGCTGCAACGCGGTGTCGGTGAAGAGCCAGTCGTCCGGTGCGTCCACTTTGGCCGCCGCACGACGACGCAGCAGCACCGTCTCCAGCACCGGTCCCGCGTGCTCGCCGACCAGGCGCCGCGCGGTCGCCACGTCGGCGAGGTAGCCGGCCGACGTCAACGGCAGGTCCGCGACGGCCGCGACAGCGGAAACCCCCGCCGACGAACGGAGGAACCGCACGTCAGCGGGGGTGAATGCATAGCTCAGGGCTTCGTCCCGGTGATCAGCACGTTGTAGAACAGGTCGCGCGGCGCGACCTTGCGGAGCACGTTCTCGTCCAGCCACGACAGCCGCAGCCACGCCTTGTACGCGAACAGCCGCCAGCCCAGCGTCAGCTTCTCCTGCGGCACCGCGGCCTCGAACGTGCGCACCGGCCAGCCGAACAACGCGGCCGCCAGCTCCTCGGTGTGCGCGTGCACGTTCGCCGCACCCGCCTCGCGCGCGACCTCCTCCAGCTCGGTCGGGTCGAACGTGTGCAGATCGACGACCGCCTCGAGCGCCGCGGCGCGGGACGACTCGTCCAGTTCGGACTGCGGCCGCCGCCAGCCGGACAGCGGCCCCAGCTTCGTCACGTTCGTGGTGAGCCACCACGTGAGCTGGCCGAGCTTGCGCGCGTACCGGTCGCCGATCTTGGTCGGTTCGCCCGCGAACACGAACCGGCCGCCCGGCTTGAGCACCCGCAGCACCTCGCGGAACGCGGCGGGCACGTCCGGGATGTGGTGCAGCACGGCGTGCCCGACGACGAGGTCGAAGCTGTTGTCCTCGTACGGGATGGTCTCGGCGTCGGCGACGCGGCCGTCGACGTCGAGGCCGAGGTTCTGCGCGTTGCGCAGCGCGACCTTGACCATGCCGGGCGACAGGTCGGTGACCGAGCCCTTCTTGATCACGCCGCCCTGCATGAGGTTCAGCAGGAAGAACCCGGTGCCGCTGCCGAGCTCCATGGCGTGCTCGTACGGCCAGTCCTCGTCGCCCGCGACCGCGCGGAAGCGGCCGGTGGCGTAGTCGATGCAGCGCTCGTCGTACGAGATCGACCACTTCTCGTCGTAGGTGTCGGCTTCCCAGTCGTGGTAGAGGATGTTCGCGAGCTTCGGGTCGGAGCGGGCCGCCTCGACCTCCGCCTCGGTCGCGTGCGGGTTGGGTGCCGGGTCGTTGTTCGCCACCGGGTTACTTGCCACTGAAGGTCGCCTTTCCCGGACCGTTCTCGATGAACGACCGCATCCCCGTCTTCTGGTCCTCCGTCGCGAACAGCGCGGCGAACACGTTGCTCTCCAGCCGCAGCCCGCTGTTCAGGTCACCGTCGAGGCCGCCGTCGATGGCGGTCTTCGCGGCGGCGAGCGCCTGCGCGGCGGCGCCGGAGAACGTGGACGCCCACTTCTTCGCGGCCTCGTACACGTCGTCGGGCGCGACGACCTCGTCGACCAGGCCGATGGCGAGTGCTTCCTGCGCGTCGACGAACCGTCCGGTGTAGATGATGTCCTTGGCCTTGCTGGGGCCGACGAGGCGCGGCAGCCGCTGCGTGCCGCCCGCGCCGGGGATGATGCCGAGCAGGATCTCCGGCTGGCCGACCTTGGCGTTGTCGCCCGCGATGCGGCGGTCGCAGCACAGCGCCAGCTCCAGGCCGCCGCCGAGCGCGTAGCCGGTGATCGCGGCGACCGTCGGCTTCGGGATGTCGGCGACCGCGGAGAACGAGGACGACAGCTGACCGGCACGCGCGGACATGTCGGCGTAGGACATGTCGGCCATCTCCTTGATGTCCGCGCCGGCCGCGAACACCTTCTCACCGCCGTAGACGATCACCGCGCGGACGTCGTCGCGCTGCGCGGCCTCCTGCGCGGCGGCGCGGATCTCCTCCTGCACCTGCCGGTTGAGCGCGTTCATCGGCGGCCGGTCCAACCGGATGGTGCCGACGCCGCTGTCGACCTCGAGCCTGACGAACTCACCCACAGGAGGTCCTCCTACTCTGAAGTAACTTGGTGACCCAACCTAGCCTCAAGCCCGGCGACGCGCGAAGTAGCGGTCGCCCAGCCGGTCCACCTCGAGGTCCTGGCCGAACGTCGCCGACAGGTTCTCGCTGGTCAGCACGTCCTCCAGCAGGCCCTGCGCGACCACGCGGCCGTCCGCGACGAGCATCAGGTGGGTGAACCCGGGCGGGATCTCCTCCACGTGGTGGGTGACGAGGATCGTCGCGGGCGCGTCCGGGTCGCGGGCCAGCTCGGACAGCCGGGCCACGAGGTCCTCGCGACCGCCGAGGTCGAGGCCGGCGGCGGGCTCGTCGAGCAGCAGCATCTCCGGGTCGGTCATCAGCGCGCGGGCGATCACGGTCCGCTTGCGCTCGCCCTCGGACAGGGTGCCGAACATCCGGTCGGTGAGGTGCCCGATGCCCAGCCCCTTGCACAGGTCGAGCGCGCGGCCGGTGTCGAGCTGGTCGTAGGCCTCGCGCCAGCGGCCGAGCACCGCGTAGCCCGCGCTCACCACCACGTCGAGGACGGTCTCCTCCGGCGGGATGCGGGCGATCAGCGCGGCGGAGCAGAAGCCGATGCGCGGCCGCAGCTCGAACACGTCCACCCGGCCGAGCTGCTCGCCGAGCACGTGCACCGTGCCGGTGGTGGGGTGCAGCTCGGCGGCCGCCAGCTTGAGCAGCGTCGTCTTGCCCGCGCCGTTCGCGCCGAGGATCACCCAGCGCTCGTCGAGTTCGACGCTCCAGTTCACCTCCGCCAGGAGGTTGTTGCCGCCACGCCGCACACCGACGTCGGCCATGTGCACGACCAGGTCCTCGAGCTCCACTCCCGTCACGGTGCCCTATTCAACATGAGGCTTTGCACGCGCGTGCCCTCGGTTTGCCTCCGTGCGCAACGGCGGTGGTCGGGAGCACGCGCTCCCGGTTGACTCACCGCATGACCGGCTACACCGTGAACACCACGAGCCTCGCGATCCGGGTGGGCGAGCTGAACGCCGTCGCCGACCAGGTCGGCGAGATCATCGGCGCGCTCGACCTCACCGGCGGCGACCTGGGACCCGGCGACATCGCCGCGGCCGTCGCCGAGGTGGCGGGTGAGTGGCGCGACAACCTCGGCGACATGCGGGACAAGATCGGCACGATCGCGGACAACGTGCGTGGCGCGGTCGCCAACTACGAGCTGGTCGAGCAGGGCGGCGCGGACCGGATGCGCGCCCTGGCCGAGGGCACCGTCGGTGACCAGGTCTTCGAGTCGCTGAAGAACGCGAGGCCGTGACCATGCGCAGTTTCCCGGCACTCGGGTTCGACCCTGCGCCCGGCGAGGCGGACGCGGTCAAGACGCTCATGCTGCGGCTCGCCGTCGCCGCCGAGACGATCGGCACCACCCTCCCCCGCCTCGAGGAGGCCTGCAAGATCACCGACGACGCCGAGTGGGGCGGCAGCGCGGCCGAGGAGTTCAGCGACCACGGCGACGACCTGCCGCAGGGCCTCGGCAAGGGCGGCGAGGCGATCAACGCCGTGACCAGCGCGCTCTCGGCGTGGTTCGGCAAGCTCACCACCAACCAGGCGCGCGCGGACGTGCTGGAGGCGGCCGCGAAGAAGCTCAAGGCGAAGCTCGCGACCTTCGACTCGTGCACCCCGGAGTCGACGGCGGTCAGCACGCAGCTGGCCAGGATCATCGACGACGCCAAGCGCCTGGAGGCCAAGCACCTGCGTGAGGCCAACGCCACCGCGGACGCCATCCGCGCGGGCAAGGACGGCGACCCGTTCAAGCCCGAGAACGACAGCTGGTACGTCCAGGGCCTGGACGGTCTCGCCGTGGCGGCCGACGGCGTCTCGCTGGCCACGGCGACCGCGGCGGCCGGGCTCGCCGCCACCGGTGTCGGGCTGCCCGCGGCCGCGGTGCTGGAGGCCGCGTCGACCGGCTCCGGGGCGGTCGGGTCGCTGGCCGCGCTGGGCCAGCAGCTGTCCGGATCCCGCAACGCGCCCGGCTGGGGTGCGGTGGCACTCGGCCTCGGCACCAGCGTGCTCCCCGGCGGCGGCACGGCAGCGGCGGCCGTGCGCAGCGGTGGCCGGGTGGTGCTGAAGCGCGGGTCCAAGGCCGCCATCCGGGCCGCGCGCAAGGACATCGAGGCGGCGGCCCGCGGCGGCGCGCTGCCGGGGCTGATCGACAACGTCGGCCGGATGCGGAAGCACGGCCTGGAGGGCAAGGTCTCCCGCGACCTCACCGCGGCGGGCCGCGAGGTCGCCAAGCGGGAGGGCATCGAACTGCCCGCGAACCTCGCCGACCGCAAGGCCGAGCTGCAGCGGCTGGGCCTGGAGGCCAAGCAGCACCAGGCGTACGCGAACCTCGTCGACAAGGGCACCACGATCGCGGAGAAGGCCGGCGTGGAGCTGACCCCGCAGCAGAAGGCCGAGCTGAAGTTCCTGCAGATGGGCATCAACCCGACCCCGCAGCAGCTGGACAAGGCGATCGAGTACTTCGGCAAGGAAGCCCTGAAGTGAGCGGAGCGACGGAGCGGGCCCCGTCTGGACTGAGGAGCGCGCGCAGGCGCGCCGGCGCCGAGCACGCGACGAGGGAAGACGGGGTCTTAGCGGAGGAGCGCAGCGACCCATTGAACACAGTGATCCTGGACCTGCCCGACACCGTCTGGCGGTTGCCGCTCGACCAGCCTGACCTGGCCGTCCAGGAGTACGCCGGGCTCGTCGGACAGCTCCGCGGGCTGACCACTGGTCGCGCGGACCTGGAGGCGCTCGCCACCGAGGCGGTCGAGACGGCCGTGCGGGAGGGCGCGGTGCTCATGGCGATCGTCGCACCGCCGGACGCGGCACCCGCCGTGCTCACCGGGGTCGTGCTCGACCGGCCGCCGGGCTGGGACGCCGACACCGCGGCGGCGCTGCGCGACTCGCTGGAGGACGTCGGCGGCCCGGACGTGCGGGAGACCCTGGTCGTCGGCACCGCGCTGGGGCCCGCCGTGATCGCCCAGCGCGTGCCCGGGGTCGAGCAGGTGCGTGCCCGGCGGCCGCTCACACTGCAGCTCCAGGCGTTCATCGCCGAGGGCGAACAGCTCCTGCTGCTCACGCTCGCCTGCCCGTCGGAGGTCGGCTGGGCCAGCCACCAGCTGCTGTTCGGGCAGGTCGTGACGTCCGCCAGGGCCGAGCGGGTGACCGTCCCGGCCGGCACTGCCGAGGAGTCCTACGAGAATCACACCTATCGGCTCTGATCACCGGGGCCGGTCCCGGGCAAGATGGAGGAATGCCCGCCGACCACGTGCTCCCCGGACACCCGTTCCCGCTGGGCGCACACCCCGAGGCCGGCGGCGTCCGGTTCTCGGTCGCGTCCTCGGTCGCCGAGGGCGTCGAGCTGTGCCTGATCGGCGAGGACGGCGACGAGCGGCGCGTCGAGCTGACCGAGCACACCTTCGGCATCTGGCACGCCATCCTGCCCGGCGTCACCCCTGGTCAGCGGTACGGCTACCGCGTGCACGGCCCGTACGAGCCGGCCCGCGGCCTGCGCTGCAACCCGGCGAAGCTGCTCGTCGACCCGTACGCGCGGCGGATCACCGGCACCGTCGGCGACCCGCGCGCGACGCTCGGCTACGAGGGTGACCCGATGACCGGGCGGCCGTCGACGGTGGACTCGCTCGGGCACGTGCCGCTGTCCGTGGTCACCGCGCCCGGCGGCGTGTCCACCGGCGTGAAACCGGACACACCGTTCGAGGAGACGGTGGTCTACGAGCTGCACGTCCGCGGGTTCACCAAGCTGCACCCCGAGGTGCCGGAGCACCAGCGCGGCACCTACCTCGGCCTCGCGCACCCGGCCGTCATCGACTACCTGGTCCGGCTCGGCGTCACCGCGGTCGAGCTGCTGCCCGTGCACACGATCGCCGACGAGCCGTCGCTGCGCCGCCGCGGCGCCCGGAACTACTGGGGCTACTCCACGCTCGGCTTCCACGCCCCGCACGAGGCGTACGCGAGCGAGCCGGGCAACGAGGTCGCCGAGTTCCGCACGATGGTCGCCGCGCTGCACGCGGCGGGCATCGAGGTGATCCTCGACGTGGTGTTCAACCACACCTGCGAGGGCGGCGTGGACGGGCCGACGCTGTCGCTGCGCGGCTTCGACGCGCCCGCCTACTACCTGCACGACCGGCACGGCTCCACAGTGGACCTCACCGGGTGCGGCAACACGCTCAACCCCGGCAACCGCGAGGTCGTGCGGCTGGTCACGGACTCGCTGCGGTACTTCGCGAACGACCTCGGCGTCGACGGGTTCCGCTTCGACCTCGCGAGCGCGCTCGGCCGCCCGCGCGGCGGCTGGTTCGACCCCGACTCCGCGCTGATGACGGCGATCATGGTCGACCCGTCGCTGTCGCGCTGCAAGCTGATCGCCGAGCCGTGGGACGCGACCGCGGACGGCTACCGGGTCGGCGGGTTCGCGCCACAGTGGACGGAGTGGAACGACCGCTTCCGCGACGGCGTGCGGGACTTCTGGCGGGGCGCGGTGAACGTGCGCGACCTCGCCTACCGGCTGTCCGGGTCGGAGGACCTGTACGCGGCGAACACGCGGCGGCCGTGGGCGTCGATCAACTTCATCACCGCGCACGACGGGTTCACGCTGCGGGACCTCGTGTCCTACAACCACAAGCACAACGAGGAGAACGGCGAGGGCGGCCGCGACGGCGCCGACTTCAACCGGTCGTGGAACTGCGGCGTCGAGGGCGAGACCGCCGACCCGGTCGTGCTCGCGCTGCGGGACCGGCAGGCACGCAACCTCCTCGCCACGCTCCTGCTGTCCACCGGCACGCCCATGCTGACCGCCGGTGACGAGCGGTGGCGCACGCAGGGCGGCAACAACAACCCGTACTGCCTGGACAACGAGGTCTCGTGGGTGTCGTGGGACCCGTCGGCCCGCGCCGACGACCTGCTCGCGTTCACCCGGAGAGTGATCGCGCTCCGGGCGAGCTCGCCCGCGCTGCGCCAGCCGCAGTTCTTCGACGGCCGCCCGACGCACTCCGGCCAGCCGGACCTCGTGTGGTTCTCCCCCGGTGGCGAGCCGATGACCGACCACGAGTGGTTCGACGAGGACCGCCGCACGCTGGGCATGTGGATCGACGGGTCGACCAGTGCGTCCCGCGACCGCGACGGCGAAGTGGTCACGGACGACAACTGGCTGGTGGTGCTGCACGCCGGTGCGGAGCCGGTCGAGGTGGTGCTGCCGGGTGCGGACTTCGGCGACGTGTTCGTGCCCGTGCTCGACAGCGGCACGCCGCGGGGCGAGCCCGAGGACCAGAGCCCCCTGGAAGCGGGCAAGGTCGTAACAGTCCCCCCTCGAACCTTGCTGGTGTACCGCACCCCGCGTACCACGACGTGAGACGAGTGGCCACGATGTGGCAAGCGATGTCACGATTCGTGGCATGTCCCGGTCGCTGATGTTCTGGCGCGACCGCACGGTGGACCTGCTCCTGGTCGCCTCGTGCGGCTGTACCGACGTGTGATCCCACCGCACCGTCGACCTTTCCCTGGAGCAGCACCGTGTCCACGGCCCTTTCCCCTGCCCTGTCCACCTCCTCGCTCGTCCGCCCGCGTGGTCCACTGTGGACCCCGGCCGAGCTGCGCGACCTGGTGACCACCATCGGCACCACCCACCGCGACGCCCTGCTCGCGCAGGTCCGGTTCGCGAGCCCGCAGCGCTGGTGGGCCCGCCTGGAACTGACCGAGGAGGTCGAGGTCTGGCTGCTGTCGTGGCTGCCCGGTCAGCACACCGCCCCGCACGACCACGGCGGCGCGTCCGGCGCGTTCTCCGTCGTGCTGGGCAGCGTGTCGGAGACCTACCGCTACCCCGGCGGTGACCTGCGCACCCGCGTCCACGAGACCGGCGACGCGGTCGGCTTCGGCGCCGGCCGCGCCCACCAGGTGTGGAACACCGCCACGGTGAAGGCGGCCACCGTGCACGCGTACTCGCCGCCGCTCGTGCCGACGAGGGAGTACAACTCGTTGTGGGACATCCCGGCGGACATCCCGCCGCTGCCGCCCCGGCGGTCGCTCGACGAACTGCGGAAGGAGCCGGTCGAACCGTGAGTGCGATCGACGAGGTGCTGGCGAAGGCACGCGCCGGCCTGGACCGGGTGGCGGTCGAGGACGTGGCACGGCTGCCCGACGACCACCTGCTGGTGGACATCCGCCCACTGCACAACCGGGTGGCCGACGGCGAGATCCCCGGCGCGGTCCCGGTCGAGCGGATCGTGCTCGAGTGGCGCCTCGACCCCGGCGGCGACCACCGCATCGACGGGTTCACCGAGGACACCACGGTGGTCGTGTTCTGCAACGAGGGCTACTCGTCCAGCCTCGCCGCCCGCGACCTGCGGGCACTCGGCCTGCCGAAGGCCACCGACCTGGTCGGCGGCTTCCGCGCCTACCGCGACGCCGGCCTGCCCGTCCGGGAGGGCGGCACGCAGGCGATCACCTGATCAGCCGCCCCCGCGGAACCCGCGCGCCCCGGCCGCGTCGGTCTCCCGGTAGTCCCGCACGGCGGCCACCCCGCCTGCGCCGAGCTCCTGGAACACCGGCGGCAGCGCCGCGGCCGCGGCCAGCAGCGCCTGGCTCTTCGTCGTGTGGCGGGTGCGGAAGGCCTGTCCCAGCGTGCCCGCGCCGATGCCGCGTTCGCTGCTCGTGACGGTGCCGGTGTGGCGCGGCGTCTCGGTGGCGAGCGCGTCACCGGCGGCGAGCACGGCCTTGATGTCGGGCAGCGCGCCGGGCGGCGACATCGAGATCTGGTCCATCACTTCACATCCGGGCCGATCATGCCGTGCTGTGCCAGCTCGGCGCGGTGCTGCTCGATGGCCTGGGTGATGTGCTCGGGCCGCAGCCGGCCGGGCGGGTACTGGTCCCGCAGCTCCATCCCGATGCGCACCGCGACGTCGTCGCCCGGGTCCGGGCGGTCCTGGGTCACGTAGTCGGCGAGGTCGGCGCCGCCGCGCAGCTCGCCGGGGGTGAACCCGGCCTCGCGGCCGACGTAGCCGTAGTGGATGTTGGACCACACGTCGTACCGGATGTTGCCGTCGCCGCCGGGCAGCGGCGTGAACGTGTTCCAGCCCGCCGTCCGGTTCAGGATGTCGTTCTTGTGGTCCCAGTCGCCGCCGGGGCGGACCTGCCACGCCCACTGGGTCAGCGCCGCCGCCTTCGTCGCCTCGTCGCCGGTCGGGTTCTCGTTGTTCATCTTCATCGCGGCCACGGTGGGTGACGTCGAGTTCCGGACCATCTCGTCGAACATGAAGTCCCGGATCCGGTCGTACTCGCCGGGTGCCGCGTCCACCGCCAGCCCCTGGGCCGTGTTCGCGATCAGCTCGTTGACGTCGTTCGCGAGCACCCGCACGTACAGCTCCTCGACGTGCGGCCGGAGCAGCGGCGGCAGCAGCGCGAGCGCGCCGTACCCCGGGATCGCGCTGACGACGAGGTCCCGGATGTCGTTCTTCGTCGTGGTGACGGCCTCGGCGAACCGCGACGCGCGGCGGCCGAGCGTCCGCATCTCGCCCGCGAGCCGCCCCGCCTCGCGCGTCGCCGCCCCCGTGCGGGTGACGAACAGGGCGCCCGCGTCGTCGGTCCAGTTCGCGGCCGCCGCGTCCGTCCTGACCCGCGCCGCGCCGTCGTGGCTGTCCGCCATCGCGGCGTACGCGCCGCCGAGCGCGGCCATCGCCGTCTCGTCCGTGTCGGGCCACTCGCTCGCCGCCTTCACCCTCGGCCAGAGGCCGAACGTGGCGGGTGGTTCCGGGATCATGCGTCCAGTCTGGGCGGCCGCCGGGCGGTCATGCCGTGCGCTGGCCGCTTTCGGACACGCCGAACCGGACGTGCGCGACCGGTCCCGTGAACGTCGTCGGCGGCAGGCCGTCGAACAGCTTCGCGCCCGCGCCGAGCAGCACCGGGACGAGGCTGACCAGCACCTCGTCGACCAGGCCCGCGGCCAGCGCCTGCCGCTGCACGTCCGCGCCCATGACCGTCACGGTCCGGTCCCCCGCCGCGGCCCTGGCACGCTCGACCGCGGCCTCGACCCCGGCGACGAACGCGAACGTGCCGCTCTTCTGCGGCAGGTCCGGCCGCGTCTCGTGCGTGACCACGAACGACGGCGCCGGGTACGGCACGTCCTCCCAGTGCGCCAGCCCCACGTCGAACGTCCGCCTGCCGAGCACCACCGCGCCGGTCTGCGCGTGCACCGCCTTGGTGACCGCCTGGTCGGCCGGGTCGACGTGCTCGGCGAACATCCACTCGTGGAGCCGCGCGCCGCCGACACCCATCGGGTGCTCGGGCGAGACGTCCGGGCCCGCGACGTAGCCGTCGAGCGACATGGCCGCGTAGACGAGAACCTTGCTCACTGCTGCCTCCCTGGTCGTGGTGGGAGGTAGACCGGCGGGCGTGGCGGAACTCATCGCCGCTGCCCTTTCGGCTGTCCAGGAAGACAGTGGGTGCGGCGCGCGGGCCGCGTAGCGTCAGCCGTGTGCGGGTTGTTCACGTTCTGCTCAGACCCGGCGGTCTCGCCACGGCCGCGACCGTGGCCGTCGCCGTCGTGCTGACGTGGCCGCACGTGGCCGCCGGGCTGCTCGGCGCGCTGGCCGGCGGGCTCGCCGCCGTCGTGGCCAACCAGGCGGGGCTGCTGGCGAGCGTGCTCGCGCCCGGCGTGACCCTGCGCAAGCTCGTCCTCGGCACCGGGCCGCGGGTCGCGGACCGGTCCACTCCGGACCGGATCGTGACGGTGCGTGCGGTGCCGGTGATCCTGTCGGTGTCCGTGCGGGCCGCGACGGCGGGCCGCATCTGGCTGGTCGCGCTGTGCGGGCTGGCGTTCGAGGCCGTGCCCGCGGTCGGCGGGGCGCTGCTGGCGGACGGGCCGTTCACGCGTGGCTTCGCGACGGCGGCGGTCACGGCGCTCGCGGTGTCGCTGGTCCCCGTGCGGACCGCCACCTCGACGTCCACCGGGTGGCTGCTGTTCCGGCTGTCCCGGTCGGCGGACGGGCAGGCCGCACCGCTGGTCGACCAGGTGATGCGGGCGGCGCAGGCCGGTGACCTCGCCACCGCGGAGCAGCTCGCGGCACGGCTGCGCGCGCACCACCCCGACCTGCCGCCCGCGCTCGCCGCACGCATCCGGGTGCTGGCCGCCCAGGGCCGCTACCCCGAGGCGGTGGTGCTCGCGGTCCGGTTGACCGCGGGGCACGATCCCGGCGCGTTCGCCGTGCTGGCGGGGCTGACGTGCGCGACGGTCGAGTCCGGCCAGCTCGACTCCGAGACCGGCCTGGTCGCCGCGTGCCTGGCGATCGAGAACGCGACCGCGCTCGGCTACCCCCGCCACCGGCTCAACGGCGCGCGGGCGATGGTCGAGCTGCTGCGCGGCAACCTGAAGGACGCCATCACGCTGGCCCGCATGGCCGCGAGCGCCACCGACGACGTCCTGTGCCGCGCCGACGACCTGGCCACGCTGGCCCGCGCCCACATGGCGGCGGGCGACAACCGCACCGCCCGCCAGGTGCTCACGGAAGCGGAGAAACTGGCGCGGTGGTGGCCACGCGTGGCCACCACCCGCACCCGTCTCGAAGTGGCGGGCTAACCCGCGAAGACCACCCGGCCCAGCTCCACCGGGCTCGCCAGCAGCGCGTGGTTCGGCAGGACCCTGGCCGTCACGCCGAGCGACCCCGCGTGCGGCAGCGACACCTCGGCCGCGTACCGGCCGTCACCGTCCGGCGTCATCGGCACCGTGACCACGTCGAACAGCTCGTCGCTGTCCCCGACCCGGCCGATCACCGCCTGCACCTGCACGTCCGCCGGGGCGAGGCCGGCCAGGTCGACCGACGCGCGGACCGACACCCGCTCGCCCAGCACCGGGGTGTCCGAGCCGTTCAGCGACAGGTCGCACGCCGTGACCCGGACGTGCGGCCACGAACCCGACAGCCGCTCCCGGTACGCCGCCAGCTCGCGGGCCGCGCGGAAGCCCTCCGCGTCGGCCAGCTCGACCGCGGTCGCCGCGGGCGTGTACTGCCGCTCGACGTACTCCTCGACCATCCGCGACGCCTGGACCTGCGGGCCCAGCGACGACAGCGTGTGCCGCACCATGGCGAGCCACTGGCGCGGCACGCCGTCGGACCGGTCGTAGAACAGCGGCGCGACCTGCGAACCCAGCAGCTCGTACAGCGCCGCCGCCTCCAGGTCGTCGCGGCGCAGCGGGTCGGACACGCCGTCGGCGGTCGGGATCGCCCAGCCGTTGGAGCCGTCGTAGAACTCGTCCCACCAGCCGTCGCGGATGGACAGGTTGAGCCCGCCGTTCAGCGCCGCCTTCATGCCGGACGTGCCGCACGCCTCCAGCGGCCTGGTCGGGTTGTTCAGCCAGACGTCGCAGCCCCAGTACAGGTACCGGGCCATCGACATGTCGTAGTCGGGCAGGAACACGATCCGGTGCCGCACGTCGTGCTCGTCGGCGAACCGGACGACCTGCTGGATCAGCGCCTTGCCGCCGTCGTCGGCCGGGTGCGACTTGCCTGCCACGACCATCTGCACCGGGCGGTCCGGGTCGAGCAGCAGGGCACGCAGCCGGTCGTGGTCGCGCAGCATCAGCGTGAGCCGCTTGTAGGTCGGCACGCGGCGGGCGAACCCGACGGTCAGCACGTCCGGGTCGAAGACCGTGTCGGTCCACGCCAGCTCCAGCGGCGACGCGCCGCGCTGCAGCCACGCCTCCCGCACCCGCCGCCGCACCTCGGTGACCAGCGTCTTGCGCAGCCTGCAGCGCAGGTCCCACAGCCCGTTGTCGTCGAGGTCGGAGCCCACCGACGCCATCTCGCGCGCGGTCCACGTCGGACCGTGCACGCCGTTGGTGACCGACGTGATCGGCACCTCGTGGGTGTCGAAGCCCGGCCACAGGCCGCCGAACATCTCGCGGCTGACCTGCCCGTGCAGTTTGGACACGCCGTTGGCGCGCTGCCCGAGCCGCAGGCCCATGTGGGCCATGTTGAACATGCCGGGGTTGTCCTCCGCGCCGAGCGCGAGGACGCGGCGGATGTCGACGTCCGGCAGCAGCGCGCCGTCGCCGAAGTAGTGCTGCACGAGGTCCACGGGGAACCGGTCGATGCCGGCCGGGACCGGGGTGTGCGTGGTGAAGACGGTGCCCGCGCGCACCGCGGACAGCGCCTCGTCGAAGGTCAGCTGGTGGGCGGACATCAGCTCGCGCAGCCGCTCGAGGCCGAGGAACCCGGCGTGCCCCTCGTTCATGTGGAAGACCTCGGGCTGCGGGTGCCCGGTCAGCTCGCAGTACGTGCGCACGGCGCGCACGCCGCCGATGCCGGCCAGGATCTCCTGGCGGATGCGGTGGTTCTGGTCACCCCCGTACAGCCGGTCGGTGACGCTGCGCAGGTCGTCGTCGTTGCCGTCCACGTCGGAGTCGAGCAGCAGCAGCGGCACCCGGCCGACCTGCGCCTTCCAGATCCGGGCCCGCAGTACGCGGCCGCCCGGCATCGCGACGTGCACGAGGATCGGCGCGCCGGACGGCTCGGTCAGCGGGGTCAGCGGCAGCCCGTTCGGATCGAGTACCGGATAGTGCTCGATCTGCCACCCGTCGAGTGACAGCGACTGCCGGAAGTAGCCGGACCGGTACAGCAGGCCGACACCGATCAGGGGAACGCCGAGGTCGGAGGCCGCCTTCAGGTGATCACCCGCGAGCACGCCGAGACCACCCGAGTAGTTCGGCAGCGCCTCGGTGACGCCGAACTCCATCGAGAAGTACGCGATGGACTCCGCCATCCGGCCCTGTCCCGACACCTCCGAACGGCGCTGCTGGTACCACCTCGGCTCGGACAGGTAGCGGCGCAGGTCGTCGGACGCCTCCGCGAGCCGCCTGCGGAACGACTCGTCGCCCGCCAGCTCCTCGAGGCGGCTGGCCGGCACCTCGGCGAGCAGGCGCAACGGGTCACCAAGGCGCTCCCAAACGCCCTGGTCGATGGTGGCGAACAGGTCCTGCGTGTGCGGGTGCCACGTCCACCGGAGGTTGGTCGCGAGCGTCTCCAGCTCGGCGAGCGACTCGGGCAGACCGGCGCGCACGGTAAAGCGGCGTACAGCTTTCACGCCGACCGACCCTAGCGGTCACCCCCGACAGAAAATCAGGTGCGGGGCGGGGGTGTGACCGGGAGTGGGACCGGGCACACTTCTCAATATCAATCGGAGGACCTCTGCGGGAGGGGCTTGCGCGGTGAGTGGCCGCCTCGGTATCGACGACGTTTCCCCTGTAATCAGCTGTGGCCGGTACCCGTCGAAGGCGGTGGTCGGCGAGCACATCCCCGTCCACGCCACGGTGTGGCGGGAGGGTCACGACGCCGTGGCCGCCACCGTGGTGTGGCGTGGACCGCACGACAAGGGTGAGCGGCTCACCCGGATGGCGGTCGACGACCCCAACGACGACACCTGGATCGCGCACATCTGCCCGGACGCGACCGGCATGTGGACCTACCGCGTCGACGCGTGGAGCGACCCGTGGGCGACCTGGCGGCACACCGTCGAGGTGAAGGTCGGCGCCGCGCAGACCGCCGAGGAGCTGGCCAACGACCTGGAGACGGGCGCGCTGCTGCTCGACCGCGCCGCCCGCCGCTTCCCGCACAACGGCGAGCGCGCCATGCTCGTGTCGGCCGCGGCCGCGCTGCGCGACACGGACCGGCCGCTGCCCGGCCGGATCGCCGAGGCGCTCGACGAGCCGATCCAGCGGTACATGCGGGACAACCCGCTGCGCGACCTCGTCACCCGCGGCCGCAAGTACCAGGTGTGGGTCGACCGGCCCAAGGCGCTGTACGGGTCGTGGTACGAGTTCTTCCCCCGCTCGACCGGCGGGCTCGACGAGTCCGGCAAGCCGGTGCACGGCACCTTCGACACCGCGATCAAGCAGCTCGACCGGGTCGCCCGCATGGGCTTCGACGTGGTGTACCTGCCGCCGATCCACCCGATCGGGCGGGTCAACCGGAAGGGCCCCAACAACAGCGTCATCTCCGTCCCGGAGGACGTGGGCTCGACGTGGGCGATCGGCTCGGCCGACGGCGGCCACGACGCGATCCACCCCGAGCTGGGCACGATCGAGGACTTCGACCGGTTCGTCGCCCGGTGCAACGAGCTGGGCATGGAGGTCGCGCTCGACCTGGCGCTGCAGTGCGCGCCGGACCACCCGTGGGTCACCGCGCACCCGGAGTGGTTCACCACCCGGCCGGACGGGTCGATCGCGTACGCGGAGAACCCGCCGAAGAAGTACCAGGACATCTACCCGCTGAACTTCGACAACGACCCCGAGGGCATCTACGCGGAGGTGCTCCGCGTGGTCATGCACTGGGTCAACCACGGGGTGCGGATCTTCCGGGTGGACAACCCGCACACCAAGCCGCCGAACTTCTGGCACTGGCTGATCCACCAGGTCAAGGCGCTCGAACCGGACGTGCTGTTCCTGTCCGAGGCGTTCACCCGCCGCGCCCGGCTCTACGGGCTCGCGCGGCTCGGGTTCACGCAGTCGTACACCTACTTCACGTGGCGGACGTTCAAGTCGGAGCTGATCGAGTTCGGACAGGAGATCGTGGCGCGGGCGGACGAGGCGCGGCCGAACCTGTTCGTGAACACGCCGGACATCCTGCACGCGTCGCTGCAGTACGGCGGGCCCGCGATGTTCGCGATCCGCGCCGTGCTGGCGGCCACGTACTCGCCGAGCTGGGGCGTGTACTCCGGCTACGAGCTGTTCGAGCACGAGGCCGTGCGCGAGGGGTCCGAGGAGTACCTGAACTCGGAGAAGTACGAGCTGCGGCCACGTGACTTCGAGCAGGCGCTCGCCGAGGGCCGGTCGCTGGAACCGTGGCTGACCAGGCTGAACCAGATCCGGGCCGCGCACCCGGCACTGCAGCAGCTGCGCACGCTGCACTTCCACGACACCCAGAACGACGCCCTGCTCGCGTACTCCAAGCGCGACCCCGGCACGGGCGACACGGTGATCGTGGTGGTCAACCTGGACCCCGAACGCCCCCAGGAGGGCATGGTCTACCTGGACCTCCCGGCCATCGGCCGCGACTGGACCGACACCCTCATCGTCCACGACGAGGTAACGGGCGCGACGTGGGAATGGCACCAGGCGAACTACGTCCGCCTGGACCCGGTCCAAGCGGTCTCCCACATCCTCGCCATAACCCACTAACCCGGCGAGTCCCGCCCTCGAACACCGCGAGTCTCGCTGTCACGCATACCGAGTTGTCAGTTTCGTGCACCTCAAGATCGGCACGAAACCGGCAACTCGGCGTGTTCGAGAGCGAGACTCGCGCTGTTCTGGGGCGGGACTCGCGGTGGGGTGGGGGGCTTTGTCCGGTTCGGCGGGGGTGGGGAAAACCGGTAATTGTCACCTGCGATTCCTTGTGTGACAAGGACTTTCTCTGCGGCCACTCGGGACGTACGGTCCCTCTCATGGCGTGACGTGCATAGGTCACGCCCCCTGCTGAGAGGTATCTGCATGTCCCCGAGAAGAACCACCGTGGCGCTCGCCGCGTTCGCCATGTCCGCGGCCGCGTTCGCGGTGCTGCCCGCTGCCTCCGTGGTCGCGGCGCCCGCGCACTCGGACGTCACCGGAGTCGAGTGCGCGACCGATGAGGGCTCGGCCGCGCGCGTTCGCCCCGGCGTGCACGCGCACGAGCGCAACGAGATCTCCGCCAAGGAAGCCGCGGCCGCCGAGAAGGAGGCCAAGGCACGGCTCGCGGCCCGCGGCGGCGACGTCCAGCTCCAGGCCGTCACCACGATCCCGGTCGTGTTCCACGTCGTGTACGCCTCGGACGGCACGGGCAACGTGTCCGACACCCAGATCAACCAGCAGATCGCCGAGATGAACCAGGACTTCGCGGGCGGCGAGTCGTCGCAGGCCGCGAACACCGAGTTCCAGTTCACCCTCCAGGCGGTCCGCCGCTGGCAGAACAACGCGTGGTTCAACGACCCGGACAGCGCCGGTGGCGAGGCCGCGATGAAGACCGCCACGCACGAGGGTGACGCGGGTGTGCTGAACATCTGGTCCACCAACACCAGCTACCTCGGCTACGCGACGTTCCCGTCGTGGTACGCCGCGGACCCGGAGCTGGACGGCGTCGTGATCCAGTGGGGTTCGCTGCCGGGCGGCCCGATCACCAACTTCAACCTCGGCAAGACCGCCTCGCACGAGACGGGCCACTGGCTCGGGCTGTACCACACGTTCCAGGGCGGCTGCAGCAAGAACAACGACTACGTGGCCGACACCCCGGCGCAGCGCAGCTCGACGTCCGGCTGCCCGGAGGGCAAGGACACCTGCTCGTCGGCCGGCCTCGACCCGATCCACAACTACATGGATTACAGCTACGACAGCTGCTACAACCAGTTCACCCCGGGCCAGAAGGCCCGCATGCAGGCCCAGTACGCGGCCTACCGCGCATAGCCAGCGCACCGGCACGGGCGCCGTACCCCACGGGGGACGGCGCCCGCGTCATGCACGATGCGGTCAGAGCGGTGACCATGGGGAGAGGGGTTGCGACCAACCTGGCACCATGATCCGCAACCCCTACAAAGGCTGTTGGGGTAAGTGCTGACCAAGTAAAGGTGCGGGAATGACCGATACGCCGGAGGCTGCGCCGGACACCATTCGTCCGGACGCCGGCCTGGGGCTCGAAGGAGTGCCACACACGGGAGAGGCCGTCACCGCCGACGGTCACCTCGTCGAGCCGAACGCCGACGACTTCCGGCACGCGAGATCCGCACCGAAGCAACCGGACTGGTACAAGACCGCGGTCTTCTACGAGGTGCTGGTCCGCGCCTTCAACGACTTCACCAACGACGGCACCGGCGACCTGCGCGGTCTCGCCGACAAGCTCGACTACCTGCAGTGGCTGGGCGTCGACTGCCTCTGGCTGCCGCCCTTCTACGCCTCGCCCCTGCGCGACGGCGGCTACGACATCTCCGACTTCCGCGCGGTGCTGCCGGAGTTCGGCACGGTCGAGGACTTCGTCTACCTGCTCGACCAGGCGCACCGCCGCGGCCTGCGGGTGATCACCGACCTGGTGCTCAACCACACCTCCGACGCCCACCCGTGGTTCCAGGAGTCGCGCCAGCACCCGGACGGCCCGTACGGCGACTACTACGTCTGGTCGGACACCGACGACAAGTACCCGGACGCCCGGATCATCTTCGTCGACACGGAGACGTCCAACTGGACCTACGACCCGGTGCGCGGCCAGTTCTACTGGCACCGGTTCTTCTCCCACCAGCCCGACCTCAACTACGAGAACCCCGAGGTCGCGGACGCGATGATCGACGTCCTGCGGTTCTGGCTGGACCTGGGCATCGACGGCTTCCGGCTCGACGCGGTGCCGTACCTCTTCGAGGAGGAGGGCACGAACTGCGAGAACCTGCCGCGCACGCACGAGTTCCTGAAGCGCTGCCGCAAGGTCGTCGACGACGAGTACCCGGGCCGGGTGCTGCTCGCGGAGGCCAACCAGTGGCCCGCGGACGTCGTCCAGTACTTCGGTGACCCGGCAGGCGGCGGCGACGAGTGCCACATGGCGTTCCACTTCCCGCTGATGCCGCGGATCTTCATGGCGGTGCGGCGGGAGTCGCGGTTCCCGATCTCGGAGATCCTGGCGCAGACGCCGCCGATCCCGTCCGGCGCGCAGTGGGGCATCTTCCTGCGCAACCACGACGAGCTGACGCTCGAGATGGTCACGGACGAAGAGCGCGACTACATGTACTCCGAGTACGCCAAGGACCCCCGGATGAAGGCCAACATCGGCATCCGGCGGCGCCTGGCGCCCCTGCTCGACAACGACGACAACCAGATGGAGCTGTTCACGGCCATGCTGCTGTCGCTGCCGGGTTCGCCGGTGCTGTACTACGGCGACGAGATCGGCATGGGCGACAACATCTGGCTCGGTGACCGCGACGCGGTGCGCACGCCGATGCAGTGGTCCCCGGACCGCAACGCGGGCTTCTCCCGCTGCGACCCGGGCAGGCTGTACCTGCCGGTGATCGCCGACCCGGTGTACGGCTACCAGTCGGTGAACGTGGAGGCGCAGCTCAACAACACGTCGTCGCTGCTGCACTGGACGCGCCGGATGCTGCAGGTGCGCCGCGAGCACCCGGCGTTCGGGCTCGGCGAGTTCGTGGAGCTGGGGTCGTCGAACCCGAGCGTGCTCGCCTACCTGCGGCACCTGCCCGCCGTCGAGGGCGAGCACCCGGAGGACCTGGTCATCTGCGTCAACAACCTGTCCCGCTTCCCGCAGCCGGTCGAGCTGAACCTGTCCGAGTACGCGGGGCACGTGCCGGTGGAGCTGACCGGCGGCGTGCGGTTCCCGGCGGTCGGTGAGCTGCCGTACCTGCTGACGCTGCCGGGCCACGGGTTCTACTGGTTCCAGCTCACCGCCGACTCCGACGAAGGCGAGACGCCGTGACGGTGATCCGACCCGCAGAACTGGCGGAGGACCTCGGCGGGGAGTTGTTACGGTGGCTCGTCGGCCAGCGGTTCTTCCGCACGAAGGGCCGCGCGGTCTCCTCGGCCCGCACGCTGCGCTCGTCGGTGCTGATCGAGGGCGACCCGGCGCTGGTGCACGCGATGGTGTCGGTCGACGACGGCGACCCGTACCAGCTGCTGTTCGGGGTGCGCGAGGGTGAGCACGACGCGCTCGCGCACGCGGTGATCGGCAGGCTGGACGGCCGGACGGTGTACGACGCGCCCCAGGACGCCGACCTGATGGGCAGGCTGCTGGACCTGCTGCTGGAACGCGGGTCGGTGGCGGGGCTGCGGTTCGAGGCGGACCCGGCGGTGCGGCCGGGGGTCCGGCCGCGGCCGATCGGCGTCGAGCAGAGCAACACGTCGCTGGTGTTCGGGAACGCGATCCTGAAGCTGTACCGGCAGCCGGAACCGGGCCGGAACCGGGACGTGGACCTGCACCGGGCGCTGGCGGGCAACCCGCACATCGCGGCCCCGCTGGGCGTGCTGACCGACGACCGTCCACAAGAGCCGGTCGTGCTGGGCTTCATGCAACAGTTCCTGCCGGACGCGGTCGAGGGCTGGGCCACGGCGACGGCCAGCGTCCGCGACCTGCTCGCGGAGGGCGACCTGCACGCCGACGAGGTCGGCGGCGACTTCGCGGGCGAGGCGGGCAGGCTCGGCATCGCGGTCGCGGAGGTCCACAGGGCACTGGCGGAGGCGACGGGCGTCCGCGTGGTCGGCCAGGAGGCACTGGCCGAGGAGGCGGCCGCCATGCACGCGCGGCTGGACGTCGTGCTGTCCGAGGTGCCCGCACTGCGCCCCGAGGAGGCGACGCTGCGGGCCGCGTTCGACGCGGTCCGCGACATCACCACCCCGGTCAGCGTCCACCAGATCCACGGCGACCTGCACCTCGGCCAGGTGCTGCGCACCACGACCGGCTGGCTGCTGATCGACTTCGAGGGCGAGCCGGGCACCACCCCGCAACAGCGCGCGATCCCGAGGTCACCGCTGCGGGACGTGGCGGGCATGCTGCGGTCGTTCGACTACGCCGCCTTCCACCTGCTCCCCGGCAACGAGGACCCGCAGGACGACCGCCAGCGCCTCGCCAGGGCGACGGAGTGGTCGGACCGCAACCGGGCGGCCTTCTGCGCGGGCTACGCGGAGGTCGGCGAGGACCCGCGCGACCACGCCGTGCTGCTGCGCGCACTGGAGTTGGACAAGGCGGTCTACGAGGTCCGCTACGAGCACAACAACCGCCCGGACTGGCTGGCCATCCCCTTGGCGGCGATCCAGCGCCGCGCCTGACCGGCTGTTGATGAAGGGGGCCTTCCTTGCGCGAGCGTGAGGAAGGCCCCCTTCATCAACGTGGGAAGCCACCCGAGCCGGTGGTGCCCTTGACGCGTGAGTGCGCCGCCCGCACAATCCGCCGCCACCACCGAACGCCACGGAGCGGAAGACCCCGGAAACCACGGCGGCCCCGCACCCAGACCGCACCCGTGGACGCCAGCCCAGCCACAGGCCAGCAAGATCAACCGCGCCTCCGGCCCCCCGAACTCCAGCCTAGCGACCACCACCGACAAGATCAGCGGCCAACAGCCGGGTCATCCACAGGCCACCCCGGGCCGGATCGCTCGTCTAGCGGCCACCGCGGCCCGTGGTTAGCCTGGATCAAATGGCCGTCACCGTCGTCGGCCAACACGCCGAAGAGACGCGGGGTGTCACATGCGGGTCGCGGACTTGTTGCGCAACAAGGGTTCCGAGGTGGCCACGGTGCCACCCAGGGTGTCGGTCACGGGGCTGCTCGAGGATCTCGCCCGGCACAACATCGGTGCGATGGTGGTCGCCGACGAGACGGGCAACGTCATCGGGATCGTGTCAGAACGGGACGTGGTGCGGCAGCTGCACGAGCGCGGCGCCGAACTGCTCACCGCGCCGGTCGAGGAGATCATGACCACGCAGGTGGTCACGTGCACGCCCAACGACGGCGTCGACGCCCTGGCCGCGACCATGACCGAGCGCCGGATCCGGCACATGCCGGTGGTCGACGACGGCAGGCTGGTCGGCATCGTGAGCATCGGCGACGTCGTGAAGAGCCGCATCCAGCAGCTGGAGTCGGACCGCGAGCAGCTGGAGTCCTACATCGCCCAGGGTTGATGAGCACACCGCCCGGGTCAGCGGCAGAATGAAGGACGATGAACGCGAACCCGGGCATGCCCCCCGCCGACGACCTGCGCCGGCTGCTCGCCGGCGCGCACCACGACCCGCACTCGGTGCTGGGTCTGCATTCCGACCACACGGGCACGACAGTGGCCCGTGCGTACCGCCCCGGCGCCAAGTCGGTGGCGGTGGTCGCGAACGGCGACCGCACACCGTTGGACGAAGTGGCCGACGGGGTGTTCGTCGGCGTGCTGGCGGACAACCCCGGCACGTACAAGCTGGAGGTCGACTACGGCGGCGACCCGGTGGTCGTCGACGACCCGTACCGCTGGCTGCCGACGCTCGGTGAGCTCGACCTGCACCTGTTCGGTGAGGGCAGGCACGAGAAGCTGTGGCAGGTCCTCGGCGCGCACGTGCGGTCCTACGAGACGCCGGACGGCGTCGTCGAGGGCACGTCGTTCGCGGTGTGGGCGCCGAACGCCCGCGGTGTGCGGGTGTGCGGCGACTTCGACGGCTGGGACGGCCGCGCGAACCCGATGCGCTCGCTCGGCTCGTCCGGCGTGTGGGAGCTGTTCGTCCCCGGCCTGCCGCCGGGCACCTGCTACAAGTTCCGCATCCTCGGCCCGGACGGCAACTGGCACGAGAAGGCCGACCCCATGGCGTTCTCGACGGAGGTGCCGCCCGCGACCGCGTCCCGCGTGACGCTGTCGGCGCACATCTGGTCCGACGACGAGTGGCTGGCGCGCCGCGACGCGACCGAGTGGGTGTCGGCGCCGATGAGCGTCTACGAGGTGCACCTCGGCTCGTGGCGGCCCGGCCTCGGCTACCGCGAACTGGCGGAGCAGCTGACGGACTACGTGGCGGACAACGGTTTCACGCACGTCGAGCTGCTGCCGGTGGCCGAGCACCCGTTCGGCGGCTCGTGGGGTTACCAGGTCACGTCGTACTACGCGCCGACCGCGCGGTTCGGGTCGCCGGACGAGTTCCGGCACCTGGTGGACGCGCTGCACCAGCGCGGCATCGGCGTGATCATGGACTGGGTGCCGGCGCACTTCCCCCGCGACGCCTGGGCCCTGGCCCGGTTCGACGGCACGCCCCTGTACGAGCACGCCGACCCGCGCCGGGGCGAGCAGCCGGACTGGGGCACGTTCGTGTTCGACTTCGGCCGCACCGAGGTCCGCAACTTCCTCGTCGCCAACGCCCTGTACTGGCTCGACGAGTTCCACATCGACGGCCTGCGCGTGGACGCGGTCGCCTCGATGCTGTACCTCGACTACTCGCGCAAGGAAGGCGAGTGGCTGCCGAACATCCACGGCGGCCGCGAGAACCTCGACGCGGTCCGGTTCCTGCAGGAGCTGAACGCGACGGTCTACAAGCACCACCCCGGCGCGGTCATGATCGCCGAGGAGTCGACGGCGTGGCCCGGCGTCACCCGGCCGACCCACCTCGGCGGCCTCGGCTTCGGTTTCAAGTGGAACATGGGCTGGATGCACGACACGCTCAGCTACGTCGGCCACGACCCGGTGCACCGGTCCTACCACCACAACGAGCTGACGTTCTCGCTGATGTACGCGTGGAGCGAGAACTTCGTGCTGCCGCTGTCCCACGACGAGGTCGTGCACGGCAAGGGTTCACTGTGGACCCGCATGCCCGGCGACGACTGGAACAAGGCGGCGGGCCTGCGGTCGCTGCTCGCGTTCATGTGGGCGCACCCCGGCAAGCAGCTGCTGTTCATGGGTGGCGAGTTCGGCCAGCCCGCCGAGTGGTCGGAGAGCCGCTCGCTGGACTGGCACCTGCTGGAGTCGCCGTTGCACGCCGGCGTCCAGCGGCTGGTGGCGGACCTGAACCGGACCTACCGGCAGCACCCGGCCCTGTACACGGCCGACCACCGGCCCGAGGGCTTCCACTGGATCGACGCCAACGACTCGGCCAACAACGTCGTGAGCTTCCTGCGGTTCGACCCGAACGCCCCGGGCTCGGTGCTGGCGTGCGTCGCGAACTTCGCGGGCAACCCGCACCAGAACTACCGTGTCGGCCTCCCGTTCGCGGGCCGCTGGCGCGAGGTGCTGAACACCGACGCCCAGGGCTACGGCGGCTCCGGCTGGGGCAACATGGGCGCGGTGGAGGCGGTGGACCAGCCGTGGCACGGCCAGCCCGCGTCGGCCCTGCTGCAGCTCCCACCGCAGGGCGTGCTCTGGCTGGCCCCGGTGTCCTGAACGCGCCTTTCAGGACAGCCCGGCCCCGGCGGCACGGGCGGCCAGTAGCCTGACTCGTGCGCCGATATCGCGAGCTGCTCACGGTCCCGGGGGTCGGCAGGCTGACAGCGTCCGTGCTGCTGTCGCGCGTCTCGACGTCCATGTTGAACCTGTCGCTGCTGGTCGCCACCACGCAGCGGTACGGCTACGCGGCCTCCGGCGTGGTCCTCATGGTCTTCGCGGTGGCCAACGCGGTCGCGGGTCCCGTCCGGGGCCGCCTCGCCGACCGGCATGAACCGCGACGTGTGCTGCTCATGCTGCTCGCCGGGCACACCGTCGCGTGGGCCGGTCTGCTGGCCGCGCTGCTGGCCGCCGCGCCGATCGCCGTGTTGTGCGCCGGGGCGGCCGCGCTCGGGATCACCGTGCCGCCCGCGGGTCCGGTCGTCCGCGGGCTCTGGCCTGCGATCGTCCCCGAGGAGCGGCTTCCGACGGCGTACGCGTTCGACGCCGCGCTGAACACGGCCACGTTCCTCACCGGGCCGATGATCGCGGGCGGCCTGCTGCTCCTCATGCCGGCACCCGCCGCGGTCGGGGTCACGGGCGGCGTCAAGGTGGCAGGCGATCTGCTCGTGGCCGTCTCCCCCGCGCTGCGGGGCCGGCGCGGCGAACGCGCGGCCGCCCGCGGCTTCTTCGGGCCGCTCGCGCACGGCCGGGTGCGGCTGCTGCTCGGCATGATCGTGCTGGACACGTTCGCGTTCGGCTGTCTCGAGGTCGCCGCGGTGGCCGCCGCGTCCGGGCGGGGCACCGCGGGCGTGTTCACCAGCGCGATGGCGCTCGGCGCGGTGGTCAGCGGGATCGGGTACGGGGCACGCACCTGGCCGGGGAAGCCCAGGACGCAGCTGGTCGTCCTGCACGCGGGCGGCGCGCTGGTGCTCGTGGGCGCCGGGTTCGCCGGGCTCGTGCTGCTGGCCGGCGTCTACGTGGTGTACGGCCTGGTCAACGGGCCCGTGGAGACCCTGCAGCAGGTGCTGGTCGGCGACACGGCACCCGACGGGCAGCAGATCGAGGCGTTCGCGTGGGTGTTCAGCGTGATGTGGGCCGGGTTCGGCGTCGGCACCACCGTCGCGGGCCGCCTCGTCGACGACGGCGCACCCTCGGGTGCGCTGTACGCGGCCGCGTGCGCGCAGGCGCTGGTGGCGCTCGCCGCCCTGGCCGGAATGCGCCGTACTCACAACACGGACACCTGATGCGGGGCACACTGGGACCGTGCGCCTGCGACCCGCCCTCGCCCTGATCGTGCCGACGCTGCTCGCAGTGACGGCGTGCACCACCACGGTGGCCGGCATCCCGACCAACGGCGACTCGGTCGTGTCGGAGGACCCGGGCGGCCAGGGCGGCGTCGACCCGTCGTTCGTGCACAACACCGACGGCGGCGAGATCGACCGGCTCGCCGCGACCGTGGTCACCGACGTGGGGCAGTTCTGGGAGGACACGTTCCCCACCGCGTTCGACGACCGGTGGGAGGACCTCGAGGGCGGCTACTACTCGGTCGACACCGCCGACGACGACGCGAAGGCGCCGCCGTGCGCGCGGCGCGCGTCGGACGTCGAGGGCAACGCCTTCTACTGCCCCACCGAGGACGTCATCGCGTGGGACCGGGCCGCGCTGCTGCCCGTGCTGAAGGAGAAGTTCGGCGAGGCGGCCGTCATGTTCGTGCTGGCGCACGAGATGGGCCACGCCGTGCAGCGGCGGACCGGGCTGACCATCGCGGAGCAGCGCAGCAACCCGGAGAAGTACCCGACGATCCTCATCGAGGCGCAGGCCGACTGCTACGCGGGCGCGTTCGTGCGCTGGGTCGCCGACGGCGAGGCCGGGCACCTGAAGATCTCCAAGGACCGCCTGGACACGGCCATGGAGGCGCTGGTCATGTTCCGCGACCCGGTCGGCACCGAGCAGTCCGACGAGGACGCGCACGGCGACGCGTTCGACCGGGTGTCCGCGTTCCAGGACGGCTACGTGCAGGGCGTCGACCTGTGCAAGGACATGAGCGTGGACAACCGCACGTTCACGCAGCGCGGCTTCCTGTCCGCCGACGACGCGGAACGCGGCGGCAACCTGCCGTTCGAGCAGCTGCTGTCGAGCATCACGCCCGACCTCGACGCGTTCTACAAGACCACGGTCACCGGGCTCGGCAAGCAGTGGGCGACGCCGGAGGTGAAGACGTCGGAGTCGTCGCCGGAGTGCGCGCGATCCGACCAGGGCCCGATCGCGTACTGCCCGGACGCCCGCGAGATCGACGTCGCCATCGGTGACGAGCTGCCGGAGCTGCACACCGAGATCGGCGACTACGCGACCGGCACGATCCTCGCGTCGCGGTACAGCATGGCGGCGCTCGCCGCGCTCGGGAAACCGCTGGAGGGCGAGGACGCGCAGCGCGAGCTGCTGTGCCTGACCGGCGCGTACACCGGCACGCTGATCACCAGGCAGGAAGGCTTCTCGCTGTCGCCCGGCGACCTCGACGAGGCCATCCAGGTGCTGCTGCGCTTCGACTACGCCGGCCGGGACGCCAAGGGCGACGCGGTGCCGACCGGGTTCGACCGGGTGTCGCTGTTCCGGACCGGCGCGCTACAGGGTGTGAACGCCTGCGAGCTGTGACCCGTCGTCCGGTTTGTCTGGTCGTCGGTTCCCCGTACATGCACCCGATCGGCCCAGTAGGGTTCCGGTCAGTCAAGACGGTTAGTGAACGGGGAACAGCGTGGGAGTGCGAGGTGTGCGGGCACGGGTGGGACTCACCTTCGCCGCGGTCGCCGTGATGGTGGCGCAGCTCGGGGGCTGTGGCCAGACGGTCGCGGGCAACCCGACCGTCGAGGGGGGCATCGACGCCGACGACGCCGGGGGGCTCGAGGTGACCGACGGCCCGACGGGTCCGAGGGAGGGCGCGCCGGACGCCGACCTGGAGGTGGAGAACTCCGACGGCGGCGAGATGGACCGGCTGGCCCTCAACGCGGTCGCCGACCTGTACGACTACTGGGACGAGGCGCTGCCGAAGAACTTCGACGGCGAGAAGTTCACCCACATCGAGCGCCTGGTGTCCTACGACTCCGAGGGCAAGGCGCTGACGCTGTGCGGCACCACGACCAAGGACTTCGCGAACGCCTTCTTCTGCGGTGGCGGCGGCGAGGACATGATCGCGTGGGACCGCGGCGTGCTGCTGCCGGAGCTGGCGAAGACGTTCCACCCGATCTCGGTGGTCGGCGTGCTGGCCCACGAGATGGGGCACGCCGTGCAGTTCCGCCTCGGCGACAAGAGCAACATCAACCAGTCCACCCCGACGATCGTCCGGGAGCAGCAGGCGGACTGCTACATGGGCAACTTCATGCGGTACGTGGCGGAGGACAAGGCGAAGCACTTCCAGCTCAACACCGGTGAGGGACTGAACCAGATCCTCGCGACGCTCTTCTCCATCCGCGACCCCGCGGGCTACGACCACATGACCGAGAACGCGCACGGCCTCGCGTTCGACCGGGTGTACGCGTTCCAGGAGGGCTTCACCAAGGACCCCAAGCGGTGCGCCGAGATGGACACCGAGGAGATCGACGGCCGCATCGCGGAGGCGGAGCGCAGCGAGAAGGACGAGGCGGCGGGTGGTGAGGCCGACCTGACCGACAAGACGCTGGGCCTGCTGCAGGAGAGCCTGGACGAGGCGTTCAAGGACAACGGCGCCGAGCAGCCGGAGATCACCGAGAACGGCGCGAAGTGCAGGCAGGGCGAGTCGACGTCCCCGGCGACGTACTGCCCGGAGGAGAACATCGTCGGCATCGACCTGGAGAAGCTGCAGCAGATCGCGGAGGCCCCGCGCGACGGCGGTCAGCCGAACCAGGACGGCGCGGGCATCGGCGACTTCGCCGCGTTCGCGGAGATCGCGTCCCGGTACACGCTCGCCATCCAGAAGCAGGTGGGTGCCGACCTCGCGAACGAGAACGCGGGCCTGCGGACCGCGTGCCTCACCGGCGCGTGGACGAAGACCACGGTCGACGAGGACCCGAACTCGGTGGACGGCAAGCTGCACCTCGCGGTCGGCGACCTGGACGAGGCGGTGGCCGAGCTGCTGCAGGACGACAGCCTGATCGCCGCCGACGTCAACGGCAAGCAGGTCAAGTCCGGTTTCGCCCGGGTCGAGGCCTTCCGCCGCGGCTACTTCGACGGCTCCGGCGCCTGCACGGAGCAGTTCTCGTAACGAGCGACATGAAGGGGTCCTTCATCGCGCCTGGCGTGATGAAGGACCCCTTCGTCACCGTCGGCTGTGCGGAAGGGGCCCTTCGGAGCGATCGCGTCAGTACAGGGCGCTCGCCAGGTCGCGGCGGGCCTTGCCGACCGCCGGGTCGTCGGCGGGGAACAGGCCGAACAGCTCGACGAGGTGGGTGCGCACCCGGTCCCGGTCGGCGCCGGACGTGCGCCGGACCGAGGCCAGCAGGCGGTTGAACGCCTTCTCGACCTGGCCCTGCGCCATCTCGACGTCCGCGGCGGCGAGCTGCGCGTCGACGTCCTCGGGGGACGTGTCGGCACGCACCACCACCGACGGGTCCGCTGCCTCGGCCCTGGCCTGGAACCTCACCTGTGCCAGCGCCGCCTTGGCCTGCTCGTTCGCGGGCTCCTCGTCGAGGATCTTCTGGTACGCGGCCGCGGCGCCGTCGTAGTCGCCGTTCTCGAGCGCGGTCTCGGCCGCGACGAACCTCGGGTCCTCCGGCTCCGGCTCGGGCTCGCCTGCCCCGGCCTCCGCGGCGCGGATGCCCGGCAGGCGGTCCCGCAGCGCGTCGAGCAGGCTCGCGAGCCACTGCCGGATCTGCGGCTCGGGCTGCGCACCCTGGAACGCCTCGACCGGCTGGCCGCCGGCGATCGCGACGACGGTCGGGATCGACTGCACGCCGAAGACCTGCGCGATCCTCGGGTTGGCGTCGACGTCGACCTTCGCGAGGATCCAGGCGCCGTTCGCGGCCTGGGCCAGGCGCTCCAGCACCGGCGACAGCTGCTTGCACGGCCCGCACCACTCGGCCCACAGGTCGACGATGACCGGTACCTCGAGCGACCGCTCGACCACCTCGGCCTGGAACGTCGCCTCGGTGACGTCGATCACGAACGCGCCGCCGCCCCCGGCCGGGGCGGCGGGCGCGGTTCCGTCCGGTGCCGGTGCGGGGGCCCGGTTGGCCGCCTCTGCTCTGGCCTTCAGCGCGGACAGGTCCACCGCCCTCGACAGGGCGGCCGACATAGCTGCGGTTTGACGTGGGTCTGGCCTTGTCACACGTCCATCCTGGCACGCCCTGGGGAACTAGTCCGCAAGGTGCTCCTCGATCCGTTCGACCTTGGCCCGCATCTGGCCGGTGTGCCCGGGCCGGATGTCGGCCTTGAGCACGAGCGCGACCCTCGGCGCCGTCGCGGCCACCACGTCCACGGCCTGCTTGACCACGGCCATGACCTCGTCCCACTCGCCCTCGATGTTGGTGAACATCGAGTTCGTCTCGCACGGCAGGCCGGACTCCCGGACCACCCGGACCGCCTCGGCAACGGCCGCGCTCACGCTGTCCGACTCGCCACCCGCGGGGGCCACGCTGAACGCCAGTAACACGCCGACTCCTCTCGATCACGACACTGTGCGAAGGCACCCTGGCCGGTACCGACTGGTAACTTCAACCGGCATGAGCCACCGCGCCTTGCCGTTCGACCCGATCGCCCGTGCCGCGGAGCTTTGGGAAGAGCAGGTCGGGCCGTCCGGCACCATGGCCGCCGTCACGAGCATCATGCGGGTCCAGCAGGTGCTGCAGTCCGCTGTGGACGCCGCGCTGCGCCCGCACGGGCTGACCTTCGCCCGCTACGAGGCGCTCGTCCTGCTGACCTTCGCGAAGCGCGGCAGCCTGCCGATGCGCGTGATGGGCGAGCGGCTGCAACTGCACCCGACGAGCGTGACCAACATCGTCGACCGCCTCGAGGCCGACGGCCTGGTCAAGCGCCTCCCCCACCCGACCGACCGCCGCACCACGCTCGCCGAGATCACCGAGGCGGGCCGCGAACGCCGCGAGGCCGCCACGAAGGCGGTCACCGACATCGACTTCGGGCTCCGTGGCCTGACCGAACGCCAGACCGCACAGCTCACCGACCTGCTGGCCAAGGTCCGCAAGGCCGTCGGCGACTTCGAGGACTGAGGTCCGCGACCGTCGGCCCACGTCGTGGGGGCGTCCGGTGCGTGGTGCTCGCGCTCCGGCGCTGAGGGAGCGGACCGCTGCCCGAGCTGGGTGGGCAACCCTCCAGGGGTGGCCACGCAGCCCGGCTCCCGCCCCCTCTGGGATCACGCGACGACGGGTCCTTCCGGCATGGGCCGCAGATGACCGCCTCGCCATCGACGGGAAAGCCCCGCTGCGCGGGCGGGCGCGCAGCGCCCGGAATCGCGCACGAAAGCCCGACCCGGGACCACGGGGTCCTTCCTCACGCACAGCGCGACGAAGGACCCCTTCCTCACATCAACGACCCGCCCCACCGGACGGACCCGCGGCACCGGCCCGAGCTAGTTGTGATGTCCAGGGACGTTGTTCTGGCTTGGGGTGATGTCGGTCTGTCGTGCTGACAGGTGAAGGCCTCTGGTTGTGAAGTGGAGCTGTCTAGGAACCGCTTCACGTATCCGGAGGCCTTCGTGTCCCACTCTAATGCTGCGTTGACCCCGCGTGCCCGGCTGCGTCTTGCTCGTCTGGTCGTCGAGGAGGACTGGCCACCGGCTCAGGCGGCGAAGATGTTCATGGTTGCGGAGAAGACCGCCCGGAAGTGGGCGCAGCGTTATCGGGACGAGGGTGAGGCGGGGATGGTCGATCGCAGCTCGCGGCCGCATCACAGTCCGACCAAGACCGCGGAGCCGGTGGTGCGGCGGATCGTGGCGTTGCGGTGGCGGCAGCGGCTGGGGCCGGTCCAGATCGCCGGCCGGCTGGGCATCCCGGCCTCGACGGTGCACGCGGTGCTGGTCCGCTGCCGGATCAACCGGCTCACCCACCTCGACCGGCTGACCGGCGAACCCTTACGCCGCTGCGAACACCCTCACCCGGGCTCGCTTCTGCATGTCGATGTGACCAAGTTCGGCAATATCCCCGACGGTGGCGGCCACCGCTACGTCGGCCGCCGCCAAGGCGCCCGCAACAGACGTGCCACCCCAGGACTGTCCCGAGGCACAGACCGAAACCCCCGCACCGGCACCGCGTTCGTGCATACCGTGATCGACGACCACTCCCGCGTCGCCTACGCCGAGATCCACACCGACGAAACCGCGGTCACCGCGACGGGCGTGCTCACACGAGCGGTCACATGGTTCGCTGACCACGGCGTCACCGTCGAACGCGTGCTCTCCGACAACGGCTCCTGCTACCGCTCCCACACCTGGCGGGACACCTGCACCGACCTGGGCATCACACCGAAACGAACCCGGCCCTACCGGCCGCAAACCAACGGCAAGATCGAACGCTTCCACCGCACCCTGGCCGATGGCTGGGCTTACACCCGCCACTACCAGTCAGAACACGAACGCCGACAAGCCCTGCCCGACTGGATCCACTTCTACAATCACCACCGAGCACACTCCGCCATCGGAGGCCAGCCACCCATCACCCGGCTGACCAACCTCCCTGGACATCACAGCTAGTCCTCCCACTGGAAGACCTTGGCCGCGATCGTGCCGACCACGAGCACGAACCCGGCCAGCACGAGGCACGGCACCACCAAGGCGCTGGGCCCCTGGCCGCGCACAAGGAAGTCCATGATGCCGTCGTTCATGTGCCGCAGCGGAAAGACGTTCGACACCGACCGCATCCACGGTGGCGCCTGGTCGATCGGGAAGAACGTGCCGGACAGGAACGCCATCGGCAGCACCACGATGTTCGCCGCGCCGGTGGCCGCCTCCTCGGTCTTGCAGAACGCGCCGACCAGCATGCCGATCGCGAAGAACGCGAGGATGCCGAGCAGGAACACGGGGATCGCGAGCCACCACGTGCCGGTCAGCTTCAGCCCGAACACCGGCAGCAGGCCGACGCCGATGAACACCAGCGCCTGCACGATCGCGACGCCGAACGTGACCACGACCCGCGCGCTCAGCACGGTCGTCGCCGCCACCGGGGCGAGGCGGATGCGCCGCAGCACCTGCTTCTTGCGCCACGACACGAGCGTCAGCGCGGCGCCGAAGACCGCGGTGACCGCGACGCCCCACGACATGATGCCCGGGGTGATGTACTGGATCGGCTTGAGCGAGGAGTCCTCGACGTTCGCCGCGTCCAGCACGTAACGCGGCTGCTGGCCGGTGGCCGCCTGGTTCACGTGGCTGACCACGCCGGTCACGATGCCGCCGACGACGCTCGCCTGGGTCTGGTCGCTCTGCGCGAACCGGAAGGTGACGTCGTCGCCGTCCTGCGCCACCATCGCGGGCAGGTCGCCGTCGCGGACGCGCCGCACGGCCTCGTCGACGGAGTCGTACCGGGTCAGCTCCAGCGCGCCGGTCTGCTCCAGCGCGGCGATCACCGGGCCGTCGCCGACGATCCCGATCTCGGTCTTCGACGCGCCGGCGTCGCGGAACAGCAGGCCGAACACGACGAGGAACATCAGCGGGAAGACGAACGTGAAGAACAGCGTCGCCTTGTCCCGGTAGAAGATCTTGACCATCGCCGAGGCCAGGCTCTTGAACGCGGTCATGCCCGGTACTCCCGTCCGGTCAGGTCGAGGAAGACGTCCTCGAGGGTGGCCGTGCGCACCTGCAGCCCGGCGAGGGCGCGGCGGTCGGCGAGCGCGGACAGGACCTCGGCCGGCTTGCGCGTGGAGATGGTGAGCGACAGCTCGTCCTCGCTGACGTCGTCGGCGCCCGGCAGCCCGTCTGCGTCCGATGTGGACAGTGAGCCGCGTTCGAGGATCACCCTGGTCGGCGCGTCGAGGCCGCGGACGAGCGTGGCGGGCGCGTCCATCGCGAGGATCCGCCCCTGGTCCATGATCGCGACCCGGTCGCAGAGGATCTCGGCCTCGTCGAGGTAGTGGGTCGTGTAGAGGATCGTCTTGCCGCGCTCCTGGATGGCGCGCAGCACGTCCCACAGGTTCCGGCGGGCCTGCGGGTCGAGTGCCGCGGTCGGCTCGTCGAGGAACACGATGTCCGGGTCGTGGATGAGCGCGCACGCGATCGACAGCCGCTGCCGCTGTCCGCCGGAGAGCTTGTCCTCGCGGGTGTCCGCCTTCTCGGTCAGCCCGACCAGCTCGAGCATCTCGTCGGCGCGGCTGGTGCTGACCCCGTACAGCGACGCGAACGTCCGCAGCTGCTCGCGCGCGGTGAGCTTCTCGAAGAACGCGGACGCCTGCAGCTGCACGCCGATCCTCGGCAGCAGCGCCACGTTGCGCGGCCACGGCGACTGCCCCAGCAGCCGCACGGAACCGGAGTCGGGCTCGCGGAGCCCCTCGATGATCTCCAGGGTGGTGGTCTTGCCCGCCCCGTTCGGTCCCAGGATGCCGAAGAACTCCCCCTCCGCGACGGTCAGCGACACACCGTCGACGGCTTTGAGATCCCCATAGGCCTTCCGCACGTCCTCGACGACCACGGCCGCCGGGTTCTCGGTATCGGTCACGGCCGCAACCTAGCCGTACGCGCACCGGAGCGAGGTTCGGACGGGGAGTAGTGAACCGAACCGTGATCCCCTCCGTGTCCAAGGGCATGGGCGGCGAGCGGAGCCGTCCCCGGACCCCGGACGGGAGTTGCCGTGGCGCGAACGTTTCCCGTGCTGTCGGTGTGCGCCGGGCTCGTACTGGTCGCGGGCTGCGGCGCGGACCGCGAGGCGCCACGGGGCGTGGCACCCGCCGCCGCTCCCCTGCCGCGTGCGCAGCCGGTCGCGGTCGACGTCGCGGAGATCGCCGGGCTGGGCCGCGTGCTCACGAACCAGGACGGCCGCACCCTGTACCTGTTCGCACAGGACAGCAAGGCGCCGTCGCTGTCGACGTGCCTCGGGGAGTGCGCGCGGACGTGGCCGCCGCTGCTCGCGACCGGCAACGTGGTCGGCGGGGCGGACCGGGAGTCCGCCGTCGGCACGCTCGCCCGCCCGGACGGCCGCGTCCAGGTCACGGTCGGCGGCTGGCCGGTCTACACGTTCGCGCGGGACACCGCGCCGGGCCAGGCGAAGGGCCACGGCGCCGACGACCTGTGGTTCGCGATCACCCCCGCGGGCAAGAAGGCAGGCGTCCCGGCCAGGGTCGCGGTGGTGGCGGCCGAGATCCCCGGGTTCGGCCCGGTGCTCACCGACCAGGAGGGACACACGCTCTACCTGTTCACGCTCGACCGCAGCACGCCCTCGAAGTCCACATGCGACGGTGAGTGCGCGGCGAACTGGCCCCCGCTGCTCACCACCGGCGCGGTGACCGTCACCGGCGTCGACGAGAAGCTCGTCGGCCAGGTCCGGCGCGCGGACGGCACCCGGCAGGTGACCGTGGGCGGCTGGCCCGTCTACACGTTCACCAAGGACCAGGGCCCCCGGCAGACCACCGGCCACGGCGCGAGCGGCGTCTGGTTCGCGATCGAGCCGAAGGGGTGCAAGTCGAGCGCACCGGTCAGTCAGCCGCCGACCGCGGAGGGACCCGACGGCAGCACCGGTTACTGACCGGCACAGACCCGCGCCCGGACCACCGCCCGACGCTCCCGCCGCCCCGGGCGGGCGGTGGCACCGGCCGGGGAAGGAAGCCTGGTGCGCGCCGAGGCCACCCCCGGCCGGCGCGCATCAGGCCCCCACCCCGGGGACCGGCGCTGACAACCTTGTCGGGTTGACACCCGGCGGCCCGCGTTGTCGAATGGTCGGCACCATGACAACGTTGTCCAACCAGCGTGGCAGGCTCCCGCGCCGAGCGACGATGAACGACGTCGCGCGGCTGGCGGGGGTCAGCATCAAGACGGTCTCGCGGGTCGTGAACGCCGAACCGGGCGTGCACGCCGAGACCGCGGAACGCGTGCTCGCCGCGATCGAGCGGCTCGGGTTCCGGCGCAACATCGGGGCGCTGAACCTGCGGCGCGGCTCCTCCACCGGCACCATCGGGCTGGTGCTGGAGGACGTCGCGAACCCCTTCTACTCCGGCATCACCCGCGCCGCGGAGGAGGTCGCGCGCCGCCACGGCCGCCAGGTGCTCACCGGCTCGTCCGACGAGGACCCCGACCGCGAACGTGAGCTGTCGCTCGAGTTCTGCGCGCGGCGCGTCGACGGCCTCATCGTCATCCCGGCGGGCACGCGCCACGGCTACCTCGTCCCGGAGATCGCATCCGGCACGCCCGTCGTGTTCGTCGACCGGCCCGCCGGGGACGTCGTCGCGGACACCGTCCTGGTCGACAACGTCGCGGGCGCCGCCGCCGCGGTCACGCACCTGGCCGCGCACGGCCACACCCGCGTCGCCTTCCTCGGCGACGCGCCGTCGATCTTCACCGCCACCGAGCGGCTCGCGGGCTTCCGCGAGGGCTGCGCCCGCGCCGGGATCCCGTTCGACGAGCGCATGGTCGCCATGGGCCCGCACACCGCCGACACCGTGGCGGCCGCGCTGACCAGGACCGGCGCCACCGCGGTGATCACCGGCAACAACCGGATCACCGTGCAGACCCTGCGCGTGCTCGCCGGCCGCGTGCGGCGCCCCGCGCTGGTCGGCTTCGACGACTTCGAACTGGCCGACCTGCTCGACCCGCCCGTCAGCGTGGTCTCGCTCGACCCGGCCGAACTCGGCAAGGCGGCGGCGGAACTGCTGTTCGCCCGTCTGGACGGCGACCGCGAGCCACCGCGCAGGCTCGTGCTGCCGGTCCGGCTCACCCCACGCGGATCAGGAGAGGTGCGCCCGTGAGCGACGCGGAAGGCCTGCGCCCCGTCCGGCTGCCCGCCAACCAGCCGAGGCGGTTCTACCGCGGTGGCGCCGCGATCGCCGCGCTGCGCGGCGACTCACCGCCGGTGGAGTTCGGCCCCGAGGACTGGGTCGCGTCCTGCACGACGTTCCACGGCGACCACGCGGCCGGCCTCACCACGCTGCCCGGCGGCGAGCTCCTGCGCGACGCCGTGGCCGCGCACCCCGCGAACTGGCTCGGCGACGCGCACGTCGCGGCGTTCGGCGCCGACTCCGCGCTGCTGGTGAAGCTCCTCGACGCCGGTCAGCGGCTGCCCGTGCACTGCCACCCGTCGAACGAGTTCGCCAAGGCGCACTACGGCTCCCGGTACGGCAAGACCGAGGCGTGGGTCATCGTCGGCGCGGCCGGGGAGTCGACCGTCCACATCGGATTCCGCGAGGACCAGGACGCGGACACCGTCGCCGGCTGGGTCGCCCGCCAGGACGCCGGCGCCATGCTGGCCGCGCTCAACCCCGTCCCGGTCCGCGCGGGTGACACCGTGTTCGTGCCCGCCGGCGTGCCGCACGCGATCGGTGCCGGCGTGTTCATCGTGGAGCTGCAGCAGCCCACCGACCTCTCGGTCACCCTGGAGTGGCGGAACTTCCTGGACGACGAGGCGGGCGGGCACCTCGGCATCGGCTTCGACACCGCGCTCGGCTGCGTCGACCGGCAGGGCTGGGCGGACCGGCTGGGCGAGCTGGTCCGCCGCGACGAGAGCCCGGCCGCCGTCACCGAGTTGTTCGGGCAGCCGGAGTTCTTCCGCGCGGAACGCCTGCGCTCGGGCGCCGCCCTCGGCGCGTCGTTCGGCGTGCTCGTCGTCCTCGACGGCACCGGCGTCCTGCGCACCGAGAAGGCGGGCGAGGTACCGGTGCGCAAGGGCATGACGTTCGTGCTCCCCCACGCCGTCGGAGAAGCCACGCTGGACGGGGACGTCGTCGCCGTCCGCTGCCTGCCGCCGCTGCCGTGACCTACCGCGTCGTCACCAGCCCATCGCGGCGACGACCTTCTCCTCCACGATCGGTGACAGGGACCGCATGTACGTCGCCGTCGGGTGGTTGAAGTCGCGGTACACCCAGATGTTGCCGATGACCGGCGGGCACGTCGTGTCCTCGCAGAGGTAGTCGGTGAAGTCGAGGAACTTCACGTCCGCCGGGACACCGGCCGCCTTCGTCCACGGCGGTGCCGGGGAGAACATCTCCAGCCGCGGCGACGCGCACTCCGGCGCGTCGACACCCTTCGCCTTCGCGCAGGCCGGCGGGTCGAACGAGTGGCGCGGCGTGTCCCGCACGGCCACCACCGGGATCCCGGCGTCGGTCAGCGCCTGCCACTGCGCCACGTAACCCGGCGGCGTCACCTCGGTCAGCCCGACCCGCGCGTCCCTGGTCGCCTGCGTGATCACCGCGTCCGGCTTCATCTCGAGCATCCGCGTGAGCGCGTCGGCGTTCCAGTCGGCGCAGGCCTTCCCCGCGCCCATGTAGGTGTCGGCGGAGAACGGGCACGCGCCGCGCAGGAACACGGTCAGCGCCCAGTTCCGCTCCTCCGCGAACGGCCGCAGCGCGGGCACGAACTGCTGCATGTGCGAGTCACCGATGGCCACCACCCGCTTGGCCGGGGTGCCGGTGACCTTGGTGGTGCACATGGAGCCCTTCTTGTCGGGCGCGGTCACGCAGTCCATGCCCGCCATCGAGCCCCAGTCGTCCGGGATCGCCACCGGCGGCGGCAGCAACGCCACGTCCTGCGCGCCCTGGTAGCGGAAACCCGGGTACCGCGCGGCGGCGCCGGGGTGGTCGGGGTCGTCGATCGAGAACGCGAACTCGGCGCGGTCCTTGGTGACGTACTGCCACGTGCCCGCCAGCGCGAGCACCGGGACCAGCAGCACGATGCCGAACCGGTAGGCGCCCCAGCCCTTCGGCTCGCCGATGCGCGAGTTGCGGGCGGGCGCCTCGACGAACCGGTGCGTGAGCGCGGCCAGCACGAACGACACGGCGATGATGACCGCGCCGCCCTTGATGCCGACCCTCGGCATGTCCCGGTAGGTCAGGTAGAAGATCAGCACCGGCCAGTGCCACAGGTAGAGCGAGTAGCTGATGTCGCCGATGTAGCGCAGCGGGCGGGAGCTGAGGAACCGGTCCGCGCCGACGCTGCTCTCGGTGGCGCCCGCGAGCAGGACCATGGCGGCGGCGAGCGTCGGCCACAGCGCCGCGTAGCCCGGGAAGACGGTGCCGACCTGCAGCAGCAGGCCGCAGCTGACGAGCGCGGCGATGCCTGCCCAGCCGAGCACGATCCGCACCACGCGCGGCAGCGCGATCGAGTCGACGAACAACGCGAGCAGGCCGCCGAGCACGAACTCCCAGATGCGGGTGAACGAGTGGAAGTAGGCCAGCGGCTGGTTGACCGAGGTCAGGTGGACGGAGTAGGCGAGCGACGCGGCGCCGACGAGCCCGAGCGTGGCGGCGGCCCACGTGCGCAACCCGCCGCCGAAACGGCGGGCGAGCAGGCCGACCAGCACGATCAGCAGCGGCCACGCGAGGAACAGCTGCCCCTGGATGGACAGCGACCAGAAGTGCTGGACGACGCTCTTGCCGTTGTTCTGGGCGAAGTAGTCGACGGAGTCGGCGGCGAGCTGCCAGTTCTCGAAGTACAGCGCGGACGCCACGACCTCGCGGATCGTCTGGAACCAGCGCGGCTCGGGCAACACGACGACGCTGACCGCCATCACGGCGACGAGCACGGTCAGCGCGGCCGGGAAGAGCCGCTTGATCATCCGGCCCCACAGCGGCCGGAACTCGACCCGCCCCTTCGCGACCGCCCTGGTCAGCTGCCCGGTCAGCAGGAACCCGGAGATCATGATGAACACGTCGACGCCACCGGAGACCCGGTCGAGCCAGACGTGGTAGACGACGACGAGGACGACCGCGAGCGCACGCAGTCCCTGCAGCTCGGGGCGGAACTTCCGCCCGGACGCCGTTCTGTCGGCCGTCGGCGCGACAGGGGTTTTCGCGCCACGACCGGCGAGTTCCGCGACCATGTAAGCCTTCCGGGGATGAGGAGACGGCACATGCTCGCAACCGGATGTGAAATCCCGTTAATCGGCCGCTTGTTATGTGGTGCTCATCACAATCACGTGAGGCCCATGAAACCCTCCGTCGCGTTCACGCCGCGGTAGATGCCAGGGGCGAACCGCCCCATGGCGCTCGCGATGACCGGGATGAACTTGACGTTGCTGCCGAGCGGCAGGCGGTAGCCGTTCTGCACGCCCTGCCGCTCCCAGAGGTGCGCCATCTCGGGGTGCCGTGCCGCGAACGACGGGTCGGCCGGGTAGAGGTCGAGCCGGACGTGCGCCCGCTCGCCGAGGAGCTTGTCGGAGGCGGCCCCGACCAGCTTGTCCTGCACCGACTCCGGCCCGACCTGTGCGGCGCTGTGCTTGGAGATCGACACGGCGGCCAGCTCGGACCACGGCACCGCCCACGGCGCGCCCTTCGGGTCGTCCCACCGCAGCCCGGCGGGCTCGAAGATCAGCCGGTGCGGCCGGAAGACCTTGTCCCGGCGGACGACCAGCCCGACCGGCAGGATGAGGAACAGCAACCCGATGGCGATCGCGATCGCCATCGCGCCACCCCCGCCGTCGACGGCGCCGACGAGCCCGGAGATGAGCGCCGTGAGCCCGATCGCGCCGGCCACCACGGCCCCGGCGACCGCCTTGCGCCCGTTGGTCTTGCCGACGTCGACCACGACCGGCGGCCCGCCGGGCCCGAACGCGGGCTGGGCGTGCGGCCCGGTCTGCTGCCCGAACCCGATCGCGGCGAGCCCTCCGACCGGTGGGCCGGGCTGGGTGTGACCACCCGGTCCCGGCACCATCCCCGGCTGCCCGAACGCCCCCGGCATCCCGGGCTCACCGAAGCCAGGCCCGGCCCCGGGCGGCATCCCCGGCCGGCCGAACGCCTGCGGACCCGCCACTCCACCAGGCGGCGTCCCTGGCTGGCCGAAGCCGCCAGGCGGTCCGAACGCCGGCTGTCCGAACGCCCCGGGCACGCCCGGCTGGGCGAACGGCTGTGGTCCCGCACCGGGCGGCATCCCGGGCGGCGCGTAGCCCGCGGGCGGCATCCCCGGTGCGGGGTGACCCGGCCCGTAGCCGGGTGGCGCCGGATAGCCGGGCGGCGGTGGCCCGTACGGCGGCTGAGCGTGTGGTCCCCCTGGCGGCATCGTCACGCGCGGGATGGTAACCGCCGGGACCGACAGAGTCAGAGCGTTTCGGTGAGCTGGTCGGCGGCCGCGTACGGGTCCGTCTCCCCCGCCGCCACCTGCTTCGCCAGCCGCGACAGCGCCTCGCCGCCGTGCACGCTGCCCAGCCGTGCCCGCAGTGCCGTCACCGCGATGGCCTCGATCTCCCGCTCGGCGCGGCGCACGCGCCGGGTCTCCAGCTCGCCGTGCGCGACCAGCCAGTCGTGGTGGCCGTCCAGCGCGGCCACGAGTTCGTCGACACCCTCGCCGCGCGACGCGACCGTGCGCACGACCGGCTGCCGCCACGACGGTCCCAGCTCCCGCCTGCCCAGCGACATGGCGTGCTTGAGGTCGCGGACGGTCTGGTCGGCCCCGTCCCGGTCGGCCTTGTTGACCACGAACACGTCGGCCACCTCGAGGATGCCCGCCTTCGCGGCCTGGATGCCGTCGCCCATGCCGGGCGCGAGCAGCACCACCGTGGTGTCCGCGAGCGCCACGATGTCCACTTCGGACTGGCCGACGCCGACGGTCTCGATCAGCACCACGTCGAATCCGGCCGCGTCCAGCACCCGCACCGCCTGCGGGGTGGCCGTCGCGAGGCCGCCGAGCGCCCCGCGGGTCGCCATCGAGCGGATGTACACGCCGGGGTCGACCGTGTGGCTGTGCATGCGGATGCGGTCGCCGAGCAGCGCGCCACCGGAGAACGGCGACGACGGGTCGATCGCCAGCACCCCCACCCGCAGTCCGCGCTCCCGGAACGCGGCCACCAGCATCGACGTGGACGTCGACTTGCCGACCCCGGGCGGGCCGGTCAGCCCCAGCACACGCGCGCGGCCGGTCAGCGGGGACAGCGCCGCAGCGACCGACCGCAGCTGCGGGCTGTCGTCCTCGACGAGCGAGATCAGGCGCGCGACGGCCCTCGCCTGGCCGTCACGCGCCTGGTCGACGAGTTCACGAACGTCAGACACGCAGCAACAGTGCGTCGCCCTGGCCGCCACCGCCACACAGGGCCGCCGCGCCGAGGCCGCCACCGCGGCGCTTCAGCTCGTAGGCCAGGTGCACGACCAGCCGGGCGCCGGACGCGCCGATCGGGTGGCCGAGCGCGATCGCGCCGCCGTCGACGTTGACGATGTCCTCGCTGATGCCGAGCTTCTCCGTGGACACCAGGCCCACCGCGGCGAACGCCTCGTTGATCTCCACCAGGTCCAGGTCGGACGCCGACAGCTTCGCCTTGGCCAGCGCGGCCTTGATCGCGTTCGACGGCTGCTCGTGCAGGCTGGCGTCCGGACCCGCGACCACGCCGTGCGCGCCGATCTCGGCGAGCCACTCGAGACCCAGCTCCTCGGCCTTCGCCTTGCTCATCACCACGACCGCGGCGGCGCCGTCGGAGATCTGCGACGCCGAACCGGCGGTGATCGTGCCACTCGCCGCGAACGCGGCACGCAGCTTGGCCAGTTCCTCCGGGGTGGTGTCGGGGCGCACGCCCTCGTCGGTGTCGAACACGACCGGGTCACCCTTGCGCTGCGGGATCGACACCGGCGCGATCTCGTCGGCGAAGCGGCCCTCCTTGATCGCCGCGGCCGCGCGCTGGTGGGACCGGGCGGCGAACGCGTCCTGCGCCTCGCGGGTCACGCCGTAGCGGGAGTTGTACTTCTCGGTCGACGCGCCCATCGCGACCTGGTCGAACGCGCAGAACAGGCCGTCGTGGGCCATGTGGTCGAGCATGGTCACGTCGCCGTACTTGAAGCCGGACCGCGACTTGGGCAGCAGGTGCGGCGCCTGCGTCATCGACTCCTGGCCGCCCGCGACCACGATCTCGAACTCACCCGCGCGGATGAGCTGGTCGGCGAGCGCGATCGCGTCGAGGCCGGACAGGCAGACCTTGTTGATGGTCAGCGCGGGCACGTCCATCGGGATGCCGGCGGCGACCGCGGCCTGGCGGGCGGGGATCTGGCCCGCGCCCGCGGTCAGCACCTGGCCCATGATCACGTACTCGACCTGCTCGGGCGCGACCCCGGCACGTTCCAGCGCGGCCTTGATGGCGATGCCGCCGAGCTGCGCTCCGGAGAAGTCCTTGAGGGAGCCGAGCAGCCGGCCGATGGGGGTGCGGGCCCCGGCGACGATGACGGATCCAGACACTGCGTGCCTCCAAAAATCGGGTCGACATCCGACCTTACCCGTTGGTAGCAAAAGGAGCCCTCGACTGTGTGAGGACTCGCACAGCCGCAGGTCACGGGATCGATCAGGGGTCGTATGGTCGGTGGATGGACGGATTGGCTGGCCTCGTCACGGCCATTGACCACGTCGGCGTCGCCGTGCCCGACCTGGACGCCGCGATCGCCTTCTACCGCGACACGCTCGGCCTGGAACTGACCCACGTCGAGGTGAACGAGGGCCAGGGCACGAAAGAGGCGATGATGCGCGCCCCGGGCGACGACGGCACCGGCTCCGCGGTACAGCTCCTCGCCCCGCTGTCCCCGGACTCGACGATCGGCAAGTTCATCGACACCAAGGGCCCTGGCGTCCAGCAGGTCGCCTACCGGGTGACGGACATCGAAGCGGCCGAGAAGATCCTGCGCGCCAAGGGCATGCGCGTCCTGTACGACAAGGCGATCACCGGCACAGCGAACAGCAAAGCCAACTTCGTACACCCGAAAGACACCGGCGGCGTCCTGGTGGAACTGGTCCAACCAGCCCCCTAACCCCGCGAGTCCCGCTCTCAAACCCGGCGAGTCGCGCTCTCAAACACCGCGAGTCGCGCTCTCGCGCACATCGAGTTGTCAGTTTCGTGCACATCCGCCGCGTCAAGATCGGCACGAAACACGCAACTCGGTATGCGCGAGAGCGCGACTCGCGCTGTTCCTGGGCGTGACTCGCGGGGTCAGTGGGTGGGGGCCGGGGTGGTCAGGGCGGTGGCTATGAAGTCGACCTCGCGGTCGATGGTGGTTTCGTCGGTCGGGTCGTCGTGGCGCGCCACTGAGTGGCGGTAGCTCACCGCCAGGGCCAGCAGGCTGGACGCCGTTTCCACCTGGGTGGGCGGCAGCGGGCCCGTGCTCGCCGCCTGGATCACCGCCCGGACCTGTTCCACCACCGTGGAGAACCGCTCCTGCAGCGCCTCCTTGACCGACGGGTGCGTGTCCGCCTCCCGCCACAGCAGGTGCGACAGCAGCGTGGACGCCCGGTTCCGCGCGTCCAGCTCCGCCACGAGCCGCCGCAGCGACGCCGCCACGTCGCCGGGCACGACCACCGAACCCGGCTCGATGTGCTGGTCCGGCAGCCGCGCGACGAGCGCGGTCAGCAGGTCCTGCTTCTTGGCGAAGTAGTAGTGCACGAGTCCCTTGGGCACGCTCGCGAGCACCGCGATCCGCGACGTCGGCGTAGCGTCGAAGCCGGACTCCGCGAACAGCTCCTCGGCCGCGGCCAGGATGCGCTCCCGAGCGGACGGGTCATCCTTCTTGCCTCTGCGCATCACCTGGTGCCTCCGGAAACGACGAACGGCGCGGCCCACAACGTAACCCGGGACCGGGCGACGTGCGGGCCGCGCGTGTTGTCCGCGTCTTCAGTGCTGTCCGGCCATCCCCGACCGGTGCACCCGCTGGGCGACCGGGAGCGCGGCCGCGCCCGCGATCACCGTCAGCGCGCCGACGATCCAGGACGTCCAGGAGATCGCGCCGAACTCGGTGTACCCCATCACCCACGGCGAGATGAACATGAGCACGCCGAGGACGATCTGGATCCCCTCGCCGTAGACCATGCCCGGCATGGCCAGCGAGGCCAGCCCGTCGAGGGCGATGAGCGCACCGAGCACGATCATCGTCCACATCGCGGCGTCGTTCGTGTCGGTCCACAGGAACGACAGCAGCGCCACGACACCCAGGACGACCTCCGCCCAGTCGTGCGGCCGGGTCCACGGCCGGACACCTGTTTGTGCCATCGAGACCACCTCCGTGTCAGTGAGAGCCTCTGCCTCAGATAGTGCGCCTTGGTTGGCCGCCCGGTCAAACTTCTGCCCGAGTCTCGTGTGTCACAGCTCCATATCCGGGTGTCGGGGGTCTACACCTCCGAGTGACCCACCTCTCGCCAGGCTTCTTCTGAAACGTTACTGGCCGGTAGCGTCGGCGGGCATGCAGAAGATTCTCGACGCCATCCTCGCAGGTGACATGGCCTCCATCGGCTCGATGCCGGTGCCGGAGTCGTACCGCGGCGTGACGGTGCACGCCGACGAGGTCGAGATGTTCGCCGGGCGCGAGCACGCCGACAAGGACCCCCGTGAGTCGCTGCACGTCGACGAGGTGCCCACGCCCGAGCTGGGCCCCGGTGAGGCGCTGGTCGCCGTCATGGCGAGCGCCATCAACTACAACACCGTGTGGACGTCGATCTTCGAGCCGATGGACACCTTCGGCTTCCTCCGCCGCTACGGCAAGACCTCTCCCCTGGCCAAGCGCCACGACCAGCCCTACCACGTGGTCGGCTCCGACCTCGCGGGCGTCGTGCTCCGCACCGGCCCCGGCGTGAACGCGTGGCAGCCCGGCGACGAGGTCGTCGCGCACTGCCTCAACGTCGAGCTGGAGCACCCGGACGGCCACAACGACACGATGCTCGACCCCGAGCAGCGCATCTGGGGCTTCGAGACGAACTTCGGCGGGCTCGCCGAGCTGGCGCTGGTCAAGTCCAACCAGCTGATGCCCAAGCCCGCGCACCTCACGTGGGAGGAGGCCGCCTGCCCCGGCCTGGTCAACTCGACCGCGTACCGGCAGCTGGTCTCCCGCAACGGCGCGGGCATGAAGCAGGGCGACACCGTGCTCATCTGGGGCGCGTCCGGCGGCCTCGGCTCGTACGCGACGCAGTTCGCGCTGAACGGCGGCGCGACGCCGGTGTGCGTGGTGTCCAGCCCGCAGAAGGCGGAGATCTGCCGGCGGATGGGCGCCGAGCTGATCATCGACCGCAGCGCCGAGGGCTACCGGTTCTGGAAGGACGAGAACACCCAGGACCCCAAGGAGTGGAAGCGTTTCGGTGCCCGCATCCGCGAGCTGACCGGCGGTGAGGACCCGGACATCGTGTTCGAGCACCCCGGCAAGGAGACCTTCGGCGCGAGCGTCTACGTCGCACGCAAGGGCGGCACGATCGTCACCTGCGCGTCGACGAGCGGGTTCATGCACCAGTACGACAACCGGTACCTGTGGATGCACCTGAAGAACATCATCGGCTCGCACTTCGCGAACTACCGGGAGGCGTGGGAGGCCAACCGGTTGATCGCCAAGGGAAAGATCCACCCGACACTGTCGAGTGTGTACCCGTTGGAGGAGACCGGGCAGGCGGCCTTCGACGTGCACAAGAACACGCACCAGGGCAAGGTCGGCGTGCTGTGCCTCGCACCGGAAGAGGGCCTGGGGGTGCGGAATCCGGAGTTGCGAGAGCAACATCTTTCGGCCATCAACCGGTTCCGCGGCGTCTGACCCATCCCACCGCGGCGAGCAAGGTAGCGTGGGGCCTATGGCGCTGGGCGAAGAACGTGATCTTGTACCGCTGGGAGCCGGCTTCGACATCACCAAGCGCGGCTACAGTCGAATGCAGGTCGAGGAGCACCTCGAGCAGCTGGACAGCCAGCTGAAGATCCTCGCCGCCGACCGCAACGCGGCGGCGGCGCAGGCGGCTGAGCTCACGTCCCAGCTCGAGGTGGCCCGGACCACGATCGACGAGCTGAACAAGAAGGTCGAACGGCTGGCCATGCCCCCGACGACCATGGAGGGCCTCTCCGAGCGGCAGCAGCACATGTGGCGGCTGACGCAGGAGGAGTGCGACGAGATGCGCGCCAAGGCCAAGGCCGAGGTCGATCACATGCGCGCCAAGGCCCAGGCGGAGGCCGACGAGCTGCGCGCCAAGTACGAGCGGCAGCTCAAGGAGCTCGACGAGCGGCGCATCGCCATGGAGGAGGAGCACCGCGGCGTCCTCGAGACCGCGCGCAAGCAGGCCGAGGAGATCGTCGAGAAGGCGCGCACCGAGGCGGAGGCCGCCGAGATCGCCGCGCAGGCGCGGCGCACGCAGGTCGAGGAGGACTTCGAGATCGCGATGGCCTCGCGGCGCACCGAGTCGATGCGCGCGCTGGCCGAGCAGGAGGCGACGTCGAAGTCCGAGGCCGAGCGGCGCGTCCGCGAGGCGACCGAGGAGGCCAACCGCCGCCGTCACGAGGCCACGACCGAGGCCGCCGCTCGCCTGCAGGAGGCGACGGACGAGGCGAACCGCCGGGTCCGCGAGGCGACCGAGGAGTCGAACCGCCGCATCAACCACGCCGCGCAGCGGGTGGCGGCGCTGCGCAAGCTCCGCGCGAAGGTCGCCGAGCAGCTCACGACGGCCCGTGAGCTGGTCGTCGACGCGCACGCCTACCTCGAGAACGCGGTGCCGGCCTTCGAGCCGCTGCCCGAGGAGCTGGCCGACGCCGCGGAGGCCGCCGCGAAGCCGAGCCCGGCCCCGCGCGACCGCAACCCGATGCCCGGCCCGCCGAAGGAGAAGTGGGAGACGGGCGGCGCCCCGGACAAGCCCCCGATCCCGCCGGAGGTCGCGGCGGCGAAGACGAAGCGCATCGCCAGGTGAACCCGCTCCTCGCCGCGGCCGTCGAGGAGGCCAGGCAGGGGCTGGCGGAGGGCGGCATCCCCATCGGCGCCGCCCTGTTCACGCAGGACGGGGAGCTGCTCGGCCGCGGCCACAACCGCCGCGTGCAGGACGGCGACCCGTCCATGCACGCCGAGACGAACGCGTTCCGCAACGCGGGCCGCAGGCGGCACTACCGCGACACGATCATGGTGACGACGTTGTCACCGTGCTGGTACTGCAGCGGCCTGGTACGTCAGTTCGGCATCCCGAAGGTCGTCATCGGCGAGGCGACGACGTTCCACGGCGGCCACGACTGGCTCGCCGAGCACGGCGTGGAGATCGAGATCGCGGGCGACGAGACGTGCGTCGCGCTGATGACCGACTTCATCGCCGCCCACCCGGACCTCTGGTACGAGGACATCGGCGAGTAGTCACCGGGTGATCGTGAACATGTAGCACCCGTAGGCCACGTTCCTGCTGTGCACCTCCACCACCTCGGGGTGCGCCAGCACGGACGCGATGGCCGCGTCCGGGTCGCTGCCGTCGTGCACGCGGGTCGCGGGGTGGATCCACCCGCGCGCGTCGTAGGCCCGCAGCACCTGGGGCCGTCCCACCCACTGGGCGGGGTAGCCGTCGTGCTCGGGCCCGGCGCACGGACCGGCGTGCGTGAACACCGCCCCGCTCTCCTGGTAGGGCGACCCGTCCGGCAGCGGCGGCGAGTAGTTGAACAGGACGAGCTCCTCCCCCGCCGTGGCGTCCCGCAGGCAGCAGCGCAGCGGCTCCTCGCCCGCCGCCGTCACCGCGACCCCGTCGCCCCGGACCGTCAGCGCCTTGATCGTGTATCCGCTCATGACACCGAGCCTGGCCTGCCCGAGCCGGTGAATCCGGCGGAAATCGGTCGTCGCGTCCCGTGCGAAGCAGTGCTCGGCCACGGTAGGTTTACGCGCGAGTAGCTAAGACGTTGATCGCTCCACGCTCCGCTCAGCCGGGAGGACACATGACGGCTTACCAGACCGTGGTCGTCGGCACGGACGGCTCCGACTCGTCGTACCGCGCGGTGGACCGGGCCGCCCGGATCGCGGCGGACGCGGACGCCACCCTCGTCATCGCCTGCGCCTACCACCCCGCCCGCCCCGAGGACGTGAGCCGTGCCCAGGACCAGCTGGGTTCGGACGTCGCCTACCAGGTCGTCGGCTCGTCACCGGCCGAGGAGTCGGTGCGCACGGCGGCCGAGCGGGCCAGGAAGCAGGGCGCGACGAAGATCGACACCGTGGTGGTCGACGGTGAGCCGGTCCCGACGCTCACCAGGGTCGTCAAGGAGCGCGCCGCGGACCTGCTGGTGGTCGGCAACCGCGGCCTGAACTCCCTGGCAGGCCGGATCCTCGGGTCGGTGCCGTCGGAGGCCGCACGCAAGTCCGGCGTGGACGTGCTCATCGTCCACACGACGTGAGCTCTGACGACGAGGCTCTCCAGCAACGCATCGAGCGCATCCTGCTCGGCGGGAGCCGCCAGTACACGCGCACGGAGGTCGGCGAGCTCACCGGTGTGCCCGCGGAACGCTCCAAGGCGCTGTGGCGCGCGCTGGGTTTCGCGACGCAGGACGACGACGCGGCGGTCTTCACCGACGGCGACGTGCGCGCGCTGCGCATCACGAGCGAGCTGATCCGCGGCGGCATCGTAGACCCGTCGATCGCGACGGCGACCGCGCGGATGATCGGCCAGCACATGTCGCGGCTGGCCGAGTCGCAGGTGCACATGCTGCGTGACGTGCTGGCCGCGAACCCGGAGATCGGCGCGGACGAGCGGCAGCTGGCGCGGCTGGTCGAGCACCTCACGCCGGAGCTCGAGGCGCTGCAGAACTACGTGTGGCGCAGGCACCTGGCCGCGAACTCGGTCCGCATGCTCGTCACGTCCGAGGAGGAGCTGGACGAGCGCCGCCAGGTCGTGGGCTTCGCCGACATGGTCGGGTTCACCACCCTGACCCGCCGCTCGAGCGAGGCGGAGCTGGTCGCGGTCGTCGACCGCTTCGAGTCGCTGGCCGCCGACATCGTCGCCGAGAACCACGGCCGCATCGTGAAGATGCTGGGCGACGAGGTGCTGTTCGTGGCGGACAGCCCGGCGGACGGCGCCGAGATCGCACTGGACCTCCTCGACCGCGCCGAGAAGGAGGACGGCGTCCCGTCGCTGCGCGCCGGCCTCGCGTACGGCCGGGTGCTCAGCCGCTTCGGCGACGTGTACGGCTCGGTGGTCAACATCGCGGCGCGCCTGACGTCGGTCGCCCGCCCCGGCACCGTGCTGGTCGACGTGGAGATGGCGGAGGCGCTGAAGGAGGACACGTCGTACGCGGTCCGCACCCGGCGCCCGGTGTCGGTGCGCGGCTACGCCCGCCTCCGCTCGGCGGCGCTGCGACGCGCGGGCGAGGAAGGCACGTCACTGGCGGAGTCGGCTCAGCGCATCGCGGCGGAGGTCCTGGGCCTCCTGGACGACGACGAGGAGGCGCCGCACATCCCGCTGGAACCGGACGACGAGCAGGCCACACCACGGAGGAAAGGTCGGCGGCGCAGGCGCTGAGCTGTTTGGATGGACCCATGCGCTTCCCGGACACACCACTAGTGCTGCTCCACGCGTTCCCGCTGGACCACCGCATGTGGGATGGGGTGAGAGACGGGATCGCCGAGCACGTCGAGCTGATCACCCCGGCACAACGAGGCTTCGGCGGCACCCCTCTGGGCAACGACACGCCGGACCTGACGAGAGTGGCGACGGACGTACTCGACCGGCTGGATGGACGCAGGGTCATCCTCGGCGGCTGCTCGATGGGCGGCTACGTGGCGATGGCCGTGCTGAAGCAGGCGCCGGACCAGGTGGCGGGCCTGGTACTGGTGTCGACGAGAGCAACCGCGGACGCGGAGGCGGGCCGGGCCAACCGCCACGCGATGGCAGCCCGCATCGAAGCGGAAGGCCCGGCCTTCGTCCCCGACGCGGTGTTGCCGACCCTCCTGGGCACGGAAACCACGGACCGCCGCCCGGAGGTCGTGGAAGCGGTACGCACACTGGTCTCCGAACAGAGCGGCGAAGCGATCGCCTGGGCACAACGCGCCATGGCAGCCCGCCCGGACTCGTCGGAGGCACTCCGCCAGGCGGACGTCCCGACCCTCATCATCCGAGGCGAACAGGACACCCTGATCCCCGCGGACGAAGCGGAAGCACTGGCAACCCTGATGCCGAAGGCAGAAGTGGTGGTACTGGCAGGCGCGGGACACCTACCCCCACTGGAAGTCCCGGAAGAGTTCACCGGAGCACTGGCCCGCTGGCTGGAGTAAGAAACCCCCACGACACAAGCCGAGCGCAGCCCACCACACCCCACAAGGACTGCCTGCCTGCCATCCCGTCGACCTGGCGAAGCCCGATCACACCGGGTCAAGGGGGCCCGAAACCCAAAGCACACCGTGCCAAAGCCGCCGGGCCCCCTTGACGCAGTGTGATAGCCCCGTGGGAGGTCGACGGGATGGCAGGCAGCCACGGACACCAGTCCCTGCCAAACCAACCCGAGACCAAACCCCCGCCATCCCGGAGACCAGCCCGTCCGGCGAGGACCCCCCCCCGGAGGGAAAAACCCAGGCAAGGCACACCACCAAACCCGGGAACACAAACCGCCACAACGGCGCTGACCTGCGAAAACGCCCCACCCAGTACGTACGTGGACCCCACCCATTCCCGGGGGCCACCCGCCATGCCAGTCTACCGGTGACCACCGACAGGGGGACGGATGTCGATCTTGCCTGTGGACAACCGACCCACCTGTGGACAACTCAACGAAGACCGTGAGCATGGTTAGCATCGGTCAGGTGACGCAGGTTGCGGACGGCGACAGACCGGAGTGGGTTCCCACCCATCGGCTACTGCTACGCAGGGTGGCCCCCGACGACGTGGACGCGATGATCGCCATCCACGCGGACCCGGAAGTGGTCCGCTACCGCCCGGAAGGCGTCAGCTCCCCCGACGAGTCGCGGCAACTGTTCTCCTCGTGGCTGGACCACTGGGCCGAGTTCGGTTTCGGCTACTGGGCGATCGAGCTGGCCGAGACCGGCGAGCTGATCGGCTTCGGCGGGCTGCAGATCTCCTACGGCGACGACGGCCCGTACCTGAACGTCTTCTACCGCCTCTTCCCCGGCCACTGGGGCCACGGCTACGCGCCCGAGATGGTCGCCGCCGCCACCGAGTGGGGGCGGCGGGTCCTGCCCGGGCTGCCGATACTGATCATCACGCCGACGCCGAACGTGCCCGCCCAGCGGGTCGCGCACAAGCTCGGCTTCACCGAGATCCGGCGGGCGTGGTTCCAGGGCACATTGTGTTGCTTCTTTCAGCACCCGGATGAATGATGCGGCCATGCCAGTGACCGTCAGAGCCGACCTCGCCTCCCTGCCCGACTACATCGCCGGCCGGAAGGTGCCCGGGGCCGTCATCCTCTCCAGCAACGAGCTGTCCGGCCCACCGCCGGCGGGCATCCTCGCCGCCATCGCCGACGCCGCCGCCGACGTCAACCGCTACCCCGCGATGGGCGCCGACGACCTGCTCGACAAGACCGCCGAGCACTTCGGTCTCGACCGGCCGCGGCTCGCGGTCGGCTGCGGCTCGGTGAGCCTGTGCCAGCAGCTCGTGCAGGCGACGTGCGAGCCGGGTGACGAGGTCGTGTTCGGCTGGCGGTCGTTCGAGGCGTACCCGATCGTCACGCAGATCGCGATGGCCGCCGGGGTGAAGGTGCCGCTGACGCCCGAGCAGGGCCTCGACCTCGAGGGCATGCTCGCCGCGGTCACCGACCGCACGCGGCTGATGTTCGTGTCGAACCCCAACAACCCGACCGGCACCGCGCTGCGGACCGCCGAGCTCACCGACTTCCTCGACCGCGTCCCCGACAACGTGCTGGTCGTGCTGGACGAGGCGTACCGCGAGTTCGTCACCGACCCGGACGTGCCGGACGGCTTCGCCTTCCTCGACCGGCAGAACGTGGCCGTGCTGCGGACGTTCTCCAAGGCGTACGCGCTGGCAGGCATCCGCCTCGGCTTCCTCGTCGCGTCGCAGGACGTCGCGTCCGGGGTGCGGAAGGTGGGCATCCCGTTCTCGGTGAACCGGGTCGCGCAGGCGGCGGGTATCGCGGCCATGGCGGCGACGCCCGAGCTGCTGGAGCGGTGCGCCGAGGTCACGAAGGAACGCACGCGCGTGCACGACGCCCTGCTGGAGATGGGCTACGACGTGCCGGCGTCGCAGGCGAACTTCCTGTGGCTGCCGCTGGGTGAGCGCACCGCCGAGTTCAACGAGCACTGCCTGGACCAGAAGGTCGTCATCCGCGCGTTCGCGGGCGAGGGCGCCCGCGCCACGATCGGCCTCCAGGCGGAGAACGACGCGTTCCTGGCGGCAGCGGACTCCTTCCCCCGCTGACCCCCGTCAACCGCGAGTCCCGCCCCCACACATCGCGAGTCGCGCCCTCGCGCACACCGAGTTGGTGGTTTCGTGCAGGTCGTCGTGTGCACGAAACGTACAACTCGGTATGCCTGAGGGCGCGACTCGCGGTGTCTGGAGGCGGGACTCGCGGGGGTGGCGGGGCATCAGGCGGCGACCAGTTCGGCTTTCAGCTGGTCGACGAACCGTTGGCGGGCGGAGGCGACGCGGCGCCAGTGCGCGATGCGGTCCAGTTCCGTCGAGGCCTTGGCCAGCACCTCGGCGGCGTGGGCGGCGGACTCGATCTCGTTGGCGGCGGCGTCGAGGTCGCCCGCGTCGATGAGGGCGTAGGCGCGGCGCATCTCGGACTGGGCGGTGGCGTAGATGGCGTAGGCGGTCATGTTGTCCGCGAGGGCGCCGAGGGGGTGCGACATCGGTCTCTCCTGTCTGTGCTGGGCCTGACACAGACACGTCGAACCAGAACGCGCCGGTTCGACACCTCCGGAGAGAATTTCCTAACGTTTTCGTGTCGGCCGTCGGCGGCCGCGGGCCTGCCAGCACCCGAGGTGCCAGTGCCGCCGGTCCGCGACGGACCCCAGGTCGTCGGCGGGCCACACGACGACGTGCGCGACACCGGGCTGGATCTCGTGGTCGCAGCCGGGGCACCGGTAGGTCTTCGTCGCCTGGGTGGCGCTCACGTTCCGCACCAGCCACTCGCCGTCGTCGCCGGACTCGGCCCGCTGCCAGCCCGCCGTGCTCAGCGGGCGCGGCTCGGCGCGCGGCACGCGGCGGTCACGGTTACGACGAGGCACGGGACCTCACGGTAGTGGCAGGGCAGAATGGTGGCCGTGCCGACATACGAATACCGCTGCAAGGACTGTGCGACGACCTTCGAGGTCCGCCGCTCGATGAGCGAGTCGTCCGCCCCGGCGTCCTGCCCAGAGGGCCACGACAACACGGTGAAGCTGCTGTCCATGGTGGCCGTGACCACGGGCGGCGACGGCGCGTCCGCACCCATGGGCGGTGGCGGCGGCTGCTGTGGCGGTGGGTGCGGCTGCGGCTGACCCCGTGGCGCTCGACACGAGCGGCGAGTTCCGGGCGGACCTCGCCGGCTACCTCCGCGACCACGCGGCGGGCGGGTACCCCGTCGCCGACGTGACCGAGTCGGTGTGCACACCGTGCGGCGGACGCCGGTTCCGCGTACTGGCCGACGACGACGCAGCGTCGACTAGCTGCTCAGCCTTGACGAACCGTCCGGCATAACCGGTCTCGGTGACGGTCCGTACACGCTGACCCGGTTGCCGTGATGCTCGTCGCGCCGGGTCAGCGGTAGTCGCGGAAGCCCTTGCCGGTTTTCCGGCCCAGGCGGCCCGCCGTCACGAGGTGTTCCAGCAGTGGCGCGGGCGCGAACCCGGCGTCGCGGAACTCGTAGTACAGCGTGCGTTCGATCGCCAGCGACACGTCCAGCCCGACCACGTCCAGCAGCTCGAACGGCCCCATCGGCAGCCCGCAGCCGACCTTCATCGCCGTGTCGATGGCGTCCGCGTCCGCGTAGTGGGCCTCCAGCATCTTCACCGCGTCGTTCAGGTACGGGAACAGCAGCGCGTTGACGATGAAACCCGCCCGGTCGGCGCAGTGCACCGGGTGCTTGCCGACCTTGCGGCAGAGCGCGTCCGCGGTCGCGACCACGTCGTCCGCGGTCGAGATCGTGGCGACCACCTCGACGAGCTTCATCACCGGCGCCGGGTTGAAGAAGTGCAGGCCCACGACGTCCGACGGCCGCGACGTGGCCGCCGCGCACTCGATGACCGGCAGCGACGACGTCGTGGTCGCGAGGATCGCGCCCGGCTTCACCGCCTTGTCCAGCGCCTCGAACACGGTCCGCTTGACGGCCAGCTCCTCCGCGACCGCCTCGACGACCAGGTCGCAGTCCGCCAGGTCGTCGAACGACGTGACCCCGGCGATCCGCGCCAGCACGGCGTCACGGTCCTCTTCGGACAGCCGGCCCTTCTTCACCTGCCGGTCGAGCGACGTGCCGACCGCCGCGGTCGCCGCCGACGCCTTCTCCGGCGTGCGGGCCCGCAGCACGACGTCGAACCCCTTCTTGGCGAAGACCTCCGCGATGCCGGTCGCCATGGTGCCGGTACCGACGACACCGACGCGGCGCACCTCCCTTGTCGCGGAAGAAGAACCGGCCACCGCCGGTGTGTCCACATCGGACACCACGACCGGGGAGTCGATGCCGTCGTAGGTGTAGAAACCACGCCCGGACTTCCTGCCGAGCAGGCCCGCGGTGATCATCTGCTTCAGGATCGGCGCGGGCGCGTGCAACCTGTTGCGGGACTGGCGGTACATCGTCTCGAGGATCTCGTACGCCGTGTCGAGACCGATGAGGTCGAGCAGCGCCAGCGGCCCCATCGGGTAGCCGCAGCCGAAGCGCATCGCGGCGTCGAGGTCCTCGCGCGTGGCGTAGCGGGACTCGTACATCGACACCGCGTGGTTGAGGTAGCCGAACAGCAGCGCGTTCGCGATGAACCCCGCCCGGTCGCCGATGACCACCGGCTCCTTGCCCAGCTCGCGCGCGAACTCCTCGACGTCGGCGATCACGTCCGGCTCGGTGACGACCGTGCGGACGATCTCCACCAGCTTGAGCACCGGCGCCGGGTTGAAGAAGTGCAGGCCGACGACCTTGCCCGGCCGTCCTGTGTGGACACCGATCTCGGTGACCGACAACGACGACGTGTTCGACGCGAGGATCACGTCCGGCCTGCACACCTGTTCCAGCTCGGTGAACACCTGGGCCTTCAGCTCGAGGCTCTCCGGGATGGCCTCCACGACCAGGTCCACGTCACCGAGGTCCGCCAGGTTCGTCGTGTACGTGATCCGGGTCAGCAGCGCGTCCCGTTCGGCCGCGTCCAGCTTGCCGCCCGCCCGCGCCCGCTCCGTGGAGTGCTCGATGTGCCCGCGCGCCCGCGCGACGGCCGCCTCGTCCACCTCGACGCCGACCACGCGACGTCCCGTCCTGGCCACCACCTCGGCGATGCCGGCGCCCATCGTGCCGAGTCCGACGACTCCGACGCACTGGATATCCCGTGCCACCGTGCACCTCCGCAGTCCGCGACCAGAGCAGCGAACTCGGACACTACCTGCCAGTAACAAAGGCGGCAGCCTGGCCGTGGCCCAGGTCACCGGCCTGTATCGGTCAGGGGCGCGGCTCAGACATCGGGCAATTCGGGCCACACGAGCTCGGCGACGGCGGTCGCCGCGGTGCATGCCTCGGCGACCTGACCAGTGGGCATGCGGACGAAGACGCTGGCCACCTCGACCACGTCCTCGCTCTCGATCTCTGTGAACGGGAGGTGCCCGGTCTCGACGGCGCAGTAGTCGTGCGCACCGACCTGGGTGTACTTGTTCGTCACCGTCTGCCTGCCCGCGACCAGGCCCTCGGTGCCGTCGCCGTACACCTCCGGCTCCGGCCCGGCGCCGAACGCCACCCGCACCGTCACCGGCGAGTCCGGGCTCTGCTCCCAGAAGCACGTGTGCCTGCCGGGGTACTCGTCGGGCCGGTTCGCCCCCTCGAGACCGGGGACGGCCGCGACGTCGTCGTCGTCGACGAGCGAGCACGGGTCGACCGTGATCAGCGAGTCGTTCTGCGGGTCGCGGTGCTCGACGTCGCGGTCGAGGATGACGTCGATGGCGTAGTCCATGCCGGTCTCGACCATCGGGCACGTGTCGGCGGACCCGTCGTACACGCTGCCGGACACCTGCATGGTCACCCCGTCGGGGAACACGAGCAGCTGCGAGCAGAACGACGGGCTGTCGTCCTGCTGGCCGACCCACAGCCCCTCGTCGACGTCCTTCACGCGCTTGCCCTCGAGCTCGGGCTGCGCGGACAGCACGCCGAACGCGCCGACGGAGATCACCACGTCGGCCTCGCCGTCGGTGTTGATCCGGATCGCGCAGTAGTCGAACGACTCGGGGGTCGCGAACTCGGGCGTGCCGTACTCGGCGAACGCCTCGGGATCGGTCAGCGAACAGGGCGCGACCGTCGTGAGGTCGTCGAACGCGGCCTCGGCCGTCAGCTCGTCGGGGAGCGTGGTCGCGGCGACGGGCATCCCGCCGGTGCGCGACGTGCACGCGGAGACCACCACTACCGCAAGGACCGCCAAGACCCGAGGCAGTACGCCCAACCCCACCACGCCCTAGTGCCGTGCTCGTCCCCTGTGCCGGCGAAATTGAAGCACGTTCAGGGCTTGGGCAGTGCCGGAATCAACAGTTTCGCGATGGCGGCCGCGGTGGCGCACCCGTCGTCGTCCGGCGTGGGCTTGTTGTCGTAGGAGACCTCGATGATCTCGTCGGCGCCGTCCTCGCCGGTGGAGCGGTGCCGCCACTCGATCCGGCAGGACGTCTGCCCCTCGGACGGCGACTTGTAGCCGGTGACCTTGTTGCCCAGGTCGACCGCGGTCCCGGGGTCGACGGTGTCGTCCTTCGGGTCGTACCCGGTGCGGAACCAGACGGCGACGTTGACGCTGTCCTTGGTCCAGTTGCACCAGTGCAGGGAGTACGGCTCGACCTCGGTGTCGACCTTGACGACGGTCTTGAGCTCGTCGGGGTCCAGCAGGCCGCAGGGGTCGACGCTCGCGATGGAGCCGGACTTCTCCTCGCGCGCAGGCGGGTCCTCGCGGATCATGTCGATGATGCCGGTCAGCACCGTGCGGCCGGTGGCGCACAGCTCCTCGCCCTCCCCGCCGACCTGCACGCGGAGGCCCTGGTTGGGGTTGGTCGAGGTGACGGCGCTGACGAAGCAGGCGGTGCCGTCGTCCAGCTCGCTCTCGTAGGCGGGCAGGCCACCGATGTTCTCGTCCGCGTCGGTGGCGCCGTTGAGCGTGTCGCCGACGTAGATCGTGATGTTGAGGTCCTTGCCGGACTTGTCCTCCATGTAGTTGGAGCAGCTGCTGAAGTCCTGCATCCGGTTGTCGGCGGGCTTGCCGAGCGGGGCCAGGATGTCGCGGCTCAGGAGGGCGCACGGGTCCAGCTTGCGCAGCTGCTCGTTGGAGAACGTCGGGTCGTTGGTCTTCGGCTTGCCGGTCGACGTCCCGGGGTCCATCTGCCCGGCGGGCACGGTGCTGCGCGGAAAGGTCTGCTTGGCGGTGTCCACCGCCTCGCCACACCCGGCGAGCACAACAGCGGCGACCGCGGTCACTACGACGAATGCACCCCTCACAGGAGCACCGTATCCATCGCGCCCCGACCCCGTGCGAGGAACACCCGAATCAGCCCCGGGCACCCCTCCTGGCCTGGGGTTCTTCGACCTGGACCACCCACAGTGGTCCAGGGTGGACGGTTCGCGGCCGGTCAACCGGGACCGATTGTCCACGCGATCCTCTTCGATGCCCACCTGACCGGGGCCGTCAGCGACCACCAACGGTTGTCCTCCGAGGTCAGCCAGTTCGGCATGACGGTGTAAAGTCGCCGTCAGATCTGTCGTGCTCACGGCGTGCCCCGAACCCACGACCCACGGTTTACAAAGTCAAAATTTGACCTGCCCAACGACACTTGCATCGCGCGTTCAAGGTGTTCAAGTAGCGACACATGCCCGTCTACGCTCGTGGGTTTTGGGTGCCGTTGCCGTCAAGTCGGAATACGATCAGCAAATTCCGGGTCCGTGATAATTCTCGCCGACTACCACTATTACCCACTTCTACACAAGATAGTCAACATTGACTGTCCACAGCATCTTTCGACACACGAATAAGCGATGACCTCGCCATCCGCACCAGACCGCCCGCCTCTGCAGGGGCTGTCGGCCTGGTTCGGATACAGGGCCGCCGACCAGGCAACAGCCAAAGGCCCTTGGAAGCGAGCGGCACGTGATAACTGCCATCGTCATCCCTGTCGATCTGGATCAACCAATCCGACAGCAGCAACTCAACGCGAGCGACCTCGATGCCTACCGGCAGATCGTTGGTGGCAATCTCGAACTGGTGCACTTCGCCGAACCACCGGCGGGCATGTACATCAACGACGAGGGCAAGCTCGACGGCCTGCCCTTCAACCACCGGGCAACGGCACTCCTGTGGGCACACAACAGCGCCTACCGGGACCGCGACGTCGTCGTGGGGCCGGCTTTCATCCTGGGACCGCCCGATCACCGCGGTGATGACACCTCGGCGCCTGACGACCTGGTGAACTTGCTGTTCAACACCACGCGGTACCGCACCCAGGTGCAGGCCGACGGCACGGGCACGTGGCACGGCAAGCCATGTGGCTTACGTGCCTGGTAATCAGCGAGATGGCAAGCCTGTGGCCGGTGGCGAAGTGTCGCTACATAGATGTCGACATAAGCGGCGTCGAGGTGATCACCGATGAAGCTCTGAGTGCCGTGCTAACCGGCGAGTTCGCACTCGGTCAATCCATCACGCGGTTCAGCCAGCGCCTTCAGTACAACGTTACTGAGTAGAGCCGCTCGAAACGGCGCAGGCTTACGCAGCTCCATCGTGGTGGCGAGCCTCGATCTTCTCGATCTTGGCCGCCACGGCTTTGCCGAGGTCAACGCCATGCGAGCTGGCCAGGATGGCGGTGCAGATCAGCACGTCGGCCAGTTCACTGCCGATGGTCTCAGCAGTGAAGGCGGCACCCTTGCTCTTGCGCTGATAACCAGCATGACCGAGCACTTCAGCTTGGAGTTCGCCAACTTCCTCGGCGAGCTTGGCAGCCTGCGACAAGACGAACGCTGGGTAGCTCGCGGCGTTCGCGTCCAGACCTCTGCGTAGCCGCCCAGCCTGCATCCCTGCCCACTCGTGAAGGTCACGCACGGTCAAATCAGGTGACACAGGCACGTTCATGCTGAGTTAGGGTCCTCTCGTCCGGCGCGTTGGAGCGTCCAGCTACCACCGGGCCGTTCGAGGACCTGACATACCGTCCGCCGCGCCTCACGCGGTCGAGGCGTTGAAAGCTTGGCGGACGTCAGAAGCATTCGCAGGAGTGCCGTCTGCATGCTGTGCAGGAAACTCATGGATCATGGCGTTTATCTCTTGAAGAGCGCCACTGACTGCGATTCCGAACACACCCTGACCACCCTGTAGCAGATCAACAATCTCTTCAGGCGACGAAGCTTCATACACGGTGGTGCCATCACTGAAAAGGGTGATCTTGGCAAGCTCGCCAATCCCGCGTCTCCGCAAGTGATCTACAGCGATCCTGATGTTCTGCAACGAGACCCCTGTATCGAGCAGCCGCTTAATGACCTTGAGCACCAGTAGATCATGAAACGAATACAGACGCTGCTGTCGATCTGTCGTCCGCAGCGAAGGCACGACAAGTCCTGTTCGAGCCCAGTAGTCCAGCTGCCGAGGGGTGATACCCGCGATATGGCAGGCAACTGCACCAGGGTAGCCCACTTCACTCATGGGCGAATCTTGACCAGCTACTTCTGTTCCTTCGACGCCTACCTTAGACAAGTGGCGAGCAAATTCGACTGGAAGCTCAACATATTCAACAGACTCGGAGAGGAACCTTCTTAGGTTCAGGCGCTCAATTCCGTTCAGCCTCTCAAGCGTATCCAGCAAAACGGAAAGAACCTCCTTGGCTCCATCCATATACATGCGATCAAAGATGGCAATCGCGAGTTGGCCAACCATTGCCCACTCTTGGCGAACCACTCGTGACGCAAGTAGTGCGCCCAGCCGCTCCGAAGACCTGGCCGCACGACTTAGATAGGACGCAGCCAGGAACTCCAAGAAGCTTCTATGCGCAAAGGCATACATGGGTTCACCAGATGATGTGCTGCCCACCTCCACCAGGAGTTGCATACGTCCGCGAAAAGTTTCGAACAGGCGCCCCGGTTCTTGCTCCACATCCTCATAATCAAAGCCACGCTCACTAACGTAGTCGCGTATCACCTGAATAATTTTGCTTGCAGTTGCCGAAGCTGCCGCAGATCGTTCATTCAGCATCCAGAACGCGACATACTCCAGTGCGTGGCGCGCGCTGCGGTGTACGTTTGCTTCAGTCTCCACCCCTCTAACTCGATCCCAACGATCAAAGATTAGAGAGAAGTACTCCTCGTACACGTCTGGCAGATTATGTCGTACAGCGCCGACTCCATAGAACTGCTCACAGGTAAGAGCCAGCAAGAGAGGAGTAGCTCGTAGATCTGCGATCCTCTCCGTCTCATTCAAGAAGGCCTGCGCTTGCTCAACCGCATTTTCCTCCGAGTGTTCCTGTTGAGCAAGCCTAAACCATCGCCCAACATAGTCACGCACCTGAGCTTCGTTGAAGTCCTCAATCTCATAGACGCTGAACCGGCTAGGATCGAGTCTGATGGTCTCATAAGAGTGTCTACGCGAGGTGACGAGAATGCGGACATTCGGAAACTCGACCGAAAACATCTCGATTGCTGCGGCAACGTCGCGACGGTATCGAATGTCAACCTCATCCAGACCGTCAAAGACGACAAGGGAATCGCCTTCCCGAAGAACCCTGCTAACTGCGCCCACTGGCGCAGGTTCTTGCAGAAATCGCCCCATCTGCTGTTCAATGGCGCTCACTAACGAATAGGAACCGTGCGCAATGTTTCGAAGTGACACCATAAAGGGAGCGGAGCCGCGCTCACGTTTCGCCATCCAATAGACCAGAAAACTCGACGTAAGCGACTTGCCACTACCAGCAGTACCAATCAAAGCGGTTCGTCGTATTTTTCGCTCAAACTCAGCTAGAGTAAGCGGACGAGAGTCTCTCCCGGCCGTACGAATCGTTGGAGCAACGAATACATCTTCGATTGGCACAAGCTGACGAGACATCTGGAACAGCGAACGGTGCACGCTATAGAAGGTGGCCACTTGCTGCCGATAGAGATCGAAGAATTCCTGGTCGCGCCGCCTCTCAACATCAGCGGCAGCAGGGTCAACGTTCGCTGCCACCCATAACTGGTGAAACGACTCCTCATCACCATTTAGGTAGCGAACAATACTCCTGACTATTGGCCACGAGGGAATTCGTTTGCCATTAATCGCCTCTGAAACGGTCGTGTGACTGACGTCACCTACCGCGGTCGCGATAGAGCGCATGCTCGGCTTGCCGGCTTGCACATGCAAAGACTGGAGGGCGGCAACAAGCTCGCCTGCCACACCCAGGCCGCCAGTCTCGCTCTGATTAGTCGACATCGCTCCTCTGATCGCGTCTCCTACCTCACCGTACGGTACCCGTAAGATGGTCTGCTTTACAACATCTGCCACCATCTGCCAGCATGTGTCCAACCCGGCCGTCATCAACCCAGGAGGCTCCCGTGTCTCAACCGCGTCGCGATCCGCTCCGAGCCGTGTGGCTCGCGTTCGCCATGATCGTGGCACTCTTCGTAGGCACCGCCGCCGGCGTCCTCGGCTGGTTAAGCGGCCAGTCACCTGCCGCCGCCGTACTCACCGGCGGAGTGGCGTTTGGAGGCACGCTGACGCTCGCCATCGTGGTCATCCGCTTCTTCCACGGCTGAGCTGCGCCGGAAACCGCGGGATCAACGTTCCTGTACCGCCCCGCCCTAGAAGAGGCGAAGATCGTCGCTCTCGATGCCCCGCAGGGCGTCGTAGTCGATCACGTGGCACCGGAAGCCACGGTCCTCGGCCAGGGTGCGAGCCTGCGGCACGATCGTCTGCGCCGCCAGGATGCCACCCACCGGAGCCAACAGAGGGTCACGATTAAGTAGCTCAACGTAACGACTGAGCTGCTCCACGGCATCGATCGTGGCGCGTCGCTTGACCTCGACGGCCCAGTGCCTAGGCTTGACCGTTGCGAGTCCTTCCTGGTCTTTCGCCCCGTCGATCTCGCCGCGGCGTTTGATCTCGACCGCCACGGTGGCGCCCACGGCGTCGCGGCAGAGGATGTCGACCGGGCCGATGGCGGTCATGTACTCGCGGCGGATGAGCGAGTAGCCCTCACCCAATGTGGTGATGTGTTCGGCGAGCAGCTCCTGCAGGTGGGCCTCGACGCCGTCCTTGACGAGGCCCGGCTCGGCGCCCAGCTCGTGGGCGCTGTCGTGCAGGACCTCCTCCAGCGTGATGACCAGCTTCTCCCCCGCCTTGTTCGACACGGTCCAGGTGCCGTCGTCCTCGGTGAGCCAGCACGGCGGGCTCATCCAGTTCAGCGGCTTGTACGCCCGGTCGTCCGAGTGCACGGACACCGAGCCGTCGGCCTTCACGAGCAACAACCTGGTGGCCATGGGCAGGTGGGCAGTGAGCCTGCCCGCGTAGTCGACCTGGCAGCGAGCGATCACGAGACGCACCGAAGCAGGCTAGCCGACCAGCCCCGCGTCCTTCGCGAGCACCGCCGCCTGCACGCGGGACCGCAGGTCGAGCTTGGTGAGCACCCGCGACACGTGCGTCTTGACCGTCGCCTCCCCGACCCCGAGCCGCCGGGCGATCTGCTGGTTCGACAGGCCCTCGCCGAGGCACACGAGGACGTCGTGTTCGCGCTGGGTCAGGTCGTCCAGGCCCGCTGGGCGGGTGACCGCGGGTTGTGCGGACGCGAACGCGGCCATCAACCTCCGGGTGACACTCGGTTCTATGACGCCGTCACCGGCGGCGACCAGGCGCACGGACTCGATCAGGCGCGGCGCGTCCACCGACTTCAGCAGGAAACCGGCGGCGCCGGCACGGATCGCGCCGTAGACGTACTCGTCCATGTCGAACGTGGTCAGCACGATCACCTGCGCGGTGCCCGCCTCGATGACCTGCCTGGTCGCGGTCAGCCCGTCGGTGCCGGGCATCCGCACGTCCATCAGCACCACGTCCGGGCGCAGCGCCGCCGCCTTGCGCACCGCCGCCGCGCCGTCCTCCGCCTCCGCGACGACCTCGATGTCCCGCGCGCCGTCGAGGATCATCGTCAGCCCCGCGCGGATGGCCGCGTGGTCGTCGGCGATCAGCACCCTGATCATCACGTCTCCTCAGCGGGCAGCTCCGCCCGTACCCGCCACTGCCGCTCGTGCGGCCCGGCCTCCAGCACACCACCGACCGCCTCGGCCCGCTCGCGCATGTTCAGCAGCCCGCGCCCACCCGGTGTCTCCACAGTGGACAACGTGCGGTCGTTCACCACCTCGACGACCAGCACGGCGTCGCGCCGGTCGACGGTCACCGACGCCGTCGATCCCGGCGCGTGCTTGACCACGTTGGTCAGCGCCTCCTGCACGATCCGGTACGCCGACAGGTCCACCGCCACCGGCAGGGTGTCGTCCACATCGGTCGACGCGGACACCGACAACCCGGCCGCCCGCGCGGACTCCAGCAGCTGCGCGATGTCCCGCAGCCGGGCGGGCGCCGTGTGCTCCACACCGGACTCCTCGGACCGCAGCAGGTGGATCATCGCGCGCATCTCGGTCAGCGACTGGACGCTGTTCTCCCGCACGGACTTCAGCACCCGCCGCATGGCCGCCGTGTCACCGTCCACCATGGACAGCGCGGCCGCGGACTGGATCGCGATCGCCGACAGGTGCCCGGCGATCACGTCGTGCAGGTCGCGGGCCATCCGCGCGCGTTCGTCGCGCACGGCCGCGTCCCGGTCCAGCTCGGCGATCCGCGCGACCTGGTCGGCACGCGCCCGCTCGGCCGCGGCCGCGTCCCGGTGCTGGCGCACGTTCATGCCCCACCACACCGGGATCAGCAGGATGCCACCCACCTGCAGCACCAGCACGACGACGCCCCGCAGATCCCGCCCCGACACGATCGACAGGACCGCGAGCCCCAGCACGACGACACCGGTGCTCCACACGACGACGCGGCTCGTGCGCCGTGTCCCGTACAGCACGGCGGCGAACAGCAGGTCGGTGACCACCAGGAGCGTCGGCAGGGCGACGTCGTAGGACAGCTCGGCGCCGGCCAGGCAGAGCGCGATCACCAACCCGATGCCGGGTGCACGGGTGCGCAACAACTCGGTACCGCACAGGACCGCGAACGGCAGCAGCCGCAGTGGGTCGTCCGACGTGAGCCCGCCGGGTCCCAGGCTGACGAGCACCGGCAGCCCCGACGCCAGGATCACGCTGCCGACGGCGAACTGCAGCACGGCCACGAGCACCGACATGCGCGGCTCCGCCCACGCGCGCACCCGCTCCACCGTCGCGTTCACGGGTCCCATCACAGCACACGCGCGCACGCGCGGGCGTCCGCACAAGGATGGCGCCGAGGGTCCCCCGAAGTGATGACCCGGTCTGCCCCGCCTTGCCGACGACACGACGACGCGCGCCCGGCACGGTGGAGGGCATGGAGGACGTCAGCCCCATGGCGATCGCGATCGTCGCCTGCGAGATCGGGTTCTGGGTCGTGCTGGCCGCCGGGCTCGTCGCCCGTTACGTGCTGAAGTGGCGGCGGACGAGCGTGGTGCTGCTGATCGGCACACCGCTGCTCGACGTGGCGCTGCTGGCGTTCACGGTCGTGGACCTGCGCGGTGGCGGCGAGGCGACGGCGGTGCACGGGCTCGGCGCGGCCTACCTCGGGTTCAGCGTCGCGTTCGGGCACAGCATGATCCGGTGGGCCGACCAGCGCGTCGCGCACCGGTTCGCGGGCGGGCCGCCGCCGGTGAAGCCGCCGAAGAACGGGCCGGCGCGGGTGCGGTACGAGTGGCGCGAGTGGGGCAAGTGCCTCGCGGCGGTGGGGATCGCGTGCGCGGCGATGGCGTTGCTGTCCTTCGTGGTCGCCTCACCGGCGCAGACGGAGGCACTGTGGGCGCCGGGCGGCTGGATGACGCGCCTCGGGATCGTCGTCGCCATCTGGCTGGCCGTGGGTCCGGTGTGGACCGTGCTGCAGAACACGACCACGAGGGGGTACCGATGAGGTGGTTCACGGAGGCGGTCGGGATCGTGCTGTGCGTCCAGGGGGTCGGTGGCGCGATCAACGCGCTGACGGACGGTGGGCGCAGCTGGTTCCTGGTCCGGTACGTGGTGCCCGACGGCGCGCAGGTGCCCGTCGCGGTGGGGATCGCGCTACTGGGGGTGCTGGTGCTCGCGGCGGGGTCCCGCAAGCGCCAGGACGTGTGATCACACCTGCCGGACCACCACGCCCGCCGCTTCGAGGGCCGCGACCTCGGCGGCGGGCGCCCCGGTGTCGGTGACCACGACGTCCAGTTCGGACACCGGCGTGACGACGGCCAGCGCGGTGCGGGCGAACTTCGACGAGTCGGCCACCGCGATCACCCGGCTCGCCGAGCGCATGGCGGCCCGCTTCACCGCGGCGTCGGCCAGGTCGTGCCCGGTCACGCCGTGCGCGGCGGTCAGCCCGCAGCACCCGAGGACGGCCGTGTCGAACCGCAGCGACGCGAGCGACGCCTCGGTCAGCGGACCGGTGAGCGCCAGCTCCCCCGGCCGGGGCGCGCCGCCGGGGAACAGCAGGGTGAGCGACGGAGCGCCCACGAGCGCTTTCATGGCGTGCAACGACAGCGGCACGACGGTCATCCGCCGGTCGCGCAGTGCGCGGGCCACCGCGACGCACGTGGTCCCGCTGTCCAGCACGACCGACTCGCCGTCCGCGAGCAGCGCCGCGACCTCGGCGGCGATCCGCTGCTTGGCCTCGACGTCCTCGGTCACCCGCAACGCGTACGGCGGCTCCTCGCCCCGCAGCAGCAGGCTGCGCGCGCCGCCCCGGTAGCGCTCGAGCACGCCCTGTGCGGCGAGCACCTCCAGGTCACGCCGGATGGTCATCTCGGACGCGCCGGTCAACGCGGCCAGCCCGGCCACGCTCATCTCCCCCGCGTCCCGGGTCGCCTCGACGATCAGTCGCAGTCGTTCCGTGCTCACGAACACAACAATAGTGCGTAGCGCGGTCGAACGAACATCGGTTATGTTCGAATAGTGATGCGGCGTGCTCGGGCAGCGACCTTTGCCTTCTTCGGCCTCAACGGCTTCGTCATCGGCATGTGGGTGGTCCACATCCCGGTGATCGAGCAGCGGGCCGGGGTCGGCCACGCCACGTTCGGCCTGCTCCTGCTGCTGCTCGGTGGCGGCGCGTTCGCCGGCATGCAGGTCGCGGGCCCGCTGACGGACCGGTTCGGCCCGCACCGCGTGGTGCCGCTGTCGGCGGTCCTGTGCACGACCGCGCTGATCCTGCCCGGCCTCGCCACCGACGGGGTCGCGCTGGGCGCGGCGCTCCTGGCGCTCGGCCTGGGCAACGGGTGTCTCGACGTCAGCATGAACGCGCACGCGGTCGAGGTGGAACACGCCTACGGGCGCACGATCATGTCCGCGTTCCACGCCGTGTGGTCGGTCGGCGGCTTCCTCGCCGCGCTCGCCGGCGCGCGCACGCTGACCTGGGGCTGGTCGCCGGTGACCACGTTCGCCGCGTCCACCGGCCTCACGCTCGTCGTCGCCGCGGCCGCCACCCCGGCGCTCATGCGCAAGGCGCCCAAGCCCGTCGAGGAGGGCCCGCAGCAGCGGAGGCGGACCCCGGCCCGGATCTGGTGGCTCGCCGTCATCGCGTTCCTGCTGATGCTGGCCGAGGGCGTCGCGAACGACTGGAGCGTGCTGCACCTGAGCACGGTCCTGGACGCGCCGGAGGCGACCGCCGCGTTCGCGTACGGCTGCTTCGCGGCCGCCATGACCATCGGCCGCCTCCTCACCGACCCGGTGTCGCAGCGGTTCGGCCCGAGGGCGATCGTCCGCTACGGCTCGGTGATCGCGACCGCCGGCATCCTGACCGCGTCGCTGACCTCGTCGATCCCGGTCGCGCTCGTGGGGTGGACGCTGTTCGGGATCGGCCTGTCCGGGGCGGTGCCGCAGCTGTTCAGCGCGGCGGGCCACGCCGACCGCGACAACGCGGGCGCGAACGTCTCCCGGGTCGCCGGGCTCGGCTACCTCGGCATCCTCGCGGGCCCGGCCGTGATCGGCCCGATGACCCACCTGATGCCGCTCAACCACACGTTCCTGCTGATCGCGGTGTTCTGCGTGGTCGCGGTGGCCGCGGCCGGGATCCTCAGTCCGGCCAGTCCGGCTTCCGCTTCTCCAGGAACGCCGCCATCCCCTCCCGGGCACCGGGAAGCTGCGACGCGGCGGCCATGACCTCGACCGCGATCGCGTACGCGTCGGCCTCCGGCCGGTCCAGCTGGGCGTAGACCGTCTGTTTGCCGAGCGCCTTGCTGGCCCGGCTGCCGCGGGTGGCCTTCGCGAGCAGGTCGTCGACGGCCGCGTCAAGCTCGTCGTCGGGGACGACCCTGTTGACCAGGCCCCACTCGAGCGCGGTCGGCGCGTCGATGACGTCGCCGGTCAGCACCATCTCCATCAGCCGCTTGCGGCCGATGGTGCGGGCCACCGGCACCGCGGGCGTGTGGCAGAACCAGCCGCCCTTGCCGCCGGGCAGCGCGAACCCGGCCGACTCGGCGGCCACCGCGAGGTCGCAGGACGCGACGAGCTGGCACCCGGCGGCGGTCGCCAGCCCGTGCACGCGCGCGATCACCACCTGCGGCACCGACTCGATCGTCTTCATCAGCCCGGTGCACAGCTGCAGCAGGTCACGCACCCCGACGAGGTCGCGGGACGCGACGTCGCCGAAGTCGTGCCCGGCCGAGAAGACCGGGCCCTCGCCCGCGAGGACGATGCCCGTCGCGGCCGAGTCACCGGCGTCCTCGAACGCGCTGAGCAGCTCGGACAGGTGCTCGTAGGACAAGGAGTTGCGCCGCGACGGCCGGTTCATGGTGATCCGGACCGTGTCACCGTCGTCCTTGACCGTGATGTGCTCCATGCCCCGAGCCTAGCCCCGCTCCAGCACCGCGCTGAGGAACTCACGCGTCCGCTCGTGGTCGGGCTCGCTGAACAGCTTGTCCGGTGCCGCGTCCTCCACGACCTGCCCGTTGTCGAACATCATCACCCGGTCGGACACGTCCCGCGCGAACCCCATCTCGTGGGTGACGCACAGGAACGTGATGTCCGTGGTGTTCGCGATGTCCTTCAGCAGCGCGAGCACGCCGGCGACCAGCTCCGGGTCCAGCGCCGAGGTGACCTCGTCGAGCAGCAGCACGTCCGGCCGCATGGCGAGCGCCCGCGCGATCGCGACCCGCTGCTGCTGCCCGCCGGACAGCTGCGTCGGGTGCGCGTCCACCTTGTCCGACAGTCCGACCAGGTCCAGCAGTTCCCGCGCCCGCTCCTCCGCCTCGGCCCGGGACAGCCCCAGCGAGCGGATCGGCGCCTCGGTGAGGTTCTGCAGCACCTTCATGTTGGGGAACAGGTTGAACTGCTGGAACACCATGCCGATGCGCTTGCGCACCTGGCGCTGGTGCTTCTCGTCGGCGGGCACGAGCCGGCCGCCGCGGCGCATGTGCGTGAGGCACTCGCCGTCGACGTGGATCCTCCCGCCGCTCACCTGCTCCAAGGTCATGAGCAGCCGCAGGATCGTCGTCTTGCCCGACCCGCTCGGCCCGATCAGCGTGACGAACTCCCCCGGCGCGACGGTGAAGTTCAGCCCGTCGAGGACGACGTGGTCGCCGAACCGCTTGACCACGTCCTCGAACCGGATCATGAAGTCCTCAGTGGACGGTTCCGACACGACGCTCCAACCATCGAACGAGTAGGGATGCCGAGTAGCTCAGCACGAGGAACAGCAGGCCCGCGGTGGTGATCGGCTCGACGAACCGGTAGGTCTCCGACCCCGCCTCGCGTGCCGCGCCGACGATGTCCAGGACCCCGATCGCCAGCAGCAGCGGGGTCTCCTTCAGCATCGAGATCGTGTAGTTGCCGAGCGCGGGCAGCACGCGCGGGATGGCCTGCGGCAGGATCACCGCCCGCCACGTGCGTGCCTTCGGCAGGCTCAACGCGGTCGCCGCCTCCCACTGCCCCGGCGGCACGGCCTCGATGCCCGCCCGGTAGACCTCGGCCGCGTAGGTCGCGTAGTGCAGCCCGAGCGCGATCACGCCGGTCGTGAGCGGGTCGAACTTGATGCCGAAGTCCGGGAACACGAAGAACAGGAAGAAGATCTGCACGAGCAGCGGCGTGCTGCGGATGAACTCCACGACCGCCCACGTCACGCCGCGCACCACGCGGAACGGCGACCGGCGCAGCAACGCGAACACGAGCCCCAGCACGTACGCGATGACCGAGCCGTAGACGGTGGCCTGCACGGTGACGAGCAGACCGTTGCCCGCCACCTCCGGGAGGACCTCCCAGAAGTAGTCCCACTGCCAGACGTCGTTCACGGCGCCACCCCCGTCCTGGTGCTGAGCACCATGGACCGCAGGGTCCTCGCCCGCGCCGGCCTGCGGCCGACCAGTTTCCCGGCCCACCGCTCCAGCGCCCGCATCCCCGCCGTGATGAGAACGGCCAGCACCAGGTAGAAGAGCAGCACGATCGTCCAGATGAGCCACGCCTGGTCGATGTGCCGGTCGATCAGCACCTCACGTGCCTGGTAGGTCATCTCGTGCACGAAGATGATCGTCAACAGCGAGCTGCCCTTGAGCAGCTGGACGAAGAGGTTGTTGAACGGCGGCACCATCTCCACGAGTGCCTGCGGCAGGATCACCCGCCGCATCCGTTGTGCCCGCGTGAAGTTCAGCGCGACGGCGCCCTCGTACTGCTCCTTCGGCACCGACCGCACGGCCCCGCGGACGATCTCCGCGCCGTACGCGCCGAAGTTCAGTCCCAGCACGACAATGCCCGCGACCAGCGGGACGACGCGGTAGCCGACCAGCACCGGCAGCACGAAGTAGATCCACAGCAGTTGCACGAGTTCCGAGGTGCCCCGCCAGATCTCGACGTAGATCCGCGCGAGTACGCGCACCGTCCGCGACTTCGCCAGCATCGCGAGACCGAACACGAACGACAGCACGGTCGCGATGAGGATGCCGCCGACGGTCGCTTCGACCGTCAGCAGCACCCCCTCGGCGATCGTGCTGACGAACAACGAGAGGTTGTCGAACACGACGAACTCAGGCGCCCTCGCAGAGCTGGGCCGTGGTCAGGTCCTTCGGCGGCAGGTTGTCCTCCGTGAACCCGAACGGCTTGACGATCGCCAGCCACTCACCGGACTCGTGCAGCTTGTCCAGCTCGGCGTTGAACGCCTCGACCAGGTCGGTCTCGCCCTTGCGGAACACGAAACCACCGGCCTGGACCTGGTCCTTGCCGTCGACCACCGGCACGAAGCCGTCGGTCACCTCGAACGGCGCACCGGAGTTCTGCTTGAGCAGCTCCTTGAGCGAGATGTCCGTGAGCGCCCCGCAGTAGGCGCGGTTGTCCTGCAGCGCCTGGAAAAGCTCCGGCTGGCCGTCGTAGGGCTGGATGTTGCCGTCCTCGATGCCGGTCGCCTTCGCCACGCTCTGCTCGATCGTGCCGGACAGCACGGCGATCTTCAGGCCCTTGGCCTTCACGTCCTCGAAGTTCTTGACGCCCTCCGGATTGCCCTTCGGCACCATGAACGCGGTGGGCGTCACGTAGTCCACATTGGAGAACTCGGCGTTCTGGCAGCGGTCCGGCTTGATCGCCATGCCCGCGGCCACCATGTCGAAGTCCCCGGCGTTCAGCGCGGGGATCAGCTGTCCGAACTCGACCTGCGTCGCCTCGACCGTGTCCACGCCCATCGCCTTGAACACCGCCCTGGCGACTTCCGGCGCCTCACCGGTGACCTTGCCGCCTTCGGAATAGCCATAGGGGACCTCGCCGGCGATGCCGACCTTGATGGTCTTGGCTTCCTTGATTCTCTGCAGGGTCCCGCCCGCACCGGAACCGCCCTGCGGGACCTCGGAACAGGCCGTCAGCAGTGCGGGACCGCCGATGACGGCGGTGCCGGCGACCGCGCCGAACCTGAAGAAGTCGCGTCGTGTCCAGTTGTTCGCCATCGTTCCAAACCTCACTACGTTCGCTCGGCGTGATCGCGTCTCGATGGCAATTCAACGTAGGGGGCGAGATCAGGACTGGTCAAAGATCCACGTAAGATCGCCGGAGTCCGTTAGGCAACCGAAACATAGGTCCGGTAACGCTCCGGGCTAGCGCGCGCAGGCCCGGTCGCCGACGCGGTCCGTGTCCGGGATGTTGCTCTCGGTGAATCCGAAGGGTGCCGCGATCCGCAACCAGTCACCGCTGTCGTGCATTCGGGTGAGCACCTGGTCGAACGCGTCACGCAGCCCCGAGTCGTCGCCCTTGCGGAAGCCGAAGCCGTAGCGGGGCGACCCGCTCTCCGGCTCGAACGGTGGCCGCAGTTCCAGCCCGGTCACGCGGGTGAGCATGTCACGCAGGGTGATGTCGTCGTAGGCGGCGCAGTCGATCTTCCCGGCCGTGACGGCCGCCAGCAGCTCGTCGGCGGTCGGGAAGAGCTGGACGCCCGTCACGCCCGCCTCGTCGGCCGTGGTCACCTCGAGCGAGCCGGCGACGATCCCGAGCCGCGCCTTCTTCGCCACCACCTCGGTGTACGTGGTGATCCCCTTCGGGTTGCCCGCCGGGACGACCAGCGCGGTCAGCGACACGTGGTCGGGCACGGTGAAGTCCAGTGTCGCGCAGTTGCGGGCCCGGATGGACAGTCCGCCCACGACGTCGACCTGGGCCGCCTCCACCGCGGGCAGGACCGCGTCGTACGGCAGCACCACGACCGTCAGCTCGCTGCCGAGCTCGTCGCAGATCGCGCGCACGACCTCGACGACCTCACCGGTCAGCTCGCCTGCGTCGTCCGTGTAGGCGTACGGGCGGTACTGGGTGACGCCCAGCCGCACCGTGCCGGGCGCCGTCGCCGACGGCGGCAGCGTCGTCGCCGCGACCGGCGTGCCGCCGAACCTGGTGGTGCAGCCGGTCAGCGCGGCGGCGCCGAGCACCACGCCCGCGCGCAGGAGGTCACGTCGTCGGATTCCCACGCACCGCAGGCTAGTCCAGCCCGTGCGCCGACCTGATCACATCGACGATCTCGTTCATGATCTGGGTCAGCTCGTAGTCCTTCGGCGTGAACACCCTGGCGATGCCGCGTTCGGTCAGCTGCCGCGCGTCGGCCGGGGGCACGATGCCGCCCACCACCACGGGGACGTCGGCGGCACCCGCGTCCCGCAGCCCGTCGACGACGTCCGGCACCACCGCGAGGTGCGAGCCGGACAGGATCGACAGGCCCACCACGTGCACGCCCTCCTGCACCGCGGCGGCCACGATCTCCGCCGGGGTGAGGCGGATGCCCTGGTAGACGACCTCGAACCCGACGTCGCGGGCGCGGACCGCGATCTGCTCGGCGCCGTTGGAGTGCCCGTCGAGCCCCGGCTTGCCGACCAGCATGCGCAGCCTGCCGCCGAGTTCCTCGCCGGTCCTGCGCACCCGTTCCCGCACGGCGGCCAGCTCGCCGGCGCCGTCACCGCCCGAGGACGCCCCGGAGACGCCGGTCGGGGCGCGGTACTCGCCGAACACCTCGCGCAGCGCGCCTGCCCACTCCCCCGTCGTCACCCCGGCCTTCGCGCACGCGAGGGTCGCCTCCATGAGGTTCGCGTCGGTGCGGGCGGCGGCGGTCAGCAGCTCCAGCGCCTTGTCCACTTCGGACTGGTTGCGGCTCTCCCGCCACCGCTTGATGGCCTCGACGGCCTCCTGCTCGACCTCGGGCTTGATCGTCTCGATGGCGCCCTCGCCCTCGAGCGGGCTCGGTTCGGTGTTCTCGAACCTGTTGACGCCGACGACGATCTCCTCGCCCGCCTCGATGCGGCGGCGGCGCTCGGCGAGCGAGGCGACGAGCTGGGTCTTCATGTACCCGCTCTCGACGGCCGCGACCGCGCCGCCCATCTCCTGCACCCGCTCGATCTCGGCCTTCGCCCCGGCGACGATCTCGTCCACCTTCGCCTTGATCACGGGCGAGCCGTCGAAGATGTCCTCGTACTCCAGCAGGTCCGTCTCGTACGCCAGCACCTGCTGCATGCGCAGCGCCCACTGCTGGTCCCACGGCGTCGGCAGGCCGAGCGCCTCGTTCCACGCCGGCAGCTGGATCGCGCGGGCGCGTGCGTTGCGGGACAGGGAGACCGCGAGCATCTCCAGCACGATGCGCTGCACGTTGTTCTCCGGCTGCGCCTCGGTCAGCCCGAGCGAGTTGACCTGCACGCCGTAGCGGAAGCGGCGGTGCTTCGGGTTCGCCACGCCGTAGCGGTCGCGCGTGATCTCGTCCCACAGCTGGGCGAGCGCACGCATCTTGCACATCTCCTCGACGAACCGGACACCCGCGTTGACGAAGAAGGAGATGCGCGCGACGACGTCCCCCATCTTCTCCTGCGGCACCTGCCCGGAGTCGCGGACGGCGTCGAGCACGGCGATGGCCGTGCACATCGCGTAGGCGACCTCCTGGACCGGGGTCGCGCCCGCCTCCTGCAGGTGGTAGCTGCAGATGTTGGTGGGGTTCCACTTCGGCACGTTCGCGACGGTCCACGCCACCATGTCGGTGATCAGGCGCAGGCTCGGCCCGGGCGGGAAGACGTACGTGCCGCGGGACAGGTACTCCTTGATGATGTCGTTCTGGGTGGTGCCCGCGAGCTTCGCGACGACCTCGTGCCAGTCGGCGCCCTGCTCCTCGGCCTGCTCCTGCGCGAGGGTGACGTAGAGCGCGAACAGCCACATCGCGGTGGCGTTGATGGTCATCGAGGTGTTGGCCCCGGCGAGCGGGATGCCGTCGAACAGCTGCCGCATGTCGCCGATGTGGCTGATCGGCACGCCGACCTTGCCGACCTCGCCGCGCGCGAGCACGTGGTCGGGGTCGTACCCGGTCTGCGTGGGGAGGTCGAAGGCGACCGACAGGCCGGTCTGCCCCTTCTCCAGGTTGCGCCGGTAGAGCCGGTTGGACGCGGCGGCCGACGAGTGGCCTGCGTAGGTCCGCATCACCCACGGCCGGTCCCGCTCGGCGTCGGATGGGTACGGCATCTCCAACCACCTCCGTTGGCGCGGTTCACCCGAGCGTACTGGCCGGTAACCTGGTCGGCAGCCCGTGTGTGGTGAATGCCGCAGGAGCACCTGGTGCGGGCGCGCGGGCCGCGCGACAATGGACGGGTGTCCATGCTGCTGATCCTGCTGGTCGGCCTGTGCGTGATGGCGTTGTTCGCGGTCGTGCTGCGGTGGGCGTCGAGCCTGGACACGGACAAGGCGCACCGCAAGGACTACGGCCTGCTGCGCGAGGTGGCGAAGGTGCCGTCGTCGACGGCGGCCCGTGTGGTGGAGGAACGGCTGCAGAAGGCGGGCGTCCGCGCCACGACCGTCCCCGACCCGGAGGGCGAGGGGATGCGGATACTGGTCTTCCCGTCCGACCGCGAGGTCGCCATCCGGACACTGCTCGCGGACTGACCGGTCAGGTGGGGGTCCGGCCGGGTGGCCGGACCCCCACCTGATCCACGTCAGCCTGCCGGGTGGACGACCGCGGCCGCGCTGCCGCCCCGCCGGACGGGCTCACCCGCGGCGATGACCTTGCCGTGGCGGGTGAACTCGAGCCCGGACGCGACGCCGATGTCCGGGCTGATCTTGATCGACGGGTCGAGCGGGCTGGTGTCGCGGATCGCGAAGGTGTGGCCCAGCGCCTGCAGGCCTGCGGCCTCCGGCAGCTGCTGGAAGGCGGGTTCGACCTGCGTGGTGGCGGCGTTGCGCTGGGAGGCCCGCGGCGCGGCGATGGCCTCGGGCAGCGACATGCCGAAGTCGATCCGGTTCACGAGGATCTGCAGGACGGTGGTGATGATCGTGGCCCCGCCGGGCGAGCCGACCGCGAGGAACGGCTTGCCGTGCTTGAGGACGATCGTCGGCGACATGCTCGACCGCGGCCGCTTGCCGGGCGCGGCGAGGTTCGGGTCGGGCGCGTCACCCTGCGTGGGGGCGAAGTTGAAGTCGGTCAGCTCGTTGTTGAGCAGGAAGCCGCGGCCGGGGACGACGATCCCGCTGCCGCCGAGCTGCTCGATGGTGTTCGTGTAGGAGACGACGTTCCCCCACCGGTCGCTGACGACGAAGTGGTTGGTGTGGAAGCCCTGGTTGCCGTCGGGCGTGGCCGCGCTGTCGGGTGTGCACTGCCCGCCCGCGTGCACGTCACCGGGCGGCACGGCGCCGGGGGCGGCGGCGTCTGGGTCGATCTCGCAGGCACGCTGCTTGGCGAAGCGGTCGGACAGCAGTTCGCGCTGCGGGACGTCCACGTAGGCCGGGTCGCCGATGTAGCGCCCGCGGTCGGCGAACGCGAGCCTGCTGGCCTCCAGGTAGTGGTGGAGGGCCTGCGTGCGGTCCATGCGGGACAGCGGGAACCGTTCGAGGATGTTCAGCGACTCGCCGACGGTGATCCCGCCGCTGGAGGAGGGCGCCATCCCGTACACGTCGTACCCGCGGTAGCTGACGTGCGTCGGCTTGCGGTCGATGGTCCGGTAGCGGGCGAGGTCGTCGATGGTCATCAGCCCGGGCAGCGGGTCGATGGTGGCACCGGGCGCGACGGGCGGTTCCTGGACGGCGGCCACGATGTCCGCGCCGATGTCGCCGCCGTAGAGCGCGCGGGTGCCCTGGCGTGCGATCTGCCGGTAGGTGGCGGCGAGGTCGGGGTTGCGCAGGGTGGAGCCGACCTCGGGCAGCTGCCCGCCGGGGAGGAACAGCTCGGCGGTGGACCCGAACTGGCTGAAGCGCTTCTGGTTCTGCCGGGTCTGCTCCCGGAAGGTGGCGTCGACGGTGAACCCGCGCTCGGCGACGTCGATGGCGGGCTTGAGGTTGTCCCGCAGCGAGAAGCGACCCCACTTGTCGAGCGCCCGCTCCCAGGTGGCGAGCATGCCGGGCACCCCGACCCCGAGCCCACTGTTCACGGCGGTCGGGAACGCGTACGGCTGCCCGGTCGCCGGGTCGACGAACATCGTCGGGCCACCCGCTCGCGGCGTGGTCTCCCGCCCGTCGATGGTGGAGACCCGGTGGGTACGCGCGTCGTAGTAGACGAAGTACCCGCCACCCCCGAGCCCGGCGACGTACGGGTCGGTGACCCCGAGCGTCGCCGCGACGGCGACGGCCGCGTCGGCCGCGGTGCCGCCTCTCTTCAGGATGTCGATCCCGGCCCGGGTGGACTCGATCGTGTCGGAGACGACGGCCCCGCCGTACCCGGTGGCGACCGGCACCTTCCCAGGATCGGCGCCGGCCACCGGCGCGGTGACGAGCCCGGCGGTGAGCAGAAGACCAAGTGCCGGTACGAAGCGGCGGGTTCGCATGCGGACCCCTTCCGAGGTTGCCGTTCGAGGTGCCCCATGTTTCTTACCCGCAGGTGGGGTGGAGCACAACGTCAGGAGGCCAGGTAACGCAGAATCGCCAGCACCCGCCGGTGGTAGTCGGAGTCGCTGCTGATGTCGAGCTTGAGGAAGATCGAGTTGACGAACTTCTCCACCGCTGATCGCGACACGTGCATCCGCTTCCCGATCGCGCTGTTCGTGTGCCCCTCGGCCATCAGCGTGAGGACGACCAGTTCCCGCTCGCTGAGCGTCGTCAGCGGGTCCGCCTTGGCCGGCCGGGCGACCAGCCGCCGAACCACTTCCTCGTCGAAAGCGGCCCCGCCGGAAGCGACCCGCTCCAGCGCGTCGAGGAACTCCCCGACCTGCGTGACCCGGTCCTTCAGCAGGTAACCGACCCGGCCCTGGTCCCGCCCCAGCAACTGCCCGGCGTACCGCGTCTCCACGTACTGCGAAAGAACGAGGACCCCAACCCCCGGCCACCGCTCCTGAATAACCAACGCCGCGCGAAGCCCTTCGTCGGTGTTGGTAGGCGGCATCCGCACGTCGGTGACCACCACATCAGGCAACTCCCGCCCGGTGACCTCCACCAGCGCGTCCCCGTCCCCCACAGCACCGACGACCTCGTGCCCCTCCTCGGCAAGCAACCGGACCAGCCCTTCACGCAGAAGAGTCGAGTCCTCAGCGAGAACAACCCTCAAGACAACCCCTCACGCGATCCCACCGGCGAACTCCTCCTGAACCACTCAACAACCGCGTCCCTACAAGGCCAGCCAGAGTCAACCAGCCCATCCAGACCGGACCAGTCGGCTACTCGACTCACCACCGCCAGCCCGTCCCGCGCAACCCGGCGAGCCAGCCCAATCAAACAGCCGCCTTTCACTCACCTGACCGGGCCAATGCACCCCAGCCCGCTCAACTCACCAATCCGCAGCACCTCCCCGGCCAGCTGATCCAGCACAGCGGACGAGCCCCGCCTGCACCAGCCCAGCCTCAGCCCCGGCCTGGTCCGGCCGGACCAGGCCGGACCAGACCAAGCCGGACCAACCCAGTCAGAGCGACTCCGCGAGCGCAGCCGCACCCGAACCGCGCCAGCGAACCCCCAGCTGCCCCATCTCAGCCGCCAAGTGCCCGACCAAGGCTGTCCAACCGACCAGACCGAACTGACCCAACCCAGTCAAGCCAACCAGCCAAGCCCCACGCGGATGCCCATCCATCCGACGCGCCCGAGTCGCCTCAGGCCAGTGACTCAGGCACCCGCCTCAGCTGATCCCGCCAACCCCGGCTGGGCCAGCCAGTCCACCGGCAAGCCCAGCCAACCGAGGCAGCCCGGCCTGCCCAACCCAGCCCGCTCAGCCAAATCCGAAACCAGCTCGGCCAAACCCAGCCCACGCCCGGCTAGCACAAGCCAAACCAATCCCACCTAACCCAAGCGCGGCCAAACCAAGCGGAGCCCGCCAAACTCGGTCAAGCCAGCCGGCTACACCAAGCCACCCAGCCAAGTCCGGCAAACCAAGCCGAGCCAAGCCAGCGCAACCTGGCCACTCCGGCCCAGCTGATCCAGCCCAGGCAGCCCGCGGTTCAACCCAGCCGCCCCAGAGCAGCCATCCCAACCGGCCTGTCCACCCCGGCCCGGCTATCCAACTGAGCCTCGCCAACCGGCCCAGCCACGGCTGAACCAAGCCCGGCCCCAGCCAAGTCCGACCAAACCGAGGCCAGCCCAGCAAAATCGGCGCAACCGAGCCACTCTGACTCAGCCGATCCAGCACAGTCAGCCAACCGGCACAGCCCGGCTAAACCAAGCCCGGCCGCAGCGAAGCCCCGGCTAAACCGGACCTAACGAAGTCAAGCGGCGCAACCGTGCCAGTCCGGCTCAGCCGAGCCAGCGCAGGCCAACCCACCTGGCAACCCGAGCCCGACCAAGCCAGCCAACCCGAGCCCAGCCGAGTCCAGCCAACCCGAGCCCGGCCAAGCCAAGCCGGCTAACTCGAGCCCAGCCACGCCGAGTGCGCGCAACCGTGCTAGTCCGGCTAGCCAAGCCAGCCCAGGCAGCCTGCACGGCTCAACTCAGCCGACCCGGAGCAGCCATGCCAACCGGCTCGTAAGCCCGCGCCAGTCCGGCTTGGCCCAGCATCCAGCAGGGCCTCGCCAACCGGCACAGCCCGGCCAGCTCCAACCTGGACCGGCCCGGTTCGGCTCGCACGTGTCACACCGGGACAGGCACCAGCACTGGCAACCACGCTCGCACGACCGTCGGTCCGCCGAGCGGACTGTCCACAGTGAACAGACCGTCCGCCGCGGCTACTCTGCTGGCCAGGCCTGACAACCCGGATCCGCTCGGATCCGCGCCGCCGCGGCCGTTGTCCTGTACGGACACCACGATCCCGTTTTCCCCTGGCATGACCGCCATCTCGATCGCCGATGGCTCGCCGTGTTTCAGGGCGTTGGTGACCGCCTCCGAGGCCACGAAGTACGCGACCGTCTCCGTCGCCAGGTCCAGTCGTTCGGCCAGCCCGTACCGCAACCGCACCGGCACGCTCGACCGCTCGGCCACTCCTTCCAATGCCGTGTGCAACCCGCCCTCGTCCAACGCGGTCGGGTACACCCGCCACGTCACCTCACGCAGGTCACGCAACGCCTGTTGCGACTCCTCATGTGCCTGCCGCAGGAGTTCCTGGCCCCGTTCGGGGTCCGTCGCCCGCAGCGCCCTGCCCAGCAGGAGCCCCAGCGCCACCAGCCGCTGTTGCACGCCGTCGTGCAGGTCGCGCTCGATTCGCCTCCGTTCGTCGTTGATGGCCTCCACCACGCCGGCCCGGGTCGTGGCCAGCTGGGACACCCTCTTGCGCAGCAACTCCTCCTCGGTCGGCCCGAGGTAGTGGTTGGCGAGCGACCGCTCGAGGGTCGCAACGCCGATGAGCCCCCACACCGCCCCGAACATGAGGATGCTGCCCACCGCGATGATGGCGCCGATCTCGTACCAGGTGTTGCCGTCGTCGCCACCGCCGATGGACCGGCCGGTGACGACCTGCCAGCCCATGATCGCGGCGGACAACACACCGATGCCGATGAACAGGAGGATCGCCACCCCGGTCACGGCGACGGCCATCCGGCGGACCAGGTACGACTGGGTGCGCTGCCAGTTGGGCGACACGCATAAGAGGTCGTCGAAGTCGAGGTAGGCGACGAGCCTGCGGCGGTTGAGGTTGACGAGCCACGTGCCCATCGCCTCGATGCGCTCGCTGGCGGGGCGGACGGCGTGCACGGGCGTCACTATGAGAACGAAGAACAGCTCCACGTGCGCCGTGAGACCACCCAGCACGAGGCCCACCGTGCCCCGGAAGGCTCGGTGCAACTGGGTGGAGATGAAGCGCATGGGTCCAGGCTAGCGAGGCCGGGGCGATTGCGAACTGTGGTTGTCCACAATGTTTTACTGCGGACATCCACACACAAATCGGACGGATCTCCTCATAGCGCGCCCACAATCGACCACATAGCGTTGCGATCGTCCATCCCCGACCCGAAGGAGCCAATCGATGATCGTGGCAGCCGCCGACCAGCCAGGAGGTCTCGCCAGCCTGGCGGTGGACCTCATGGACAAGCTGGGCGGACCGGGCGCGGCGTTACTGGTCGGCATCGACAACATCTTCCCGCCGATGCCGAGCGAGCTCGTGCTGCCACTGGCCGGCTTCTCCGCGAGCCAGGGCACCATGAGCCTGTTCATGGCGCTGTTCTGGACAACTCTCGGCTCGGTGGTGGGCGCGGTCCTCACCTACTGGATCGGCGCGTGGCTCGGCCGCGACCGGGTCCGGGCCCTGATCATCCGCGCGCCGCTGATGAAACCGTCCGACTTCGACCGCACCGAGAAGTGGTTCCTCAAGCACGGCACGAAGGCGGTGTTCTTCGGCCGGATGGTGCCGCTGTTCCGCAGCCTCATCTCCTTACCGGCGGGCGTGGAACGCATGCCGATGTGGCAGTTCCTCTCCCTCACCACGCTGGGAAGCCTGATCTGGAACTCGGTCTTCGTCGTCGCCGGCTACCTGCTGGGCGCCAACTGGCAGGTCGTCGACGAGTACGCGGGCATCTTCCAGAAGGTCGTCATCGCGGCGATAGCGCTGGCGATCGTGGTCTTCGTCGTGGTCCGGGTCCGCGACCGCAAAAGAAGCAAGACCAATGCCGAATAACTCCAGCGCGCGGCCCTGCCGCGACGTGGCGCGGGGCCCGGCACCTGAACGGTGCCGGTGGTCAGTTGCGCTCCGGGTCGCCTGCCACGCGCCGGACGTCCGCGCCGAGCTTCACCAGGTTCTCCACCAGGCCCGGGTAACCCCGGTCGATGTGGAAGACGTCCCACACCTCGGTGACGCCGTCCGCGCACAGGCCGGCCAGCACCAGGCCGACACCCGCGCGGATGTCGGACGCCCACACCGGGGCGCTCGACAGGCGTTCCACCCCGCGCACGACGGCGTGGTGGCCGTCGGTGCGGGCGTCCGCGCCGAGGCGCACCATCTCCTCGATGAAGCGGAACCGGGCCTCGAACAGGTTCTCCGTGATCATCGAGGTGCCGTCGGCGATCGAGGTGAGAGCGATGGCGAACGGCTGCAGGTCGGTGGCGAAGCCCGGGTACGGCAGCGTCACGAAGTCGACGGCGGTGGGGCGGTCGTGCTGGACGACGCGGAACGACTTGTCGTCGATGATCGACACCTCGGCGCCCGCGGTGCGCAGCTTCTCCAGCACCAGGTCGAGGTGGTGGGGGTCGACGCCGCGAACGGTGACGTCACCCCGGGTCATCGCCGCGGCGAAGGCCCAGGTGGCGCCGACGATGCGGTCGCCGATCACGCGGTGTTCGGTGGGCTGGAGCGCGTCGACGCCGTGGACGGTGAGCGTAGACGTGCCGACGCCCTCGATCTTGCCGCCCATCTGCTGCAGCATGAGGCAGAGGTCGACGATCTCCGGCTCGCGCGCGGCGTTGTCGATCACCGTGGTGCCGTTGGCGAGCACGGCGGCCATCAGGATGTTCTCGGTGGCGCCGACGCTCGGGAAGTCCAGCCAGATCTGGGCGCCGTGCAGGCCCTCGGCCTCGGCGACGACACAGCCGTGCTCGATCTCGCTGCGGGCGCCGAGCTGGCGGAGGCCGTTCTGGTGCATGTCGAGCGGCCGCACGCCGATCGCGTCCCCGCCGGGCAGCGCGACCACGGCCCGCTTGCAGCGCCCGACCAGCGGCCCGAGGACGCACACCGAGGCGCGGAGCTTGCCCATGGCGGGCGAGTCAGCACGGTGGTTGAGGTCGGTGGGGGTGGTGATGGTGACCGTGTCCGTCTCGATGGTCACCTCGCAGCCGAGGCTGCGGAGCACCTCGGCCATCAACGGCACGTCCAGGATCTGCGGGCAGTTCGTGAGCGTTGTCGTGCCCTCGGCGAGCAACGCCGCCGCCATCAGCTTCAACACGCTGTTCTTGGCGCCGACCACGTCGACCTCACCGGCCAAGCGCGCGCCGCCATGTACCTGGAAGTGCTCTGTCACGAGCGCCCATCATGCCCCAGCCGCGCTCGGGGTCGCGCGCCACCCGGTGCTCGGTGTGGTTCGCTACCCTGCGGACCCGGTCGTCTACCAAGGGGTCGTCTGTGAGGTTCCTGTCGCGCTTCGCGAGCCCGGCCGGGTTCGTGCTGGTGCTGTTGTTGTTCTTCCTCCTGCCGTTCGTGTCGGCGTCCTGCGACGTCCCCGGCTACGGCGAGGCGGGAGCGACGTACACGGGCAGCCACCTCGTCAGCGGAACCGACCCCGAGGTGCCGGACGAGCTCAAGCGGCTCGCCGACGACCCCGAAAGCCCGACCGCGCTGTCCGACCCGCCGGATCCCGGCGTGCGGCTCCTCGCGATCGGTCTGGCCGTGCTCGCGGCCGCGGGGGTCCTCACCGCGCTGATCCCGCACCTGAAGGCGCGCCTGCTGACGGGCGGCGTGCTGGCGGCGGCCACGTTGGTGACGACCGTCGTGACGATGAGCGTCGCCAAGTCGAACCTGCAGGACGCGCTGCTTGACTGGGCCCGGCAGACCGGGGCGGCCGAGAGCCAGGACGGGGACCGGCTGCGGACCGCTGTGACCGAGGTGACGCACACCGAGGTCGGCTTCTGGCTGATGGTGGCCGTGCTGGCGCTGGTCACGCTGATGGCCACGACGCTCGGTCTGCTCGGTGACCGGCTGCAGGCGGCGATCACGGGCGGGGGCTCGGGTACTCGGCTGAGCGGTCTCCCGTTCGGCAGGTCGGACGAGTAACCGCGCACGACGCGCCGTGTCGCCGTTGACCTCCACATTGCTGGAGGTTGCACGCTGAGGTCCTACTGAGCGGAGGACTTGATGCGTGCAGTGTGGTTGCGGGAGTTCGGCGGACCCGAGGTGCTGACCGTCGGCGAGGCACCGGACCCGGTCGCGGGGCCGGCGCAGGTGGTGGTGGACGTCGAGTACGCCAACATCACGTTCGTCGAGACGCAGTTCCGGGCGAGCGGGAACGGGCCGTTCGCGGCGACGCTGCCGATGGTGCCCGGCAACGGGGTGGGCGGTGTGGTCGCTGCGGTCGGCGACGGCGTCGACACCGGGCTGCTCGGCACCCGTGTCGTCAGCAGCACCGGCGGCTCGGGCGGCTACGCGGAACGGGTGGCGGTCGACGCGGCCGCGCTGTTCCGGGTGCCTGCCGAGGTCCCGCTCGACGTGGCGGTGGCCCTGCTCGCGGACGGCAGGACGGCGACCATGATGACCCGCGCCGCCGAGGTCCGGCCGGGCGACCGGGTGTTGGTCGAGGCGGCCGCGGGTGGCGTCGGCAGCCTGATCGTGCAGCTGGCGAAGGCGGCGGGCGCGCAGGTCGTCGCCGCCGCGGGTGGCGCGCGGAAGGTCGCGGTGGCGACGGACCTCGGCGCGGACGTGGCCGTCGACTACACCGACGACGGGTGGCCGAAGCGGGTCCGCGACGCGGTGGGTGCGGTGGACGTGGTCTTCGACGGCGTCGGTGGCGACATCGGGCGCACGTCGTTCGACCTGCTCGACCGCGGCGGCCGGATGGTGAGCTTCGGCCTGGCGAGCGGCGCGTGGACCTCGATCTCCGAGGACGAGGCGGCTGCACGCGGGGTCACGCTCGTCCGTCCGGCAGCGACACCGGCGGAGCTGCGTGCCTGCACCGAGAGCGCCCTTGCGGAGGCCGCCGCGGGACGGCTGCACCCCGTCATCGGGCAGCGGTACCCGCTGGCGCGGGCAGCGGACGCCCACGCGGCGATCCAGTCCCGCGCCACGATCGGCAAGACCCTGTTGGAAACCCGCTGAACACCACAGCGGTCGCGAGAGGAGACGCGATGAGCCGCCGGTAGTGTGCCTGACATGGCCGTTCACATCACGCGCGTGTACACGAAGGTCGGCGACAACGGCACCACGGCGCTCGGGGACGGGCAGCGGGTGTCCAAAACCGACCCGCGGCTCGCGGCCTACGCCGACGTCGACGAGGCGAACGCGGCCATCGGGGTCGCCGTGGCGATGGGTGGGTTGTCCGACGAGCTGCTGGACGTGCTGCGGGCCGTGCAGAACGACCTCTTCGACGTCGGCGCCGACTTCTGCGCGCCCGTGGTGCCGGACCCGAAGTACCCGCCGTTGCGGATCACCGAGGAGTACGTCACCCGGCTGGAGGGCTGGTGCGACGAGTTCAACGGGCGGCTGGAGAAGCTGTCGTCGTTCATCCTGCCCGGCGGTACCGCGGGGGCGGCGCTGCTGCACGTCGCGCGCACGGTGACGCGGCGGGCCGAGCGCAGTGCGTGGGCGCTGGTCGAAGCGGACGGGGAACGGACCAACCTCCTCGCCGCCAAGTACCTCAACCGGCTCTCCGACCTGCTGTTCGTCCTCTCCCGGGTCGCCAACCCGGACGGGGACGTGCTGTGGCAGCCCGGTGGCGGACGCTGATTACTGCGAACGGACCGTTCGGGAGCCGCTGACCCGGGTAGTTCCCGGGGCATGGTTTCTATGTCCGCGCACCGCGCGAAGAACAACAAGGTGACGCAGGTGCTCGGGCGGGCCGGGATGGTCTGCTACGGGCTCGTGCACGTGATCGTGGCGTACCTCGCGGTGCGCGTGGCGTTCGGGGACACCGGAGAGCAGGCCGACCAGAAGGGCGCCGTCCAGGAGGTGGGATCCGGCACGTTCGGTGCGGTCGTCCTGTGGGTCCTGGCCGTCGGGCTCGTCGCCTACGGCATCTGGCAGGGCATGCAGGCCGCCATCGGGTACCACTGGATCACCAAGAAGAACAAGCGGACCCGACGACGTATCGGCGCCGCCGTGAAGGCCGTCATCGGGGTCGCGCTCGGCATCTACGCCTGGCGACTGGTGTCCGGCAGCGGGTCCAGCGGCTCGGGCGGCTCCGGCGGGTCCGGTGACCAGCAGCAGCAGGAGTTCACGGCGAAGCTGCTCTCGCTGCCCGCCGGGCAGGTGCTCGTCGGGATCGTGGCGGCGATCGTCATCGGCGTCGCGGTCGGGCAGGTCAGAAAGGGCATGAAGAAGTCGTTCCTCGACGACCTCGACATGCACGACCTGCCGCGCGGCACGCAGCAGTGGGTGCGCCGGCTCGGCGTCTTCGGCTACATCGCCAAGGGCGTGGTCATCGGCATCGTCGGCGTGCTGCTCGGCATCGCCGCGTTCCAGCACGACTCACAGCAGGCCGGCGGCCTGGACCGTGCACTCAAGACGCTGGCAGCGCAGCCGTTCGGGCCCGTGGCGCTGGTGGTGGTGGCGATCGGTCTCGCGGCGTTCGGCGTCTACTGCTTCGCCGCCGCACGCGCGCACAAGAGCTAGGACGCCCAGGGCAGGCGGCCGGGCGGGGCGGACTCCAGCCATGACAGGAAGCCGGTCAGCGCGTCGGGGCCCATGGCGATCTCCACCTCGGCCCCGCTGCCTGCCTCCCGGAAACGCAGGACGTGCGACGACGGCGGCATGCTGTACAGCTCCGGCCCCGACGGGTCCCGGCGGTCCGCGATCTCGAGCGCGCTGCGGCTGATCACCCGGTCGGGGCCCGGACGCAGGCTGAGCACGCGGAACCACACGAACTCGTCACCCTGGTAGCGCCCCACCCCGAGGTGCCAGCCCTTGCCGGAGTCGTCGAGCCGCGTGCGCAGCGCGGCGTGCACACCGCCGGACCGCAGCGCACGCAGGCGTCTGACCGTGAACCAGACGAGGACAACCGCGACAAGCAGGAGGACCGCTCCGACCACCACGGTGATGTCCACGGCCCGCCCCCGCTCGCCCGGCCGTCAGTCCCGCTGGCCCGCGGCGCGAAGGCGGCCCTGCGCTCTGGCGCGGACCTCCTCGTCGTCCGAGTTGAGGTCGGCCTGCGCGGCCGCCACGTCGATCTCGTCGGCGAGGTCGGCGGACTCCGCGAGGATGCGTACCGCCTCACCGGTCACGGAGAGGAACCCACCCTGGACGGCCGCGGTGACGGTCTCGCCGTCGGTCGTGCGCACCTTGACCACGCCACCCTCGATCAGCTGACCGAGCACGGGCTCGTGACCGGGCAGAATGCCGATCTCACCCTCGGTGGTCTGCGCCGAGACGAACGTGCCGGTACCCGACCACAGGCGTCGTTCCACGGCGACCAGCTGGACGGACATCTCGGCCACGCGGTACCTCCTTGTATGGGTCTTCGCACGAAGTCTAATTGGTCTGCTCTCAACCTCCCCAGCCAGGCTGGTGTCTGAACGGGGTGAGACGAGTCACCGATCAACTGGGGTGCACATGGACGAAGCCGACTTCACGGACTTCGTGACACATCGCAGCGCCGCGCTGCTGCGCACCGCGTTCCTTCTGTGCGGCGGCGACCGGGCGGCCGCGGAGGACCTGCTGCAGGACGTGCTCGAACGCGCCTTCCCGAAATGGCGGCGCATCAAGGGCCGGCCCGAGCCCTACCTGAGGGCCGCGCTCGCGAACACCGCCGCCAACCGCTGGCGGAGCCGGTCGCGGCGGGTGCGGGAGGTGCCGCTGCACGACGAGGCCCCTCCCCTGTCACCGGGTCCCGAGCACCAGGTCGTCGAGGAGGACCGGGTCGTGCGCGCACTGGACGCGCTGCCGCCCCGCATGCGGGCCGTGCTGGTACTGCGCTTCTTCGACGACATGACCGAGGCGGACGTCGCCACGGCGCTCCGCTGCAGCACCGGCACCGTCAAGAGCCAGACCTCGCGGGGCCTCGCCCGCCTGCGTGAGGTGCTCGACGACGCCGACCTCCCCGACCCGGTCCACGAGAGGACGACCACGTGAACACCACGGAACTGAGCGAGCACCTGCGCGGCGCGACCGCCGGGCTGGACGTGCCCCCGGCGTTCGCCGACGCCGTGCTGCGCGGCGGGCGCAGGCGACGCGCACGGCGCAGGCTGACCGTCGCCGTGTGTGTGGTCGCGGCGGTCGCCGTGGCCACGAGCGCGACGGTCGTGACGCTGCGGGACGACCCGGCCGTGCCGGTCGCCGACGCGCGACTGACCCAGCCCACCAAAGGCGACCTGGCCGGTGACCAGGCATTTCTCGACGAGGTGCGCCGCGCGTGGGAGCGGGACCTGCCGTCGGCGCCGGAGGCCAAGGACCGGTACTACGACGACGTGCGCGGCGAGCCCCACGTGTACTGGGCGGGCAACACCCCGGCGGGCCGGGCGGCGGTCGTGCTGCAGCCGGTGTACGTGCACCCGAACAGCCAGGTGACCGAGAAAGGTCAGCGGACCGCGGAGGGCCTGGTCGCTGTCGACCCCGGCGACGGGCGGCTCAAGCTCGTCAACACCCGGGTGATCGGCGTCGACGGACCCGGGCAGGCCAACTACTACATGTTCGGCCCGGACGACCGGACCGTGCTGGTGGTGGACCGCGGCAAGCCGCTCCACTACGACCCGGCCCCCGTCTACGACAAGTCGGCCAGGGTGATGCGGTTCGACTGGCAGCCGGTGAAGCCCGTGGACGGCGTCGCCATCCTGGCCGCCCCGGGCAGGACGGAGACGCAGGCGGCGCTCGTCTACGAGGGCGGCGACCCGCCCGCGCAGCTCGCCGTGACGCACATCCCCGTGTACCCGACCGTGGCGAGCATCTGGCTCCGGCTGCGGCTGCCCGACCCGACGTATCGCGTGCGGTCCTCGTTGCTGCCGTGGGGCCGCGTGCTGTGGCGGCTGGGCGAGCGGGTGGCGATGACGGACAGGGAGCTGGAGGGGATGTGGGGGTACTACCGCTTCTACCCGGCTGAGTACGCCACCGCGGTCAGCCTGTGGACGATCGGCGTGGGGCTCCCGGACGGTCGCGTCCTCGTCCTGAAGGAGAGTCAGAAGGACGGCACGAAGCCCCGGCTGGTCGGTCGGATGGTGCCGAAGGGGAACGATCCCAACGTGGTCAGGGTCGACGGTGGTGTCGTGGACCCGGACGCGATCCTGCCGATCCGGTTCCGCATCCCCGACGGCGGCGGCTGGGTCGTCGCGGACAAGGGCAAGGAGCTGAGCTACCGGACGTCGCCGGACGAGGAGTGGCGAGCCGTGGGACGGGACGCGGCGCTGCTGCCCGCGAACGCCACCGAGGTGCTGGTGGGCGACCACTTCGTGCGGCTGGGGTGAGACGGTGGGACGGCGCGCTCCTGGGCCTTGGGGCGCGCCGTTTCGCATCCGGGGTGGCCTCCGGCCCCCGAATTCCAGCGTACCGGCGGCCACCGACAGAACGTGGTGCCCGCGGCGGAGTTGTCCACAGGGTGCGGCTCGGGCTCCAGGGCCACCGTCCATCGGGACGGTCGCGGCATTCAGCCGTGGGGGGCGGCCTCCGGCCCCCGACATCCAGCTTAGCGGCGACCACCGACAAAGCCTGGCGCTCGTGGCCGAGTTGTCCACAGGCGACATGGTTGCGGACCACCGAGTTGCGGCCGACCACGCTCGTGATCGCCGGAGACGGCCTCTCGAGAATCAGCCACCGGCAGAACTTGGCTCTCTCGCCGGGGTTGTCCACAGCGGCAGCCCGCACCCACGACTGCGGCCCACCGGGACTGCGAGCAACCACACTCATGACCGCCGCAGGCGACGGCCTCCGGCCCCCGACAACCAGCCTAGCGGTCAGCACCGACAAAACCTGGGCCTCGCGCCGAGGTTGTCCACAGCCGCACCCCGCACCCACGACTGCGACCCACCGGCACTGCAAGCAACCACACTCATCACCGCCGCAGGCGATGGCCTCCGGCCCCCGACAACCAGCCTAACGGTCAGCACCGACAAAACCGGGGCGTCGTCGCGGAGTTGTCCACAGGCCAACGCCTCGGAGCCGCGCGCGGCACAGGGGGCGGCCTCCGGCCCCCGATATCCAGCCTAGGCTAGGGCCTATTTGGTGACATAATCGTGACCTGGGGGTACGCCAACGAGAACAGTACGAAGGACCTTCGGCCAGAGTCGATGCGGTTGATGGCGCGGTCGCCTTCGCGGATTCTGGTGGCCTATGAGGCCAGACAGCGCGACTGGTGGTGCTGGCGCTCATCGCCACGACAATGTCGTCATAACGTTCGGTGCTGTCTCGGGGTCTGCTGGGTGCGGCGTCGGCTGGAACCCCGGAGGTTGCTGAGTGGTACGGCAAACCATCAGCGGCCGTTTCGGTATAACAATTATGGCCTCCTGCCGGACCCTCAAGCGTCCATCTGTCCGCCGCGTTGACCTCGTCACGACATCCACATCCATCAATGACAGAACTAGGTACATCGCGCCCGAGGCTCGTCCTTGACGGTGGGCTCAACTTGTCGGGGCGTCCGGATCACCAGTCGTGAACTTGCCCGTATGACGCGGTTGTCCCGGTATGCCCAACAGTCGGCTCGCGCGGCGCTCAAGTTCATCGAGTTCAACATGTACTACTACGCGGCCAGAAGTCGCGTTATAGGTCATCGCACCTCGACTTGCTCCCGCCAGGTCGCGGAGAGCCTGCTCAACTTCCGGTTGCTCGATATTCTCGAACTGAGGCTCAGATACGATCCTGCCCGTAATTAGTTCAGCTGTGCGCGGACTACCCTTCATTTTGCCGTGCAGCCCTCGGAGTGCACGTAGAACTGCCCTGTAGAGGTCAATGCTTGTGTACTCAGGCGTCTTGAGCAAATCTTCAACAGCCTTCGTTACATCCTCTGGTCGAAACTTGCTTACAATCACTTCTAGAATCCGGCTCGCGGCAATATGACGCTCTTCTGCCGCCTCAATCACGCGGGCAAGTTGGTCCACTGTCCAACAAGATACCTTCGCGGTTTGGGCGCGCTTGGCAGCAGCAGCATTTTCACCTTGAGAGCCGCCAGGGTATCCAGGGGCAATGAGTAAGCATCCTACGGCTTTATGGTCGTCCATATGCTGCTGCAAACCGTCGAATGCAATTGCAGCCAAGCCAGCGGTGGGTCTCGTGCTTGACTTCGCTTCTAGAGTGATCTTCACCTCGCCGCCTGGATGCTGCATCAGGCGTGCAATACCATCAGGCTCGCCGACGCCCCCAATATGGTTCGCAACAAAACCAAGTGCTCTTGCGGCCACCACCAACTGAACCTCAAGATCGGTCTCATTGTCTGCAGCGTCGCGTAGCTCCAGTGCGATCGCCTTCAAAGAATAAATGCGATCCTTGGTCAGACTTCGCAAAAGTTCATCTCTGCGCGAGAGTATCTCTTCTATTATTAAGGCATTCAGTCCGACCTCGCGCAGATATACTTCGAGTAGAGCTTCCGCAGTGACGACGTCCTCGACCAATTTTTGAGCATCGGGACTGTCATCATGCGCACGAATTAGATCGTGGTCGACGTTAATTTGGAACGTCGATTTTGCCGGGTCGAATCGCACCATTGGCTCGGGTCGCCCAAGAGAAGTTCGCTCATACCGATAAGATTCGACACGTTCATCGCTGTATAGGCTCTTGGTAAGCTCGCTAAGGTCAAAATCAGGTGACAGCCTGAGATAGAACCAGCCAGCGTCTGCCACTGCTTGGCTTGGGCTCCGTTCTTCGTCATCCCCTCGATCGTCCTCGCCGAAAAGATCGCCCTGTTTGCGAGCGGCCGCCTCCAGGGCCGCACCTTCGGCAGCGCCGAGCAATGCATCTGCGATTGGACGCTCAACTAGCCGCGGATTGACGTAGTTTCGTTCGTACTCCTTATTCTTCTTGCTCTTGTCGTCTTGGTTAGCCTTCACCCATGCTTCATAAAGACCCCTGGCGTGATTGAAGATTTCATTTAGCACCTTTATAAATGTCTGTCGAATGTCGCTGAGTTCGACGCCTTCACGTGGGGCGGTAAGGACCTCATCCAAGTCATCGGCTTCGATTTCACAGTAAAATCTGTTTAGAATGGCGTGACTGGATGGTTTCAACCCAAAAAGCGGATCGTCCAGATTTACCAGCCGTCCGCGGACCCGAATAAAGAATCCGTGGCTCCGCGCTAGGTCGTCACTTTTGCCGTAAAGACTTTGTCTCGTGACGAACGAGGTTCCTTTGATGACTGAAGGAAAACTCGGAGAGGAGATACCGTCAGTATCGCTTACCCATGTCTCCTTTGTTGCCTTCTCCAGGTTGGCAAGACGCTCGGCGGGCAGGTCCTTGAGGTTAAAACTGACAATACGCTCGGCTGTCTCCTTGCTTGACTTGATTTCATCGCCGTTCAAGAACACTGCGAAGCCCTTCGGCAGCGGCATTGCCGTAGAAAGGACCCACTTCAGGCGTCCAGACTTTAATTCCTGGGCATCTGGCTTGAGATCCTCAAGCAGGACAATTGTCCATCCGCGGTCTATGCGGGACAGAATGGCTTGATCGCATTTGGCACGTTTGAGGTCATCACCTAGGCCAGCTTGGGCAAGTACCTCATCCACGGATATCCGACGGACCTTCAGAGCAACTGGCTTTCCGCCAGAGGGCTGCGATTCGAAGACCGAATAGTCGACACTCGTCGCCAGGACTTGCGTGATGGGCGCACCAACAGCCTTGGTGATATATGTGACGCGCCTCGCGATGGCCGCCGTCGCCAGTTTGCCGATACCAAACTTACCGATCTGCTTGCGCTTACGTGCTTTAACGACGGCCTCGTCACGCTTGGTACTATGTCCGACGTGCCAGAGGTCTCGGATTCCTAAGTGATCCATACCGACGCCGTCATCGATTACAAGGATGCGCTCGCTCGTGACGTGTACCCAGCAGTTGGAGGCGTCAGCATCGTAGGAGTTGACGACAAGCTCCTCAACGGCCTTGACAGGGCTTTGGTAGAGCTGAGCACTCAGGAGACTAACCAGTTCGCTAGAGAGGACGATTTCGGCATCCTCCTCTGCCTGCCCTGCGGATTCGAGCGCAAGTCCGATATCGACCGGCATCGCTCCCCCAATCACCGAGGTCTCTTGTCGCTCGCATATCATATGTACTGAACACTGGTTGTAACCAGGGTGCACTACAGGCTTACCGTACGCAACGGCTCGCTTGCTGTGGCGCACCGATCGACAGGCGCTCATCCTGACCCGGTACTGTCAGATGAGCGGTTCGAGGGCTGGCCCTGCGGGAGGGCTGGCCCTCGTTCGACGTCGAGGAGGCGAACGTGGCTGGAAGCGCTGGTCGTGGTGTGCACCGAGCTGAGCTCAAGCTATCCGCCGAACGCTTCCCACGGCTAACGCACTACATGTTCCGCTACCCAGCGAAGTTCCATCCGCCAGTGGTCACGGCGATCTTGAACAGGTACACACACGAGGACAACGTCGTGCTCGACCCATTCGTTGGCTCCGGGACCCTGCTAGTAGAGGCGGCCGTGACTGGTCGGATTGGCCTTGGCGTCGATGTCGACCCCTTGGCGGTTGCCGTGGCTCGCGCCAAGACCTACAAGTACAACGTCGCAAAGGTAAAGCGTGCGGCTAAAACGCTGCTTGAGCGGCTGGCAAGCTTGGAGCGACCAGAAGCGGAGTACGTGCGCTTCATGCACAGCGATATCACGGCAGAGCAGGCTGAGAAGGTTGCGGCAGAGGAAGGTCTACTACTGCCAGCTATTCCGAATCTTCAGCACTGGTTCCGTTCATACGTAGTGGTGGACCTAGCCCGAATCCTTGCTGTAATTAGGCAGTTGGATGTCGATCGGCGTACGCGAGATCTTCTTCTCATCGCGTTTGCATCAATCATCAGAAAATCTTCGAATGCTGATCCAGTGCCCGTGTCCGGTTTGGAATATACGTCACATATGAAGCAGCGTGACGCGGCGGGGAGACTGGTCAATCCGTACGCGCTGCTAAGAATCGCGGTTAAGAAGATAATTGAAGCCGTCGAGGAGTGGGCCGCAGCACTGCCCAATCCCTTTGCTGAGCCTCGTGTCTGGGTGGGCGATGCGAAAAAGTTTCCTCGCGGCCTGCCGCATAGCGTTGACGCGATCGTCACTTCGCCGCCTTATCACAACGCGGTTGACTACTATCGCCGCCATCAGTTGGAGATGTTTTGGCTCGATCTAACTGTTAGTCATCTTGACCGTTTGCAGCTCCTGCCGAACTACATTGGTCGGCCGCACATTGCAGCAAAAGATCCCTTGTTGCAGGAGCCCTGGGAGCCGGGTCCGCTGGCGGCCAAGTGGGAGAAGAAGATTCGTGTCGAGCATCCGAAGCGAGCTGGAGACTTTCGTCATTACGTGACGGCAATGCGCAAGGTATTCGCACAGATGGCGACTCGCCTGAGCGTCGGCTCGCCTGCGATCTTTGTGGTCGGCGAGTCTCAGTGGAACGGGGAAGTGATTCCGACCGCGCGGCTGTTCACCGAGATTTCTGAGGATCAGTTCACTCTTGATGAGGTCCTGAGTTACCCCATCAAGAATCGCTACATGTCCTATTCACGTCACAACCAGGCAAGTATTGATCGTGAGTACGTCGTAGTGTTCAGACGTCACTGAGCAACCGCACGCCCTGGATGTCAGCCTCATGTAATGGTCATAACTGGCCCAGGTCAGCCGGTTACCCGTCTCCGATCCACCGGCACGTACGCGTCAGTCTGCGCCGAATCTTCCTATCTCGCCGGGGCGACGAGCATCCCGTGGCTCAGATTAATTAGCGCGGTCGGCAACCGACTTTCCTGCCATGGATAGTTCGATCACTAGTGTGGTTGTGATGGCGCGCTAAGGCGTGATTGTCCTAAGCGGTTACACAGGTCGATGGTGACTTCTAGCCATCCCAGAAACGCACCATCGGGCTGCCGCGTCCGCGCCCGTGCCATTGCTGTCGGCTGGTTCTAGACGATCGATTCTGCGTAACGCAAGATCTTAGCCGTCAGTGGTCTGTTGGCGGTTGAGTTGTGTACGACCAAGCTTCGACACGAGATGATTCATGTCGTCGAGATGCATAATGATCTCATCGAGGCGCTTTTCGATGGCGGCCAGACGTGCGGACACGGCGGCGTTGTCCGACAGTGGGGCATCTGGGCCATTCGCCATAGTGGGTCCGTTCCTAACACCTGACATGGGCTGGGTGACCTTGTCACCTTCGGTGGCGGCTGTGGTTCACTTGAAATCACCGTGTCATCAGCTTGTGGTCAGCTCAACGTCGCTGGTACGACATGGACACGACGTCGCCGCGACAGTGTGCGAGTGAGAGGGCTTGAGGATGCTTATGCACCGGACGTTGTTGGAGCAGATGATCAAAGAACGGCGTCAGACCTTCGAGGAGTTCGCCGAGTTCGCCGAGGTCTTCGCTCGGGAGCATGGCGAATCGGGCACCATCAGCTTGCGGCATCTTCAGCGGCTTGTTGCGGGCCGTGGGACTGGCGGTGAGCCCCTCGGCGCTGTTCGACCGGCTACGGCTCGGCTACTTGAGCGGATCTTCGGAGTGAGTGTCGAGGAGCTGCTGTCGCCGCCGGTCGAGACCCTATCGACCGACTCAGATCGAGTGGCAGACACCGTCAGCGAGGAGCAGCACTCTCGCACTGAAACGACGCGGTCCGCGGAACCGAATCTAAAGTTCCGGGCAGCGCGAGAGGCGACGCCGTCTCCGACGACGCCCGGTTACAGCATGAGCCGGGCAGAGTTGGCAGAAGCGGTAAACGAACACTTGTGGCGCACGACCAAGAAGCATTACGCGTCTCTCGACGCACGGGCTATCGGCCGGTACGAACGAGGTGAGATTCAGTGGCCGACAGGCTTGTACCGCACCGCCTTTCGTGCGGTCCTCGGTGCATCAACCGATGCGGATCTTGGGTTCTATCCTCTTCGTCGGGCAGGGAGCACGTCACGTAGTCCGATCCCGTCAGCATCGGGATCCGACCCGGTGACCGAGACCGCCTGTCGCGCAGCAACTGTTAGGCGACGCGACGTGGAGCCAGGTGCCTCGCGGGCCGAGTCGGTGGGGGATCTTGTCGGTTGGGTCTCGGACTCGACGCGGCAGAGGGTAGCTGAGCGCCTTGAGACGTGGGATCTCGGCGCAGTGCGGGATCGTGGCTTCAAGCTGCGGGGCGTCGGCCGGAGTCAGCTTGCCCACGCGTTGGCGGAGTACTACGGCGACGGCGTGCCCCATCGGGTGTACGTCGTGGACGTTGAAGGCCAGCGGGTAGCGACCTCGGTCCTTACTCGGCCGGAGTGGTCCGAACTGGCCTTGCCGCTCGGGCCCGACGCCGACTGCGTGGTGTTGGCCGATGTCGAGCCGGACAACGTCGGACGGATCATTCACGTTGACGACCATGCCGTGGAACGGCTGGCCGAGGCTGCGACGTTGGGCGTACGGATGACCAACAAGCCGCTGTACCGGTTGCTCAACGTTGACATTCGCGGCGGTGTCATCTCGGGCGATGTGGGCTTGGTGCCGTTCGGCGACTATGCCCTGACGATGGACCTGCTGGAACGCGAGATCGCCGACGCGTTGGCAGCCGGGCGGCCTGTCCGGCCGGGAGACCTGCCGTTGCGAGACCGCCGTTTGCCGGACCTAGCCTCCGTGCTTGACCTTCGGAACCGCCTGTGCGCCGGGGGCGTAGTTGGGTTGTGTGCCATCGCGCGGCCAGCCGATCCGTATCGTGGTCCGGCTGACTACGCGCTACTTGTGCAGGAGCGGTCCGGGCAGGTGGTCAATGGCGCTGGGCGGTTGGCCGTGATCCCGAAAGGCTTCCACGAGCCGCTGAACGACGTGCGGGCCGACGCGCGGATCGGTGTGACGCTGCGACGCGAGATGGAAGAGGAGCTGTTCGGACGCGTCGAAGTGGACAGCACGATGCCCACCAGCCGGGCTGCTGCGCCGATGCACCCTGGCCGGTTGTCTGAGCCGATGCGGTGGCTGCTCGACACGCCCGATCGGTTGCGGACCGAGTGCACGGGGTTCGGGCTGAACCTGGTCAGCGGCAACTACGAGTTCGCTGGCCTGGTTGTGATCGACGACGAGGAGTTCTGGCCTCGGTTCGGCGGCAACATTGAGGCCAACTGGGAGTCGTCCGGACTCCAGATTTACTCCAGTTTGGACGGTGACCTGATCAGCAAGCTCGTGCTGGACGAGTCGTGGAGCAACGAAGGGCTCTTTGCTTTCCTGCAAGGAATTCCTCGGCTGCGCGAGATCGGTGGAAACCGTGTACGTCTGCCGGAGGTCAGCTTACGTTGCTGACGGCCAGCGGACCACCATCACGACTGCGTCGGTCAGTGCCTCGTACGAGTGGTCTACGCCCGGTCCCCACATGATGTAGTCGCCCTGGGCGCCTAGGACCTTGCTGCCCTCGGTGAGGTCCACTCGGAATTCACCCTGAATCAGCACGACGAGTGTGGTTCGTTGGTCGTCGGTCGTCCACTCGTGGCGCTGGTCACCAGCCGGGTGCGTGGCCCACTTGACCTCTACATCTTTGCTGTGTCGCACGCCCACGGCCGGGTCGATGAAATGACCGAGAAGCCAGCCGCGGTTGTCCTTTGTGTCCTCGGCGGCGTTCCCGTAGCACCAGTTCGCGGCCACTAGCGGATCTCCCATTCAATCGTCGGCGCGTCGATTCGGTCTCCGCCCACTTCGCTGAGCCGACGGAATCCCTGCAACAGCGCGAACAGTCCTTCGTTGCTCCACGTGTCGTCAGCGGCCAACTCAGTGAGCAGCTCACGGTCAAGACTGGAGTACTGGCGCAACGACGATGCTTCCCAGTTAGCCTGAATCTGGCCGCCGAAGCGGGTCCAGAACTCCTCGTCGTCGATGACAATCAGCCCGGGAAACTCGAAGTTGCCGCTCACCAGGTTGAGGCCGAAACCCGTGCACTCCATGCGAAGTTGGCCCGGGTGGTCCATGAGCCATCGCATGGGCTCTGACAAGCGGCTCGGGTGCATCGGGTCCGCGCGAAGTTGTTCACCTGCGGTGCTGTCGATGTCGTCTCGGCCGAACAGCTCTTCTTCCATCTCACGGCGCAGCGTCGCGCCGAGGTGTGCGTCTGCTCGGTAGTCCGTCATGGGCTCGTGGAAGCCCTTCGGGATCACGGCCAGCCGTCGTGCGGCGTTGACGACGTGGCCTGAGCGTTCCTGCACCAGAAGAACATAGTCCGCCGGGCCGCGGAACGGGTCCGCTGGCCGCGCAATCGCGCACAGCGCCAGCGTGCCGCCGCAGCAGAGACGGTCGGGCAGATCGAGCACTGACGCCAGGTCAGGGAGGTAGGCGTCGCGTAGCGGCAGTGAGCCGGGCGAGACCGGCGAGTCGGCCGCGATCGCGTCGACCAGTTCGCCTTCGAGTAGGTCCATGGTCAGGGCGTACCGCACGAAGCGGGTGACCTCGGCCCTTCCCCTGATCGCACCCTTCCTCGGTTCGATCCCAACGAGCCGGAACAACGGGCTGTCCACGAGACGGATGTTCAGCGCGAGCGTCTCCGCCAGGCGCTGAGCGGCTCGGCCTGCCATCTCACCGTCTAGGGACAGGTCGAGGTCAGCGGCCGTGTTCGTGACCGTGAGCCGGTCACTCGGCGGCATGAGCGAGCAGTCGAGGTCGAGCCACTCGGCGTGCGTGAGGACGCTGGTCAGGGACTCGTTAGCGGCGTACTGGCCGTATCCGGCGGGTCGGTCGCTGTAGTAGTCGCCGAGTACCTCGGCGATCCGCCGTTGGTTGACACGGGCTCGCCGGGTGCCTCTGTCCTGGAGCTGTCGCACGTCGATGTTCGACAGTCGCGCGGCCACGTCTTGCCGGGCGGTGCCGGGTTCCCAGCCTGCGTGCTGGTCGAGCCAGTGCAGCGCCGCGCTGATACTCGGGTCCGCGCTGAGCCGGTGCTCAGCGTCAGCCGTCGGGCTGTCCTGTCCGGACGAGTCGCCCGTGAGCGCGGCGAACCGTGCCTGCACCGCCGGTGACGCTTGTTCAAGCGCCGCGTCCAGGGTCTCTTGCATGCCCGACTGCGGACGGATGGTCGGCTTACGGTGCCAGTCGGCAACCGTGCGGAGACCGATGTCGAGCCGCTTAGCGAACGCTTCGTTGCTGAGCCCCATCGCCTTCTGCAACGCGCATGCCGTTTCGCCGGACCACCCGTCTCCCGATCCCACGTATCGCCCCCGTCGTCGAGTTATGCACCGGTTCCGCACTGCTTCCGCAATGGTTCCCCATCGGTTCCCCGGCCATTTCGCCGTGGAATTGAAGCCATGGAAAGCACACGGATCAGCAGCCGAAACCGCACGGTTCTACCTGCCGGGTTTCACGGTCTTGATGACCGTCGACAGATCAGTTTTCAGGTCGTCGAGGCGCTCTGTGATCTCGTCCAGGCGCTGTTCGAGGGAGTCGAGGCGGGACCAGAGGGTGTCCGTGCGGTCGGGCACCTGGTCGTCCACATCTGGTGGCTGGCGACCATGCAGGACGGCGTCCAGATGCTCCGGGTGCCAGCCGAGTGTGATCGACAAGGACGCGAGAGTGCGGGTACTGCGTCGCCGCTCGACCGTGTGGTGCTGAAGCTCACGGACGATCGCCTGCGACACGCGCGAGCGTTCCGCGAGCTCGCGCTGACGCCAGCCCAACTCGTTCACACGCTCGTTGATCGCCTTCGCGACCGCAGCCCAGTCTTCCGGCACCCATTCCTCCGCGCTCCGCCTCAGCGCTGAGATTAGCGCCTTTCGTTCATTCCGCGGCTCAATACCCGCGCGTTTCGCGGCGCGGGCGAACCATTGCGCTCTCTTTGGCGCTGAAATCATCAGCATAGTGCTGAAATCATCATTCTGACTTTAAGGAATTCCGTCATGAGCACACCTATACCCAATTCCGGGCGACCGAAGTACTACAGCGTCGCCGAGGCCGCCTGGCTCCTCGGCGTATCCCCTTCGACCGTGAGCCGAGCCATCCGACTCGGCCTTATCCCAGCCGTCCGGCGGCGCTCCCGGTTGGTCGTGCCCGACTACGTGGTGAAACGGCTGCTCGACGAGTCGGCCGGAGGTGAGCAGGCATGAGCTACTTCGAGGAGCTGGCTGCTCGGCTCGACCGGTTCGAGCACGTCCCCGACGACGTCCTGTTGGACATCGTCACTGGTGAGGGCACCTGCACGTGGCTCTACACCAACAACCTCGAACCGGACTGGACCAACAACGACCTGACCGACCGCGAGTTGGCCGCGCGGATCTGCGCAGGCTGCACCGCACGGTGGGCCTGCCTGGAACTGGAGCTACGGACACACGGCGGCCAGTCGCTCGGCGTGTGGGGTGCCCTGCCCGCCGAGGACCTTCGGGCGCTCTACCCCGTGTGGCTCGCTCGACGCCACGGCGGTGAGCGGCCATGACGCTCAACCTCGGACCTACAGAACTGCTCGCCGGGCTCGGCGCGCTCGTGTCCCTGTTCATGATCTGGCGGGCTGGCACTCGTCGAGCAAAGGCCGCGGCCAAGGCCGCCCGATCAAGTGCCCGGCTGCTGTCGCTCGGCGGCCGGGTGCTGGTCACGGCCGGTCTGATCGTGGGCGTCCAGTGGGTGGTGATCACCTACGCCTCGGCGAACCGGTGGTTGCTTCTCGCGGTGCTCGGCGTACCGGCGCTGTTCGCCTCCTACACGCTCACCAGGGCGTTGACCGTGACCACCTGGGACAGGGACGGTCGGCGATGACGGCACAGGACGCGAAGCACGTGCCGCTGACCACGGCGCAGAAGCTTGCTCAGGATGCCGCCGAGGCGGCCGAGGTACGCGCCTACCTGACACACCCGGACGTAGTTGCCATGCGAATCGAGCGCGTTCGGACGCAAGTGGACCGGATGTGCTGGGCCGGGATCGTGCTCGGCCTGGCGTTCACGATGACCAACGTTCAGGGGTTCGCCTCGGCCGGGAGTCCGGTGTGGTCACTCGCCTGGCTGGCCGCGTGGGTACTCGACCCGACAGTGTCACTGATCTTGGTGGCGATCCTGCGGGCTGAGCAGGTGACCGCGCGGTACCGGGTGCGGACCGGGCCGTGGGTGCGGCGAGCCAAGTGGCTGACGCTGACCGCGACCTACGTCATGAACACCTGGGCGTCTTACGCGGCCGGGTCACTCGCGGCGATCGTGTTGCACTCGGTGCCGCCGTTGGTCGTGTTCGCGGCGGCCGAGGCGATCACCGATCTCCGGGACAAGATGACCGAGGCCGTGACGGTCGCGTACGCCGAGGCTGGCGGCCGGCTCACTCGTGAACCGGAACGGTCGGCGGCTCCTCGGAAGCTGTTCGCTGACTACCTCGGCGACGCGCGTGCCGCATGGTCGCCCGGCGTGGTGATCTCGTCGGCGTGGGTGCGTGACGTCACCGGATGCTCGCGCGGGCTGGCTCCGCGTGTCGCTCGGATGCTTGCCGATGAGGTCGGTGGTCGTCCATGAACGCTCACGAGTCGGCCATGGACGACCACGAGACGTTGCCCGTACCGGCCGAGTCACGGGACGTCGTACCTGGTGACCCGGTGTATGACGCGGAGCTGGTCGACGACCCGCCAGCACCGACGTACGTCACGCCGAAACTGGACCGGTTCACGAAGTGGTGGCTGTCGTGGTGGCTGCTGTCCCCGCGCGTGCCGGTGTGGATGAAGAGTCGACGACACGCGCGGCAGGCGGCAAGGGATCTCGCGGCCTCTCTGGTGCGGGCACCGTTCCGGTTCCTCGGCGCGGTAGTGCGCGGTCTGGTGGCGGGATGCCGGTCGTGGCGTCGGTGGGTGACCGTGCGGGACTTCCGCGAGGCCGCCGAGTCGTCGGAAAAGTTGGCGGACAAGTTCGCCGAGATCCGCGCGCTCACGCTGTTCCGCTGGAAGGTGACCGGGACCGTGGCGGTCGTGAGCGCTCTCGGCCTGCTGGTTGCCGATCTGGTGTACGGCGGCCGGGCGTTGTGGATCGCGGGTGCTGTCGTGTCGGTGGCGTTGGCAGTGCTGGGGCGGCGCAAGGACGGCAGCCCGGGCCGTAAGGCGGTGCTCGCCGGGCCGCGCACGCTGACATGGACGATGGACCCGCAAGTCCTGGTCGACGCGTTCCGGGACGCGAAACTGATCGGCAAGGACGAAACCCTCCGGCTCGTCGAACGCGCCACCCGGATCGGCGAAGGGTGGGCAATCACCGTCGATCTGCCCGCGACGCGCAAGGCCACGGACGTGATCAAGAACCGGGAAGCCCTAGCGTCCGCACTCGCCGTCGACGAGGTCCAGCTCATCGTGGAACGCGTGCGCGGCAACGGCGGCCACGCCGGACGAGTGTCCATGTGGGTTGCCGACTCAGACCCCTACGCCACACCACCAACCCGGACACCGCTGTTGGCGGTGGCGCGGTGGGACGCGTGGCGATCGGTGCCCTTCGGCCGCGACGCACGCAACCGCGCCATCACGCTGGCGTTGGTGTGGACGTCGCTGTTGATCGGTGCGATTCCCAGGCAGGGCAAGACATTCGCCGCGCGGCTACCGGCCGCGGGCCTGATCCTGGACCCGCACACCCGGCTGTATGTTGCGGACTTCAAGGGAGGGAAGGACTGGGACGCCGCTGGCCTGGTGGCGCACCGGTTCCTGTCCGGCGACGAACCGGCGCACACGCTGGCGCTGGTGGAGTGGCTAGTCGAACTGGTCGCCGAGGTGCAGGGCCGCTACCGGCGGATGCGGGACCTGGACGACGTGACGTGTCCCGAGTCGAAGGTGACTCCGGCGATGTCACGGGACCGGGAACTGAACATGCCGGTCACGGCCGTGTTCATCGACGAGGTACAGGTACCCCTGGAAGACCGCACGCCGTACACCGTGGAGGACAAGAAACTCACGGCCGGGGAGTACGTCGGAGAGCTGCTGACATGGCTGGTCAAGAAAGGACCAGCGGCCGGGATCGTGGTCGTCCTGGCCACGCAACGGCCGGACTCCAAAACAATCCCGTCCGGTCTGCGCGCCGTGGTCGGGTCGCGGTTCGCGTTGCGGGTGATGGACTGGCGTGATTCCAACATCGTGCTCGGCGAACAGATGAACACACGCGGCTACGACTCCTCCCGTCTACTCGCCTCACACAAGGGTGTCGGCATCCTGCGGCCGGACGGAGAGACCCAAGCCGGTGCCGATGTACTCGCGCTGACCGTGCGTACCGACTACATGCCTAACGAGGACTGGCAGACCATCTGCCGACGCGGCCGGGCGCTCCGGGAAGCCGAGGGCACTCTGACCGGCCACGCGGCAGGCGAACACCTCGACAGCGCAACGCCCGAACTCGACCACTCAGCGGCCGTCCGCGCTATCGGTGCAGGCGCAGCACGACCGTCGCGGTCAGACCGGGTACCGGAACCCCTGGCCGCCATCGTTGATCACCTTGACGGACTCGCGGAGGAACCAGAGTTTCTCGCCACGGCTGAACTCGCCGAGGTGCTCGACTTCGACTCGGCGTGGTTGGGTCGCAGGCTTGCCGAGTTGGGATGCCAGTCAACCCGTGATCGCGTCACCGCCGAGGACGGCAGGGCTCGACAGATCCGGGGGTACCTGGTCGCCGATCTCCTCGCTACCGCTACGGCTCTCCAGGACCGTGGGGCGTCAGAGCCGACGGACGGTGAGCTGTGACGGCACGCCCGGAATGCCGTCACGCACGGCCGTTGATGCCGTCATGCCGTCACAGCCGCAGTGACAGCACTGAACACGGTTTTACCAGCGGAAACGAGAGCTGTGACGGCAACCGCGCCGGTCGCGAACGCCGTCACAACCGGGCAGAAACGCCCTCCACACCACCACAACCGAGACACACCCAGGATGCCGTCACGGACGGGGGTGGTCACGACGACTGACCCATCGCCAACTACACCACCCAACCCAACGCAGAATCCAGGAAGCGATGATGATCAGGAAGCACGAGACGCGGGTATCGATCCGGAGTCGTACCGGTACTGGAAACGGGCGGTCGCCGCCCAGCCGCCGATGACTCCGGAGGAGATCGCCGCGGTGGGGGCCGTGCTGCGCCGCATCGATGCTCGACGTGCTCGACGCGGCCAGCGGTCGCAACGGTGACCCTCCGCCAATGCGAACGGCGCGCCCCTCGGATGTCGAGAGGTGCGCCGTTCGCGGTGTTTGCGCTGCTGGAGATCGGCTGGGTTAGGTGAGTTGGCCCAGGGTGAGGGTGGTGCCGTCGGGGTAGACCAGGCGCAGGCGATTCCGGTCGAACACGCGGGGGCCGGGACGCTTGACGTACCTGTCCAGGTACAGGGTGGAGCCGCCCAGGGCTTTGGCGAGCATGGACCGGCGTTCGGAGTTGTCCGCGTCGTCCCACTGCGCTGCGATCGCTGCCGCCGGTTGGGCCTTGGTCGGCCCTTCGAGTGAGCCGCCTGACAGGGTCTCGCGTTCGGCGTAGAGCCGATCCAGGGCGTCCACGAGGGGTTTGTTGGCCTTGTCGAACGCGGCCATGGTCTTGAACTCCCGACGTCCCAACCGCTCGGACACCGCCTCCTGGAACTGTTCGTACTCGGCGATCTCGGCGTTGATCCCGGACAGCCGGTCCGCGACCTGCGCGCGTGCCGCCTCGACAGCGGCGGCGTACCTGTCGTCCGACAGGCGGATGATCACATAGGTCCGTAGTTCCTGGTCCACCGCGCGGAGGTCGGCGTTGACCTTGCCGCATCCCCGACGTTCCTTGTCGCAGGTGTAGTACTTCTTCCGCACCGGGATGTTCGCGCGCTGGGCGAAACGCTTCTTCACGCTGATGGACGCCTGCTGTGCCGCCGTTTCCAGGGCCGCGCAGATCGTGGCGTCACCAATCGTGGCGTCGGGCTGCTGCCATGAGGTGATCGTGCGCACGGTGACGCTAAGGTGGGCCGCGAACGCGGCGTCAGTCATCTCCAGGGCGTCCTGGAGAGCGCGGGCAAGCTGCGGCGTCCACGGGAGGTCGCGGTAGAAGCCGTCGCCGTTGCGAGCTGTGATCCTCGTGCCGCAGTCGGGCTCACCGCACCGGATGATCCCGGTACCGACGTACCCGGGGCCGACCTCTCCGGCGACGCGTCCTTTGCGGCGGGCGGCGTACTTGGAGCGCAACAGGTCGAACTTGCGCGGGTCCACGATCGGGTCACCCGGCATCGTCGCCACCAGTTCCCCATCGGACTCGATCAGTCCGGCGTTCGTGGCACGGGACAGCACCGACTTGACCGTCAACCGCACCCACCCACGGCCCTCCGCCGTGAACAAGCCTTCGTCGTTCCACTCCCGCGCGATCACCGCTTCAGAGATCCCCGACAACACCGCATCCGTCGCATCCACCAACGCGCGCCGTTCCCGCTCCACCAGAGCGTCCGGCACCATCGGCCGGTCATCGTCCGTCTCGCCCTCACCGGGCGTCCACGTCAGGTCACGGCCCGGCCACCCGAACCGGCGCGGCCCGCCGATATGCCCGACTCCGTTCTCTCGGAACGTGCGGAACCGGCGCTTGATCCGCCGCGACGTGTCATCCGACGACCGCGCCGCGTGCGCGACCTCAATCCGCAGGATGAACCGGTCATCCGGATCCGTCAGATCACGCGAACCGTGCGCACTGACGACCAGGAACCCCTTGTCCGCCAGATCGATCAACTTCTCCAGATCACGCGGTTGCCGGAACAGGCGGTCGGAGTGCCACACCACGATCCCGTCCGACGCACCCGACGCCACCCGCTCCAACAGCTTCGTCCACCCGGGGCGGCGCACGTTCTTCTTCCACGCCGACAACCCGTCGTCCAACTCAAGGCCCAGCGTGCCGCCCAACCGGTCAATCACCTTCCGGTTGTCCGCCCACTGCGTCTCGATCTTCTCGAACTCACCCGTCGTCGGGTTCTTCGACAACCGCCCATACGAGTCAAACACCGGCACAGGCGGCGGCACAGCCGGTACACCTGCGCTCTGACCTGCGCTAACGTTCTTCCGTATCCCCATGCACCGACTCTATGTCGGCAAATAGGAGTTCGCCTAGCGGCCACCACCGACAGAACCGGGTGGTCAGTGGAGTTGTCCACAGGGGCCGGGAACGGCGAACGCCGCGCCCCCGGATGGGAGCGCGGCGTTCGCGTGGCAGGAGGTGCACCTACTTCTTGGTGATCTCCTTGTACTTCTTCTCCAGGTCCTCCAGGCCACCGATGCCCAGGAACGCCTGCTCCGGGTAGTGGTCGAAGTCGCCCTTGGTGATCTTGTCGAAGGCTTCCACGGTCTCCTCGCGCGGGACCGTCGAACCCGGCTGGCCGGTGAAGGCCTCGGCGACCAGCATGTTCTGCGACAGGAAGCGCTCGATGCGGCGGGCGCGCTGCACCGTCAGCTTGTCCTCTTCGGACAGCTCGTCCATGCCGAGGATCGCGATGATGTCCTGCAGTTCCTTGTACTTCTGCAGGATGCGGATGACCTCGGACGCGACCGCGTAGTGCTTGTCGCCCACGATGGCCGGGTCCAGGATGGTCGACGTCGACGCCAGCGGGTCCACCGCCGGGAAGATGCCCTTCTGGAACACCGACCGGGACAGCTCGGTGGTGGCGTCCAGGTGGGCGAACGTCGTCGCCGGGGCCGGGTCGGTGTAGTCGTCCGCGGGCACGTAGATCGCCTGCATCGAGGTGATGGACCGGCCCTTGGTGGAGGTGATCCGCTCCTGCAGCTCACCCATCTCGTCCGCCAGCGTCGGCTGGTAACCCACGGCGGAGGGCATGCGACCGAGCAGGGTCGACACCTCGGAACCCGCCTGGGTGAAGCGGAAGATGTTGTCGATGAACAGCAGCACGTCCTGGTTCTGGACGTCGCGGAAGTACTCTGCCATGGTCAGCGCCGACAGGGCGACCCGCATGCGGGTACCCGGCGGCTCGTCCATCTGACCGAACACGAGCGCGGTGTCGTTGATGACGCCGTCCTCGCTCATCTCCAGGAAGAGGTCCGTGCCCTCACGGGTGCGCTCACCGACACCGGCGAACACCGAGGTGCCACCGAAGTTGCGGGCCACACGGGTGATCATCTCCTTGATGAGCACCGTCTTGCCCACGCCCGCGCCACCGAACAGACCGATCTTGCCACCGGTCACGTACGGGGTCAGCAGGTCGATGACCTTGAGGCCGGTCTCCAGCATCTCGGTCTTGCCCTCGAGCTGGTCGAAGGCCGGCGGCTTGCGGTGGATCTCCCACTTCTCGAAGTCCGACGCGTAGCCGGGCTGGTCGAGGCACTCGCCGAGGGCGTTGTAGACGTGGCCCTTGACCTTCTCACCGACCGGCACGGAGATCGCGGCGCCGGTGTCGAGCACCTCGGCACCGCGGACCAGGCCGTCCTGCGGCTGGAGCGAAATGGTGCGCACGAGGTTGTCGCCGAGGTGCTGGGCGACCTCGAGGGTCACCGTCTTCTTCAGCTCCTCGAACGTGATCTCGGTCTTCAGCGCGTTGAACAGGCCGGGCACCTGGCCACGGGGGAACTCGACGTCGACCACAGGACCGGTCACCCGCACGATGCGGCCCTTGGCGGCGTTCTCGGTTGTCGTCATCAGTCTTCACTTCCTACCGAGGCGAGTGCGTCCGCACCGCCGACGATTTCGCTGATCTCCTGGGTGATCTGGCCCTGACGTGCCTGGTTGGCGAGCCGGGTGTACGTCTTCACCAGGTCGTTCGCGTTGTCCGACGCCGACTTCATGGCGTTGCGCTGCGCGGCCAGCTGCGACGCCGCCGACTCCAGCAGCGCGGCGTAGATCCGGGTGTTGATGTACTTCGGCAGCAGCGCGGAGAGCAGCGCCTCGGCACTGGGCTCGAACGAGTAGGCCGACGGGATGATGTCGCTCTTCGGGGCCTCCGCGCCTTCCTCGGCGTACTCCACCTCGAGCGGCGCGATCCGCTTGGCCACCGGCACCTGCGACAGCATCGAGCGGAACTCCGTGTACACGATGTGCAGCTCGTCGACGCCGAGGATGCCGTCGGCACCCGCCTCGTCACCCTCGTCGTCGGCGCCCGCGTTGAAGGCGGCGACCAGGGTCTTGCCCGCCTCCGCGGCGTTCTCGTACCGCGGCACCTGGGTGAAGCCGGTCCAGCTCTCCTCGACCTTGCGGTCGCGGAACCGGTAGTACCCGACGCCCTTGGCGCCCATCACGTACAGCACCGGCGTCTTGCCCTGCTCGCGCAGCAGCGACTGGAGCTCCTCGGCGGCACGCAGCACGTTGGCGTTGTAGGCACCGCAGAGACCCTTGTCGCTGGTCACGACGAGCACGCCGACCCGCTTGGGGTTGGGGCGCTCGGTGAGCAGCGGGTCGTCGAGCGTGGTGGCTGCGCTGGCCAGCGCGGAGAGGACCTTGGTGATCTCCTCCGCGTACGGCCGGGACGCGTCCACCCGCGCCTGCGCCTTGCTGATGCGCGACGTGGCGATGAGCTCCATCGCCTTGGTGATCTTGCCGATGGACTTGGTCGCCCGGATCTTGGACCGTAGTTCGCGAAGTTGTGCGGCCATCTACTTCCGTCCGGTCAGCTCTTCGGGGCCGGGCGGTTGACCTTGACGGTCTCCTGCCCGACCTCGTCAGCGGCCATGGCCTCGGCCTCTTCCTGGTTGAGGGTCTTGCCCTCGGAAGTGGTGAAGCCCTTCTTGAACTCCTTGGTCGCGTTGACGGCCCGCTCGGCGAGGTCGTCGGTCCACTTACCGGTGTCCCGGATCTCGGCGAGGATGCCCTCGTGCTTGTGGCGCAGGTTCTCCAGGAGCTCCCGGTTGAACCGCGCGACGTCCTCGACCGGCACGTCGTCGTAGTGGCCGTTGGTGCCGAGGTACACGGTGACGACCTGCTGCTCGACCGGCACCGGCGAGTACTGCGGCTGCTTGAGCAGCTCGTACAGGCGGGCACCGCGGTCCAGCTGGGCGCGCGACGCGGCGTCGAGGTCGGAGGCGAAGGCGGCGAACGCCTTGAGCTCCTCGTACTGCGACAGGTCGATGCGCATGGAGCCGGAGACCGACTTCATGGCCTTGATCTGCGCGGCACCACCCACGCGGGACACCGAGGTGGTCACGTCGACCGCCGGGCGCTGACCCGAGTTGAACAGGTCGGACTGGAAGAAGCACTGCCCGTCGGTGATGGAGATGACGTTCGTCGGGATGTAGGCGGAGATGTCGTTCGCCTTGGTCTCGATGACCGGCAGACCGGTCAGCGAACCGCCACCCAGCTCGTCGGACAGCTTCGCGCAGCGCTCCAGCAGGCGGGAGTGCAAGTAGAAGACGTCGCCGGGGAACGCCTCGCGGCCCGGCGGGCGGCGCAGCAGCAGCGACAGGGCGCGGTAGGCCTCGGCCTGCTTGGTCAGGTCGTCGAACACGATCAGGACGTGCTTGCCCTGGTACATCCAGTGCTGGCCCAGCGCCGAGCCGGTGTAGGGGGCCAGCCACTTGAAGCCCGCGGAGTCGGACGCCGGGGCGGCGACGATCGTGGTGTACTCCAGCGCGCCGTTGTCCTCGAGCGCCTTGCGCACGGACGCGATCGTGGTGCCCTTCTGGCCGACCGCGACGTAGATGCAGCGGACCTGCTTGTCCGGGTCGCCGGACTCCCAGTTCGCGCGCTGGTTGAGGATCGTGTCGACGCAGACCGCGGTCTTGCCGGTCTTGCGGTCGCCGATGATCAGCTGGCGCTGGCCGCGGCCGATCGGGGTCATCGCGTCGATCGCGGTGATGCCGGTCTGCAGCGGCTCGCCCACCGGCTGCCGCTGGACCACCGTGGCGGCCTGCAGCTCGAGGGCGCGGGTCTCGTCGGCGGCGATGTCGCCGAGGCCGTCGAGGGGCTGGCCGAGCGGGTCGACGACGCGGCCGAGGAACGCGTCACCGACGGGGACCGAGAGGATCCGGCCGGTCCGCTTGACCTCCTGGCCCTCCTCGATCTGCTCGTAGTTGCCGAGGATGACCACACCGATCTGGCGCGGTTCGAGGTTCTGCGCGACCCCGAGAATCCCGCCAGGGAACTCGAGGAGCTCGTTTGCCATGGTCGAGGGCAGGCCCTCGACGTGCGCCACGCCGTCACCGGTGTCGACGACGAGGCCGACCTCCTCCCGGTTGACGTCAGGCGAGTAACTGGACACGTAGTTGTCGATCGCACTGCGAATCTCGTCCGACGAGATCGTCAGCTCCGCCATGTCGTTCCCGCTCCTACCGTCTGTGTCTAACTCAAGAAGTTCGTGGTGTGCTAGCCCGCGAGGCGCCGGCGCAGCTCGTCGATGCGGCCGGTGGCGCTGCCGTCGATGACCTCGTCGCCCACCTTGATCACCAGGCCGCCCTGGATCTCCGGGTCGACCTCGACGTGCAGCGCGATCGGCCGCGAGTAGATGCGCTGCAGGGTGGCGGCGAGCCGCTCCTCCTGCTGTGCGGTCAGCGGGACCGGCGCGACCACCGTGGCCACGGACCGCTCACGCCGCTTGGCCGCCTCGGCGGCCAGCTCACCGAGGCCGGTGACGACCGCCCGCCCGCGCGGGGTGGTCACCAGCTGCTCGACCAGGCGGAGGGTGACGCCGTCGGCCTTCTCGCCGATCAGGTCGCGGACCAGCGCGGCCTTGCTCGCGGGGGGCGCGGTCCGGTCGGACAGCGCCCGCTCCAGCTCGCTGTCGGCGGCGACGATCCGGCTGAACCGGAACAGCTCGTCCTCCACCGCGTCCAGGCGGCCCTCCTGCTCCGCGTGCACGAGCAGTGCGGTGCGGCCCAGGTCGTCGAGGCCGTCGACCAGCTCACGCGGTGTCGACCACCGCTCGCCGACGGCCGCCGTCAGCACCTCCAGCGCCTGCGCGCTGACCTTGCCGGACAGCAGCTGGGTCAGCAGTGCCTCGCGGCGCTCCCGCTCCGCCGACGAGTCACCGAGCACGCGGCGCAGGCCGATCTCCCCGTCGAGCAGCCGCACGACGGAGAGCAGCTCGTCACCGAGCTGCTCGGCGGACACGCCCTTGGCCCGCGCGGCCGGCTTGGCGCTCAGCACCGCGAGCAGCTTCTGCTCTGCGGTGGCGAGCGCCTCGCGGCTCGCGGCGTGGAACAGCGTCATCGTCAATCCCGTCCTCGAAGGGCCTTAGTTCCGCGCCGAGACCGAGTCGAGCTCGTCGAGGAACCGGTCCACGGTGCCCCGGCGGCGCGCCTCGTCCTCGAGGGACTCACCGACGACCCGGCTGGCCAGCTCGACCGCGTGGCGGCCGAGGTCGGCACGCAGCTCCGCGACGATCTGAGCGCGCTGGGCCTCCAGCTGTGCACGCCCCTGCGCCACGATACGTGCGGCTTCCTCCTGCGCCTGGGCGCGGAGCTCCTCCTTGATCTGCTCCGCCTCCAGCCGGGCGTCGTCCCGGATGCGCGCGGACTCGGCACGGGCCTCGGCGAGCTGCGCCTGGTAGGTCTCCAGCGCCTCCTCGGCCTTGGCCTGGGCCTCCTCGGCCTTCTTGATGCCGCCCTCGATCTTCTCGGTGCGCTCCTTGTAGAGCGCCTCGAACCGCGGGAACGCGAACTTCTGCAGCACCCACAGCAGCAGCAGGAACGCGACCAGACCGAGGATGATCTCGGAAACGTGCGGGATGATCGGGCTCGGCTCTTCAGCGGCCAGCACGACCGTGGTGTTCAGCATGGTGTCTCCCGGAGCTGAGGAAGGTTGCTCAGGCGGAGGCGATGAAGAAGAGCACCAGACCGATCAGCGCGAGGACCTCGACCAGCACGAAGGTCTGCCACGCGATGCCCATCAGCTTGCTCTGGGCCTCCGGCTGGCGGGCGGTGCCGTTGATGACCGCGGCGAAGATGAGACCAACGCCGACGCCCGGGCCGATCGCACCAAGGCCGTAACCGATGAGCGAAAGGCCCTGGTTCAGGTTGATGGTCTCCTGGGCGAGTTGAATGGCGCTCACTTGTTTTGTTTCCTTCCAAACTCGGTCCGCGAGGGATTTCGCGGATCGGGTGTATGCCTTTGTCGTGGTGAAACTCAGTGGTCCGCGGACAGGGCGGCGCTGATGTAGTTCGCCGCCAGCAACGCGAAGATGTACGCCTGCAGGACCTGGATCAGGGCCTCGACGAACGTCATCGCGATGGCGAACGCCCACGAGACCACCGAGACCGGCTTCAGGGGGCCACTCGCCTCGAGCAGCAGGTACTGGCCCGCGAGCGTGAACACGATCAGGATCAGGTGACCGGCGAACATCGCGGCGAACACCCGGATCGCGTGCGTCAGCGGGTTCATGAAGAACTTCACGAACGCCTCGACCGGGACCAGCAGCAGGAGCACCGGCTTCGGCACGCCCGGCGGCACGAGCTGGTGCTTGATGTGGCCGACGAAGCCGTGCCTGCGAATGCCGATGTAGTGCCACAGCGGGTACACGACCAGCACCGACAGCGCCAGCGGGAAGCCGATGTGCGAGAACGTCGGGAACTGGATCAGCGGGATGAGCCCGAAGATGTTGTTCACCAGAACGAAGGTGAACATCGTGACGATCAGCGGCACATAAGGCGCGAAGTCCTTGGAGCCGATCAGCTCCCGCGCGATGTTGTTGCGGCCGAAGTCGTACACCGATTCGGCGACGAACGAGAAGCGGCTCGGCACCACTGTCAGGCGACGCGAGGCCATCAGGAAGAACAACGCGATGATGATCACGGACAGCACCACGAGCAGCATCGGCTTGGTGATGCCCAGGAATATGGGAGGGAGATTGAAGTCACCCGCACCCGGCGGTACGAACTCTCCACCCTCTGCTAGCCACAGCGCCCGCAACTGGGCTCCTTCCGGTTCTCCCGGCCGGCAGATTCACACCGCCGGGGGAATCGTCACGATCAGGACGTAACGTACCCCAGCCAGCCCGCGCACCTGTCAGCGGCACCCCTGCTCGTGAGGGGTGCGCCCTGGGCTTGTGAACCGAGGTACAAGCGCACCCTATCAGCCGCTCCGGGCCATAGAGAACGCGCGTACTACTTGGTAGGGGATCTACTGGTCGTCGTCGTTGATGATCAAGGTCGGCAGCTTCGTGCGGCGGAACGCGACGGTGTCCATCGCGGCCCAGACGACCACCACCGCGAGCATCGTGAACGCCAGCGACTTGGTGTGCAGCCACGTGATCTCGCGCAACACCATCAGCACGAGCAGCAGGATGATCATCTTGCCGATGAACCCGCCGAGCGCGCCGGTCATCACCATCATCGGGTTCTTGTCGGCCGTCTTGCGCATCAGCCACCACGTGGCCAGTGACGACGCGACCGCGACGAGCGCGCCGATCAGCGCCGCGACGCCGCCGCGCGCGCCGAACATGACACTCGCCACCACGATGCCGATGACCGCGGTCACAGCGGACGGCCAGATCGCGTACCGCAGCATGGCGTCCGCCAGCCGCGTGACCGCCTCTCCGTGCGTTTTCGGCAGGTCGGTCTGAATGCCCAGGTCAGCGGCGGTCGGCCCGGCCTGGTCCTGCTCTGTCTCCTCGGTACTGATGTTCGCTCCGCAAGCTTCGCTCAACCTCATCTGGCCCTGAGTCTAGGGACGACCGAGACGATCAGTGCGATCAGGAGTCCGATACCGATCCCCCACACCACCGCGAGCGCGTCGAACAGGCTCAACGCGACCGTCCCGAACGCCAGCACGGCGGCCCACAGGTAGATCAACAGGACGGCCCTGCGCTGCGAGTGACCGATCTCCAGCAGCCGGTGGTGCAGGTGCATCTTGTCGGCGTGGAACGGCGAGAGGCCCTTGCGGGTGCGCCGCACCACCGCCATCAGCAGGTCCAGCACCGGCACGAACAGCACCGCGGCGACCACCAGCAGCGGCGACAGCAGCGCGATCGTCTCGGTGCCGTCGAGGCTCAGCACCTTGCCGGACGCCGACGTGCTCGCGCCCGCCATCATCAGGCCGATCAGCATCGAGCCGGAGTCGCCCATGAAGATCTTCGCCGGCTGGAAGTTGTGCGGCAGGAAGCCCATGCACGCGCCCGCCAGCGTCGCGGCGATCAGCGCGGGCGGGTAGTAGGTCACGTCGCCGCCGGACTGGTCCAGCAGGTGCAGCGAGAACGCGCAGGTCGCGATGGCCGAGATGAGGCCGACACCCGCGGCGAGGCCGTCGAGGCCGTCGACGAAGTTGATCGCGTTGACCATCGTGACCACGAGCAGCACGGTCAGGATCGCGCCCTGGTTCTGGTCGAGGATCAGCAGCGAGCCGCCCGCGCCGTTGCCGCCCCACGGCACCCAGAAGATGATCCACTGCAGGCCGAGCAGCACGAGGATGCCCGCGCACGTCGTCTGACCGGCGAGCTTGGTGACCGAGTCCAGCTCGAAGCGGTCGTCGAGCATCCCGATCACCATGATCAGGCCGCCGCCGAGCAGGATCGCCGTGGGATCCAGCGAGTAGTCGAACGCGCGGCGCAGCACCGGCAGCTGGTGGGCGAGCAGCATGCCCCCGCACACGCCGAGGTACATCGCGAGGCCGCCGAGCCGCGGGATCGGCACGGTGTGCACGTCGCGCTGCCGCGGGTAGGCCACCGCGCCCCAGCGCAGCGCGAGCCGCCGCACGAGACCGGTGAACAGGAACGTCAGTACCGCCGTGGTCAGCCCGACGAGCAGGTACTCCCGGATGGGGAGACCGGCGGGCTGGAAGTTCTGTGCCAGGTCCACGGGGTCAGTCCCGGGGGTAGGCGGGGTGCGCGGCGGTGAGGTGCCCGACGGCCTCGGCGACGGCGGCGTGGTCCGGGCTGCCCGGCTCGGCGCGGACCGCACGCCCGATCAGCCGCGCGATCTCGGCCATCTCCGGCTCGGCCATGCCCTGCGTGGTCACGCACGGTGAACCGATCCGGATGCCGGACGCGGTCGCCGGGGGCGCCGGGTCGAACGGGATCGCGTTCTTGTTCAGCGTGATGCCCGCGAGCCCGCACCGCTTCTCGGCCTCGGCCCCGGTGACGTCGAGCGGCCGCACGTCCAGGAGCGCGAGGTGCGTGTCGGTGCCGCCGGACACGACGCGCATGCCCTCGGCTTCGAGGCCCTTGGCGAGCGCGGCGGCGTTGGCGACGACCTGCGTGGCGTACCCCTGGTACTCGGTGGTCGCGGCCTCCTTCAGCGCGACGGCCTTGGCGGCGACCGCGTGCATCAGCGGCCCGCCCTGGCCGAACGGGAAGACGGCCTTGTCGATCGCCTTCGCGTGCTCGGCCTTGCAGACGATCATCCCGCCGCGCGGCCCGCGCAGGACCTTGTGCGTGGTGAACGTGACGACGTCGGCGAACGGCACCGGCGAGGGGACGACCTTGCCCGCGACGAGACCGATGAAGTGCGCGGCGTCGACCATCAGGATCGCCTCGACCTCGTCGGCGATCGCGCGGAACGCGGAGAAGTCGATGAGCCGGGGGTAGGCGGTCGCCCCGGCGATGATCATGCGCGGCCGGTGCGCGAGCGCGAGGTCGCGGACCTGGTCGTAGTCGATCAGCTCGGTGTCCTGCCGCACCCCGTAGGAGACGGCCTCGAACCACCGCCCGGAGAAGTTGACCTTCGAGCCGTGCGTGAGGTGCCCGCCCTGCTTGAGGTCCATGGCGAGGACGACGTCGCCCGGCTCGCAGAACGCGGCGTAGGCGGCGAGGTTCGCGCTCGCGCCGGAGTGCGGCTGCAGGTTGGCGTGCTCGGCCCCGAACAGTTCCTTCGCCCGGGCGACCCCGATCTCCTCGGCGACGTCCACCTGCCCGCACCCGCCGTAGTAGCGGCGTCCCGGGTAGCCCTCCGCGTACTTGTTGGAAAGCGTCGACCCGAGCGCGGCGAGCACCGCGGGACTCGTGAGGTTCTCGCTGGCGATCAGCTGCAGCCCGCCGCGGAGGCGGTCCAGCTCACCGAGCACCACGTCGGCGATCTCGGGATCCGTAGCGGCCAGCGAATCGAAGTCCGGGCCCCAGAACGGCGTGTTCACCCCTGCTGCTTCTCTCTCGTGGCAGTTTTGCCGGGCCAGGCTACCGCGAGCGGGTTACGGTCCGTGGGTGACCAAGCTGAACTACGAGCAGGAGCTGGCCCGCCTGCACCTGGAGCTGGTGAAGCTGCAGGACTGGGTCAAGGCGAACGGCCTGCGTGTGGCGGTGTTGTTCGAGGGCCGCGACGCCGCGGGCAAGGGCGGTGCGATCAAGCGCATCACCGAGCCGCTGAACCCCCGCGTCTGCCGGGTCGCCGCACTGGGCACCCCCACCGAACGCGAGAAGACGCAGTGGTACTTCCAGCGCTACGTGGCACACCTCCCCGCGGCGGGCGAGATCGTGCTGTTCGACCGGTCCTGGTACAACCGCGCCGGCGTGGAACACGTCATGGGGTTCTGCACCGAGGCCGAGTACGAGGAATTCCTCCGTGCGGCCCCGGAGTTCGAACGCATGCTCATCCGCTCGGGCATGATCCTGGTGAAGTACTGGTTCTCGGTCTCCGACGAGGAACAGGAAAAGCGTTTCCAGGAACGCATGCGCGACCGGACAAAGCGGTGGAAGATATCGCCGATGGACCTCGAAGCCCGGCGACGCTGGTTCGACTATTCCAAGGCGAAGGACGTGATGTTCGCCCACACGGACGTCGAGGATTCCCCGTGGTGGGTCGTGGAGGCCGACTCGAAGAAACGGGCCCGGCTGAACTGCATCTCGCATTTGCTGAGCCAGGTGCCGTACGAGGACGTCGAGCCGCCGGAGCTGGAACTCCCACCACGCGGCCCGGAGGATCCCGACTACCGCCGCCCCCCGAAGCGATCGATGCGCTACGTCCCGGCGCGCTATTGATCCGCGCCCACCGTCCTTTCGGGACGCCCGGTCCCGTGACGCGTGGGTGCGCCGCCCGCACCATCCGCCGCCACCGAACACCACGGAACGGAAAACCCCGGCACCCCGCACCCGCAAATGGTCCTGGGCGGGACAAGATCAACCGCGGCCTCCGGCCCCCGAACGCCAGCGTACCGGCGACCACCGACAAAACCGGCCGCGTCATCCACCGGCGTCGCCGGAACCAGACCACCGGCAAACCCGCGCCGACAAGACGTGGCCGTCCGCAGACCCGACGCCTCCGGCCCCCGAAATCCAGCCTGGGTGACGTCTCGTGAGTCGGGTGGTACTCGGAGTGGATCGTCCCGTTCACCGGCTTGCAGCCGGGTCAGTTCCGCAAGCTGGTCGCGGTCGTGGCCGAACGGGGTGGACCGGTGATCGCGGACGGCCGGGCGGACCATGGAGCCCGCGGTTGCCGGACCGTGTCCTGCTGGTCGCGATCGACGCTGACACCCCCGCCTCGTGATCGCCACCGGCGAGCCGCAGCCAGGGAACCGGAACGACTGCACGGTCTGTCGCGAGTCCGGCATCGAGCAGCAGCTCGCCGGGCGGCCCGCGACGACACCGCGTCCGGCATCGCCTGCCTGCGCAACATCGCGTTCGTGCGCGCGAACCGAGCCGGTGGACCACTCGTCCGGGCTCAAGGCCGGGAATTGGCGACCATGGCGTCGTAAACGGGCTTCATCCGCGACCAGCGCTCCGCCGGAGCGGACGCGAACACGAAATACTCGACCCCGTCGACGAGCCAGTACAACGCGTGCACCCGCTGCACCCCGCGCCCGTCCCGGTGCTGGAACTCCCACTCCACCGCCGGGTGCCCGCCGTAGGTGGCCGAGTTGAGGTCCAACCGCCGGTACGCGACCGTCCGTGACGCGAAACCGGACTCGTACGCCACGTGCACCCGCACGATGTCCGACGACGCCGCCCGCGCCCCGCCGAACCCGACGACCCGCGCCGGATCGGAGGGGTCCACCGCCCGCAGCGCGCCGGGACTGCCCGCCGACACCGCGCGCCACCCGTCGGGGATTACCGTCGACAGGCCCTCGGGACCGGGCACCCGCTGGAAGCCGGCGGGCGCCGAACTGGACGCCACCGTCGGCGAGGCGCCGTCCGACGAGACGTAGGTGGCGGGGTCCTCGACACCGGCGGCGTCGTTCTTGGGCATGGTCAGCAGCACCGCGCCGACCGCCGCGCTCACCACCAGGTAGGCAGCGGCGAACGCCCACGCGACCCAACGCGAGCTGAGCGACCTGACGCTCGCCACCAGTTTCACCTCTGCAACCCCCCGACACGGGTATACCGAGAGTAACGTGCCTGCCGAGGTGATCCAATGCTTCGAGCGTGGCAGGACGTGATCGTCAAGTGGCGACTGGTGCCGGACGACCAACCTGTCGATCAGCCGGAAGCCCGGCTGCACGCGGATCGTGGCCGGTCGGCGCTGGTGGCCGGGCGGCTCGACGAGGCCCTCGCCGAGTTCGAGGCCGCCGCGGAGTTGCGGGACGATCCACTCGATCGGGTGGGTGTCGGGGACGTGTTCCTCGCGCGTGGCGGGTGGCGCGACGCCGAGGAGAGCTACCGCTCCGCGCTGTCCGCGGGCGGGCTGGGCGCGTTGCTCGCCAAGGTGGGGCTCGCGCAGGTGCAGATCGGGCAGGGGCAGGCGGCGGGGGCCGTGGCCGACCTCGAGCTGCTCGTCGCCGACCGGCCAGGGGACCCGACGCTGCGGTACTACCTGGCGGGCGCCTGGTTCTCGGCGGCCGAGCAGTGCCGGTCGCGGACCGCGGACGACGTCCTCGTGATCACCAGTGAGGCCCAGCTGCGGATCTGCGAGGACGCGGCACGGCGGATCCTCGCGCTCGAGACCGGCGACCTGGAGCTGGAACGCGGCGCGCGCCAGCTGCTGTCCGAGGTGGCGGCGGGCAGGCGCTGGACCTGGTCACCGGAGGGCATCGCGGTGAGCCTCGCGGTGCTGATCGTCGCGCTCGGGCTGATCACCGTGGTGGCGGGCGGGCTGCTGGACAACGTGGTGCTGGTGGTCGTCGGCGTGCTGGCCGGCGCCGCGCTGCTGTACGCGGTCGTGTTCCGCTTCCGGCGGCAGACGTGGCGGCGGCGGGCCGACGAAATGGCCCCGCACATCGTCAGACCCGGCGTCTAGCTAGAGTTCGTGCCCGTGAGTGTCGTGTACGACTGCGCGCGGGAACCGGACCGCACCGACGGGCTCGCGGCTGCGGCCAGCGCCGTGCGTGCCGGGCGGCTCGTGGTGATCCCCACCGACACGGTGTACGGCATCGGCGCGGACGCGTTCTCGTCCACCGCCGTGCGGTCGCTGCTGGCCGCCAAGAACCGCGGCCCGGACATGCCGGTCGGGGTGCTCGTCGGCTCCTGGTCGACGATCGACGGGCTGGTCCTGTCGGTGCCCCGCTCCGCCCGCCTGCTCATCGAGGCGTTCTGGCCCGGTGACGTGTCGATCGTGCTGCCGCACGCGCCGTCGCTGTCGTGGGACCTCGGCAACACCAGCGGGACCGTGATGCTGCGGATGCCGCTGCACCCGGTGGCGATCGAGCTGCTGCGCGAGGTCGGGCCGATGGCCGTGTCCAGCGCTAACGTGTCCGGCAAGCCGCCGGCGGCGACCGCCGACGAAGCGCGGACACAGCTCGGCGAGTCCGTCTCGGTGTACCTCGACGGCGGACCGTCCGGCGACCCCGTGCCGTCGACGATCGTCGACCTGTCCGGCGACGAGCCGGTGGTGCTGCGCGAGGGCGCGGTGCCGGTCGCGGCGATCTCCGAGGCGCTCGGCTCCGAGGTCAGGACCACTTCCTGAGCGCGGTCGCGAACCGCGGCCTGCCCGCCAGGTCGTCGTGGTCCTCGACCGACGTCAGCACCTTCCTGGTCGCCAGCAGTTCCGGCACCGACTCGCGCTGGGTGTCGTCGTGCTCGATGGCGACCGCGCCGCCCGGCTTCAGGAGCCTGGCCGCCAGGTTGACCACGTGCCGGATCACGGTGAGGCCGTCGCTGCCCGCGAACACCGCCTTGAACGGGTCGTGCTCCCCCACCTCGGGCGGCACGACCGTGCCGAGCGGCACGTAGGGCGGGTTGCACAGGACCAGGTCGACGCGCGCGTCGAACTCGGTGAACAGGCCGGGGTCGGTCACGTCCCCCGCGTGCAGCCGGACCGGGCTGTCCGCCATGTTGCGGCGGGCCCACGCGAGCGCCGTGTGGTCGACCTCGACCGCGTGCACCTCGGCGTCCGGGCGCTCGGCGGCGACGGCCAGGGCGAGCGCTCCGCTGCCCGTGCACAGGTCCACCACGAGCGGGTGCTCGCGGCCTTCGATGAACGCCAGCCCCCACTCCAGCAGCAGCTCGGTCTCCGGCCGCGGCACGAACACGCCCGGGCCCACCTCGAGGGTCACCGCGCCCATCGCCGCCCAGCCCAGCAGGTGCTGCAGCGGGACGCGCTTCGCGCGCTGGTGCACGAGCTGGCCGATGGCCGCCACGACCTGCCGGTCCACCAGCGGCGTCAGCATCAGCTTGCCGCGGGGCACGTCGAGGACGTGGGACGCGATCAGCTCCGCGTCCGCACGCGGGGACGCCACACCGGCGTCGGCGAGGATGCGCTCGGCCTCCATGATCGCGAGGCGCAACGGCTGTCTGCTCACGGGCGAGAGCCTGTCACGAGGACTGGTGCGCGGCGAGTCGTTCGTCCCGGTCGGCGGTCGCCAGCGCGTCGAGCACGCCGTCGAGGTCGCCGTTCAGCACCTGGTCCAGGTTGTAGGCCTTGTAGTTCACGCGGTGGTCGGAGATGCGGTTCTCCGGGAAGTTGTAGGTGCGCACCCGCTCGGAGCGGTCGACGGTGCGGACCTGGCTGCGACGGGCGTCGGCGGCCTGCTTGGCGGCCTCCTCCTCCGCGAGCGCGGCCAGCCGGGCCTTCAGCACCTGCATGGCGCGCGTCTTGTTCTGCAACTGACTGCGCTCGTTCTGGCAGGACACCACGATGCCGGTCGGCAGGTGCGTGATGCGCACGGCCGAGTCGGTGGTGTTGACGCTCTGGCCGCCCTTGCCGGACGACCGGAACACGTCGATGCGCAGGTCCTTCTCGGGGATCTCCACGTCCTCGGCGGCGTCCTGCACGTCCGGGTAGACGAGGACGCCCGCGGCGGAGGTGTGGATGCGGCCCTGCGACTCGGTGGCGGGGACGCGCTGCACGCGGTGCACGCCGCCCTCGAACTTCAGGCGGGACCACACACCGTCGGCGACGGGGGTCTTGGAGCGGATGGTGACGGTCGCGTCCTTGTACCCGCCCAGCTCGGTCTCGGTGCCGTCGAGCACCTCGGCGGACCAGCCGTGCTTCTCCGCGTACCGCAGGTACATGCGCAGCAGGTCACCCGCGAACAGCGCGGACTCGTCGCCGCCCTCACCGGACTTGATCTCCATGATGAGATCGTCGCCGTCGTGCGGGTCGCGCGGCAGCAGCAGCTCGGTGAGCTTGTCCTCGAGCGCAGGCACCTTCTCCGCCAGCGCGGCGGCCTCCTCGGCGAACGCCGGGTCCTCCGACAGCTCCTTCGCGGTGGCGAGGTCGTCGCGGGCACGTTCCAGCTCACGCAGGGTGCGGACGATCGGGGTCAGTTCGGCGTAGCGGCGGCCCAGCTTGCGGGCACGGGCCTGGTCGCCGTGCACGGCGGGGTCGGCGAGTGAGCGCTCCAGCTCCTCGTACTCGCCGAGCAGCTCACCGAGCGATGACGCGTCCACTGTTGGTCCCTCTCGTGACGTAGACACGAAAACGGCGCCCACCCAGGACGGGTGGACGCCGATCCGCAAGCTACTTGGCCTTCTTCTCCCGCTTGCCGTAGCGGGCCTCGAAGCGCGCGACCCGGCCGCCGGTGTCGAGGATCTTCTGCTTGCCCGTGTAGAACGGGTGGCAGTTCGAGCAGACCTCCACGTGGATGCTGCCCGACTTCTTGGTGCTGCGGGTGGTGAACGTGTTCCCACAACCGCAGGTGACCTCGGTCGTGACGTACTCGGGGTGGATACCGGTCTTCACAGATCTTGCCCTTTCTCGGTGGCCGCCGGGTCCCGAAACAACGTCTGGGGTGAACCGGAGCCGGACTCGACCTAACAGTGTGCCAGATGTGCTGACAGCACCTTCAACACGCCCCGGCCAGGGGATATTCCACCCCCGCGGACCGGCGAAGCGGGCAAAGCCCCACCACCCACGCAGGCGTGCCTGCCATCCCGTCCGGCGAGGACCTCGGAGGGAAACCCACAACAAGGCCAACCACAAAGCGACCCACCAGCCGCACCGACGGGCAAGCCCAAGCCGGGCGCAAGCCCGCCAAAGGACTGCCTGCCTGCCATCCCGTCGACCTGGCGAAGCCCGATCACACCGGGTCAAGGGGGCCCGAAACACGACCCAACCACATGCCCAAAGCCGCCGGGCCCCCTTGACGCGGTGTGATAGCCCTCCGGGAGGTCGACGGGATGGCAGGCAGACCACTCAACAGCAGTCCTTGCCAACCCAGCCCCGTGCACGACCCGCCGCCATCCCGGAGACCAGCCCGTCCGGCGAGGACCCCCCCGGAGGGAAAACCCACCAACAGGAAAACCACCAAGCCAGACCGAACACGAAGCAACCACACCGAGCGAAACGCCGCTGACCAGCGAAAACCAAAAGAAACCGCGCCCCCAGTACGTACGGGCAGCCCCCACCACTCCCGGGGGCACCCCGCTGTCCAGTCTACCGGTGACCACCGACAGGGGGACGGAAGTCGATCTTCCCTGTGGACAACCGGACCACCTGTGGACAACCACGTCCGGTCGCGGACGACGAAGGCCCCGCCAGGACGCGTGTCCCGGCGGGGCCCTTCACCACAAAGGAGGCTCAGTCGTCGTTGACCGACGGTGTGTTCTTCGCCACCTGCATGAGGAACTCGATGTTGGTGCGGGTCTTGCGGAGCTGGGTCAGCAGCAGGTCGATGGCCTGCTGGTTGTCCAGCGCGTGCAGCACCCGGCGCAGCTTCACCGTCACGGCCAGCTCGTCCGGCGAGAGCAGCAGCTCTTCCTTGCGAGTGGAGGACGCGTCGACGTTGACCGCCGGGAAGGTGCGCTTGTCGGCGATCTTGCGGTCGAGGACGAGCTCGGCGTTGCCGGTGCCCTTGAACTCCTCGAAGATCACCGTGTCACCGGCGGAACCGGTCTCGACCAGCGCGGTCGCGAAGATGGTCAGCGAGCCACCGTCTTCGATGTTGCGCGCGGCGCCGAGGAAGCGCTTCGGCGGGTACAGCGCCGTCGAGTCGACACCACCGGACAGAATCCGGCCGGACGCCGGGGCCGCCAGGTTGTAGGCACGGCCGAGGCGGGTGATCGAGTCGAGCAGCACCACCACGTCGTGGCCCATCTCGACCAGGCGCTTCGCCCGCTCGATCGACAGCTCCGCGACCGTGGTGTGGTCCGACGGCGGGCGGTCGAAGGTCGAGGCGATGACCTCGCCCTTCACCGACCGCTGCATGTCGGTGACCTCTTCCGGCCGCTCGTCCACGAGCACGACCATCAGGTAGCACTCGGGGTTGTTCGTGGTGATCGCGTTCGCGATCGCCTGCAGCACGGACGTCTTGCCTGCCTTCGGCGGCGACACGATCAGCGCGCGCTGGCCCTTGCCGACCGGCATCACCAGGTCGATGACGCGGGTGGTCAGCACGTGCGACTCGGTCTCGAGGCGCAGCCGCTCGTTCGGGTACAGCGGCGTCAGCTTGGTGAACTCGGGGCGGTGCTTGGCCTGCTCCGGGTCCAGCCCGTTGATCGTCTCGACGCGCACCAGCGGGTTGAACTTCTGCCGCTGCTGCTCGCCCTCGCGCGGCTGGCGCACCATGCCGGTGATCGCGTCACCGCGGCGCAGGCCGTACTTGCGGACCAGCGACAGCGACACGTACACGTCGTTCGGGCCCGCCAGGTAGCCGGAGGTGCGCACGAACGCGTAGTTCTCCAGCACGTCGAGCACGCCGGCGACGGGCAGGAGGACGTCGTCCTCGCGCACCTCGGTGTCCGGGCTGTCGCCCCGGCCGCCACCACCGCTGCCGCGGCGGCGACGGTCGCGGAACCGGCGACCGCGCCTGCGACCGCCGTCCTCGTCATCGTCGTCGTCCGGGCCGTTGTCGCGGTTCTGGCGCTGGTCGCCCCGGTTGTCACCGCGGTTCTCGCCGCGGTTGTCCTGGTTGCGCCCACCACGGTCGCCCCGCTCGCCACGGTCGCCCCGGTCGCTACGGTCACCACGATCCCCGCGGTCACCGCGGTTGTCCTGGTTGCGGCCGCCGCGGTCGTTGTTGTTGCGGCCGCCGCGCTCCTCGCGCTTCTCGCCCTGCTGCTTCTCGGCGGGCTTCTCCTCGGTGGCACCGCGCTGGTCGCCGCGGTTCTCGCCGCGGTCCTCGCGCTTCTCGCCCTCGGGCGCACCGGCGGAACGGGTCGAACGCCTGCGGCGGTTGCCGTCGCGGCGCCCGCCCTCCTCGGCCTCCTGCTGCTCGGCCTTCGGCTCCGACTCGGTCTTGACCTCGGGCTTCGCGGGCTTCTCCGCGGCCGGGGGCTTCTCGTCGATGCCGAGCGGCAGCGTGTCGGACGTCGCCTTCCCGGCGGGCTTCGACGAGCCGCCGGACTGGCGCTCCTTGATGGCCGCGATGAGGTCGCCCTTGCGCATGCCAGCCGTGCCCGTGATGCCGAGCTGGCCCGCGAGCTCCCGCAGCTCCGCGAGGACCATGCCGGTGAGACCGGCGCGACGCTTCGTTCCCCCGTTTGCGCTGGTGCGCGTGGTTGTCTCGGCCGCACCGGCAGCGGTGTCGACCGTGCCGTTGGCAGTCTCGCTGCCCAGCAGATCAGTGTTGCTCACTCATGTCCTTCCTGACCAGGTCCCCGCCTCCTGAGGTGGACCCGTGAACCAGCGGACCGCCGCACCTCGAACCGAGACGGCGTGCTCCGCGGCCTCGCCAACGCGGAGCGTTAGTCGGTCACCACGGCTTTCGGTATCCGCCAACGTCGACTCCGGCCGGGAAGTGGGCCGAGTCGCCGACTGAACGGAAGATGCGACCCGAGGAAAAGAAAATCCCCGGGAACGACACCGGGCGCCCGTACGCGCGGTGACTGAACGCCCCTGAGGGTAGACGCACACCCGCAGGCGTGCAACAACCGGGGCCAACCGGCGTGGCACATCCCTACAACGTCGGCTACCTGCTGTTTGTTCCGCCCGGCCCGGCGGGCTCGACGACGACGCCCGTCCGGTCCACCGGGAGCGCGCACACGGTGAACCCGGTCGTGTCGACTCCGGACGGCAGCGCCCCGCCGGGCGGCAGCGCGAACACGGTCGGCCCGGCGCCGGAAACCGTTGCGGGGACGCCGTTTTCGCGAAGTTCACGCACCATTCGCATGGTGTCCGGCCACGCGGGCTCGCGGTAGTCCTGGTGCAGCCGGTCCTCTGTGGCGGGCAGCAGGAGACCGGGGTCGACGGTCAGCGCGTGCACCGCAAGCGCGCACCGGCCCGCCGTGAACGCGGCGTCGGTGTGCGGAACGTTGTCGGGAAGCAATCCACGCGTGACAGACGTCGCGGACTCGGTGTCCGGGACGAGCACGACCGGAGCGAGCGCCGAGTGCGGTTCGAGCCGGACGGCGCGGTACCGCGCCCCCTCCGACCAGGCCAGGACCAGCCCGCCGTACAGGGAGGCCGCCGCGTTGTCGGCGTGCCCCTCGAACTCGGCGGCGACCTGCAGCGCGTGGCCGTCCAGGTCCTTCCCGGCGAGCCCGTACGCGGCGGCGACGCCCGCGACGATCGCGGCGGCCGACGAACCGAGGCCGCGCGCGTGCGGGATCGCGTTGTGACACCGGAGGAACACGCCGGGTAGTGGGTGCCCGAGCGCGTCGGCGGCCGCGCGCAGCGCACGCACGACCAGGTGTTTCTCGTCGGTGGGCACGGCACCGGCACCCTCGCCGGTCACCTCGACCCGGGTCTCCTCGCCGGTCACGGTGACCTCGACCGTGTCGTACAGGCCGAGCGCCATGCCGAGCGCGTCGAACCCGGCCCCCAGGTTCGCGGTGGACGCGGGCACCCGGACCCGGATGGGGTTGTTCATGCCAGTTCGAGCGCGGCGGCGACCGCGTGCGGCTCCACCGGGATCGGCTCGACCGGCGCCATCTCCGCCAGCACGGTGTCCGGGTCCTTGAGGCCGTGACCGGTGACGGTGCAGGCCACGAGCGAGCCCTTGGGCAGGCGGCCGTCCGCCGCGGCGGCCAGCAGGCCTGCCACGCTCGCGGCGGACGCGGGCTCCACGAACACGCCCTCCCTGCGGGCGAGCAGGTGGTACGCGGCCAGGATCTGCTCGTCGGTGACGGCGTCGATGAGGCCGTCCGACTCGTCGCGGGCGTTGATGGCGCCGGTCCACGACGCGGGGTTGCCGACGCGGATCGCGGTCGCGATGGTGTCCGGTTCCTTGACCGGCGTACCGGACACCAGCGGGGCGGCGCCCGCGGCCTGGAAGCCGAACATCCTGGGCAGCGAGCCGACGACGCCGTCCCGCGCGTACGCGCGGTAGCCACTCCAGTACGCGGTGATGTTGCCCGCGTTGCCGACCGGCAGGCAGTGGATGTCGGGGGCGCGGCCGAGCGTGTCGCAGATCTCCCACGCGGCCGACTGCTGGCCGACCAGGCGCACCGGGTTGACCGAGTTGACCAGCTCGATCGGGTACTCGACGGCGGTCTTGCGGGCCAGTTCGAGGCAGTCGTCGAAGTTGCCGTCGATCTGCAGGATGCGGGCGCCGTACACCACGGCTTGCGCGAGCTTGCCCTTCGCGATCTTGCCGCGCGGCACGAGGACGGCGCAGGTCAGGCCCGCGCGGGCGGCGTAGGCGGCGGCGGACGCGGACGTGTTGCCGGTCGACGCGCAGATCACGCCCGCGACGCCGGACGCGAGCGCGTAGGTCATCGCGACGGTCATGCCGCGGTCCTTGAACGAGCCGGTCGGGTTCGCGCCCTCGACCTTCAGGTGGATCCGGCTGCCGGTCAGCTCCGACAGGTGCGGCGCCTCGACGAGCGGCGTGCCGCCCTCCTGCAGGGTCACCGGCTTGGCGCCCTCGGGCAGTTCGATCCGGTCCGCGTAGGCCGCGATGACGCCCGGCCAGCCGGACCGCACACCGACGGATGTCATGGCTCTTCTCCTTCGACCCGCATCACACTGGCGACCTCGCGCACCGACGGCAGGCCGGCCACCTTGTCCACTGTGGACCGCAGCGCCTCGTCCGGCGCGTAGTGCGTGACGATCACCAGGCTGGCGTCGCTGCCGCGGCCCTGCTGGCGCACGGCGGCGATGCTCACGTCGTGCTCGGCGAACACCGACGCGACCGACGACAGCACCCCGGCGCGGTCGGCCACGTCCAGGCTGACGTGGTAGCGGGTGTTCACCTGCGCGATCGGCACGACGGGCAGCGCGGCGTACGACGACTCCCCCGGGCCCCGCCCGCCGCTGACCATGTTGCGCGCCACGGCGACGAGGTCGCCGAGCACCGCGCTGGCGGTCGGCGCACCGCCGGCCCCCTGGCCGTAGAACATGAGCGAACCGGCCGCGTCGGCCTCGACGAACACCGCGTTGAACGCGCCGCCGACGCTCGCGAGCGGGTGCGTGCGCGGGATCATCGCCGGGTGCACGCGCACCGCGACGCTGCCGTTCACGCGCTCGCAGATCGCGAGCAGTTTTATCGTCCTGCCAAGGGTTTTCGCCGCGGCGATGTCGGCGGGCGTGACCGCGGAGATGCCCTCGCGGTAGACGTCGGCGGCGGTGACCCTGGTGTGGAAGGCGATGGAGGCGAGGATGGCGGCCTTGGACGCGGCGTCGTAGCCGTCCACGTCGGCCGTCGGGTCCGCCTCCGCGTAGCCGAGCCGGGACGCCTCGTCGAGGGTCTCCGCGTAGCTCGCGCCGGTCGCGTCCATGGCGGACAGGATGAAGTTGGTGGTGCCGTTGACGATCCCCATCACGCGGGTGATGCGGTCACCGGCGAGCGACTCGCGCAGCGGGCGCACCAACGGGATCGCGCCGGCCACGGCCGCCTCGAAGTAGAGGTCCGCGCCGGAGCCGTCCGCGGCGGCGAACAGGTCGGCGGCGTGCTCGGCCAGCAGCGCCTTGTTGGCGGTGACGACCGACTTTCCCTTGGACAGCGCGGAAAGCAGCCAGCCGCGCACCGGGTCGATGCCGCCGACCACCTCGACCACGATGTCCACGTCGGAGGAGATGAGCGCTTCCGCGTCGGTGGTGATCAGGTGCGCCGGGACGTCCGGGTGGCGGTGGGGGCGGCGCACCGCGACACCCGCCAGCTCGACCGGGGCACCGATGCGGGCCGCGAGGTCGGCGGACTGCTCGTGCAGTATCCGCATGACCTGCGTACCGACGGTGCCGCACCCGAGCATCGCCACCCGGATCGGCTTTCGCTCCTCCTGACTCATGAAACCTCCAGGCGCAGCAGGTCGTCCAGGGTTTCCCTGCGCAGCAGCAGCCGCGCCTCGCCGTCGCGAACCGCGACCACGGCGGGGCGCACGAGCCGGTTGTAGGAGCTGGCCATCGCGTAGCAGTAGGCGCCGGTGGCGGCGACCGCGATCAGGTCGCCCGGCGTGAGGTTCTCCGGCAGCCAGCAGTCCCGCACGACGACGTCACCGGACTCGCAGTGCTTGCCGACCACGCGGGACAGCGTGGCGTCCGCGCCGCGCTCCCCCTCGTCGCTGGCCCGCGACACCAGCCTGCAGTCGTACAGCGCGTCGTACAGGGCGGTGCGGATGTTGTCGCTCATGCCGCCGTCGACGCTCACGTACCGGCGCGACGACCCGTGGCCCAGCTCGACGTCCTTGGTCGTGCCCACCTCGTACAGCGTCACCATGCTGGGCCCCACGATCGCGCGGCCCGGCTCGACCGCGATCTTCGGCAGCTCCAGGCCCGCGTGCTCGCATTCCTTGGCCACGATGGTGCGGAGCTGCTCGGCGAGCCAGCCGGGCGGCGGCGGGTCGTCGTCGGCCGTGTAGGCGATGCCGAGACCACCGCCGAGGTCCACGGTGGTCACCGACTCCAGCGCGTCCGGCCCGTGTTCCTTGTGCAGCTCGGCGAGCAGCCCGATCACGCGGTGCGCGGACAGCTCGAACGCGTTCGCGTCGAAGATCTGGGAGCCGATGTGGCTGTGCAGCCCCACCAGCTGGAGGCCGGGCGAGCGCAGCACCCGCCGCACCGCCTCGGCCGCCGCGCCGCCCGCGAGGGAGAAGCCGAACTTCTGGTCCTCGTGCGCGGTCGCGATGTACTCGTGCGTGTGGGCCTCGACGCCGACCGTCACGCGCACCAGCACGTTCTGCGTGACGCCGCGTTCGCGGGCGATCCGGTCGAGGCGGGCGATCTCGAAGAACGAGTCGAGCACGACCGCGCCGACCCCGGCCTCGACCGCCTTGGTCAGCTCCTCGACCGACTTGTTGTTGCCGTGCAACGTGATCCGCTCGGCCGGGAAGTCCGCGCGCAACGCGATCGCCAGCTCGCCACCGCTGCACACGTCGAGCGAGAGGCCCTCCTCGGCCACCCACCGCGCGATCTTCACGGACAGGAACGCCTTGGCCGCGTAGTGCACGAGCGCCGGGTCGCCGAACGCGCGCGCGTGGTCGCGGCAGCGGGACCGGAAGTCGTCCTCGTCCATCACGAACAGCGGCGTGCCGAACTCGGCGGCCAGCTCGCGGACGTCCACGCCGGCGACGCGGACCACGCCGTCGTCGCCGCGGGCCGCGTTCCGGGGCCAGATCTCGGCGTTCAGCCGGTCCAGTTCGGCCGGACCGGACGGCCGCGGGCCCGCGGTGTTGCTGGGCAGCAGGACTTCTGCGTGGCGGGGTCCCGCCGGGTGAGCGCGCACGGGAGAGCTACATCCGTTCTGGTGCTTCGACGCCGAGCAGGCCGAGGCCGTTGGCCAGCAGCTGGCGGGTGGCGCCCGCGAGAGCGAGGCGGGCGGTGGTCAGCGGGGTGACGTCCTCGTCGCCCTTCGGGAGGATCCGGCAGCTCTCGTTGAACTTGTGGTACGCGCCTGCCAGTTCTTCCAGGTAGCGCGCGACCCGGTGCGGTTCTCGCAGCTCGGCGGCCGTGCGCAGGACCTCAGGGTACTGGCCGATCGTGCGGATCAGCTCACCCTCCCGCTGGTGGGTGAGCAGACCGAGGTCCACCTCGGTGTCCTTGTCCGGCACCGCGATGCCGAGGTCGGCCGCGTTGCGGGCGATCGACGACAGCCGGGCGTGCGCGTACTGCACGTAGAACACCGGGTTGTCGCTGGTCTTGCGGGACCACAGGTCGAGGTCGATGTCGATCGACGCGTTCGCCGACGACCGGATCAGCGCGTACCGCGCCGCGTCCACGCCCACGGCGTCGACCAGGTCGTTCATGGTGACGATCGTCCCGGCGCGCTTGCTCATCCGGACCGGCTTGCCGTCGCTGACCAGGTTCACCATCTGGCCGATGAGTACCTCGACGGTGTCCGGGTCGTCGTCGAGCGCCGCGGCGGCGGCCTTGAGGCGCGCGATGTAGCCGTGGTGGTCGGCGCCCAGCATGTAGATGCACAGGTCGAAGCCGCGGCCGCGCTTGTCGGCGAAGTAGGCGATGTCACCGGCGATGTAGGCCGGGGCGCCGTCCTTCTTGATGACCACCCGGTCCTTGTCGTCGCCGTACTGCGTCGACCGCAGCCACCACGCGCCGTCGGAGAAGTACAGGTGGCCCTTCTCCTTGAGCTGCTCGACGAGCTCGCCGACCGCGCCCGACTTGTGCAGCGAGTCCTCGTGGAAGTACACGTCGAAGTCGGTGCGGAAGTTGTGCAGGTCGGCCTTGATCTCGTCGAACATGAGGTTGACGCCGATCTTGCGGAAGACCTCCGCGCAGTCCTCGGGCGGCAGCGAGAGCGCGCTCGGCTCGCGGCGCAGCACCTCGGCCGCCACGTCCGACAGGTACGTGCCCGCGTAGCCGTCCTCGGGCGGCGGCTCCCCCTTCGCGGACGCGATCAGGGACCGGACGAACCGGTCGATCTGGGCGCCCGCGTCGTTGAAGTAGTACTCGCGGGTGACGTCACCGCCCTGCGCGGCCAGCACGCGGCCCAGCGCGTCACCGGCCGCGGCCCAGCGGGTGCCGCCGAGGTGCAGCGGACCGGTCGGGTTCGCCGAGACGAACTCGAGGTTGATCTTGCGGCCCGCCATGAGGTCGCCGTGGCCGTAGGACTCGCCCTGCGCGAGCACCTGCCGGACGATGTCGCCCTGCGCGTCCGCGGCGATCCGCAGGTTGAGGAAGCCGGGGCCCGCGACCTCGGCGCCCGCGATGCCGTCCTTGCCGGTGAGGGCCTCGGCCAGCCAGTTCGCCAGGTCCCGCGGCGGCACGCCGACCTTCTTCGCGACCTGCAGCGCGAGGTTCGTCGCGTAGTCGCCGTGCTCCGGGTTGCGTGGCCGCTCGATCGTCACGGCGGGCGGCAGGGCGGAGGCGTCCAGGTCTCGGCTGGTCAGCACGTCGGTGGCGACGGAGCGGACCAGGTCGGCAAGTGCTGCGGGAGTCACCCCGGGAAGTCTAGGTAGCGTGCGCGCACCCGATAGAGTCGCCTCGGCCATACCGTGATGCTGACGTCCACAGGAGGCGGGTCGCCATCGAATTCCGGGTCGGCAGGCTGGCTGCCATCGCTGCTGTTCTGATCTCCCTCGCGGCCTGCTCGGTCGAACGCGCGGGCACCCCGACCTCCGGCGACCGGGGTGCGTCCGGGGCGCCGTCGGAGTCGCCGTCGGAGTCGCCGTCGGAGACCCCGCGCGGGTCCGCCGGGTCCGAGTGGGTGCCCGGCCCGGACAACGAGGACCCGTCGACGGACATCGAGGGCGTCGTCGTCACCGAGTACGACGCGGTGCACGCCCTGCCCGGCCAGCGCGTGGCCTACACGAAGGCGCCGCCGGACGGCGGCAGGCACGACCAGCTCTGGGCCACCTGCAACGGTGTCGTCTACGACACCGCCGTCCGCAACGAGCACATGGTCCACTCCCTGGAACACGGCGCCGTCTGGATCGCCTACAACGCCGACGAGGTGCGCGGCGGCGACCTCGACGCGCTCGCCGACCGCGTCGACGGCCACCCGTACATGATGATGTCGCCCTACCCCGGCCTCGACCAGCCGATTTCGCTGCAGGCGTGGGGCCACCAGCTCAAGCTGTCGGGCGCCGGCGACGAGCGCATCGACCAGTTCATCGCCGCGCTGCGGGAGAACGAGTACACGACGCCGGAGCCCGGCGCCCCGTGCGACGCCGTCGGCCCGGAGTTCGACACGACGAACCCGCCGCCGTTCGAGACGGACCCGCCCGGGCCGGACGCGGCACCCGTAGACGGTCCGTGACCACCCTCCGTTGACGCCCACCTGACACGGTGTCCTTACACTGGGCGGTCGGAGACTCCCTGTATTAGTGAGACAAGGACCGGCACCGGATGGCCAGCGGAACGAAGAGCAAGGGCGCGAGCAAGCCCAAGGGCAAGAGCGGCAGCGTCAACAAGGCCCGGCGTTCCGTCGTCGGTACCGCGCGCAAGCCCAAGCCCTGGGGCATGATCATCGGGATCATCGTCATCATCGCGCTCGCGGGCGGTGTCTTCACCTACGCGTTCATGGAGATCGACGCGAAGGAGAAGTGGGTCGTCTCCGAGGACAACCAGGACCCGTCGGAGAACATCCCGGGTGTCGTCCGCGAGGACTACGAGGCCGGTCAGCACGTCAGCGCCGAGCAGCGCGTGGCCTACGACCAGAGCCCGCCGTTCGGCGGCCCGCACGACAACGCGTGGGCGGAGTGCAACGGCACGGTCTACCCGAACCCGGTGCGCACCGAGAACATGGTCCACTCCCTCGAGCACGGCTCGGTGTGGATCGCCTACAACCCGGACAAGGTCAAGGGCAAGGACCTCGACACGCTGAAGGCGAAGGTCGAGGGCCAGCCGTACATGCTGATGTCGCCGTACCCGGGCCTGGACAAGCCGATCTCGCTGCAGTCGTGGGGCCACCAGCTGAAGCTGACGAGCGCCACCGACGAGCGCGTCGACCAGTTCATCAAGTCGCTGCGGCAGAACAACTACCAGAACCCGGAGCCGGGCGGCCGCTGTGACGCCCAGGGCACCGGCTTCGACGTGACCAACCCGCCGCCGTTCGTGGCCGAGGCGCCCAAGGCGGGCGACCCGAACACGGTCACGATGGACGGCAAGGGCGCGACGGACGCCACCGACGAGGAGATGAACGGGCAGACCCCGCCCGCCTCCGGCACCACCCCCGCTCCGCCGGCCTCCGGCGCGTCGACGGCACCGTCGACCGCGCCGAGCCAGTGATGCCGGGTCCGTCGAGCCGTACGTTCGTCCTGATCGCCGCGCTGGTCGCCGTGCTGCTGGTCGGCGCGGCGGGCGGGATGCTGATCAGCAGGGGCACCACCGGCGACGACGCCACCCCGAGCGCCGACTCGGTGGACGTCGGGTTCGCCCAGGACATGCGGGTCCACCACCTGCAGGCGGTCACGATGGCCGGCATCGAGCGGGACAACACGTCCGACCCGATCCTGCAGGGCTTCGCGTTCGACGTGGAGTCGACGCAGCTGGCCCAGTCGAGCGAGATGGCGGGCTGGCTGACGGTGTGGGGCTACCCGCAGCTGCCGGAGGTCGGGGCGCCGTACATGAAGTGGATGAGCGAGGGCGGCACCCACACCCACTCCAACGGTGAGGGCGGCAAGACCACGGGGGCCGTGCAGCGCATGCCCGGCATGGCCACCAGCGACGAGCTGAACAAGCTGCGCAAGCTGTCCGGCAAGGAGCTGGACGTGTTCTTCCTCCAGCTCATGCTGCGCCACCACGAGGGCGGGCTGGAGATGGCCCAGTACGCGGCCGACCACGCCGCCCGCGGTTACGTCCGCAACCTCGCGGAGAAGATCGTGGCGAGCCAGGAGAACGAGACCAAGCTCATGAAGAGCTACCTCGCGGAACGGGGCGCGCAGCCGCTGCCCTTTCCGTAGGGCGGCGGCCTCCGGCCCCCGGCATCCAGCGTAGCGGCGGCCACCGACAGAACCGCGGTCGCGCGGAACCGCCTGTGGACAACTGGGCCCCGGCGGTCGTCCTGAAAGGCGCGTTCACGACAGCGGACGCGTCCTGCCTGGTCGGTCACCACTGCAGTTCGTGGCAGGTCTTCGCCGCCGTGCCCGACTCGACCTGCAGGGTCGCGTGTTCCAGCTGGTACTCGCGCGCGAGCAGCTCGCGGGCGGCGGCCAGGATCGCGGACTGGTCGCAGTCCGGGCCGACGGTGAGGTGCGCCGACGCGACCTCCATCCCCGAGGTCAGCGTCCAGACGTGCACGTCGTGCACCTCCCCCACCCCGGGCAGCCCACCGAGCGCCGCGGTCAGCTCGTCCACGTCGACCCGTTCCGGCGCGTGCTGGAACAGGATCCGCAGCGACCGCCTGGCGAGCGTCCACGTGCGGGGCAGCACGAACAACCCGATGGCGACACCGATCACCGGGTCCGCGTACCGCCACCCGAACAGCAGCGTGACCAGCCCCGACACCAGCACGCCGATCGACCCGACCATGTCGGCGACGACCTCGAGGTACGCGCCGCGCAGGTTGAGGCTCTCCGCGGCGCCGGCACGCAGCAGCAGGAACGCCACCACGTTGGCCGCCAGCCCGAGTGCCGCGACCACGGCCACCGGTCCGCCGGGCACCTCCGGCGGCGACGAGAACCGCGTGACCGCCTCGTACAGCACGTACCCGGCGACCCCGAACAGCAGCACCGCGTTCGCCAGGGCCGCGAGCACCTCGGCGCGGTAGAGCCCGAACGTCCGCGCGGACGAGCGGCGGGCCCGGCGCGCCGCCACGATCGCGGCCAGTGCGAGCCCGACACCAAGGACGTCGGTGACCATGTGGGCACCGTCGGACAGCAGCGCCAGCGAGCCGGTCGCGATGCCGGTCGCGATCTCGACCACCATGAACACCGCTGTGACGGCGAACGCGGCGGCCAGCCGCCCGGCGTGCCTGCCGGACGCGCTCGCGGGCATCCCGTGCCCGTGTCCGTGCCCCATGACCACAACATATAGTCACATGCGCATGAATTCAACTGGACCTGTGCTTCACCGGCACCGCGCGCCACGTCGAGATCACCGGTGCCGCCCTCGGCCGTGCCGGCTAGCCCACCAGCTTCGCGGCCACCGACACCCGGAAGTGGAAGTCGGTCGTGGCGCCGGCGACCTCGACCACCCACGTGTCGTTGCCGATCTGGAAGACCTCCCTGCCGCGCTGGTTCATCGGGTGCTCCGGCTTGTACTCCTTCGCCAGCGAGTAGGCCAGGGTGCGGGCCTTGTCCCGGTCCTCGCAGCGGGTCTTCCTCGTGAGCATCCAGCGGTAGGAGTCCCGCCCGAAGCCGGCGGTCTCCTCCAGGAGCACGTACCACGCCAGGTCATCAGCCACGAACACGCAAGTTAGAACAATTCGTGTCCCGCCATGTCCGGAACGGCCATAATCCGGTCATCACCGTTCCTGGGGGAGGTCCGATGGCCAGAGCCGCTCTCGCCGCACTGCTCGCCTGTGCACTGGCCCTGGCCGGCTGCGCCTCGCTCGCCGACCTGGGCAAGCTGCAGCAGGAGCTGGACAAGGCGGGCTACTCCGCCACGTCGATCAACCACAACACCACCAACGGCAACTCGGTGCTGAGCATCGAGGTGTCGATGCCCGACGCGGTGCCCACCGACGAGGACGCGGAGCAGGTCGCGGAGATCGTCTGGACGAAATACCAGGGCGACTTCGACCGCCTGGTGGTCGTGATGAACGGCGCGCCCCGCCTGGACGTCACGCCGGACGACCTCGCGAGCCGGTTCGGCGAACGCCCGGCGGGCGCGACCGGGCCGGCCGAGGACGGTGGCGGCGGGTCGAACACGCTGACGATCGTCCTGATCCTCGTCGGCGCCGCGGTCTTCGCCGGGCTGATGGTGCTGCTCTGGCACCGCGGCCGCAGGCCACCGCCACCGGTCGCACCGCCGTCGGCGTACCAGCCGGGCGGGCACTTCCAGTACCCACCGCAGCCGCCCCAGGGCTAGCAGACCGCCGTCCTTGTCGTGGGCGGCGGCGTGGAAGGGGAAGTCGGTGGTCGCCCCGGGCATGCCGTCCGCATGGGTCCCGTCCCGGTGCTCCGTCACGCGCGCGGGCTAGCGCTCCGGCCAGTGCCAGGAAGGCTGGTCGAGCAAACCCTGGCCGTCGAGGGTGGTGGTGCTGTCGGTCTTGACGAGCGTCAGCACGGTCGCCTTCGGCATGGCGTCGACGAGTCGCGCCGAGTGCGTCACCACGACCACCTGCCCCCGCGCCGCCGCACCGGTGATCAGCTTCGCCAGTGACGGCAGCAGGTCCGGGTGCAGGCTCGTCTCCGGCTCGTTCAGCACCAGCAACTCCGGCGGCCGCTGGGTGAGCAGCGCCGCCACCCACAGCAGGTAGCGCAGCGTCCCGTCGGACAGCTCGGCGGCGTCGAGCGGGCGCAGCAACCCGTGCTGGTGGAACCGCAACCCGAACCGGCCGTCGTGGTCCACGACGTCCACCCGTGAGCCGGGGAACGCGTCGGCGACCGCGTCGTCGAGCTCCGACCACGCGCCCTGCTCCATGATCGTGCGCAGCGCGGCGGGCAGGTCGGCGCCGTCGTGGCCCAGCACCGGGGTGCGCGTGCCGATGCGGGACTGCCGGGCGGGCGCGTCGCGGTCGGTGCGGAAGTGGTCGTAGAACCGCCAGGACCGCATCCGTTCGCGCAGCAGCAGGACCTCCGGCTCGGCCAGCTCGCTGAGCATCGAGTCGGTGAGGCCGATCTTGCCCGGCGCGCCCCACGCACCGGTCGCGTCCCTGGCCCGCACCACGTTGCGCGCGCGGTCCGCCAGCAGCGCGGACGGGCGCAGCACCCGGCCCGTCCACAACGCCTCGCGCTTGAACTCGGGGTCCAGCCCGAACATGGTGTTGGCGGGCACCGGCATGCCGAGGTCCAGCGCGTAGCCGTACTCGTCGCCGCCGAACCCCAGCCGCAGCGCCACCGGCTTGGTGCGCACGGTGCCCTGCACCGGACGGCCCTTGCGCACCTTGCCTTCCGGGCCGGCCCACAACGTCGACGCCAGGCCGCCCTCACGCGCGAGCGCGGCGACCGCGCCGTTGCGGGCCGCGTCCGCGAGCAGCCGCAACGCCTTGTACAGGCTGGACTTCCCCGCGCCGTTCGCCCCTGTCACCACGGTCAGCGGTGACAGGGGCAGGACGAGCTGCCGCAGTGAGCGGTAGTTCTCGACGGCGAGGGTCTGGATCACGCCTCGACTTCGCGCCTGTCGTCGGACCACAGGGTGTGGAACGTGCCCTCCTTGTCGACGCGCCGGTACGTGTGCGCGCCGAAGAAGTCGCGCTGGCCCTGGATCAGCGCCGCGGGCAGCCGCTCGGCACGCAGCGCGTCGTAGTACGCGAGCGCCGACGAGAAGCCCGGCGTCGGGATCCCGGCCTGCGCCGCGTGCACGACGACCCGCCGCCACGACTCCTGGCCCTCCGCGACCGCGTCCCGGAAGTACGGCGCGACCAGCAGCGACTCCGGCCGCTGCCCGTCGTAGGCGTCCTTGATGCGGTCGAGGAACCGGGCGCGGATGATGCAGCCGCCGCGCCAGATCGTCGCCATGGCGCCGAGGTCGATGTCCCAGCCGTACTCCTCGCTCGCCGCGGCCATCTGGTCGTAGCCCTGCGCGTACGCGACGACCTTCGACGCGTACAGCGCCTTGCGGACGTCGTCGACGAACGTCTCGCGGTCGACCCGCGGCACCGAACCCGGGCCGGGCAGCGCCGCCCGCGCGGCCGCGCGCTGCTCGGGGTGCGCGGACAGGGCACGCGCGAACGTGGCCTCGGCGATGCCGGTGACCGGGACACCCAGGTCGAGCGCGGTCTGCACGGTCCAGCGGCCGGTGCCCTTCTGCTCGGCCTGGTCGACGATGACGTCCACGAACGGGTTGCCGGTCGCGGCGTCGACGTGCGCGAGCACCTCGGCGGTGATCTCGATCAGGAACGACTCGAGGTCGCCGGAGTTCCACTCGGCGAAGATCTCCGCCAGCTCCTTGGGCGACGCGCCGAGGCCGTCGCGCAGCAGGTGGTACGCCTCCGCGATGAGCTGCATGTCGGCGTACTCGATGCCGTTGTGCACCATCTTGACGAAGTGGCCCGCGCCGTCCGGACCGACGTGCACGCAGCACGGGGTGCCGTCGACCTGCGCGGCGATCTTCTCGAACATCGGGCCGAGCGTCGCGTAGGACTCCTTCGAGCCGCCCGGCATGATGCTCGGGCCGAGCAGCGCGCCCTCCTCGCCACCCGAGACACCGGCGCCGACGAAGTGCAGGCCGTGCTCGCGCAGCTGGGCCTCGCGGCGGCGCGTGTCGGCGAAGTGCGCGTTGCCGCAGTCGATGACGATGTCGCCCTCGTCGAGGAGCGGGATCAGCTCCTCGATCACCGCGTCGGTCGGTGCGCCCGCCTTGACCATGATCACGATGCGCCGCGGCCGCTCCAGTGCGGCCACGAAGTCGGCGACCGACTCGGTCGGCACGAAAACGCCCTCGTCACCGTGCTCCTCGACGAGCGACCGGGTACGTGCGGGCGTGCGGTTGTGCAGCGCGACGGAGAACCCGTTCCGCGCGAGGTTGCGGGCCAGGTTGCGGCCCATGACCGCGAGCCCGGTGACACCGATCTGTGCCTGAGTTGCCATGGTGCACACTCTGCCGCAGCACGCTCCGTGACGCATCAGCCCTCGTCAGGCGGCTCCAGCTCCTCGCGGAGGATCTCGTCGATCTTGCGGGAGGCGCGGCGCAGGGCGCGGACGCCCGCGACCACGAGCACGACCAGTACCGCGGCACCGATCGTGATGGTCAGTGCGACCATGGGGTCATTCCGCCGTTTCCGTTGTGCCGCCCGCGATTGCGCACCCTACTCGACCAGAATGTGTTGTGTGGAGATAAGAGCTGTCGGATATGTACGGTCCACGCTGAGCGACCGCGCCACCGCACCGAAACAGGGCGACGAAGGCGCGCCGGACGCGTGGCTGGAGTTCTCGCCGGAATTCGCGGACGCCGCACGGGACCTCGAGCCCGGCGCGGACGTGCTGGTGCTGACGTGGCTCGACCGGGCGGACCGGGACGTGCTGGTCGTACACCCGCGCGGTGACCTTTCCCGCCCGCCGACCGGGGTGTTCGCCACCCGATCGCCGGACCGGCCCAACCCGATCGGATTGCACCGGGTGACCATCGTGCGCGTCGACGGGGTGCGCGTGCTGGTCAGTGACCTGGAAGCGTTGGACGGCACCCCGATCGTGGACGTGAAACCGGTCCTGGGCACGGAACGCTGAGTTGTCCACAGGTGGCCCGGTTGTCCACAGTTCCGCGCAGCGCCCTGGAATTGTCGGTGGTCACCGGTAGACTGGCATGGCGGGTGGCCCCCGGGATCGGGTGGGGGTTGCCATCGCGCGCGCGAGCGGTGTGCACCGACCACGGCATGCCGGGCGCTGCGCGCCTGGCCCCGCGAAGCCGGGCGCGCAGCGTCCAAACCCCGCGAAGCGAGGCGAAGCCCCCAACACCCACTGAGAGGTGCCTGCCATCCCGTCGACCTGGCGAAGCCCGATCACACCGGGTCAAGGGGGCCCGAAGCACGAACCAACCACATACCCAAACCCCCGGGCCCCCTTGACGCGGTGTGATAGCCCCGTGGGAGGTCGACGGGATGGCAGGCACCACCACGGACACCAGTCCTTGCCAAACCAGCCCCGTGCAAGACCCGCCGCCATCCCGGAGACCAGCCCCTCCGGCGAGGAGGCCCGTCCGGCAGGACGCCCTCCGGCGAGGACGCCCGTCCGGCGAGGACACCACCCAGGACGGGGACAACCCAGGACGGAGACCACCCAGGACGGGGACAACCCAGGACCGCGAACCCCACGCAAGGCATGTGATCCCGGACCTCGGTGAAATGCGCTGACCGCGGCCGATGTTGTACGTGGCATGCGGGAAACGGACGTCGTCGTGATCGGGGCCGGGCAGGCTGGGCTGTCGAGCGCGTACTTCCTGCGCCGCGCGGGGATGGACTTCGTCGTGCTGGACCAGAACGCCGCGCCCGGTGGGGCGTGGCGGCACCGGTGGCCGTCGTTGCGGATGGCGACCGTGCACGGGATCTTCGACCTGCCCGGCATGCGTTTCGCCGCACCGGACCCCGCCGACCGCGCTGCCACCGCCGTGCCCGCCTACTTCGCCGCCTACGAGCGCGAGTTCGACCTCGACGTCCAGCGGCCCGTCACCGTCACCGCCGTGCGGGACCTCGGGGAACGCCTCGGGGTCGAGACCGGTGCGGGTGACTGGGCCGCGCGTGCGGTGATCAACGCGACCGGCACCTGGACGCACCCGTTCTGGCCGCACTACCCCGGCCGCTTCGACGGCACGCAGCTCCACACCGCCGACTACCCCGGCCCGGACGCGTTCGCGGGCAAGCGGGTGCTGGTCGTCGGCGGCGGCACGTCCGCGGTGCAGATCCAGCTGGAGCTGGCCGAGGTCGCCGACACGTTCTGGGTGACCCGCAGGCCGCCGGAGTTCCGGACCGAACCGTTCACCCACGAGTACGGCCGCGCGATCATCGCCCGGGTCGACGAGCGGGTCCGGGCCGGGCTGCCGCCGGAGAGCGTGGTCGCCGCCACCGAACTGTCGCTCACGCCCGAGGTCGTGGCCGCGCGGCGGAAAGGGTTGCTGCGGCGGCGTCCCATGTTCGACCGGCTGGTGCCGCGCGGGGTCGCGTGGGCCGACGGCACGACGCTGGACGTCGACGTGATCCTCTGGTGCACCGGCTGGCGCGCCGCCCTCGAGCACCTCGCGCCGCTCGGGCTGCGCGGGCCAGGCGGCGGCATCGTCATGGACGGCACGCGGGTCGTCGCCGAGCCGCGGCTGCACCTCGTCGGGTACGGCCCGTCCGCGAGCACGGTCGGCGCGAACCGGGCCGGGCGCACCGCCGTGCGGGAGATCCGCCGGCACCTGGGCATCCCGGCCGCCGTGGCATGACCCGGTGTGCATCACCCGATGGTGTGAGGCAGCAGAATAGGCGGGTGCCAAACGCGACATACCGGTGTCCGTGCGGGACACCGCTCACCTACGCCGAGTGCTGCGGTCGCTTGCACGCGGGCGCCGCGAACGCCCCGACCGCGGAGGCGCTGATGCGGTCCCGCTACAGCGCTTTCGCGACCGGCGACGCCGGGTACCTCCTGGACAGCTGGCACCCGGACACGCGCCCGCGCACCCTCACCCTCGACCCGGCCCGGGAGTGGCTGCGGCTGGAGATCCTCGCGACCACGGGCGGCGGGTTGCTGCACACCGAGGGCACGGTCGAGTTCCGCGCGCACTACCGGCACTCCACGCACACCGGTGTCCTGCACGAGCTGAGCCGCTTCACCAGGACCGACGGCCGCTGGGTCTACGTCGACGGGGACACGACGCGGCCCAGGTAGCCGTTGTCCACCAGCCACATCACCGACAGCCGGTCCGGCGCGCCGGGCACCAGCGCACCCGACAGCTGGTACTGCAGCCCGCCGCCGGTCTGGAAGAACCACGGCGCGATCGGGCCCGCCTGCACGGCGAACGGGCGCAGCACCCGGTAGCGGTGGTAGTTGCAGCCCGCGGCGGGGGTGCCGACCAGGTTCGACGGCGGGATCGAGCGCGTCGTGTACGGCAGGCCCGCGGGTGCCAGGAAGGCGCCGTACTCGCTGCCGTACCGGTCGATGAGCCAGCCGGTGGACAGCGACTGCACCCACTTCACGGGTTCGCCGTCCGGGCCGGCGGCGTACCCGTCGTCGGGCGGGTAGCGCCAGCTGCCCGCGTCCGCGTCGTAGTAGCGGTCCAGGAACACGTCCACCGGCCGGTGACCGGTGCGGCTGTACCCGATCAACTGGACCCCCACGGCGCCGAGCTTCGGCAGTTCCAGCGGACCGAGCCGGGCGTCCCCCGCGTACAGCTCGGCCGAGCACTCGGTGAGCGACACGGGCGCCGCCTGCGCGGGCGGTGCCAGTACGAACGTCAGCGTCAGCAGACCCGCCAGCAGGGCGGCGATTCTTCTCATGTCCCGACGCTGCCAGGTGATCGGCGTGCGGCGGAACCGAAGCCACCCGATCGAGTGCCGGCGTCAACCGGTGTGGTCAGTGGTGTCACCGGCCGGCATCGGGGTACACCACACGGGTGGCCGATCCCATCACCGACGAGCGTGTCGCGTCCGTGCTGCGGACGTTCGTGCGGAGCTGCGAGCCCGTGCTGCCCCGGCTGCGCGACATCGACGCGGACGTGGCGCCCGACGACACCGAGGTCGACCAGAACCTGCTGCGCAAGGTCCGCCACCGCCTCAAGGAGGTGCGGTGGCCGGGTTCGGCGTCGTGGGCGCGGATGAACGTGGAGGAACGCGCGCACTGGTGGGTCAACCGGGTCGGCAAGCTCACCGCGCTCGCCGCGTCGGTCACCGGGCTCGCCGGTGCGCTCGGCGACCGGCTGCCGCTGCAGGACGTGCTCGGCGCGGCCGGGCAGGGGCTACTGTTGTGCGCCATCGCGGGTGAGCACGGCGTCGACGACCGCGAGACCAGGGTGCGGCTGCTGGCGGCGGTCCTGTTCGAGCGCGACCTCGACCCGGCGGCGGGCGCCGCCACACCAGACCCGGAGACGCCGCCCGCGCCACCCGACGACCGCCAGGTGGGGTTGAAGTCGGCCGCCAAGTGGTTGTGGCGCCAGGGAAGGCTGCTCCTCGCCGTCCAGGACGAGCTGGAGAAGCGCCCGCACGGGCGGTTCTACCACCGTGCGCTCGGCATGCTGCCGGTCGTCGGCCTCGCCGGTGACTACCTCGGGGAGCGCTCCGCGCTCAAGCGCGCGGCCAAGGCCGCGGACCGCTGGTTGCACGAGAAGGGTTTCGATCCGAATCCCGTGCGGTGAGTGGCAATTTCTGGTAATGCGCGGGGCAATTGCCGTGATCTACCGTCAGTTACCGGGTAACCCCCTTGCGTGACTCAATCCCGCCACCAATAGGTTACGAACCCACACCGTTTGTAGGTCTGGGGAAAACGTGACGGGAGCATGAAGCGCATGCCGAGCAAGCAATTCATCGCCGGGGAATGGCGCACCGGTTCGATGGACAAGGTTCTGGTGGACCGCAACCCGTTCGACGGGTCGACGATCGCGGAGTTCAACTGCGCGAGCGTCGCGGACGTCGACGAGGCATACCGGGCCGCGGAGCGCGCCAAGTCCGAGTGGGACAGGGTGAACCCCTACGCCAAGCGGACTGTGTTCGAGCGGGCGGTCCGGTACGTCGAGGACCACACCGCGGAGATCGTCGAGACGATCGTCGACGAGCTCGGGGGAACCCGACTGAAGGCACACTTCGAGATCGGCCTCGTGATCGACATGCTCAAGGAGGCCGCCACCTACCCGCTGCGCATGGCGGGCCAGATCCTGCCGTCGCCCATCGACGACAAGGAGAACCGGGTCTACCGGGAACCGGTCGGCGTGGTCGGGGTGATCAGCCCGTTCAACTTCCCGTTCTTCCTCGGCATGAAGTCGGTCGCCCCGGCACTCGCGGCGGGCAACGGCGTCGTGCTGAAGCCGCACGAGGACACCCCGATCATCGGCGGCACCCTGTTCGCCGAGATCTTCGAGGCCGCCGGGCTCCCGTCCGGCCTGCTGAACGTGGTGATCACCGAGATCCCCGCGATCGGCGACGCGTTCGTCGAACACCCCGTGCCCCGCGTCATCTCGTTCACCGGCTCAGCCGCGGTGGGCAGGCACGTGGCCGAGGTCGCGGTCCGCAACTTCAAGAAGCCGCTGCTGGAGCTCGGGGGCAACAGCGCACTGATCGTCCTCGCGGACGCGGACCTCGACCTGGCCGTGGACGCGGCCGTGTTCAGCCGGTTCACCCACCAGGGCCAGGTCTGCATGTCGGCCAACCGGGTGCTCGTGCACCGGGACGTGTTCGACGAGTTCGCGGAGCGCTACGTCGCGAAGGCGGCGTCGCTGCCGGTCGGCGACCCGCGCGACCCGGAGACCGTCATCGGCCCGCTCATCAACCAGCGCCAGGCCGACCGGCTCGCCGAGCAGGTCGAGCAGGGCATCGCCGAGGGCGCCCGCCCGCTGCTCCGCGGCGAGGTCAACGGCACCCTGTTCCACCCGACGGTGCTGACCGACGTCACGCCGGACATGTCCGTGATGCAGGAGGAGATGTTCGGCCCGGTCGCGTGCCTGATCCCGTTCGACACCGACGACGAGGCCGTGGCGATCGCCAACGACACGAGGTTCGGGCTTTCGGGCGCCATTCACACCCGCGACCTCGACAAGGGCGTGGAAATGGCGAAACGGGTCCACACCGGGATGATCCACGTCAACGACACGACGATTCACGACGAGCCGATCGTGCCGTTCGGCGGGGAGAAGGAATCCGGTCTCGGCCGCATGAACGGCGACTGCAGCCTGGCCGAGTTCACCACGCTGAAGTGGATTTCCGTGCACCGCGGCCGCCGCCAGTTCCCGTTCTGACCGCACCCGGCGACCCCGGTGCCGTCCTCGGCACCGGGGTCGCCGGACGCGTCAGCCGCTGACCGACGCCGAGAAGTTCTCCACCGCGAGGCCGACGCCGCCGTTCCACGGCTCGAAGCCGGCCTGGATGCTCGTCAGGTACCAGGACGTGGTGATCGCGCCGCGGGCCCGCACGTCGTTGATGAAGTCCATGACGTTGAACGACCACGACGTGATCGGCGACGGCGCCACGTACGAGATGACGTTGTTGGCGCCGTTGCTGCCGCGCCACACCTGCCAGCTGCGCCCGCCGATCGTGGTGGTGCCGACGACGCCGCCGATCGGCTGGATCGACCCCTGGCGGTTGAACCAGATCATGATCTCCATCTGGTTCACGCCGTTGGTCTTCGGCGTCGGGTCGAGCCAGATGTCGTACGAGGCGTTGTAGGTGCCGCTCACGTACCGGTAGTTGATCGACGAGGTCGCGCTGCGGATCCTGCTGACCTGCATCGGCAGGGTCGAGCCCGGTGAGCAGTTGCCGTAGTGGCAGCCGAGGAACACCGACGGGTAGGACAGCGGCGCGCCGTTGGTCGGCGCGGACCCCTGCTGGGTGGTGATCCAGAAACCGGTGCTGGTGACGTAGATGCACTGCGTCGCCGAGGATCCCCACCGGTTGTTCTGGACGACGTAGCGCCCCTGGATCGTGGTGGAGCCGTACTGGTCACAGATGGTGACGTCCGCCTGGGCGGGCGCGGCCGGCGCCACGGCGACGCCCGCGGCCACGAGCAGGGCGGCGGAAAGGGCACGGATACGCATGGAACTCCATTCAGTCGTCGCTGACTGGGAGCGCTCCCAAGGTTACGTACCGTTGACAATGACTCTCCCGCGCCGTGATGTCAAGGGCGGACCGCCCCTGCACACGGGTCGCGGTGCCCACCCGCACCGGCCTCCTCTCCCGCGCCCAGCCGGCCATCGCGGCCACAGTGGACACGCTTGTGCGATCGTCGTTGCCGCGCCTACGTTTCCGGTGTACGACATTCCCCACCGGGAGCGAGGTCAGCCGTGCTCATCGTTCGTTTCCTTTCCCCGGGCGCCGATCGCCCGGCCGTCGGGGTCCGCATCGCGGACACGGTCACCGAGCTGGGCGCCGGGAGCGTGGGCGAGCTGCTGCGCCTCCCGCTCGCGGACCTGCGGGCGGCGCTGACCACGACCGGTACCGCCCACGCCGCGGCCGACGTGCGGTTCTTGCCGCCGGTGGACCAGCGGATGGAGGTCTGGGCCGCCGGTGTCACCTACCAGCGCTCGCGGGAGGCCAGGATCACCGAGAGCGAGCGCGCCGCCGACGTGTACGACCTGGTGTACGACGCGGAGCGGCCGGAGTTGTTCTTCAAGTCCGCGGCCTGGCGGGTGACCGGTGACGGCGAGCCGGTGTCGGTGCGCACCGACTCGGAGATCGACGTGCCGGAGCCGGAGCTCGGCCTCGTCGTCAACGCGGGCGCCGAGGTCGTCGGGTACACCGTGGTCAACGACATGAGTTCCCGCAGCATCGAGGGCGTCAACCCGCTCTACCTCCCGCAGGCCAAGATCTACCTGGGTGGCTGCGCCGTCGGCCCCGGCATCCGGCCGGCCTGGGAGGTCGCCGACCCGTACGCCCTCACCATCGGGCTCGTCATCCACCGCGACGGCGAGGTGGTGTGGTCCGGCGAGACCAGCACGTCGCTGCTGCGCCGCCGGTTCGACGAGCTGGTCGGGTACCTGTTCCGCGCGGACGTGTTCCCCGACGGGGCGGTCCTGTCGACCGGCACCGCGCTGGTGCCGGACCTGCCGTTCACCCTCGCCGCCGGTGACCGGGTCGCGATCACCGTCGGGGAGGTCGGCACCCTGACGAGCACGGTGGTGTCCGGCAAGGAGGCGCTGACCTGGCTGGCTGACGGCCGTCGGGCCGGTGGGACGAGACTGTGAGGCACGAGCACCTGCCGAGGGAGGAACAATCGTGCGTCTTCTGATCACCGGGGCCGCGGGCGGCGTCGGCACGCTGCTGCGCCCGCGCCTGGCGGCCCCCGGGCGAGTCCTGCGCCTGCTGGACGTGGCGGAACTACCGGACACCGGCGACGGCGCGGAACTGGTGCGGGCGTCGATCACGGACCTGGACGCCATGGTCGAGGCGTGTGCGGACGTGGACGCGATCCTCCACCTCGGCGGCCTGTCCACCGAGCACCCGTGGGAACGGATCCTGCCGGTCAACATCGACGGCACCTACAAGGTCTTCGAGGCGGCACGCCTGGCAGGCGTGCCCCGCGTGGTGTTCGCGAGCACCAACCACACGGTCGGCTTCCACCCGCGTGACGGGCGGCAGGCGCCGGACTACCTGTTCCCCCGGCCGGACACGTACTACGGCGTGTCCAAAGTGGCCGGTGAGGCGCTCGGCAGCCTGTACCACGACCGGTATGGGCTGGACGTGGTGTGCCTGCGGATCGGCGGCTGTTTCGAGAAGCCGTTGGACACGCGCATGCTGGAGACGTGGCTGTCCCCACGCGACGCGGCGACGCTGGTGGAGGCCGCGTTGTCCGTGCCGTCGCCGGGGTTCAAGGTCGTGTGGGGCGTGTCGGACAACAAGCGCCGCTGGTGGAGCCTCGAGGAGGCGGAGGCCATCGGTTACCGGTCCCAGGACGACGCGGAGGTCCACGCGGGCGAGGTGCCCCAGGCGGACGAGCGGTTCCTGGGATACCTGGGCGGCGCGTTCTGCTCCCCGGACCTGGACGGTGGCGGCCCGCGCTGACCGGCGTCAGGTCCGCGTGCGTCCCATGTAGACGTTCCGGGCGCGGTAGTACGTGTCACCGGCCGGGCCCGGGCTGCCGGACGAGCCTTCCATCTGCAGGTTCAGGATCAGCCACATCGGCTTGCCGACGAAGTTCGCGCCGCGGTGCTGTCCGACCCAGTTGCCGTCGAGGTAGTAGTGGATGTCCACGTCGGTCGCGCCGGCCTTGGTGATCCACGCGCGGTAGCCGTGCCACGCGCCCGGGTCGGCCACGCCCACGACCGTGCTGGACCACCCGCCGCTCGCGTTGCGGTAGGTGTTGAACCAGTTCCTGTTGTCCCCCTTGAACTCCAGGATGTCGCTCTCCGGCGGCCAGCTGTTCGCCCCGGTGAGCCAGAACGCGGGCCAGGCACCCCTGGTCGCGGGCGCCTGGAACTCGCCCTTCACCTCCCAGTTCGGGAACTGGTCGGTCACCAGCACCTGCTGACGCGCGTGCAGCGCGCCGGAGTGGTACCGGATCGGCAGGTACGGATCGGCGGAGCTGGTGCCCTCGTCCCACGTGATGCGGGTGGCCTTGATCGTCAGGACGCCCGAGGTCTCGAGGTAGACGTGGTTGAGGTCGCTCGAACCGGCGTACATGCGGGCGCTGCCGTTGTGGTCGGAGCCCCACGGATAGCGGTAGTACCAGTTGGCCTCGAGTGCCTGCCGGTTCGCGAACGAGCCGGACAGGACGGTCTCCCAGGTGGCCGCCCGGGCCGGGGACACCCCGGCGACCACGGCGCCCGCCGCACCCGCCAACGTGAGAAAAGTTCTTCTACCACAGGGATTACCGGCGCGCGGCGGTTCGACGGGGTGCGGCATCGTTGCCACCCTTCAACGGGAAAGCGTTTTCCTCAAGCAGGCTAGAACCGTCGGACCGCATTCGTCAACAGCCTGTGACGATGTGACCACTCCCAAGATCGGGGCGAAACCCCACCGCAAGATCCGTTTACCCGCCAGGCAAGCGCATTCCTGGTTGACACCCCTCCACGGTGATGCTAACACTGGGTACACCCCTATTGGGAGCGCTCCCAGTTCTCGGGCGGCGCAGTCCGCGCCCGTTCCTGTGATTTCTCGATCGGCAGGCAACTCAACGAGGAGGAGAACCATGCGCAGAACCATCGCGAGCATCGCCGCCGCGGGCATGCTGGTGGCCGGCGCGATCACGGTCGCGACGACCGGTGTCGCCGCGGGCGCCGACGTGCGCGCCTACCCCGGACCGGTCGGCTTCGGCGCCGGCACGACCGGCGGCGCGGGCGGTGCGACCGTGACCGTGTCGTCGACCAGCGCGTTCCTGTCGGCGGTGCAGAGCAGCTCGCCGACGGTCGTGCAGGTGAGCGGCACGATCTCGTTGTCCGGCATGAACAAGGTCGCGTCGAACAAGACGATCGTCGGCCTGGGCACGAACGCGCGGCTCACCGGCGGCGGGCTCAACATCAGCAGGGTCAGCAACGTGATCGTCCAGAACCTGACGATCACCGGCTCCGGCGACGACAACATCAACGTCGAGTACTCGACCCGCGTGTTCATCGACCACAACAACCTGTCGCACGCGTACGACGGCAACCTCGACATCAAGCGCGCGTCGGACAACATCACCGTGTCGTGGAACCGGTTCAGCAACCAGGACAAGAACGCACTGCTCGGGCACAGCGACAGCAACGCGAGCGAGGACACCGGGAAGCTGCGCGTGACGTACCACCACAACTGGTTCGACGGCGTGAACCAGCGCAACCCGCGCGTGCGGTTCGGCAACCCGGTGCACGTGTTCAACAACTACTACAGCAACATCGGCAGCTACGGCGTCGCGTCGACCGAGAACGCGGGCGTGCTGGTGGAGCGGAACTACTTCGAGAACGTCGAGGACCCGTACCACCTCGGCGAGGGCAGCTCCGACCCGGGCTCCCTCGTGGCGCGGGACAACTACAAGGTCAACTCCGGCGCGGGCCAGACGGGCGGCAGCGTCGCGTCGATCCCGTACTCCTACAGCGCCGAGACCGCATCGAGCGTGAAGTCGAGCGTGACATCGGGCGCGGGCGTGCACTGAGGTGCGCCCTTGCCGTGCGGCGCGGGTGGCCGCACGGCAAGCCCCCCGCCTGTGGACAACCGGCAGGTGGCGGGCCGTTCTTGTCGGTGGCCCGGTCTACGCTGGATACCGGGGGCCGGAGGCCGCGCCATGTGGACGCATCCCCAGGATTCCGTCAAAGCCGAGTCACTCCTGGCGGGAGCCGCCCCAGCATTCCGGGCGCGCAGCGCCCCGAACCCCGCGAAGCGGGCGAAGCCCCAACACCCACTGAGGGGTGCCTGCCATCCCGTCGACCTGGCGAAGCCCGATCACACCGTGTCAAGGGGGCCCGAAGCACGACGCGCCCACATGCCCAAAGCCGCCGGGCCCCCTTGACGCGGTGTGATAGCCCTCCGGGAGGTCGACGGGATGGCAGGCACCACCACGGACACCAGTCCCTGCCAACCCAACCCCGTGCAAGACCCCCGCCATCCCGGAGACCAGCCCCTCCGGCGAGGAGGCCCGTCCGGCAGGACGCCCTCCGGCGAGGACGCCCGTCCGGCGAGGACACCACCCAGGACAGCCAAACCCCGGACGGCGAAACCCCACGCAAGGTCAACCACAAAGCCCAGGAAAGACCCATCCGACTCTGGCCCCCGGGCGACCACCTGTAACCACCTGCCGCGAAACAACGATGCGTGGAGAGAATCACCCACCACAGGGCAGGACAGGGGAACGTGAACAACCTCGTGAAGCGCATGGCGCTGCCGGCCAGCCCGACGACGACGCCGGCCGCCAGCGCGACCGGAACCGGCACTGGCACCGGCGAGAAGGCACCCGAGCTGCCCGCGGCCTCCGGTGGCGAGACCGCCGAAGCGGCGGCCGCCGGGCAGGAGACGAACGAACGCGGCCTCATCGTCAAGAAGCTTGGCGAAGCAGCGTGCTTCGGCGGCGCGGGCAAGGACTGCGAGGGCGGCGTCTCGTTCGCGATCGACAAGATCGAGGTCGACCCCCAGTGCTCCGAGTTCGGGTCGCGCCCCGACAACGGGCACACGCTGCTGCTGCACCTGCGCATCGCGACCGGTGACGACGCCGAGGTGGTCGACCGCGTCGGTGGGATCATCAACCCCTTCTCGTTCGTGGAGATCGGCAAGGACGGGGTCACCCGCGAGACCGGCATCGGCTTCTGCGCCGACCCGTCCGCGGACCAGTTGCCGGACACCTACGGCCCCAACCAGAAGTACCTGGGTGTCATGGACCTCGAGGTGCCGGAGGCGTCCGGGACCATCGCGCTCCAGTTGATGGGCGCCGAAGAGGACGGGCAGCGCGGGTGGGAGTGGACGTACCCGGTCTGAGGCTCACTCCGGCACCAGGAAAACGCTCACCGTGAACCCGTGGTCCTGCTCCAGCTCGTCGATGCGCCGGTCGTCGTGGGCGGTCAGGGCTTCCCGCACCAGCTCGACGGGAGCGGGCCCGTTGATCTCGCGGACGAGCCCTTCGGCGGCCGTCGGCCACGGGAGCAGCAGCAGCCCGAACAACACCGTCGCCGCGGCCGTTGCCTGGCCTGGGGTCCACGGCGCGGTCCCCATCAGCGGGTGCAGCACCATCCCCGGCGCGAGCAGCGTGCCGAGGAACGCCACCGCGACACCCGCGTACGACCGGGCACGTGTCAGCTGGAACGTGTGTCCCGCCCGGACGAACCGGCGGCCGAGCACGACGAAGCGCCACGCGACCACCGCGTTGACCACGCTCGACGTGGCGTGCGCCGTGAGTGCCGCGACCGTCCACCACGGCACGTCGACCTCGGCGGGCACGATCCCGGCCGCGGCCGACGCGACCAGTGCGCCGAGGGTGGGCCACGCGGCGGTCCGCTTGCCCGGCACCCGGCCGTTCGTCCACGCCGCCCACGCCGGCGCGAGCGCGCCCGGTGGGTTGTCGGCCGTCTCCGGGCGGCGGAAGCGCTCCGGCGGCCCGGCGAACCTCTGGTCGACGTACCTGCGCTCGACCAGCACGCGTGCCGGGTCGGCCGGGTCGATCCACAGGTCGAACTCGTTGCCTTCCTCCGGCGCCCACACCGGGAAGTCGTGCAGGTAGAGCTGCCGCACCACCGGCTCGCCCCGGTAGTCGAAGTCCAGGTCCACCAGGAACACCGCCATCGCGTCGATCCACTGCTCCTGTGGGCGGACCGAGCCCACGCGGGCGACGACGTGCACGCCGTCAGCAAGGATCCGTTGCCGCTCCGCGTGTTCCGTGCGCTGCCGCGCCCACGCCCGCCGCGCCCGTGCGAACGCCCACGCGAACACCCCCGCGTCCGCTGCCAGCACAGCGACCACGGCCGTGGCGGGTTCCCCCAGCGCCAGCCGGATGCCGACCGCGCCGACGAGCCCGATGCCCAGCCCGCCGGACAACGCGGCCACGCAGGTCGCGATGGTCCCTTGTGGACCGATCAGCCAGACGGCCGCCGCGCCCCAGCCGCGCTGCCCGTACCCGAAGACCCTGGCCATGTCCCTGCCGTTGCCCTCCATCGCGATCAGCCCCTGCATCACGCACAGCAGCAGCGCGACCGTCGACAGCACGTAGCGAGCAGGCTCGCCGTCGTCCAGCCAGTGCGGCTCGAACGGCGTGGCGAACCCGGCCGTGACACCTCCGGCCAGGCACAGCAGGCCGCCCACCACCAGCCGCCGCCACACCCGGCGCCGGCACGCGCGTGCGATCCGCGGCGGGGCGGGGACCGCCACGCGCTCGGAGCGCAGTTGCCCGTAGTCGAGTGGGAACGCCATCTCAGGGCTGCACCGGGAGTGCGAGCGCGACCGCCTTCTCGTCGCCGGGCAGGTACTTCACCATGACGATCGAGCCGGGCTGGACTCGTGGCACGAGTGCGGGCGGCACGGGTTTCCGGGTGGCGACCTCGAAACCCGTGCCGTCCGGGCGGGTCACCCGCATGACCAGGTCGAGCACGGACCGGTCGCCGCGGATCTCGCCGGTCGGGCGCATCTCAAGGACCACCGCCTTGGCGTCGATGCCGTGTTCCGCGATGCGCAGGCCCTCGGCGTCCAGGTGCCCCTTCGCGAGCTGCACCATGTTGAACGCCCGCTGGATCTCCGCCTGCGACGCGTCCGTCGCCACCACCACCCGGTCGTCGCGGCTGCCCGGCCGGTACCGCACGGCCAGCGTGGCGCCCGGTTCGACCATGGCCAGGTCGGTGACGTCCACGAGCTCGCGCGCCACGCCGCGGAACGTCTGCCCGTCCGCGGTGTCGACGTCGAACAGGATCTCCAGCTGCGGCTGGTCGTTCACGGTCAGCCCGGTGCGGCGCGCCGACACCACCGTGCCGATGCCGATGGGCGCGCCGAGGAACTTCTTCCTCTTCCTCAACCACGAACCGGTGGGCAGCATCAGCGTGGCGACGATCAGCAGCACCGTCGCCACGATGCTCACCCCTTCGGGCAACGGACCGTAGGCGTCGCCGAGGAAGACGGTGATGAGGCAGCCCGCGATCACCAGCCAGAGAACGATGCGTGTTCCGGTATGCATGGGGTGATCGTCACGGGCGCACAGGCGAACCGATCACAGGTTCTATGCTCGGGACGTGACCGTCAGCAGCGCAGACCCCGGTGTCACGCTGCCGCGTGGCATGGTGATCGCGCAGGCGTGGACCGAGCTCGGGGACGCCGTCGCGCCGCTGTCCAACGCGTCCGGCCACCCCCTCGCCCGCACGGTGAAGCTGCTGCTCGACCCGCTGGTCCTGCGGCCCGTGCTGAACCCGCACCTCGCGAGCGGCGCGCTCGCCGCGGAGCACGCCGACGAGCTGCGGGCCGCGATCACCGCCGCCGGGCCCGCGCTGGCCGCGACCGCCGCCTGGTTCCAGCTGCTGAAGAAGGCACGCAGGAAGGCGGGCATCACCGACGGCCACCCGCAGGACCTGTACTTCCAGCTCTGCTACGAACTGGCGCACCGGCACGGCCACCCGGGGTCCACACCGGACGCGCCGGGGGTGGCGGCCGGCGCGGTCGCGGAAGCCCACGGGACCGGGCCGACGGTCGCGGACCTGCGCCGGTTCGTCACCGAGCCCGCCAACCGCGCCGAGCTGACCCGGCTGCTGCGGACCGCGTGGGCCGCGCGGCGCGAACCCGGGCACGTGCCCGCCGACGCCGGGGTCACCGGCTTCCTCGCCACCTGCGCCACCGACCCGGACCCGGAGCTGTTCGCGTCGCTCGTCGCCCGCGCGGCGGGCACCGGCGGCGCGGGCGAGCTGGCCCGGCCCGGTGTCGCCAGGAACCACGGCCTGACCGACCGGACGCGGATCGCGCCGCCGGAGCTCGGGGACAACGCGTCGAAGCGGCAGCTGCCCAAGCCGCTGGACCGGTCGGTGTTCGAGCGCCTGTTCGCCGCGTTCCGGCAGGTGGCGGGCGACGACCCGGACACGCTGGTGCGCACGGAGATCCACCGCACGGCCGAGCCGTGGCAGCTCGCGGACGAGGCGAGCCGGGTCGTGATGGTGCTCGGCAGGGAGGCCAGTGCCGGGCTGGCCGCCGACGAGACGACCGGCGCGGGCGGGCTGCTGCGGTCGCGGTGGCTGCGGGAGGCGTACGTGCGCCGGGTGCTGCGGATGCCGTCGGCCGTGCCCGGGGACCTGCTGGCCGACGTGCACGGCGTGCGCGGCGCGTACCTGCGCAGGCTGTGGGTGCGGCTGCACGGCCGGGAGCTGCGGCGGGAACCCCTCACGGCCGTCGAGTTGTGGTCGCTGCTCGACGGCGTGCTGCGGTCGGTGATCATGGACCAGCGGGACCGGCTGCGGTCCGCGCTCGAACGGGCGGTGCGATGACCACCCCGCTCCCCCACCCGGAACGGACCGCGTTGCTCGAGGCGCGCGGCGCGACGCTGCACTGGGACGTGCTCACGGACGCGCCGCCGGTCACCGAGGTCCACGACGAGGCGCGCGCCGCCGACTGGCTGTGGGACGTGCCCGCCACCGCGCGCGAGCTGGCCTACCTGACCTGGGCGAAGGCGTGGTGGCCGACGTCGGTGGTCGCCGGGGTGCCGCCGCTGGACCCGGCGCTGCTGGCCGCCGAGCTGGCCGTCGCGACCGCGGCCGTCGACCACCTGCTCGACGACGAGGACGCGGTCGAACGCGCGGTCGCCGACGCCGCGACGGCGGTCCACCCGCTGGCCGCGCTCGCGGCCGACCCCGTGCTGGGCGACGCCGCCACGGCACTGGCCGCGCGGCTCGCGGACCTCGCCGAGGACCACGGGATCACGTTGCCCGATCCCGTGCCGGTGCGGCGCGAACAGACGGGGTTCGCGCTGGCCGCCGGTGGCAGCGCCGGGTCCGAGGTCGTCGTGCTGCGCGGGTCGAGCCCGGTCGACTGGGCGCTGGTGCCGCAGGGCGCCGTGGACGCGGCCGCCGACGCCACCTGGTCGGTCGTGCGGCGCGACGGCGGGCTGGTGCTGGCGGTGAATGTGCCCGCGCTCCGCCCCGTGCCGCTCGCCGCCCGGTTCGGCCAGGTCGACGTGCCGCTCGAGAACGGCACCGGCCAGGTCACCGTGCCACCGTCGGTGCTCCTCCTGCCCGCCGCGCGGCGGACCCTGACCGTGTTCGCGCCCGGGTTCGCCGCCGAACCGGCCGACGACCCGGACGCACCCGCCCGCCGCGCGGCGCTCGTCGCCATGGCCAGCGCCCGGCTCACCGCACCGGACGCCACCCTCACCGAACGGGCGGCGGCGCGGTGACCGAGGACGTCGACGACCCCGATCTGCTCGGCCTGCGCGGCAGGACGCGGTACGGCCCCCGGTGGCGTCCCGTCGGGTTGCGCATGAACGACGCGGGCCGCGTGTTCTACGCGGGGGACATCGCCGGGGCGGAGGCGATCCTCGGCGAGGTCCTCCAGGCGACGATGGCCGACGACGCGGACGAGGAGGCACTCGACCTGCGGGCCCGCGTGCTGGCCAACCTCGCGCAGATGGCGAGCGCGCGCGGCGACCTCACCACCGCGTTGCGGTACCACGAGGAGAGCCTCGCCGCCTGCGCGGACGTGGAGCGGCGGACGGAAGACCGGTTCGGCGTCGCCGACATCCGGTCCGGTGTGCTGGTCAACCAGGCGCAGGCGCTGCAGTCGTTCGGCAGGCCCGAGGAGGCGCTGCGCGTGCTGGACGAGGTGGCCGCGGCCGGTGTCGCGGCGGACGCCAACGCGGGCCTGCTGCCGTTCCTGGTGCACCACACGCGCGCGGGTGCGCTGGTGGCGCTGGGGCGGTACGCCGAGGCGGAGACCGCGGCCAGGCTGTCGCTGGACATCGCGATGGCGTCCGAACCCCGGCTCGCCGCGGAGGCCTACGCGACCCTCGGGGCGATCGCCGCCCGCACCGGCGACGACGGCAGCGCCGCCGAGCACCTGACCGTGGCCAGGGACCTGCACGACCTGGCGGGCACGGCGTTCGACCGCGCCGACGACGAACGGCAGCTGGGCAGGCTCGCCGCCAGGGCGGGCCGCCTCGACGAGGCGGAGGAACGGCTCGCGCGCGCACAGGCGGAGTACGAGCGGGCGGAGCAGGTGGTCGAGGTCGCCGAGTGCCGGATGAGCCGGGCGGCGATCGCGATGCGGCAGCAGCGCTTCACCGACGCGGTGGCGCACGTGACGGCGGCGCTCGACACGTTGCCGGCGGCGGGCGCGGTCCGGTCGTTGATCGAGTGTCACCTGGTCCACGCGCAGATCACGTACGTCATGACCGGTGACTTGAACCAGACGGAGGAGGCGTTCCTGCGCGGCCGCGAACTGGCGGTCGCCTCGCGGATCTGGCACGAGGTCGCGCGCGTGGACTACAACCGCGCGCAGCTCGTCGTCGACGCGGCGGAGCTGACCGGCCAGGAGACGCGCGTGGAACTGCAGCAGCGCGCGCTCCCGCTGGCGGTGATGGCGGCGCTCGCGGCCGACGGTTTCCGGCACCGCTACTCCCCCGGCCCGATCCGCGAGCGGTGGGCCCGGTTCGTCGCGGCGCCCGCGCGGTCGCTCGCGTTGCGCGTCGCCGCCGCGCTCGGTCTCGGCGACGTGGTGTTCCTGCTCGTGGAGTACTTCTCGGCGGGCACCTCGCTCGCGGCGGGCGGGCGGGACGAGCTGGACCTGCAGCGGTATCCCGCGCCGGACCTGGACTCGCGGCTCGCGCTGCCGCCGCGCCTGCGGCTGCTCCCCGGCGAGGACACGGTGCTCGACGCGCTCGTCACCCAGGTCGAGCAGGAGTACCACGTGCCGCTCCGGTCGGCGGAAGTGGTGCGTGCCTGGTGACGGATGTCCTCAGTGGACTCGACGGGTCCGCCCGGCCGACGGTGCAGCTCAAGTTCGTCGACGCCGACCACCTGTTCGCGTCGTGGCGGTGGGAGCACGCGCCGGGTGACCCCCGGGTGGGTGCCCTCGAGCACGGCACGCTGCCGCTGGCGGACCTGGCGGCCGCGCTGCCGTCGCCGCTGCCCGGCGAGACCGTGCCCGCCGCGGTCGCCCGCGCGCTCGCCGGCCCGCTGTTCGACCGGCCGAGGGAGCAGGAGCTCGCGGAGAACATCGCCCGGCACGTGTTCCCGCCGCACTTCGCGATGGAGCTGAACTCGTTGCTGTCGCGGGGAATCCGGCCGCACGTGCGGATCCAGCCGTCGCCGTCGATCGCGCAGGTGCCGTGGGAGGCGCTGCGGTTGTCGGCGGGCGAACGGCTGGTGCACGTCGTCGACGTGTCGCTGCTGCCGCCCGCGACCGTGCGCAACGCACCCGGCCGGGTGGTGTCGCCGTGGCGGCCGGACGGCACGGTCGTCGGTGTGCTGGACCCGCGCGTGCCGGGCTTCGACGACGACTCCGCGCTGGGTTCGGTGCTGGGCCCGGTCCCGCCGTCCCTCGCCGCGATGGCGGAACGGCTCGGTGACCGCCTGGTGCCAGGCGGTTTCCGCCGCGACGACGTCGACCGCGACCGGCTCGAACCGCTGCTGGCGACGGCGGGCCGCTTCCTGTACGTCGGGCACGTGACCACGGCGGCGCACGGCCTGGACGCGCGGCTGCACCTGTCCTGCGGCACGGGCACGTCCGGCCGCGCCGAGCCGGTCGGCGCCCACCGCCCGCTGACGGCGGCGGACATCGCACTCGGCCACCGCCCGGACGCGCCGCGGCCGTGGCGCCTGCCGAACCGCGTCGCACTGGTGGCATGCGAAAGCGGCGGCGACGCGCGGTTCGCCGAGCCGTCCGGTCTCGTGGCCGCGATGGTCCACTGTGGAGCGGAGTACGTGACGTCGACACGGTGGACGCTGCCGACCGACGCCGTCCTGCCTGCCCCGGCCTTCGCGGCGGCGGTCGCCGCGGTGGACGAGGCGCAGGAGTCGGCGGACCCGGTGACGGGGCTCGGCGCGTGGCAACGCGCGCAAGCCGACCGCTGGGACACCGACGGCGACCCGGCGGCGTCCCCCATCCTGTGGGCTGCGTTCGCCACGGCCTACGCCCCCTGAACGGACCAACTCCGCGCGCACGTTGTTACGTTTTCCCGTTTCCCGCGACGCCATGTGGGGCGGGCTGTGCGGGGGTGGGGGGCCCGTCCGTCCACGCAGGGAAGGCACACGATGCGACTACTGGCGATAGCCGGTCTGACCGGTCTGCTGTCGATGACGCTCACCGCGCCCGCACAGGCGTCCGGTACCCCGGAGCTGTGGTTCAGCGGGTTCTTCGAGGCACACGTCTCGATCGAGGCGGGGGACGTCGACGGCGACGGGTACGACGACCTCGTCAGCTTCAACAACCACCAGTTCGGCAACCGGGTCGTGCGGTCCACCGGCTCGTCGTTCCTGCCGCAGGAGCACTGGGGGAACGTGAACACGGTCGACCCGTCGGTCGCCGGGACGGCGCGGTTCGTCGGCGACATGGACGGCGACGGCCGCGCGGACGTGGTGCTCGTGCGCCGCGTGCAGCCGAGGGGGATCTGGGTCGGCCGGTCGGCGGTCAACCAGTACGGCGTGAGCGGCTTCCAGAACTACGTCCGCTGGCTGGACAACACGATCGCGGGCGACTACGGCAACCTGGGCGCGGACCTCGACGCCGACGGGGACATGGACGTCGTCGGTCTCTTCGGCGGCGGCGTCCCCAACCTGGCGGCCCGGTCGAACGGCACCGCGACGCTGCCGCTGGTCGCGTGGGGCCCGTCGATCCGCGGCGAGAAGGCGACGCTGGCCGCCGACACGACCGGTGACGGCGCCGCCGACCACGTCCTCGTCGACACCGCGGGCGTCCGGGTGATCCCCGCGAACCCCAACTGGTTCGTCACACCCGTGCAGCAGTGGTCGACGACGGCGTTCGCGGGCACGAAGAAGACCATGGCCGCCGACGTGGACGCGGACGGCGACGCGGACCTGATCGCCGTCAACGACACCGACGTCCAGGTGATGCGGTCGACGGGCACGGGCTTCGCGGCACCGGAGGTCTGGTACGCGAGCCCGTTCTCCGGCACCCGCGCCACCCTGACCGCGGACGTCGACGGCGACGGCGACGCCGACCTGGTCGCGGTGGACGACAGCGAGATCTGGGTGCTGCGTTCGTGACACCTTCCGGCTGCGGGGCGGTTTTTCCGCCCCGCGGCCGGGACCGCTCCACGTGCGCGGGCGGCCGTCCACATCGAGGGCCGCGTCGACCTGGACGACATCGCCAGCACCGTCCGCGTCTGCCTCACCGACCGCGACCTCGGCAAGGGCCTGTCCGCCACCGAGGACCTGCGGAACGCCCGCGTGGTGACCTTCCAAGCCGGGGGCGGGAAACTGCACAACGCCCGCGGCCCGGCGCTCGACGCGTTCAGCGGAGCGGTCAGGAAAACCTGATCTCGTCGTTCTCCTTGTCCGACAGGAACATCGCCAGCGCGGTGCCCTCCGACGTCACCTCCGCGCGTTCGGCGCGGGTGAACGGTCGCAGCGGGGCGACCACCACCGCGCCGTCCTCGACCGTCCACGTCGCCGCGACGCGGCCGTCGACCAGCACGACGCGGGCGCCCGCGACCGACAGGAGGCGGTGCTCGTCGTCGATGATCCGCGTGCGGTCGTCGTAGCCGAGGATCGCGTTGTCGAACGCGGGCAGGAACCGCACCGGGGCGGGGGTGTCCGGGTCGGGGCGGGGCGCGCCGGGCAGGTCGAGCAGCTCACGGCCGCGCTCGTCGCGAAAGGACACGAGTTCGTCCCGGATCGCGGCCACCGCCTTGGGCAGGCCCGCGAGGCCGGACCACGCGCGGATGTCGGCCACGGCCGCCGGGCCGTACGCGGCCAGGTAGCGCCGCACCAGCGCCTCGCCGACCGGGTCGGCGCCGTCGGGCGCGGGCGGGTCGGGGTCGCGGCCCAGCCACGCCGACACCGCCAGGTTCCGCACGCCGCCCTTCGCCCGCCACAGGCCGCGGGGCGGCAGCTGCACCATCGGGATCAGCGCGGCGACCAGCATCTCCCCCAGCGCCCGCGTGTCCGCGGCCGGCCAGCGGTCGGCGACGGCCCTCGCCAGGTCGCCCATCGAGCGGGGTTCGCCGTCGGCCAGCACGGCGCGGCCCGCCGCCGCGAGCTCGTCGAGGTCCACCCCGGCGAGCTCGCGGCGGTACGTCCCCAGCACCTTCTGGCGCAGCATCGGGTCGTGGCGGGACCGCCACGCCAGCACGTCGTCGGCGGTCAGCAGGTGCACGGTGCGGCGCATGAGGTGGGTCCGCACCACGACCCGCTCGCTCAGCAGGTCCGACAACGACGCCGGGTCGAACGCGTGCAGCCGCGACCACAGGCCCGCGAACGGTTCCTGCGGTTCCTGCGCCTGCAGGCCGCACAGGTGCGCGACGGCGTCCCGCACCGGCAGGTCGGCGCGGTCGAGCAGCAGCTGCCTGGCGAGCGCCGCGCGGTTCAGCGCCCGGGTGCCGAGGACGGTCATCAGCTCGACGTCCGCCCGTCGATGGCCTCGCGGAGGATGTCCGCGTGGCCCGCGTGCTGGCAGGTCTCGGCGATCACGTGGGTCAACACCCGCCGGACACTAAGGCGTTCCCCCGGTGTGTGCCAGGGCGCGGACGGCAGCGGGTGCGTCGCGGACAGGTCGGGCAGGGTCGCGACGACCTCCTCGGTGCGCGCGGCCACCTGCTCGTAGCGGGCGAGGACCGTGGCCATGGTGTCGCCGGGCAGCATCCGGAAGTCGTTCTGGTGCTCGATCGCCCACCGCGGGTACTCCCGCGCGGTCCCGGCCGCGAAGTCCTCCCACGTGACGCCGTCGGGCAGCGAGTAGTCCATCGCGGACGGGCCGTCGACCGCGAACCGCAGCCAGCTCGCCTCCATGGCCGCGACGTGTTTGACCAGTCCGCCGAGGCACAGCGCGCTGACGGTCGGGCGCAGCCCGAGCTGCTCGTCGCTGAGGCCGGTGAGGGTGCCGGTCAGTGCCGTCCGCGCGATCGCCAGCTCGGCGAGGAGGTCGGTGCGTTCGGTGTCGAGGGTGACGGTGTCGTTGCTCATGGGACGAGGTTCGCAGGGGTAGCGGTCAGGTTGTGGCCGCTACTGGCCGCCATACTGAACTCGTGCCGAAAACGTCCGCGCGGCTGCTGTCGCTGCTCTCACTGCTCCAGGCACGCCGGGACTGGCCGGGCGCGCTGCTCGCCGAGCGCCTCGCGGTGAGCCCGCGCACGGTGCGCCGCGACGTCGATCGCCTGCGCGAGCTGGGGTATCCGATCGTGGCGGTCAAGGGCCCCGACGGCGGCTACCGGCTCGACGCGGGCACGCAGCTGCCGCCGTTGCTGTTCGACGACGAGCAGGCCGTGGCCCTCGCCGTCGCGCTCCGGCTCGCCACGACCTCCGGCGCGGGCATCGGCGAGGCGGCGGTCCGCGCGCTGAACACGGTCCGCCAGGTCATGCCCGCCCGGTTGCGGCACCGGATCGACACCCTGCAGGTCACGGCCGTGGAACGGCGTGCCACCCCGCAGGTCGGCAGCGCGGTGCTGATGGCGCTGTCCGCCGCGGTCCACGCCCGCGAGGTGCTGCGCTTCGACTACGCGTCGGGAACCGAGCCGCGCCGCGCGGAACCCCACCACCTCGTCACGTGGGGCGGCCGCTGGTACCTCGTGGCGTGGGACCTCGACCGCGACGACTGGCGCACGTTCCGCGCCGACCGGATCACCCCGCGCATCCCGACCGGGCCCCGCTTCACCCCGCGGGAACTGCCGGAGGGGAGCGTGTCCGCGTTCGTCTCCGCCCGGTTCCGCAGGGCCGGGGACTGGCCGTGCCGGGGCGAGGTGGTCCTGCACCTCCCGGCGGCCGCGGTCCAGCCGTACGCGGGCGACGGCGTGGTCGAGGAACTCGGGCCGGACCGGTGCCGGCTGGTGACGGGCTCGTGGTCGTGGGCCGGGCTGGCCGCCTCGCTGGGGCGCTTCGACGCCGACCTCGAGGTGGTCGGCCCGGCCGAACTCCGGGACGCCTTCGCCGCGCTGTCCCGCCGCTACGCCGCCGCGGCGGGGAGCTGACGGGCGTCACGCCGCCACGGGGAGCCTGCGGTCGAGGAAGTCCCTGATCAGCGCGGCGACCTCGGGGAGAGCGCTCTCCAGCAGGAAGTGGCCGCCGTCGAGCAGGTGGATCTCCGGGTCGTGGGCGTCCTGCGCGAACGCCTTCGCGCCCGGAGCCGCGAAGATCTCGTCGTTGCGCCCCCACACGGCGAGCACCGGCACCCGGCTCTCGCGGAGGTAGGCGTGCAGCCGCGGGTACAGCGGCGAGTTGCTCGCGTAGTCGGCGAACAGGGCGAGCTGGATCCGGTCGTTGCCGGGCCGGGACAGCAGCGCGTGGTCGTGGTGCCAGGTGTCCGGGCTGACCACGGACTCGTCCGGCACCCCGTGCACGTACTGCCAGCGGGTGGCCGCCAGCGTCAGCGCGCCGCGGACACCGGCCTCGGTCTCCGGGGTGTGCTCCCGCCAGAAGGCGCGGACCGGGCGCCAGAACTCCTCGGCGAACCCGGCGTCGTAGCCGTTGCCGTTCTGGCTGACGATCGCGGTGACGGCGGCCGGGTCGCGCAGGGCCAGCCGCCAGCCGATGGGCGCGCCGTAGTCCTGGACGTAGACGGCGTACCGGGTGACGCCGAGCTGGGTGAGGAGGCCCTGGGTGAGGTCGGTGAGCGCGTCGAACGTGTAGCCGAACTCGTCGGCGGGCGGGGCGTCGGAGAACCCGAAGCCGAGGTGGTCCGGGGCGATCACGTGGTAGCGGTCGGCGAGCAGCGGGATCAGGTCGCGGAACATGTACGAGCTGGTCGGGAACCCGTGCAGCAGCAGGAAAACGGGCGCGTCGGCGGGTCCGGCCTCCCGGTAGAAGAGCGTGCGGCCGTCGACGGTGGCGTAGCGGTGGTGAACGGTGCTCATGCCCTCTAACTCCTTTAAGTGGTTTTACTGGTTAGAGCGAAGCACGGGATGCTGTAACCTGTCAAGCAGAGTTTGGAGGTTAGAAGCGGATGACCGACGAGACGTACCTGCTGGACCTGCTCAACAGCACCCCCGTGGTCGACGGCACCCAGCAGGACGTGCTGGACGCCGCGTGGCTGCGCGCGCACGACGGCTCGGGCTCGGCCGAGGAACTGGCGGCGACCCGCGAGGCACGCGACGTCCTGCAGGCACTCGTCCGCGGCGAGGCCGGCGTCGGCGCGCTGGCCCCGCTGCTCGCGGGCGCGCACCAGCGCCCGTCAGTCACCGCCGACGGTGTCGAGTGGACGGTCGACGTGGACGAAGCACCGCGACGGCAGGCCGTCCGCGCGGTCCTGGCGTGGGACGCGCTGCGGCGCGACAGTCCCGGTCGGCTGCGCCCGTGCGCGAACACGGAGTGCCGGTTGTTCCTGATCGACCACAGCAAGCCGAACAAGGCGCGGTGGTGCTCGATGGCGACGTGCGGCAACCGGATGAAGGCCCGCCGCCACTACGAACGCACCCGCGGCACCTGAACGATTGCACCGCCACGGCCACACCGGTGTCGCCGAACGACTTCGGCGAGAACTCCACCGTCGACGGCCTACCCGACGACGAGGTGTTCCGCGAGTTGCTCGACCTCGTCGCGCGGGAACCGCCGGGACGGGCGGCGCGGCTTCCGCCCGCGGGTCACCCGGGTCGCGCCGGAGCCCCTGCCGTGGCACCGATCCACCTGGCCGCCGCCGTCGCGGGCCTCGGCCTCCCCGGTCCGCACCAGGCGGCGGGCGAACCGGGGCCGCACAGCCCCTGGCCGGTGCCGTCACCTCCCCGGCCGCGTCGCGGGAACCGCCGGGACGGGGCGGCGCTCATCTGCAGCGCCCAGTTCCCGACCGGCGACCCGGTGCTCGACCTCTGACGTCAGCTCAGCGCGGCGAGCACGGCCCGGATGGCCGGGCTGGCGTCGGCGCTGCGCCGCCACGCCGCGTGCACGGCGCGTTTCGGCTGCCGCCGCAGGGGCCGGGCGATCAGCCCTTCCTTGAGCGGCGGCCGGGCCAGGCGCGGGATCAGCGCGATCACCTCGCCCGCGGCGACGAGCGACAGCTGCGTGGCGAAGTCGTCGACCAGGTGCCGCACGTCGGGGTTCTCCGGCACGTCCGCGACCAGCCGCCGGAACCACTGGTGGCACACGGTGCCCGGCGGGCTGGTCACCCACGCCTGCCCCGCGAGGTCGGCGCCGGTGAGCGGCCGGTCGAGCACGGCGAGCGGGTGCGTGCGGTCCATGACGACGTCGCCGACGTCGGTGTGCACGTGGCACTGCGTCAGCGACGGCGGCAGCGGCGCGGGCAGCCCGTCGGCGTCGTGGACGAGCGCGAGGTCGGCCGTGCCCGACTCGACGCTGTGCAGCGCCTGGTCGGGGTCCTGCTCGGTGATCCGCAGGCTCAGGTCCGGGCAGCGCGCCGACAACCCGGGCAGGGCGGGGGCGAGCAGTCCGCGCACCGCGGTCGAGAACGCGACCACCCGCAGCGTGCCGCGCGGCGCGCCCTCCGACACCGACTGGGCCGCCTCCGCGCACCGCTCCAGCGCCTGGAACACCTCGGGCGCGGAGTCGACGATGGCCTGGCCGGCCGGGGTGAGCACGACCCCGCGGCCCGCCTGTGCGAGCACCGGGACACCGACCTGCCGTTCCAGCCGCTTGATCTGCTGCGACACCGCCGAGGCGGTGAACCCCAGCTCGTCGGCCGCCTTGGCGAGCGTGCCGAGCGCGGCCACGGACCGCAGCGCGCGCAGGGCACCGACATCGATCATGAAGCAATGCTAAGCGATATTGCCAAGAAAGCATCGCTGGACCGCGGCATTCGGTCCGGGCAGGCTGGCACCATGACCACCCCCGGCCTGCTGTTCGGCACCAACCTCGTCGCCATGGTGAGCCCGATGGAGCCCGACGGCGCGATCAGCGCGCCCGGTCTCACGAGCCTCGTGGACCACCTGCTGACCACGGGCTGCGACGGCATCGTCGTCGCGGGCACCACCGGCGAGGCGCCCACCCTCACCGAGGCCGAGACGGACCGGCTCGTCCGCGCCGTCGTGGCGCAGGTGCACGGCAAGGCACGGGTGATCGCCGGCGTCGGCACCTACGACACCCGCGAGACCGTGCACCGGGCCCGCGTGGCGGAGGCGGCTGGCGCGGACGCGCTGCTGCTGGTCTGCCCGTACTACTCGAAGCCGACCCAGGCCGGGATCGTCGCGCACTGCCACGCGGTGGCCGACGCCACGAACCTGCCCGTGATGCTCTACGACATCCCCGGCCGCACGGGTGTCGCGATGGACGCGGCCACGCTCACCGAGCTCGCCGCCCACCCCAGGATCCTGGCGGTCAAGGACGCCAAGGGCGACCTGTTCGAGGCCATGTCGCTCATGGCGACGACGTCGCTGGCCTACTACTGCGGGATCGACGAGCTCAACCTGCCCTACCTCGCGGCGGGCGCCACCGGGCTGGTCAGCGTCGTCGGCAACGTGGCCGCGGACCGCAACGCGGAGCTGATCAGGGCGGTCCGCGACGGCGACCTCGCCACCGCCCGTGCGGTGCAGACGGCACTGCTGCCGCTCACGACGGCGGTCATGCGGACCTCGCAGGGCGCGATCATGGCCAAGGCGGCGCTCGCCGAGCTGGGGGTCATCCCGCACGCGACCGTCCGGCTCCCGCTGCTCGAGTCACCGCCGGAGCACCTCGCCCGGCTGGCGGCCGCCCTGCCCGCGCTCGCCGTGCCTGCCTGAGGTCAGGACGCGCGGGCCAGGGCCGCGCGGAGGTGCTCCTCCGTGCGGCGGACCGCGGCCGCGCGTTCCTCCTCGTTGACCGCCAGCGCCCGGACGACGGGGTCGTCGGCGGTACGCCTGCGCCGCAGCTCGGCCATGCGTTCCGCGAACGTCATCGACGTGCCGTCCGGCCCGGTCGTCATGTCGCAGTACCACAGCGCGTCGCGCACCGCGGTCCGCTCGTCGTCGAACGCGGCGAGCGGGCCGGCCAGCCCGACCAGGTCCGCGACCGCCGCCGCGCCCGCGTGGTGGGCGACGAGCGCGCACACCCGGTCCGGCACGCCGTGGCGCGCGAGGTACCGGGCGCCGTCCAACTGGTGCATGCCGGTGTCCCGCACGGGCGCCGCGTACCCGATGTCGTGCAGCCAGGCGGACGCGACGAGCAGTTCCTGGTCCGCGGGCGAGAACGCGGGCGCGATCTGCTCGGCCCGCCGGGCCACCCCGCGGGAGTGCGCCCACCTGCGGGGCAGCTCGCCGGCGAGCAGCCGCCGCGCCGTCAGCCACGCCCAGGCACGCAGGGACAGGCCGGGCGAGGGGTCGCCGTCGGCGTCGACCGCGCTGCCGATCCTGGCCCGGACCTCCCGTTCGACGAGGATCGGCACGAACGCCTGGACGCGGGCGTCCCGGTAGCCGGACCACGCGTGCGACACCCACTCGTGCAGGACGCTGGCAGGCACCTCGGCCCGCTCCCGGCCGAGCCGCTCCGCGAGCCGGGCGATGCGCGGGTCCGGCGGCCAGGTCAGCACGTCGAGAGTCGGCATTTCTCATCCCTCCGGCCAGTCCCACGCGGGTCCACAGCATGCCGCACGATCGGGGTTACCCGCACCGGACCGGGTGAATGACAGACTGCGGCCCGCGTTTGTTACCTCCGGGCCGTCCCACTCGTCACGGCAGTGGTGGCACACGTTCGAGGAGGGTGGACAGATGAGCGGACCGGTCCTGGCGGAGGCCTTCGAGCAGCAGCGCGGGCGCCTCGTGGCGGTCGCCTACCGGATGCTCGGCTCCCGTGCGGACGCCGAGGACGCGGTGCAGGAGGCGTGGCTGCGGCTCGCGCGCCAGGACGAGGCCGCGATCGACAACCTGTCCGCGTGGCTCACCACGGTGGTCGGCCGGATCTGCGTCGACGTGCTGCGGTCGCGGAAGTCACGGCCCGAGGTGCCCTACGAGGAGCGGCTGCCGGAGATCGTCGTCACCGAGGAGGGCGAGCCGGAGGAGGACTCGCTGCTCGCCGAGTCGGTGGGGCTCGCGCTGCTCGTGGTGCTCGACACGCTCCGCCCGGCCGAGCGGCTGGCGTTCGTGCTGCACGACATGTTCGGGGTGCCGTTCGACGAGATCGGGCAGATCGTCGGCAAGTCGGCGGACGCGGCGAAGATGCTCGCCAGCCGGGCACGCAGGAAGGTGCGGGAGACCCACCGCCCGAGCGACGGGCCGCGCAGGCAGCGCGCGGTCGTCGACGCCTTCCTCGCGGCGGCGCGGGAGGGCGACTTCGAAGGCCTCCTCGACGTGCTCGACCCGGACGTGACGTGGCGGGCCCACACCACCCGCGGCGTGGTCGTCCGGCTGGGCGCGACCGCGGTGGCCGGCATCGCGCAGCGCGGTGCGCGTGCCACCGTCACCGCACGCCCGGCGCTGGTCAACGGCGAGCCCGGGATCATCGCGTGGCGCGCGGACGGCACCCCGCTGGCCGTGATGGCGTGCACCGTGGCCGACGGCCGGATCGTCGACATCCTGTCCGTCACCGACCCGGACCGCCTCGCGGCCATGGACCTGCCGGTGTGTCCTGGCTGACCGCTGTTACCTCCGGGGCGGCCCGCTCGTCGACGTGGTGAACCCGCAACGACGGCGAAGGAGTCACCATGGAGACGCGGATCAACCCGTTCGGCACCGAGTTCGGCCCGAAGTTCGTGAAGTACCTGATCGCGGCGAACACGGCGGTCGCGGGCTCGGCCCTGCCCCCGGCGACGCGGGAGCTCGTCAAGATCCGCGCCAGCCAGATCAACGGCTGCGGCGGCTGCCTCGACATGCACACCAAGGAGGCGGCCGCCGCGGGCGAGACGGCGGTCCGGCTCGCCCTGGTCGCGGCGTGGCGGGAGACCACCGTCTTCACCGACGCCGAGCGTGCCGCACTGGAGCTGACCGAGCAGGGCACCCGCCTGGCCGACGGCACGGGCGTCAGCGACGAGGTGTGGCGGAACGCTGCCAAGCACTTCGACGAGGAGCAGCTCATGGCGCTCGTGTCGCTGATCGCGCTCATCAACACGTTCAACCGGCTCGGCGTCATCCTCAAGCAGCCCGGCGGTGACTACCAGGTCGGACAGCACGCGTGACCCCGGCAGGCGGGGCCGCCCGGCCCCCACCCGGGCAAATCCCGCGACACCGTCGCCCGGTCCGGGCCATGCTCGTCCGGTGCGCGACGTGATCATGCGGCCCATCAGCGGCCGGGACGAGCTAGCCCTCTTCAACCGGATGCCGTACTCCCTCAACGACGAGGTGGCCGACGACCTCGACACCGGCAGGCGCCGCGCGGAGTGGTTGTGGGTCGCCGTCGACGGGGACCGCCTGCTGGCGCGGCTCGGGTGGTGGGGCCGGCCCGGTGAGGACGTGCCGTTCCTGCTGGACATCCTCGACGTCGCGGACAGCGTCGAGCTCGGTACCGAGCTGCTGCGCACCGCGACCGCCCGGGTAGTGCCGGCGGGCGCCCGCCCACCCGAGTACCTCCGCATGGTCCCGCCCGACTGGCGCGACACGGTGGCCAGGCACGGCGTCGAGGACCGCATGGCCGTCGCGGCGAACACCGGCGCGCGCCTGTTCGTCGAACGGCTGCGCTTCGAGTGGCGACCCGGCGCACCGGTCCCCGCGCCGAGCAGCCGCCTCGCGTTCCGCCCGGTCCGCGACACCGACGAGATCGTCGACCTGATGACCCGCGTCCTCGACGGCACCCTCGACGCGCACAGCAGGGACGACCTCACCCGCATGTCTCCCCGCGAGGCGGCGGCCAGGCACTACGAGGACGAGCTCGCCCACTTCCGCAGCCCTCGCGACTGGTGGCGCGTCGCGACCCTCCCGGACGGCGAGCCGGTCGGCTTCGTCACCCCGGCCCGCAACGACTACCACCCGGTCATCGGCTACCTCGCCGTCCTGCCGGAGCACCGCGGCAACGGCTACATCGACGACATCCTCGCCGAGGGCACCCGCGTGCTCGCCGCACAGGACGTGCCCCGAATCCGGGCCGCGACGGACCTCGGCAACACCCCCATGGCGAACGCCTTCCACCGCGCCGGTTACGTCAACTTCGAGCGCTCGATCACCATGACGTGGGACTGACGCAGGCGTCCCGGGGCAGTGCACCCCCGGTCCCAGGCGCTCCCGGAAGAATCTCCGGCGATCGTGTCGATCGGCGGCGCGCCCGTTCGTAGCCAGGGTGAGAGACAGGAGTCCACCATGAAGCAGTACCTGCTCGCCGTCCAGCTCGACGAGAGCACCCCGGAGACCGACGAGGAACGGGCGGCGCAGATGGCCCGCACGGGCCAGGTCACCGACGAGATGAAGGCCGCCGGGTCGTGGGTGTTCGTCGGTGGTCTGGTGCCCTCCCACGCCAGCACGGTCGTCCGTCCCGCCGGCGGCACGACCACCATGACCGACGGCCCGTTCGCCGAGACGAAGGAGCAGCTCGGCGGGTTCTGGGTGATCCAGGTCGACGACCTCGACCAGGCGCTGGCGTGGGCCGGGAAGTGCGCGCTGGCCTGCGGACGCCCGATCGAGGTGCGCCCGTTCGACGACGGCTCGGGGGAATGAGCGGGGGCCCGAAGCCCAAAGCACCCACATGCCCAAAGCCGCCGGCCCCCTTGACGCGGTGTGATAGCCCGTGGGAGGTCGACGGGATGGCAGGCACACCGCTCAACCAGCAGTCCTTGCCAACCCAACCCCGTACCCAACCCGCCACCATCCCGGAGACCAGCCCGTCCGGCGAGGACCCCCCGGAGGGAAACCCACAACAAGGCAAACCCCGTGGCGAACCCTGCTTAAACAGGGCGGGTGGGGATGGGGATCTCCGCGGGCGCGGAGCCGAACGTCGAGCAGACCCGGTTCCGCCCGCTGTTCTTGGCGCGGTACATCAGCTGGTCGGCGCGGTTGATCAGGTCGAGGAGCCCGTCCGGCCCGGTGGCGTCGCCGGGGCCCATGGCCGCGCCGATGGAGACCGTCATCCGCACGTCGCGGATCTCCGGCTCCTCTGCGGCGCCGGTCTTCACGGTGTAGACGACCTCGGTGACGCTGACGCGGTGGCGGATGCGTTCGGCCACCTCGCACAGCTGGGCGTGGGTCACCCTGGGCACGAGGACGACGAACTCCTCGCCGCCCCACCGCGCGGCCAGGTCGGTGTCCTCGCGGATCTCGTTCTTGATGGCCTGCGCGAGGTGCACCAGCGCCAGGTCGCCGACGTGGTGCCCGTGCGTGTCGTTGATCTTCTTGAAGTGGTCGAGGTCCAGCAGGAGGCAACCGACCTGGTCACCGCCGCGGAAGCTCTCCCGGTCCACGATCGACCCGGCGATCTCGATGAACGCGGGCCGCGTGTAGAGGCCGGTGGACGGGTCGAACGGCCGCTCGCGCTTCCATCGGTGGTACAGCGACGTCTGCTGCAGCACGGCGATGATGACGAACACGGCCAGCAGCAGCGGGTAGTACCCGAAGGCGATGAACATGGCGGCGGCGACCGCCAGGCAGGTGGCCGCGCCCTCCGAGCCCTGCTCGCCGAGCTGGCTGAAGGCGTCCTTGAAGGTCATCTCCGGCTTCATCAGCCCGGCGACGGTGATCACGAGCAGGTAGTTGACCAGCCAGCGCACGATCGTGGCGCCCGCGACGACCAGCCAGGCGACCGGGTCCGTCGACGGGAACCCGGGGAAGGCGTCCACGCCCGCGGCGAGGATCAGCGCGCCGACCTGGGACGCCAGCACCACGGTCGCACACGAGTAGATCCACCGGTGCGGGTTCTTGTCCTCGCGGTGGATCCGCAGGTAACCATAGGTGTGCGTGGCGACGATGACGGCGGTGGCGAGGAGCGGCGGGAGCAGGAGCAGCGCCGCGACGTTCCACACCGTCTTCAGGTCGTGGTACGGTCCCCGGCCCGCTTCCATCGCCCGGAGACGTTCGATGCCGCGTGCCATCTCGAGGTACAGCACCCCGGTCACGACGAGGATCGCCGCGACCTTCCAGTACTCGGCACGCAGCGGGAACATCCAGGCGGTACCCAGTACGCTCCCGGCGGTCAGCACGTGAACGACGAGCACGAGTGCCAGCACGCGGCCGGGCAGCGTCCACAGGCGCCAGCCGGCCACCCAGCGCACCGGGAACGTGGCGGCCCGGGCGCCCCGGCGCCACCCCGTTGCCGCCACATCCCCCATGATCGCCTCCAACGTTTTCCGTCTTTCGAGCGTAGTCAATCACTCACAAGTGGTCACGCGGCCACAACAAGAAGATTCTCGACCTGGCCTTATTCACCCATATGGCTCAATATAAGTGTGTCGCGGAGAGTTTCAGCGGGACGCTCCCACCTGCTGTCACATTCAGTCACTGAATTTCCGCGACTCGCTGGCACGTCCCCTTCACCAGCGACAATGCGTGATGGGTCCTGGCCCGAGCCCGGCTTGAGCACGTGTCTCCAGGAAGACACGGAGAGGTGTTGATCCCCCATGCGTGACAACCACTGGCGCGACAACCACTGGCGCGGTTTCCAGGACGTTCGTGACAACCACTGGCGGGACAACCACTGGCACTAGGACTCGTCCGGCTCCGACGCGGACGGCGGCGGTGCGGACGACACCCGCCCCCACGCCCTCGCCGCCACCACCGCGACCACGACACCGACCAGCGCGGTCAACGCGATCACCCGCGCGGGGTCCAGGAACTGGGCCAGCACACCGGTGAGCAGGACACCGAGGCCCTGGGCGCCGCGCATCGACGCGTGGGCCAGGCCGAGCAACTGCGCCTTCTGGTGTTTCGGTGTCGCCTTGACGTACTCGACGGCCGTCGTCGTGTCGTGCGCGGAGAAGAACCCGACGAGGGTCCACAGCACCAGCGACACGACGACGCCCGGCACGAAGACCATCGGCAGCAACGTCGCGCAGGTGATCACCGCGAGCCACCCGAGCCACCGCGCCCTGGTGGCGTCGTCGGGCACGGCCCGCGCGAGCACGATGTTGCCGATGATGGTCCCGACCGGGTTGGCCGCGAGGAGCAGGCCGACGACGATCGGCCCGGCGCCGAGCTGGTCGGCGTACGGGACCACGAGGCCCTCGGGCGCCACGTAGAACCCGGCGAGGCACGCCAGCGCGAGCAGCGCCTGGTGCTTCGGGCTCTCGCGGAGCAACCGGAACCCGGCGCCGACGGTCGACCAGGTGCGCCGCGGCGTGCCGTCCGGCGCGGCGGGCGCGGGCCGGTGCACGACGAAGATCCACAACAGGAGCGCGGAGGCGACGAACGTGCCCGCGTCGATCAGCAGCGCGCCCGACGTCCCGGCGAGCGTCACGACGACCGCCCCCAGCGGGAACCCGACGACGAGCGCGGTCTGGTAGGTCGTGGTCATCAGGGCCGTGCCCTGCGTGAACCCGGCGTCGGAGGTGATCGTCTCGGTCAGCGCGATGCGGGCCGCGGTGAAGGGCGCCGCCATCAGCTGCACGGCGAACAGCAGCACGAGCAGCACCACGATCGGCATGCCCGAGATCGCCATGACGGCGACGAGCGCCGCCCTGGCCACGTCGGTGACGATCATGACCTCGCGCCGGGGGAAGCGGTCGGCGAGCCCCGCGAGCAGCGGCCCGCCGACGAGGTCGGGCAGGAAGGTCAGCGCGTAGGTGGCCGCGGTCAGCGCGGGCGAACCGGTGCGGTCGAAGACGAGCAGGCTCAGCGCGACCCTGGCGAACTGGTCCCCGAAGGCGGACAGGGCCCAGGCCAGCCACAGCCCGGCGAACTCCCTGTTGGACAGCACCTCGCGAAAGGTCGCCCGTCCACCGACCCGGGTCACCGGCGTCACCTCCCCAGGGCGCGTCGAGTTGTGCCCTCTACACAGCTGAACGACCACGCTGAGCCGCACGGGGGTCACAGGATGCCACACGCCGACGACGAGGTGTGAACCTTCGCCGAAGATTGGCCGCTGTCGGCCAGGGTTGATCGAATCAGCGCCTGCCCACGAGGTCCTCGACCCCGTCCGTGCGTGCGGCACCGAACCTTCTCGTTCCCGGCTTCGCTGCGTAGGCGATCGGGTACGGTTCGCACGAGCCGGAAACCGGGAGATCGGCGGGGGCGCGATGTCCGAGGACACCATCACCACCGCCGCCGACCTTGGCCGGGTGCTGAAGTCGCTGGCGCGCCGCAGGCCCGGCGGGCCGGTCAAGGTCGCCTCCCTCGCGCGGCGGCTCAACCTCTCGCAGAGCACCCTCTACGCCTACCTGGCAGGCACGACCGTGCCGCCGAGCGACGTGCTCGACGACCTGCTCCGCGAGCTCGGCGTGCCCGCCGACGAGCACCGCAGGCTGACGCTCGCCCGCGACGCGCTGCACCGCCGCCGCGGGCCGGGTCACCCGCGGCGCACGGCCCACGACCTCCGGGGCGCGCCCCCGGCCGAACTCCCCGCCGACACCGCGGGTTTCACCGGCCGCACCGCGGAACTGGCCGAACTGGACGCCGTCCTCGCCGGCACGGGCACCGCGGCGCGGATCGCGGCCGTCACCGGGCCGGCGGGCGTCGGCAAGACCGCGCTGACCGTGCACTGGTGCCACCGGGTCGCGGCCACCTTCCCCGACGGCTGCCTCTACACCAACCTGCACGGCTACTCCCCGGTGGAGCCGCGCGACCCGGCCGACGTGCTGGCCGGGTTCCTCCGCGGCCTCGGCGTCGACGAGGTCCCCGAGGACGCGCACGAGCGCGCCGCCCGGTTCCGCAGCCTGCTCGCGGGCAGGCGGGTGCTGATCGTGCTGGACAACGCGCTCGACGCCGGCCAGACCCGCCTGCTGCTGCCCGGCAGCCCGACGTGCTTCGTGGTGGTCACGAGCCGCGCCGACCTGGCGGGCCTGCAGATCGACCCCGGTGCGCACCGGGTCGACGTGCGCCCGCTGCCCGCCGCGGCGGGCATGGCGTTGCTGCGCGCGCACGTCGGCAGCAGGGTCGACGACGCGGAGGACGCCGCGCGGCGGCTCGTCGACCGGTGCGACGGCCTGCCGCTGGCGCTGCGGGTGGTGGCCGCGCAGGCGGTCCGGGACCGCGAGCAACCGCTCGACGACCTGGTGGCCGGGCTGTCCGGGCAGGCGCTGGACCTGCTGGACGTCGGCGACCGGACCACCGCCATCGGCACGGTGTTCTCCTGGTCCCTGCGCCACCTGCCGGAGGAGGCGGCGACCGACTTCGCGTTGCTGGGCGCGCATCCCGTGCGGGAGCTGGACGTCGACGGGGCCGCCGCGCTGTTCGGCACGGACCCCCGCGCGGCGGCCCGCCGGATCGACCGGCTGGTCCGCGCGCACCTGGTGCAGCGGTCGGGCGCGGGCCGGTTCGGCATGCACGACCTGGTCCGCCAGTACGCGGGGCACCGCGCGGCCGAACTTCCCGGCGGGGTGCGGGACGCGGCCGTCGGCAGGCTCACCGAGCACGTCATCGACCGCGCGACGCGGGTGATGGACGTGCTGCACCCGGACGAGCCGAGTCCCGGCCCGGTGACCGAACCGTCCGCCGTGGACCTCGCCGCGGCCCGCGCGTGGCTGGACGCGGAGTGGCACAACCTGCTCGCGGTGATCGCCGACACCGCGCGGCGCGGCGAGCCGGGCCCCACCGCCCGGCTGGCGACCGTCCTGCGGCGGCACCTCGACCAGGGCGGGCGCTACAGCGACGCGCTCACGGTGCTGGGCCACGCACTGGAAGCCGCGCGGCTGGCGGGCGACCACCCGGCGGAGGGCGAGGCGCTGCGCAGCCTGGGCGTCGCCTACCTGCGCCTCGGCCGCCACGAGGACGCGCGGACCGCGCACGAGTCGGCGATCGCCGTCTGCCGGGCGTGCGGCGACCGGTACGGGGAGGCCGCGGCGCTGAACAACCTTGGCAACCTGTACGAACGGCTCGGCGACTACCGCGCGGCGATGGACCACTACGAACGCGCACTGGTGCTGGCCGAGGAACTCGGTACCAGGCAAGGGAAAGCGATCCTGCTGACCAACCTCGGCGTGGCGCACATGCGGTTGGGGAGCTACGCGCAGGCGGCCCGCGAATGCCGTCGTGCGCTCACGGCGTTCCGCGCGCTGGGCGACCTCGGCGGCGCGGCCCGCACCCTGGGCAACCTCGGTGAGATCCGCCAGCTGGCCGGCCGCCCGGCGGACGCGCTGGCCCGCTACGACCAGGCGCTGGCACTGGCCGCCGAGATCGGCGCTCATGGCATCGAGACGGAACTGCTCAACCGCCGCGGCAGCGCCTACCTGGCGCTGGGCGCGATCGACCGCGCACGCGCCGACCACGAAGCCGCGCTGGACGTCGCGCGGACGATCGGCGACCGCTACGAGGAAGCCAAGGCACTGGAGGGGATCGGGCACGCACTGCGGGCGGCGGGGCGTGCCGACCTGGCGGTCAGCAGGTGGCAGCGGTCGGTGGCCGTGTACCGCCAGATGAGCCTGCCGGAAGCGGACCGCGTCGAGAAACTACTGGCGAGCGGGTGATTCCCCGGCTGTTTCCCCGGCCAGCGCGCGCTCCGCGGCCAGCCGCTGCGCGATGACGCCGCGCACGTGCGGGAGGTCGCGGATCGCGATGTCCGCCGACTGCACGGTGTGCTGCCGCGGCCAGCGCCGGTACGTGGCGACCACCCGGTCCACCCAGAACCCGGCCCACCGCGTGGAGAACGCGGCGAGCAGGGCGGCGTCGGTGGACCGCGCCACGGCTGGCCAGCCCCCGTGCGCGACGAGGTGCGTCCGCCGGTAGGTGACGATCGAGGCGGGGAACGGGAAGTCGTCCGTGGCCACGAACGTCTCGGCGACCACCCCGGCCTCGACCCGCCCCGGCGGGTACACGTCGGGCTTCACCCAGCTGCCCCCGTCCGGGTTCACCCACCGCATCCGCCCACAGGCCCAGGCGACGGACGGATCACCGGCGAGCGGCTCAACGAGCGCCCCGACCCCGCCCGGGGCGTAGAAGTCGTCGTGATCCATCCCGGCGACCAGCTCACCACGAGCCCGCGCGACGGCCGTGTTGCGCGTGGCCGCCCCGCCGATCTGCACCCCGAGCGCGTCGTACCGGATGCGGGGGTCGTCGGGCAGCAGGTCCCGCACGCCGGGCCGTTCCCCGTCCTCCTGGACGACCCACTCCCACTCCCAGCCCGCCGGGAGCACCTGCTCTTCCAGCGAGCGCCACAACTCCCCGATGTGCTCGGCGTTGCGCACCTGCGTCGGCGTGATGATCGAGACCAATGGCACGGCCCCAGCCTCTCACCCCGCCGGGAGCGGCGCCGTGCCGCACCGCCAGGCCGTCGGGCGGTCCCGCGGTCAGTGCTGTGCGCGATAGCCGATCGCGCGGATGGTCAGCCACGTGTAGTCGACGAACGCCGGGTCCGAGTAGGCGCCGTAGACGTGCGCGAGTTCCTCCGTCGTGAGTGTCCCGTCGGCGACCACGTCGGCCTCGACGAGCCGGTGCGTCGCGATCATCCACCGCGCGAAGGGCGAACCCCCGCGCGCGGGGACGACGTGCCCCTCCGCGGTGCAGTCGACGAGCCCCGCCTCCTCGAGCGGCAGCGGGAGCGTGCGCGCCCAGCGCGGATCCGTGCCGACGGAACGTCCGAGGTACCCGGCCAGCGCGGCGAGCGCCCGCCCGACGACCGGGTCGCTCGACACCTCCGGCATCGGCGTCGCGGACTCGACGAGCAGGACACCGCCGGGCTTGAGCCACGACGCCATCCTGCGCACCGCGAGGTCCCGCCGCGTCACGTGTTCCAGCACCAGCCTGCTGTGGATCAGGTCGAACTCCCCCGGCGCGTCGTCCGCGGTGACGTCGTGCCGCAGCACCCGCACCCCGCTGTCGGCGAGCGGCGCCAGCAGCGCGGTACTCATGTCGGTCGCGACGACGTGCTCCGGCCCGACGCGGTCGGCGAGGATCCGCGCGACCGACCCGGCACCCGCACCGACCTCGAGGCACTGCCACCCGGGCCGCACCCCCACCCGGTCGATCAGCTCCCGGCTGGCCCCGTCGAACACCTCCTGCAGGAGCGCCAACCGGTCGTGCTCGGTCGAGGAATCCGTGTCCACGTAAGAGGTCCAGTTGAGCGTCTCGGACATGAGCGGGCATCGTACGGCAGGGCCTGCGATCACGACCCCAGCGCCAAACCGGCCCCTCGACGATCAGCCCGCACCTCGACGCCGTCGAGCAACGCGTCGGGGGCGAGCCGGATCAGGTCGTCCGAACCGACGTCGTAGCCTCGGCGCACGTCGATGGCCGCCATGAGCAGCCGCTTCCGGTGGTCCACGACGCCAGGATGGCCGTGCCGTCAGCCCGGCAGACAACCCTCTGGGAGGAACCATGCGCAACGAGGCCGTGCAGCGGCTGGACGTTCTGACCGGCACGTGGCGCACGACGTTGCGTGACGCCTGGTTCCTGAACCCACCCGACCAGGAAGTGCCCGGCACGGCAACGGTCGAGTGGCTCGGCGACGCGTTCGTGACCCTCCGCTGGACGATGGCCGACGACGCGGGCAACCCCGCGAGCGAGATGGTCCTGGTCCTCGGCCGCAGCGACGCCCGCGACGCCTACACCGCGCTCTACCACGACGAACGCGGTGTCTGCCGCGTCTTCGCCATGAGCTTCGACGGCACGCGCTGGACGCTGGAGCGCGAGGACCCCGACATGTTCCAGCGCTTCGTCGCCGACGTCGCGCCCGACCGGATCGCGGGCCGCTGGGAGGCGTCCGAGGACCGCGGGGCGACCTGGCGCAAGGACTACGACCTCATCTTCGACCGCGCGTAGTCACCGCGCGATCTTCGCCAGTTCCTTCGGGAAGTCGGTTTCGAGGACGCCGCCGTTCCTGAGCGCCCGCGCGATCCCCTTGCGGAACGCCTTGCTGAACTCGGTGTAGTTCGGCAGGAAGGGCCGCGGCCGCGCGTCGACCACCGCGCTCCGCAGCAGGTCCTTGTAGGGCCGGGTCGCATTGGCGTACGCCGAGTCGCGGGTCGGCGCGAACCCGCCCACCTCGAACAGGATCAGCTGGCCCGCCGCGCTGGTGAGGAACTCGATGAACGCCTGCGCGGCCTTCGGCTTGTCCGTCGACGCGGCGATCGCCAGGTTCTGCCCGCCGAGCACGCTGTCGCCGGGCAGGTTCGCCACGTCGAAGGAGACGGAGCTCTTGCCGTCGGAGCTCGTCAGCGTGTCGTGGGCCACCGGCCAGTTCCGCATGTAGATGGCCTGCTCGTTGCGGAACGCGCGAGTGGCCTTGGTCTCGTCCATCGCGTCCGCACCGGGCAGGAAGGTGCCTGCGTCCCGGTAGGCGGCGGCGAGGTTCTCAAGCCCCTCCACGGCGCCCGCGTCGAAGACGATCTCGTCCTTCCCCTCGTTGAACACGGGGTGGCCGTCCTCGTTCACGACCTCCCCGCCCGCGGCCCACATCGCCTCGAACGCGGTGACGGCGAGGACTTCCTCGTCGGCGAGCTGCGCGGCGTTCGCGCCCAGCAGCTTCTTCCCGGCCGCGCCCGAGTTCCTGGCGGCGGTGAACGCCGACTTCGCGCCCGCGCCGAAGATGTCGTCCCACCCGGCGACCGCAGGCACGCCGGGAAGGTCGGTCCGGTGGTACAGCAGGCCCGCGTCGGAGTTCAGCGGGAGCCCCCACAGCCCGTCGCGGTGCCCGTACAGGTCCGTGCACGTCCGCAGCACGTTGGGGAGGAAGTCGTCGGTCGCGAGCCCGGTCCGGTCGAGCGGCCTGATGTAGCCGTGTTCGATGAACTCGGTCATCCAGACGACGTCGAGGAGGTAGACGTCCGCCGCCGGTTCCCGTTCCCCCTTGGCGTCGGCGACCATGGCGGCGTGCTGCGCGTCCGGCTCACCGGACACGTTCTCGACCTGCACCGGGTTCTCCGGGTGCGCCTGGTTCCACTGCTCGATGAGCACCCGCCGGGGATCGCTGGGGCTCTCGTCGAGGGCACTCATGATCACCAGCTCCCCCGGTTCGAGCAACGGCGTGGGTTCAGGCGCCGAGAACACCGGCGGCGTCGACCACACGACGAGAAACCACACGAGCGCGAGGACGAGCACCGCCACGATGCGTTTCGGTTTCGCCAGCGCGGCGCCGAGCCGGTCGAGCAGATCCAGGTTCCCGTTCCTCGGCCGCCCGCGCCGGAGGTCGTAGATGATCCGGACCAGCAGTTCCCCGCACAACAGCGCCAACGTCAGCAGCACAGCGCCGATGGCGACCCGCAGCCACGCCAGCCCGCCGTTGGGCCAGTCGACGTTGACGAGCACGGAACCGAGGCTCGTGCAGACGATCAGCCCGACGACGATCGCCACCAGACCGAGCACGCGCAAGGCCCTGCCGGTGCGTGCGCCGTCGGTGGTCGGTTGTTCGGTACGTGCCGGTTCCTGGACGGAATTCTCGCTCACGATGACCGCTGCCCCCAGCGCCGTTGCCGAGATCCTCAACCGGCCAGCATAGTCGAGGAAATCCGGTGGTGAACCGAAATCACGCGTTCGGATCAACACCCGCGTGTGCGGCGGGCCGCGCCGGGTATCCGGCGGTGTCGGAGAGGAGAACGCCATGAGAAGCCGGGCCAGGGCCCTCGGCCATCCGATCCACCAGATGCTCATCGTCTTCCCGCTCGGCCTGCTGACGACCGCGGTCGTGTTCGACGTGCTCGGGCTGATCACGGACCGGCCCGGGTTCGCGGTCACCTCGGCCTACATGATCGCCGCGGGCGTCGTCGGCGGCGTGGTCGCCGGGATCTTCGGGCTCGTCGACTGGCTGGCGGTCCCGCCGGGCACGCGCGCACGGCGGGTCGGCCTGCTGCACGGGGCCGGGAACGTCGTGGTGCTGCTGCTGTTCGCCGTCAGCTTCCTGCTCCGCGGCGCCGCCGATGACTGGGCGCCGAACGCGTGGGCCCTGGTGCTCGGCTTCGCCGGGTTCGCGGTGGCCGGCGTGACCGGCTGGCTCGGCGGTGAGCTCGTGGACCGCCTCGGCGTCGGCGTCGACGAGGGCGCCAACGTCGACGCGCCGAGCTCGCTGTCCCGCCGGCCCGTGCCACGCATGACCACCGGCATGGAATGACCCCGTCGAGGGGCTGGGACCGCGCCGAGTGCACGGACTCGGCTGCTCGCACCGCTGCCGCGCTGGCACCGCACATGACGGTGGTCGCCCCCCGACCTGCCGGGCTTCGGCCGCACCCCGGGCCCGCGCGACCCGCTCGACGTGCGCGGGTTGTCGTCCGCGCTCGCCGCGTGGCTGCGCGCGGCCGGTCGCGCGGGCGCGCTGCTGCTCGCCAACTCCGCGGGCTGCCAGGTCGTGGGCGACCTGGCGGAACACGCCACCCCGGTCCTGGCCGGCCCGACCGCGGACCCGGGCGCGCCGACGCTAGTGCGCCTGCCAGCCGACGTGCCGGGGGAACGACCGGCGCTGCTCCCGCTCTCGGCTCGCGACCACCTGATCCGCGGCCCGCGCCGCTTCCTGGCGACGGCCCGCGCGTTGCCGGCCGACCCGGTCGAACGGAAGCTCGCGAACCTGTTGACCCCCGCGGTGGTGGTGCGCGGCACCCGCGACCCGATCGCATCCCACGAATGGGCGGCACGGGTCGCGGCTCGCCTGCCGGACGGGCGGTTGGTCGAGGTCCCCGGCGCCGGGCACGCCCTCAACCGGATCGTGCTGGCGCTCGCCGGTGTGTCGGTCAGGCCCGGTCGCGCACCGTCTCCGCCGCGCCGGACTCCCGGGCGCAGTGGGCGCAGCAGAAGAACTGGTTCCCGGCCTGGACCCCGTGCCCGATGACCTTGCACCCGCAGTGCTCGCACACCGGCGCGAGCTTGTGGATCGCGCATTCGAAGCTGTCGAAGACGTGCACCGCCCCCTGTGCCCGGACTTCGAAGGCCATGTCGTACTCGTTGCCACACACCTCGCAGCGCGTGGCGGTGTCGGTCTCGTCCATCGCCAGGGCGTACCCGGCGGCGGCCCGTTCATGCACCGATCAGGGCATTACAGGACGCGCCTCGTCCCAGTTCAGGTGAAATCGCGTCCGCCGTCGTTCGCTGCGTGGAATTCACGGGCAATCACGTGGTGTCCGAATGTCGGGACGGAGAACGGGCGACATCATGAGAAACGCGAAAAGGACAGTGGCAACCGTGGTGCGCGACATCTTCCTGGGCGTCATGGCGAGTTGCGCGATCCTGGCGGGACCGGTGACGACGGCGAACGCGTCCCCGGAGATCACCTACGTGGCCATCGTGGCGCCGAGCGAGCACGAGGACGGCGACGACGACAACGGCCTGTGGGGCCTGCTGGGGCTGCTCGGCCTGGTCCGGCGGGGCAGGCGGAACGAGTACCTCGCGGGCCCCGCGGACGCGCCGCCCGCGACACGCTACGGCGACAAATAAGAGCGGACCGGCCGCGGTTCGGAGAATTCTGGAAGGGAGTACCCCGGGCGGCCGGCCCATTCAGAGAATATCCACCGGAAACGGTCGCGAACAAGGTGCCGACACCATTGTGTGGCATTTCCGCGCCGCCGGTTACAGGGCCTGTCGCAGCGCGTCCGCGAGTGTTCCGTGTATCGAGAGCACGCTGTCCAGCCCGGTCATGCGGATGGGGCGCAGGCACTCCCGCCCCGGGGCGACGACCCGCACCTCGGGCCGCCCCGCCTCGGTGGCCTCGACGAGCACCAGCAGGCCCGCGGACGACAGGAACGTCACCGCCACCAGGTCGATGACCACCAGTTCCCGCTCCACGCGGGTGATGCCCGCGAGCGCGAGGCGCAGCGCGGGCGCGGTCGCCAGGTCCACCTCACCGCGCACGTGGAGCACGGTCGCGTCGGCGCGCTGGGCGATCGAGACGTCGAATTCGGTGTCTGTCATGCGTTTCCCGGATCCTGGGGCCGGGAAAAGGCGGCGGCGGTGCACCCCGGTGACCCGTCGCCGCCGTTCCCGTCGGCACCTCACTACGCCGGCACTGGCAGCCCGCCGAGCAGGTCGTTCACCAGAGCCGACAGGCTCACCAGCAGTCGCTGCACCAGCGCGTTCAACAGTTCGGCGATCGACGGCAGGTCCCTCGTCTGCGCCCCGTCCGGGAACAGCCGGTCGACCTGTTCGCGGGTCGTCGCGGCCTCATGGCCCGCGTCGTCGGCGAGCGCCCGGCTGCTGTCCCGCACCGCGTACCGCTGCCCGCTCTCGAGCTCGGTCAGCAGCGGCTCCAGCTCCGTGAGCGTCGCCTTCGTCTTCGCGACGTCGCCCGCGTCGGCCGCGGCAGCGAGCGCGTCGTGCATGCCCTGCACCAGCACCGCGCCCTCCTGCGGGGCCGCGGGCTCGACGGCGGCCGCGTTGGTCACGGTGGTCCCGGTGACCACGATGGCGAACACCGCGGCGAAGACCGCGAAGCGCCCGAGTCTTCCTTTCATGGGTAACCCCTTTCGATTGCGAGATCGCATGACGGACCTCGTCGTCATCGTCACTCGCTCGCGGGGAATGGCGCCAACGTGCCTGCGCGCACCGTTTTGCCCCGATTCCCGGGCGTCACCGGGAACGTGCGGAAATTAACGGGTTCGCGTCATTACAAGCCGCCGCGGCCCCGGTCGCCGGCCCGGCCACGACCACGGGTGGTGAGCACTCCACCCGGATGACCGGGCGGTGGCCCGTTCGAGCGGTTTTCCCTTGTCCTGCCCCGATACTGCCACCGAGCGGGCCGTACCGGCGGCATTAATCACCGGAAGGTGGGGTTTGACGCGGATTCTCTCCCACCGTGACCGGCGGCGCGCCCGACAACCCGGCAGGGGCAACGGGTTCCCGTTTCCGGGAGAGCACCGGCCGCGCCGGCGGTCACCGTCGGGGTCCGGTTCCGCGCGAACGGGTATTCGAGCGGTTCTTTCGGGTCCACGGGAACGTACTCCCAGTGATCTCTGGGTAGCTTTCAGTTGCCCGAATTTGTTTCGATCGCTTTTCGAAAGGAGACTGTGATGCCCAAATCGGCTGGCCGCGGTGTTGTGTTCGCGGCCCTCGCGGTGCCGCTCGCGCTCATGGCGGCGCCGTTGACCGCGTCGGCGGAGGAACCGGACGACGTGGTGATCAGCGACCAGGCGCTGGCAGGTGCGGTGGCCACCCCCGATGCCGCCGCCGCGATGGCGTCGGCGACCACCACGACGACCGTGACGGAGACCGAGGACGTCGACGCCTGGGACGGGCCCCGCCCCGACCTGGTCTACGTGCCGGAGTCCGTCGACGTGAGCTACTCGGCCGACGACGAGGACGTCACGGAGGACGTGGCGGAGAACGTGACCGGGGAGGTCGTCGAGGAGACCGGCACCGACGCGGTCGCCGTGGTGGCGCCCGTGCACGAGACGACCGTCGCCGACACCGACGACTACGCGGACGACTGGACGGGCGACTGGACGGACGACTGGGTGGGCGCCACCTACGAGGACGTCGCCGCGCACGCCGGTCCCGACGGCGCCTGGGTGACCTCCACCGAGGCGGGCGCCGTGTCGGGTGACGACGGCGGTCTGTCCGGCACGGACACCGCGGCGTGGTACGAGGAGGTCACCGCCGCCGCGGGCAGCGACGGTGCCTACGTCGAGTCCACCGAGAGCGGCGCCTTCGAGAGCGACGGCTGGCACCACGGCGACCTGGTCGACACCGTCGACGTCGGCGACTTCGACGACGACGTCACGGGTGCCTCGTACGAACACTCGGCCGCGGCGGCGGGCGAGGACGGTGCGTGGGTGGAGAACGTCGAGTCCGGCGCGTTCGAACTGGACTGACGGCAAGTGAGACCTGGCGCCGGCTCCCGTGCCCCGGGAGCCGGCGCCTTCCTCGTGGAGGAACCGTGACGCACACCCTCGCCGGGAGGACGCTCCTCTCGGACAAGGAACTGGCCGTCGTGCGCCTGCTGGCCGACGGCCTGCGCACCAAGCAGATCGCGCGGCGCCTGGGCATCAGCATGAGCGCGGTGTCGATGCGCCTCGCCCGCGCGGCGGAGATCCTGGGCACGGAGACGGCGATCCACACGGTGGTCGAGTGCGTGCGCCTCGGCCTGCTCGGCCCGGACACCCACCGCGCGGCACGCCTGCGCCGCGACCTCGCCGACCGGCACGCGTCCACGTGCGCACTGCTGCGCACCCCGTCGTGCGACTGCCATGTCTAGGCGGCGTGTCCGGTAGCTGGGGCCGGCTGCGGGTCTGGTCGTTCTTCGGGTCGTGATCTGCCCGGACGGTACGGCGGCGCGCTAGTGGAGGGCGCGGCGGGGCGGGCGGACGCGTTCGAGGTCGTGCTGGTCGAACGTGTCGAACTCGGTGAGCACCGGCTGCAGCTTGGTCAGGCAGCGGATCACGATCTGCGAGATGTTGGACGACGACGTGTTCATCGCGGCGGCGATCTCCCCCACGCTCAGCCCTTCGAACAGGCGGAGCCGCGTGATCTGGCGCTGCCGCTCGGTCATGTAGCCCATCACCCGCAGGATGCGTTGCCGCACCTCGCACGCCGCGACGCGGCGGACGGCGATCGCGGCGGCGTCCTCGACCGGCTCCGGTTCCCCGGGGTCCTCGTCCAGCGCGGTCGGCTGCGGGTCGTGCTCGGCCGCGCCCCTCTGGGTGACCAGGCCCGCGAGGAACACCGGCCAGTCGGGCTCGTCCGGGGGCGGGTCGCTGAGCAGTTCGGCGAACACCTCGTGCACGAGGTCCGCCGCGTCGCGGTCGCTCCGCACGCCCGCGCACCGCGTGGCCGTTTCGATCAACGCGGGGTGATATCGGGTGTAAATCTGTTCCCAGTTCACTGGAGCGCTCGTCCTCACGATCCTCGTCCGGGCCTCCCAACCCGAACTCGATCGAGTACTCCCGTTTTGCATGCGACATTTCCCGAGCGGGTGGCGAACACCACGGCACGGGCATCGTTGAATGGGCGAGCGCCCGGCAAGCTGTTTTACCGGGGCGTCGAATGCAGGGTCGATTCGCGCTACTGCGGCTTTTTCACAGAAGCATTTGGATTGTACCGCCGCGGTGTTTCCGCGACGCGGCAGGTGTGGTCCTCAGCTCGGGGGCACGTCCGCGGGGGCAGGAGGTGCCGCCGGCACCTGCTGCGGCACCGGCCCGCTCGGCTGCCCGCCCACCACGCTGTTCGCGGGTTGCTGCGCGGCCGGCCGCGGCTGGGGCTGGGGCTGGGGCTGCGGTGCCTTGGCGTGCTGGCCGGTGCGCTGCTCGGTGGAGCGGCGCGGCGGCGGCATGCGGTGGTGGAGCGCACCGCTGCCGAACAACTCCTGCAGCGACACCTCGCTCTCCTGCAGCCCCCGCAGCAGCGTGCTCGCCTTCTCCAGGGCCTCGTGCACGATCTGGCGGGCTTCCTGCGCGGCCTGCGCGCGGCACGCGTCGGCCTCGCGCTGCGCCTCCTCCACCAGCTCGACCCGGTGGCGCAGCAGCTCGTCCGCCCGCTCGCTGACGCGCCGGGCGGCGTCCTCCGCCTCGGCACGGATCCGTGCCGCGTCCTGCTCCGCGGTGTCGATCAGCCACTGCACGGTCGTGGACGCCGGCGCGGTGGCGGGGTCGCCCGCCGCCGTCTCGAGCGCGAGCGCTCTGGCCACCGCCCGGTCGCGTTCCTCATGGGCGTAGTCGAGCGCGGCGTGCAGCTCGCGCAGCTCGTGGTCCACGGCGTCGCGGTCGTAGCCGCGGAACCGGGTCGGGAACGACGGCGGGAATTCGCCGAGTACGTCCTGTGACATGAGACCCCTCTGTCTTTCCACGTCGGCCGGGAGGCAGGGCCGGCCGTGACCGGCCCTGCCTCCGTCCACCCCAAAGGTGAGCGGCTTTCGGCCGCCTGCGAGCGGCTCAGTCCCCCTGGACGGTGCCGCCGTCGGACGTGTCGCTGGACGCGCAGTTCTCGGGGATCGCGCCCTCCGCGTCGCTGGCACCGGGCGAGGCGATCGGCACGCCCACGCCGTTGGCGACGTCCTCGACCGGCACCTGGACGCCGAGCACGTTGACGTTGTTGTCGCAGAAGCCGACGGTGCCGTTGACGTTGTGCAGCCCGTCCACGTTGTCGACATTGACCAGGCCGATCTCGCCGTCGCCGTCACGGTCGCTCGCGAAGGGCAGACCGCTGTCGGCGCCCGCGACGCCGCTGAAGGGGATGACACCGGCGGCGATGGCGGCCGCGCCGACGATGAGTTGTTTCAACACGGAAGAACTACCTCTCGTTGGTGGGCGGCAGGGGTGCTGCCGCTGGGGAGAACGACGCGGGGAGCGTCACTTGTCCTGAACCGAGCCGCCGTCGTCCAGGCTGGCGGAGGCGCAGTTGTACGGCGCGGCGGCCTCGGCGTCGTGCTCGCCGGGGGACAGGATCGGCACGCCGATGCCGTTCGCGACGTCCTCGACCGGCACCTGGACGCCCAGGACGTTGACGTTGTTGTCGCACACGCCCGCGTTGGCGTTCACGTTGTGCAGCACGTCGACGTTGTTGACGTTGACCAGGCCGATCTGGTCGCCGCTCTCGTCGTCGTGGCCCCAGCCCGGGTGGTGCGGGCCCTCGGCGGAGGCGAACCCGCTCAGCATCATCATCCCGGCGGCCACACCGGCCGTCACGAAAGCTGCCTTTTTCAGCATCAGAAATCCCTCGGTTGATTGCGCGATCAATTCCCGGTCGATCTTGGTTTCGACCGGAGGCGACACTAGCGCGAGAGCTTTCCGCAATTCCACCTCGTCAATACCTTCGAGCCTTGTAATGCTTCGTTGATTTTCTTTCGGGGTCGGCACGGGCCGATTTGTGCGCGGACCGCAGCGACTTCGTCACCCGAAAGGGTGGTTTAGCGTGCATCCGTGGCCCTCCGGCGATAGGGAAAAGCCGCGCGTGCTTGGCTGAGTACATGGGTGATTCGACCGTGCCCGCGCCGCGTGACATGGCGGAACCCGTTGCGAGAGCGGAGAAGGAAGCCGAGGCGTTGCGTGCCGGGCACCAACCGCTCGGCCCGCCCGGCCGTCCCGCCGACCGCCACACGGCCTTCTTCATCGGGCTCACGGGCACCATCGGCGCGCTGGTCGCGCTGTGCGCCGGCTACCTGGTCGTGCGTGCCGCGGAGGTGCTGGTGCTCGTGCTGATCGCGTTCTTCATCGCGGTCGGCCTGCACCCGGCGGTGGCGTGGCTCGACCGGAAGGGCCTGCCCCGGCCGCTCGCCACCGCGGTCGTCGCGACCGGGATCCTGTTGCTGGTGGCCGGGTTCGTCGTCGCCGCCGCGGTGCCGCTCGTCGAGCAGGCGGACCGGCTGGCCGCGCAGCTGGCGGCGCTGAACGCGAGCATGGACGACGAGCAGACCGTGCTCGGCTGGCTCAACCAGCGGCTGGACCTGGAACGGCAGGTGCGCGGGCTCGTCGGCGGCGGCACGGGCGCCCGCGCCGCGGTCGAGGCTGTCACCGGCGTCTTCCTCGTGCTGGTGCTGAGCGTCTACTTCCTGGCCGACTTCCGCCGCATCCGCGGCGCGCTGTACCGGCTGGTGCCCGCGGGGCGGCGACCGCGCGCGATCCTCATCGGCGACCAGATCTACGCGCGGATCGGCGCGTACCTGCTGGGGAACCTGTTGGTGTCGCTCGTGAGCGGCGTGGTCTCGTTCGCGTGCCTGGCCGCGTTCGGCGTGCCGTACGCGTTGTTCCTGGCGATCATGGTCGCCGTGCTCGACCTGGTCCCGGTGGTCGGCACGCTCGTCGCCGCGGTCGGGGTCGCCGCGGTGGCGCTCACGGTCTCGGTCCCCGCCTGCCTCGGCGTGCTCGGTGTCCTCGCTGTCTACAAGGTGATCGAGGACTACGTGTTGCTGCCCAAGGTGATCGGCCGCGTCGTGTCCATCCCCGCGACGGTCACGGTCGTGGCCGTGCTCGTCGGTGGCGTGCTCGCGGGCGTGCCCGGTGCGCTCGTGTCGATCCCCGTCGCCGCCGCCGCGCTGCTCCTCCTGCGCGAGGTGAGCATCCCGTGGCTGGACCGCACGTGAGCGGGCTCAGCGCGGCGGTGGTGCGGCCGGGTCGTAGCGGCACGCGGGGTCCCACAGCAGGAACGACGACGCGCCGGCGTCGGCCGCGGCGCGGACCTGTGCCGCCACCTCGGCCGGACCGTACGGCTGGGCCAGGCTGAACGCCTGCAGCCACGGGATGACCTGCGCGCCCGTGCCACGGACCGCGCGGCCGAACGCGGCGACCGACCGGTTCGTGATGTCGTACGGCTGGGACTCCGGGTGCGCGACGCCGTACTCGCCGGGACCCCAGTGGGACGGGTAGACCATGGGTGCGACGTAGTCCACGTGTGCCGCGATCGCCGGGATGTCCTGCGCCACGGCGGTCGGGTGCCGCGCCGCGATGCCGAACACGGACGCACCGAGGAACGCGCCGTGGGCACGCACCTTGGCCCGGGTCTCCGCCAGGAGGTCCACGATCGCCTGCTCCGGGGTGCCGCGCAGGCCGGGGATCTGCATCCGCGACACCGCGCCCTCCGGCCTGCGCACGTAGTCGTACAGGATGTCGTCGAAGCCCAGCTCCGCGGCTTCCTCGGCGAGCGCGACGTTGTAGGCGACCACGTCCGGGTCGGCGAAGTTCGTGAACGCGTACCCGCCGTACGAACCGGCCCACGGCTGTCCCCCGCTGGTCTGCAGGACCCGGTCCTTCTTGCCCGCCCGCCAGGACGCCTCGGCGAGCACGGGGTCGCGGAACGCGACGAGCCTGCCGACCACGCGGATCCCGGCCGCGTGCAGGCGGTCCACGACCGCCTTCGCGTCGTAGTGGTCCCGGGTGGCGCCGATCTCCCGCGCCAGCGGCACGCGTGACAGGTAGCCGATCTCGCCGCTCTCGTCCTTGATGTCGAGCTGGACGGTGTCGATGCGGCCCTCCTCGGCCAGCGCCAGCACGGGTTCCCGCAGTGCCGCCGACGACCAGCCCAGCGCGGACATGTGCACCGCGCGCATGCCGGGGTGGCGGACCGCGACCGTGTGCGCCCGCGCGGTGTTGTTCCCGGCCTCGTCGCGCGCGACGACGTGCACGGACGCGGGCACGCTCGGCAGCGAGACGGCGAAGGTGCCGTCGTCCGCGAGGTCGGCGGGCTCGTGGTCGACGGTCACGGCGGTCGCGCCGACCGCCCTGCCCCGCAACGTGAACGGCGCGCGGAGGTCCGTCACCGGCGTCTCGTCGACGGTCAGGCGCGGTGGTGTGCCGTCGACCGTGACCGTGCGCGTGACCTCGTCGTCGGGCAGCAGTCCGCGGGTGCGGCGCGCGGTGACCGTGTGGCGGCCGTCGTCGAGGGCCGTGTCGGCGAGCACGAGGCGGTCCCCGTTCCTGCGCACCTCGGCGGGTTTGCCGTCCACGAACACGTCCACGTCGGACAGGTCGAGCCCGGACTGTGCGGTGACGCCCAGCCCGGCCAGGCGTTGCGGGGTGACCACCGCGCCTTCCGCGACACCCGTGATGGCCGGGCTCGCCGCCAGGTCCCGAAGCGCGGGGGCGGTGAGCACCGCCAGCACCGCGAGCACGCACGCACACACCAAAGCGACAACCCGGCCCGTCATCCCGCACTCCCCGCACCCGCCGACACAACCAACGCGCGAAGCATGCCCGCTCACCGCGGGCGCCAACCTGTTATCACCTGATCGTGCGCTCTTTGCGTTGCGCGGCAAGGGAATCGGCCGGATCGTGGGGCGATGTTCCTCAAGCGCATGGGCGTGGTCGCACTGGTCGCCACGCTGGCGACGGCGTGCACCGGTGAACCCGCTCCCCCGCCGCCACCCCGCAAGCAGGTCAGCACCACGAGGTCGAGCCCGCCCACGCCGCCGGATCCCGCCGCGGTGGGCGCGAACGAGCTGGGCGTGGTGCCGGTGCTGATGTACCACCGGATCGTGGCCGCGCCGGCGACGGTGTACGACCGGACGCCGGCGGCGTTCCGCGCCGAGCTGGTCCGCCTGGCGCGGGAGGACTACGTCCCGGTCACCGCGGCGGACTACGTCGACGGCGACCTCGACCTCCCCGCCGGGACGCACCCGGTGGTGCTGACCTTCGACGACGGCGACCCCAGCCAGTTCACGCTGGACGCCGCGGGCGACCCGGCCGCGGGCACCGCGGTGGCGATCATGCTGGCGGTGGCGGAGGAGTACCCGAGGTTCCGCCCGGTGGCGACGTTCTTCGTCAATGCGGACCCCTTCGGCGACCCGGGCGGCACCCGGACACTGCCGTGGCTGGTCGCACACGGCATGGATGTCGGCAACCACACCGCGACGCACGCGAACCTGGCCGAGTCCACCCCGGACGCGGCGCGGCGGGAGATCCTCACGCAGGACCAGGCGATCCGGCGCGCGGGCGCGGTCCCCGCGACGCTCGCGTTCCCGTTCGGGGCGACCCCCGACGACCCCGCCCTGGCGTTGCGGGGCACGGTCGGCTCGGCGGAGTACCGTTACCGGGGCGCGTTCCTGGTCGGTGCGAACCCGGCCCCGTCGCCGTACGCCGACGACTTCGACCGCGCCGCCATCCCGCGTATTCGTTCGCAGGACGCCACCGGCGAGGACGCGGCGTGGTGTTCGACCGCGTGGCTGACCAAACTCGCGGCGGCGCCGCGGGAGCGCTACACGTCGGACGGCGACCCGGCGAGCATCTCCTTCCCGGCGGGAGCACCCCACGCGGCGGCGACCGCGTTCACCGACCGAACGAGGCCGTATTGATCATCCGCAGCCGACGAAGAACACGACGTCCGTCCCACTCTCTTCGTCCGCGGCGGCACACCGGAAGGCGACACCGTCCACACCGGTCACGGACACCACGACGCCGTCCTGGTTCCCGGCGTCCTTCCGGCAGGAGAGCCCGACGGGCCCGGTCACCTCCGACACGTCGATCCCCTGTGCGGACAAGCGCTTCTTCACCGCGGGCACCGACGCGCTCGTCAACGCGTCACACGAGTACGCACTCCCCGAGGACGGCTCGTCGGCGGCGGCGACACCACCACCGGAGCCCACGACGACGACAGCGGCGAGCAACACCTGGCGCAGCAACCTGATCATGCCCGGCCTCGTACCCCGGCCGCCCGCCGCCGACACCGCCACGGGCCCAGCCGTCCCCGATCGAATGACTCCGCGGGCTCAGCCGGGCTACCACCGTGACGGGAGCGCGCCGGGTTCGTGGCGCCGCCTCCACAGGACGACCTCGGCGACCCGCCCAGTTGACCTTGTTGTGGGTTTCCCTCCGGGGGTGATGAGCGGTTCGCCCCGCTTCGCGGGCCGGGCGCTGCCCGCCCGGCGTGCGGGAATCCGACGCGATGGTCAGCCGCGATCGAGTGCGACGGCCGGGAAGGACGTGCCGGTGAGCTCCTCGGAGATCCGCCAGACGCGCTCGGCCTCGGCCGCGCCGCACAGCCGGGAGTAGACGGCCTGCTCGGCGGGCGCGCCGCCCAGGTGCCCGAGACCGCTGGGCCCGTACAGCCGACCGCCGCGCGCGTCCGGCGAGGTCGCGGCCATCAGCGCCGGCAGCAGCGCCGTCTCGACGGTCCCCAGGAGGATGCCGCGCCGGGACAGCACGCGGATGACCCGCACGCCGAGCGTGTCCCGTGCCCGCCCGACCTCGGGCCGCGCGGCCAGGAGGTTGGTGGGCGCGACCCCGGGGTGGGCGAGATTGCTGGTGATCCCCCAGCCCGCCGCGCGGCTGCGCCGGTCCAGCTCGAGCCCGAACAGCCCGAACGCGATCTTCGACTGGCTGTACGCGCGGCGGCCGTGGTAGGACCGTTCCCAGTTCAGGTCGTCCCAGTTGATGGTGTTCTCGTTCGCGGCGACGCTGATCTGCGACGTCACCCGCGCCCGCCCCGCGCGCAGCAGCGGTAGCAGGTGCGCGACGAGCGCGAAGTGCCCCAGGTGGTTGCTGCCGAACTGCAGCTCGAACCCGTCCGCGGTGGTCTGCCTGGCCGGCGGGGTCATCACGCCCGCGTTGTTGACGAGGATGTGGATCGGCCGGTCCTCACCGAGCAACGCGGCCCCGAGCGCGGCGACCGAGTCCATGGACGACAGATCGAGGTCCCGAAGGGACACTGATGCCTCCGGGTGCCGGGCCATGATCGTCGCGACCGCGGCCTCTCCCTTGCGCCGGTTGCGCACGGGCAGGACGACCTCGGCGCCGGCGCCCGCGAGACGGGTCGCGAGCCCCAGCCCGACCCCGTCACTGCCGCCGGTGACGACGGCGAGCTTGCCGGAGAGGTCGGGAACGGTGATGTCGGGCCGGGTGCGTGCCATGGGCTGCTCCTCGTTCAGGCAGTGGTCCTGCTCCCAGGCTGCGCGGGGCGGAGCCGGTTAGCCACGGCCTGCCGATCCCAGGCAACGGGCGTCACGCCGCGAGAACGCCGACCCGCCCGGCCGCGTCCATCACCTCACCCAGCAACCCGAGCCACTCGTCCACGTCCGCGGCCCGCAGCCCCACGTCGAGCCCGAGCCCCTGCCCGCCGCCGAGGTACACCTGCGTCACCCCGATCTCGCGGGCGACCGCGAGATCCTCGGCGATCTGCCGCGGCGACCCGCCGAGGAAGGACCGCCCGTCCCCGATCCGCTCACGGGTCACCGGGGTCGCGGCCCGCTTCCCGGGCGGCGGCGTGGGACACGGTGACGACGTCACGCAGTTCCCCCGCGGAGGTGGCGATCGGGATCAGTCCGTCCGCGATCCGGCCGGCACGCCGCACGACGGCGGGCGTGTTCGCGGCCAGCAGCACGGGAATCCGGTGCTGCACGGGCTTGGGGTTCACCTCCGACGGCGCGATCCGGTAGAACTCACCGTCGTGGCGGACCGGGTCCGGTCCCCACGCGGCCCGCATCGCGGTGATGAACTCAGCGTCTCCAGCGGCTCGTACGTAAACCCGTAGAACTCCGGCAGCACCGCCGGTTCGCCCCCGGTCCACAGCACGACCTTCTCAAGTGGACGAAGCAGGCGCTCGAACGTCCACAGGGCGGCGTAACCGAGCCGTTCGGCTTCCCTCGCGACCCGGACGATCGTCTCGGGCGAGGCCTGCGGCCCTGCGGTGGGCAGCGCGAGACCGAGTTCCACGGTTTCTCCCACCGCCGGGGTCACAGGTCGGCGACCTGGATGATCGTCCTGCCGGGGGACGTGAACGCGGACGCCGCCTCGGCGAGCGGCACCACGGATCCGACGACGGGCTTGAGCCGCCCGGCCCGCACCCGCTCGGCGAGATCGGCGAGCCGAACCCGGTCGGGTTCGACGACGAAGAACACGGCACGCCCGTCCACGTCCGGCGCCGCGATGGTGACGAGGGCGCCGCCTGGCCGCACCAGCGCGGCCGACCGTTCGAGGACGTCACCCCCGAAGACGTCGAACACCACGTCGACCTCGCCCACGCCGTCCCAGTCACCGTCCAGCGCGTGGAAGTCGTGCGCACCGAGCCCGAGCACGACGTCGCGGTGCGCGGCCCGCCCGGTGGCGATCACGCGGGCACCCACGTCACGTGCGAGCTGGACGGCGAGGGCCCCGACCGCGCCGGCCGCCCCGTGGATCAGGACGGTCTGCCCGGTCGTGAGGCGACCGTGGTCGAACAGCCCCTGCCAGGCGGTCAGCCCGGAGATCGGCAGCGCGGCGGCCACGGTGTGATCGATGTCGGCGGCGAGGGGCGCGAGGTTGCGAGCCTCGACGGCGGTGTACTCGGCGAGGGACCCGTCGCGGGCCCAGTCGGCCATCCCGAAGACCCGCTGCCCGACGCTGAGCCCGGTGGTCCCGTACCCCAGTTCGACGACGGTCCCGGACAGCTCGTGCCCGGGGATGCTCGGTGTCCGGTCACGCCCCGCGCGGTCGGTCCAGGTGGCGGGCCAGTCGAGCTCGCCGGGCGTGCAGCCGGCAGCGTGCACCCGCACGATGACGTCGTTCTCCGCGGCGTGGGGGTAAGGCACGTCGGTCAGGGCGAGCTCACCGCCCCGTTCCCGCACAGTGATGGCAAGCATGGTGAATGTCCTTTCCGTCAACTGGACCACGGCGCGCCGAGAATGCGCGCCACGGTCGTCGTCCGCCGGTACCCGGGCAGGAAGTGCTCGAGGATGTCGGAGTTCACGGTCCCGTTGGCGGTGTCCGGCCGCCCCCGAAGCCCGTCCACGGTCGCGCGCAGGAACTCGTTCTTGAAGTCCCCACGCGGATGCACGGCGAGGACCTCGTCCACCTGCCCGGCGTCGAGCAAGTCCAGCCCAAACCCGAGCACGTCGGTCAACACCCCGAGGTACGTGGTTGCGATCTCCGGCCCCATCCGCCCGGGAATCCCAGGCGTGGTGTGCAGCGCAATCGCGGTCCAGACCGTGTCGGCTGCCGAGGCGGAGAACCCGCGCTCCAGGAGGAATCGACGCGCGTGATCAGCCCCGTCAACCTCGAACCGCTGCTCGACGTCGGAGAAGGGCGTGAGCAAACCCGAGTCGTGGAACATGGCCGCCATGTAGAGCAGCTCGGGGTCCGGTTCCAGGCCGAGCCTGCGCGCGTGCATAAGCCCGAAGAAGAAAACCCGCCGGGAATGGTGGTAGAGCAGAGGACGGGTCGTCTCCTCGATGCGCAAGGTCGCCTCCCCAACGGCGACAGTCGGGGGAACCTCCAACCCCGCGATAACCTCAACCATGACTCCCTCCGGGTGGTGACGTGTCGACTGCGGACCGGCTGTCCAAGGTCCAGCCTGCGCGTTGACCACCGCCTGGCGCCGCCTCCGTCCGGCCAGAAACCCCTCACATCCGGACAGGGGCAAACGGCGGAGACGCGCTCGGCGGAACCGTCCAGGGAAGGTGCGGCTGGACGCCAGCGCGAGCGGCCAGCGCGCGCTGGCGGGCGGGGTGACCGCCATGCCGCCGCGCAACAGGACCGGAACGTCACGACCCGAACGAGTCCAGCGCGCCGATACCGAGGAACACGTCGATGGTCCGCTGTTGAGCGGATGAGCGCGTGGTGAGCGGGCGATCCTCAATCTCGACGTGCGGGTAGAGGTCGTTACCCGCTGCGAGTCACGCTCGGTCATTGCCTTCGGACTGAGTGGATTCAGCAGATCGCGAACCAATCCCGAGGAATCTGCCGAGCAGTCCTACGATATGTGGAAGTATTCCAATCAAGGTGGTCAGTGCGGCAACGAATATTAACCAGCCTACGAAGGTCCCCATCAGGTCGAACTTGGCAAACACCAGCTGCCGTGGATACCAAGCTTGAACGAAGGTGAATCCCGTCACCGCGAAGGTTACGAAGATGGCCACATCCACCACCGAGGCTCGCCGCCTGATTGCCGCAGCTGAGGCGACCACGGTGATACAGCCAGCTCCTGCCAGTTCCCGCAAGGAGTATACCGATCGTTCTTCGACGAATCGCCTAGGAACATCGAAGTAGACGTCAGGAATGAAAGGGAGAAGCCAAGGCGCAGATAGTGCAATACCGACAAGAATCGAAGCGATGGCCCATCGCACGAAGCCTCCCAAGCCTGCCGCAACCCGCAGGCCATTCAAGCCACCTGGCTCGCGAGCTCGCTCAAAAACGATCATCGCCGCGAAGATGAACACGGACGAGGAGACAACAAAGATGGGATGCGGCTTTACCAGCTCCGATAGCTGATTGATGGCCATTCCACTCGCGAACACCAGCGCCACTCCGATAAAAGCGGTGGTTCTACCTGGCGAAAGCTGTGACATCTGCGATCCCATGGTTTCACGAGTGGCTAGCAACCTGAATAGCGTAGTCGTCTTCACGCTCGTTGACAGCACGGGAGGAACACGGGCATCAACCCCAACAAGGTGCGCCGAGCGGCGTACGCCTCGGCATACTGCGCAGTCGCCCGCGCAACTTGAGTCGCGGGCTGCCGGTGAGGGTCAGACGGTGCCATGTCCACCCGAGTTGACGGAGCTGTGGGGGACCACGTCAACCGGTACGGGTTCGGCGACAGTGAACTGCTATACCGCAGCGAGAAGGACCGGGCCGCTGCCGATGATCACGTACACGCGGGGCCTGGCGGTCTGCTCGGGACATCGCACTCACCGGGGAAGCGCAGCACACGCCGCTGGCTCGCAGCCGTACGACTTGCCGCACGCGGCGGTGAGCACGTGACTCGCCGATGGGCTTGATCCGACTCTGGTGGGCCGGTGGGCCCGGCGCTTGCTCGCGGTCCTCATCGAGATGTACACGGCCTGCTTGTGCGGTCGTGATGTCACCGCAAACGTCTGACCCAGGCCGCTTTGGGACGGTATGTGCGAGGACATTGGTTCCTGCGCTAGCCTCTGCCAAGATGTCCCTGATCACCGCACGCTCTGGCGTTGCAGTCGCGACTCGTGTCGATCAACTGCCCGGCGCGTTCCTGAAGGCAACTGACCACGCACCTGCCCGGCCCGCACGTATAGGACCTTTGAGTTGTTGCTCTGTGTCCCCCGCCCGAAGGTCGGTGACTCCACCAAGACGAAGGCACCAGCGCCCACCCTCATCTTCTCGAACCACGAGTCGTACTCATCGCCAGATCGCAACGACACCACGTACGCCTTGTCGCCATTTTTCGCACGTTGGTACACCCGTCGAACTTGGAACAGTTCAGTGTTTGATGCTCGCGCGGCGGCCTTCATCGCCTGCCACTGCTCATACAACGCCTGGTTGTGCTTCTCCTGTCCGATGCCGAGGCCCGCCAACAGCCGCCGACCGGGTCCAAGGCAGAACGCAAGTACGAGATAGCCAACGTAGACGAACACACCAACTGTGATCATGGTGACAAGTACGTCAAGTGACATGACTGCTCCTCGACCTGTTGCGCTGGACGTGAGGCAGGTTAGAACGGAGCACCGACACGACGGACCTGCTCACTAACGAAGATCAACGAGATCGCCCTTCGGGGCAGCGGGCAGTGCACGAGCGGGCAGGACGCATGCCCGGTCTCGATGTCCAGCCTCTCTATCGTCCTCGTTGCGGATGCGAGGTCGCCACGAACCACAAGGTCCCAGGCAGCTTTGGGACGCTGAGAGCTCGTACACGCATTGTGCACGGACACCCGAACGGAACCGGATGCGACCGTGAACAGCCGGAAAAGCAGAACCGCCGCTCAACTGGCGAAGGCGCTGGTCAGCGGCGGTTTGACGAGGATTCGAGGGCGCCCACGGCAGGATTTGAACCTGCGACACCTGCCTCCGGAGGGCAGTGCTCTATCCCCTGAGCTACGTGGGCTCGTCTTGCGACTGCGGGAAGCTTAGCGCATGCCATTTCGGGCCTTGCGACTACCGTGGCCCCATGCGTCGACGGTGGGTGGAGTCGGGTGGGGTTCGGCTTGCTGTGTACGAGGACGGGCCTGGTGACGGGGTCCCTGTCGTGTTGGTGCACGGGTATCCGGACAACGCGTCCGTGTGGGACGGGGTCGCCGGGGAGCTGGCTTCGCGGTTCCGGGTCATCCGGTACGACGTCCGCGGGAGTGGGGAGTCCGGGGAGCCCTCGTCGCGGGACGGGTATGTGATCCCGCGGCTTGTCGAGGATCTTGTTGCCGTTGTGCGTGACCTCTCTGACCAGCCTGTTCATCTTGTCGCGCATGACTGGGGGTCTATTCAGGCCTGGGCGGCGGTCCGGGAGTTCAGCCACCTCTTCCTCTCCTACACCTCCATCTCCGGGCCCGATCTCGACCACGTGGGTGCCTGGATGCGCCGCGCCGGCAAGGGGCGTGTGCTTCGGCAGCTCCTCCACTCCTGGTACATCGGGGCGTTTCAGGTGCCTGTGGTGCCTGAGCTGGTCTGGCGGCTTCCGGCGCTGCGGCGGAAGTTCCACGCCAGGTACCGCGACGCGCGCAACGGGATCGAGCTCTACCGCGCCAACATGGTCGGGCGACTGTCGCGGCCCGGGCCTCGGACGATCTCCGTCCCGGTTCAGCAGCTTGCGCTCACCCAGGACCCCTTCGTCACGCCGTCGATTCTCGAGGCCGCCGATCCCTGGTGTGAGCGGCTCTGGCGACGGCCGGTGGCGGCCGGGCACTGGGCCATCCGGGAGAAGCCCGCTCTCGCCGCTCGGATGATCGTCGAGTTCATCGACCACCTCGGTGGGGGCGACGCACCTCGGGAGCTTGCCCGGGCCGCCGTCGGTGCCGAGCGGACCGGGCGGCTTGCCCTGGTCACCGGGGCCGGCAGTGGGATCGGGCGGGCCACCGCGCTCGCCCTCGCGGCCGACGGCTGGGACGTTCTGTGTGTCGACGTGGACTTCGGCTCCGCATCCACCACCGCTGAGGAGATCGGTGGGGCGGCTTTTCAGCTCGACGTCGCCGACGCCGCCGCCACCCAGCGGTTGGCCGACCACGTGATCGCCGAGCACGGGGTGCCCGACCTGGTCATGGCCAACGCCGGGGTCGCCGTGGCCGGGTCGTTCCTCGACACGTCCCTCGAGGACTGGCAGCGGGTGTTCGACGTCAACGTCTGGGGGGTGATCCACACCCTGCGTTCGTTCCTGCCGCCTCTCGTCGAGCGGGGCGAAGGTGGGCACGTCGTCATCACCGCCTCCGCCGCCGGGTTCCTCCCGCTGCCCACGCTGCCCGCCTACGGGACCACGAAGGCCGGGGTCCTCATGCTCGCGCAGTGCCTCGCCAGCGAACTGTCCGCCGACGGGATCGGGGTCAGTGCGATCTGCCCCGGCTTCGTGCACACCAACATCACCTCCTCCGCCCGGTTCGCCGGGTTGTCCGCCGAGGAGGAGCGGGCTCGGCAGGCGCACGCCACCGAGCTCTACCGGCGCCGCGGGTTCGGGCCCGAGAAGGTGGCCGCCGCCGTGGTGGCCGCGGTCCGGGACAACAAGACCGTCGTCCCCGTCACCGCGGAGGCCAAGGTCGGCGCCGTGGCCAACCGCCTCTCCCCCGCCGCCACCCGCGCGGTGCTCGCCGCTCTCGGGCGGCGCATGTGACCGTCGACGACCTCGTCACGGCCGCCCGCGGTGGCGACACCACCGCGTTCGACCGGCTCGTCGCACCCTTCCGCAACGAACTCCGCGCCCACTGCTACCGCATGCTCGGCGGTGTCCACGACGCCGACGACGCGGTCCAGGACGCCCTCCTCGGCGCCTGGCGCGGCCTCGCCGGCTTCGAAGGGCGCGCCGCCCTCCGCTCCTGGCTCTACCGCATCGCCACCAACACCTGCCTGCGGCAACTGCGGGACCGGCCGAAACGCCTCCTGTCCGCCGACTACTTCCCCGCCGCCGAGGGCGTCGACGACCTCGGGGAACCGCAGGTCGGGAAGGCCTGGCTGGAGCCGTACCCGTCCTCCCCCGAGGACAGCTACGAGCAGCGGGAAGGCGTCGAGCTCGCGTTCGTCGCCGCCCTGCAGCACCTGCCGGCCACCCAGCGGGCCGTCCTGATCCTGCGGGTCGTGCTCGGGTACTCCGCCGCCGAGGTCGCCGACGTCATGGACACCTCCGTGGCCTCGGTCAACAGCGCGCTGCAGCGGGCACGCAAGACGCTCGACGAGCGGATGCCGTCCCGCAGCCAGCAGGGCGCGCTCGCCGCGCTCGGGGACGACGGGCACAAGGCGCTCGTGGCCCGGTTCGTCGAAGCCTGGGAACGGGCCGACGTGCCCGCTCTCGTCGGCATGCTGACCGAGGACGCGCGCCTCACCATGCCACCGTTGCCGATCTGGCTCGACGGGGCCGACATGGTGGCCCTGTTCCTGCGGGAACGAATCTTCGCCACACCGTGGCGGGTCGTGCCCGCCACGGTCAACGGACAGTTGGGGTTCGCCGCCTACCAGGGGCAACCCGACGGGACGTTCGCGCTCGGCGGGGTGAACGTGCTGACCGTGCGTGGCGACCGGGTCAGCGCGATCACCTCGTTCCTCGACCCCGCCTGGCTGGCGCCGTTCGACCTGCCCGAAGTTTTTCCGGCGGACCGATGAGTTGACCGGAGGCGCTGACTCCTACCTGTCGTACGCACTACGAAGGAGGAAGTCATGCGCAAGGTCATCGTCTACGTGAACGTCACCCTCGACGGCATGCTGTGCGGGCCGGACGGCGACATGTCGTGGATGGACACCGACCCCGCCATGAACTCGGAGTTCGCCGACGCTATGCGCGCCCGCGTGGACACGATGCTGCTCGGCCGCAACGCCTACCAGGGCTTCGAGCAGCACTTCCGCGCCTCGGCCGCCGACCCGGCCAGCGAGCCGGGGCTCGTCGACTTCTCCAAGTGGATGGTCGACACCCCGAAGGTCGTCGTCACGAACACGTTGACCGAGGTCAGCGACGTCGCGCGGACCGCGGGTGACGTCGTCGCGGCCGTCGCCGAGCTGAAGGCGCGGCCGGGTGGGGACATCGTCGCGTTCGCCGGGGTCCAGCTGGTCAACTCGCTGGTCGACAACGGGCTCGCCGACGAGTTCTGGCTGAAGGTCGCGCCGACGGCGATCGGCGAGGGCAGGCCGCTGTTCACCACGCACACCGCGCTGCGGCTGGTGGACAGCAAGGCCTGGCCCTCCGGCACGATCACCGCCCGCTACACCGTGGCCTGACGTGGGTCGGGCAGCCGGGCCGTCAGCACACCGATCAGCACGGACAGCACCGCCATCAGCAACGTGATGAGCACCAGCGCGTCCCGCATGCCGAGTGCCGACGGCCCGGCAAGGCCGACGAACAGCGACCCCAGCGTCGCCACTCCGAGCGCCAGTGCCGTCTGCTGTGTCGTGATCAGCACGCCGCTGCCGGCCCCCGCCGACTCGGTCGGCACGCCGGAGAGGATCACGCGGAACAGCACCGGCGCGATCGCGCCCTGTCCCACCCCGTACAGCAGCGCGCCGGGCGCGAGGTCCAGCACCGAGATGCCGGGCCAGGCGGTCAGCGTCGTCATGGTGAGCAGCAGGAGGCCGGCGATCTGGACCACCGCGCCGGTCACCAGCACCCAGCGGCCGTAGCGGGCCACCAGGCGGCTGGTCTGCAACGACATCACGAGGAAGCCGACCGCGGCCGGGGTCAGCGCGAGGCCCGCGGTGAGCGGGCTGTAGGCCAGGCCGGTCTGGAAGACCAGCGCGAACACGAACATGAACCCGCCGAAGCCGGCGAACACCGGGATCGCGACGAGCACGCCGTGCCGCATGGTCGCCATCCGCAGCAGCGTCGGCGGCAGGATCGGCACCCCGCCGGACCGCTCCAGCCGGCCGGCCACGGCGAGGTAGCCGAGCGCGAGGCACGGCGCGGCCACCAGCAGGGCCCAGCACCAGGCGGGCCAGCCCAGCGTCCTGCCCTCCAGCAACGGCACCAGCAGGGCCAGCAGTGCGCCGCCGAGCAACACCGTGCCCCAGCGGTCGACACCGATCGGGTCAGCGGCGCGGCTCTCCGGGAGTGTCCTGGTGACGAGGAGTATCACGACGACACCGATCGGCACGTTGACGAGGAAGATCGGCCGCCAGCCCGCGCCCGCGAGGTCCGCGGCGACCAGCACGCCGCCGAGCACCTGGCCGAGCACCATGGCGACGCCCGCGGCGGCGCCGAAGTAGCCGAGGGTCCGCGCCCGCTGCTCGCCGCTCGTGGTGGCCTGCATGATCGAGAAGACCTGCGGCGCCATCAGCGCGGCGGCGGCGCCCTGCGCGACCCTGGCGAGGACGAGCACGGTGGCGGTGGGCGCGAGGCCGCAGACCAGCGACGTCGCGGTGAACGCGGCGAGGCCCCACACGAGGACGCGGCGGCGCCCGAGCGCGTCGCCGACCCTGCCGCCGATCACCAGCAGCAGCGCGAACGTGATGCCGTAGCCCGCGAGCACCCACTCGAGCGTCGACGTGGACGCGTGCAGGTCGGCTTGGATCGTGGGTAGTGCGACGTTGACGATGAACAGGTCGATCGGCGCCAGCACGACGCTCAGCAGGAGCGTCGCGAGGCCGGCGCCGGTCAACCGTGGTGGCGCGATGAGCGTTGTCACGCCATCCAGCGAACGCCCGCGGACAACCTGGTACCAGAGTGTGGTTATCCAGGTACCCGTACTACCTGGCACCCGCCTGCCCGGCGTGTCACCGTGGAGGCATGGCGACACCGCTCATGACCGACACGGCCGAGGCGCGGCGCCGTGAGCTGGCGGCGTTCCTGCGCAGCAGGCGGGAGCGGATCTCTCCGGAGCAGGCCGGGCTGCCCACGTCCGGCCGCAGGCGCACGCCCGGGTTGCGGCGCGAGGAGGTCGCGCAGCTCGCCGGTGTCGGGGTCACCTGGTACACGTGGCTCGAGCAGGCGCGGGACATCAACGTCTCGGAACAGGTGCTGCAGGCCATCGCGGGCACGCTCCGGCTCGACCCGCACGAGCGCGCGCACCTGTTCACCCTGGCGGGTGCGCCGGAACCGCCGAAGGAGAAGGAGTGCCGTGCCATCCCGCCGGGCGTGCACGGGATGCTCGCGAAGCTCGACCCGTTCCCGGCGCTGGTGGCCAACGCGCGGACCGACATCCTCGCCTACAACCGGCCCTACGACGTGCTCATGGGCGTCTCGGCGTTGCCGCAACACGAACAGAACGCGGTGCTGCAGGCGTTCACGAACCCGGACTGGCGGGGGCGGATGCCGGACTGGGAGGACCGGATGCCGCAGATGGTCGGCCAGCTGCGCGCGGCCATGGCCAAGCACGTCGCCGAACCGGCGTGGCGGTCGCTGGTGAAGCGGCTGCGGAACGAGTCGCCGGAGTTCGAGGCGCTGTGGGTGCGGCACGAGGTCCGGCCGATGCGGAACCTGACGAAACGGTTCCGGCACCCCGAGCTGGGCGTGCTGACGTTCGACTACACGTATCTGTGGCTTGGCCAGCGGTCCGAGCTGCGCATGACCACCTACACCCCGGCCGACGAGCACACCGCGGGGCTGCTCCGCCGGTTGTGACTCCGTGTGACGGAAGGCACGTCGCGGCGGGAACGTACAGTGACGGTCGGCCGTTGTACAGGTTGGTCAACGATTGCGGCGGCAACGAGAACCTGACGCCTTCCCGGTGATGTCGACACCCCCAGGGCATTGCTGACGTGGCTCGGTTTTCTCGCCGCGGTCGTGACCGGAAACGCCGGCCGGACGTTCCCCCCAGCCTCCGGCCGGCGCCCTCTTTCCCATCGGCCCGCCCGCGTACTGTGCGGGTGGGCCGATGTGGATCTTCGGGGAAGGACACCGTGATGCGGGCTCTCGTGGTGGATCCGGCGGCGCCGTCGGGGGTGCGGGTGGCGGACGTGCCCGCGCCGTCGGCGGCGGCGGGTCAGGTGCTCGTGGACGTGCACCACGTGTCGTTGAACCTCGGCGACCTCAACGACGCCAGGTCGGGCCGGGTGCCGCCGGGTGCGGTGCTGGGATCCGACGTCGCGGGTGTGGTCGTCGGGACCGGTGCGCGGGTCGTGGGTTTGACGGCCGGTGCGTTCGCGGAACGGGTCGCGGTGGCGGAGGACGCGCTGGCGGTGGTGCCGGCCGAGGTGCCGCTGGCGCACGCGGCGGCGTTGCCGGTGGCGGGCTTGGCGGCGCTGCAGTCGTTGCGGGCGGCCGGTGTGGGGCCGGGCAAGCGGGTGCTGGTGACGGGTGCGTCCGGCGGCGTGGGCCGGTTCGCGGTGCGGCTGGCGGCGCACGCGGGTGCGTCGGTGATCGCGTCGGTGGGGTCGCCGTCGCGGGCGGCCGGGCTGGACGTCGAGGTGGTCGTGGGGCTAGACGGGGTCACCGAGGTGGACGTGGTGATCGACAACGTGGGCGGGCCGCAACTGGTGGCGGCGTGGGGGTTGCTGGCGCCGGGCGGGAACGTGCAGTGCATCGGCTGGAGCTCCGGTGAGCCCGCGGTGTTCCCGCCGTACTCGACGATCGGGCCGCCGAAGACGCTGACGTCGTTCCTGATCGACCCGTCGACGGCGGGCAAGGATCTGGCGGAACTGGTGACCCACCTGGCAAGAGGCACACTGACGGTCGACATCGGCTGGCAGGGCCCCCTGACCGACTACACCACAGCGGCGAACGCCCTCAAAAACCGCCGACTAAAAGGCAAAGCCATCCTCGACATCCACCCCTGACCCCCGGAGTCACCCGTTCAGGACCCGCGAGTCTCCCTCTCACGCCCCGCGAGTCTCCCTTTCACGACCGCTGAGTTGGCGCTTCGCGCCGAACAGGGTTAGAGCCGAACCGCCAACTCGGCGGCTCTGAACGGGAGACTCGCGGGTTCCCAACGGGAGACTCGCGAGTCCCGAACGGGAGACTCGCGGGGTCTGGGCGGGGGACTCGCGGGGTTAGTCGGGGTCGTAGGCCAGGTTGGGGCGGAGCCAGCGTTCGATTTCCGCTACCGGGAGGGCTCGGCGGGTCGCGTAGTCCACGACCTGGTCCTTGTTGATGCGGCCCACCGTGAAGTAGCGGGAGTCCGGGTGCTGGAAGATCAGGCCGGAGACCGCTGCCGCCGGGGTCATGGCGTAGCTGTCCGTCAGGCCGATGCCCAGCTTGTCCGACTCCAGCAGCTCGAACAGCAGCTTCTTCTCGCTGTGGTCCGGGCTCGCCGGGTAGCCGAGCGCGGGGCGGATGCCGCGGAAGCGTTCCGCGTGCAGGTCTTCCAGCGACGGCTCCGCGTCCGGCTCGAACCAGCGGCGGCGCGCCTCCAGGTGGATGTACTCGGCGAACGCCTCCGCGAGGCGGTCCGCCAGGGCCTTCACCATGATCGACTTGTAGTCGTCGTTCTGGGCCTCGTACGTCGCAGCCAGGTCCTCCGCGCCGTGGATCGCCACCGCGAAGCCGCCCAGGTGGTCACCGGACGGGGCGACGTAGTCGGCCAGCGAGCGGTTCGGGCGGCCCTCCGGCTTCTGCGTCTGCTGCCGCAGCATCGGGAACCGCTCCCCCGACTCGAGGACGATGTCGTCGCCCTCCGAGTGAGCGGGCCAGAAGGCGTACGCGCCACGCGCGGTCAGCGAGCCGTCGGCGATGATCTGGTCCAGCATGGCGTTCGCGTCGTCGAACAGCTCGCGCGCCACCGGCTGGTCGAGGATCGCCGGGTACTTGCCCTTCAGCTCCCACGCCAGGAACAGGAACTGCCAGTCGATCATCTCGCGCAGTTCCGCGATCGTCGGCGTCATCACGCGCAGGCCCGTGAACTCCGGCGTCGGCACGTCGTCGAACGACACGACCTCGCGGTTCGCCCGCGCCTGCGCCAGCGTCAGCAGCGGCTGGCGGCGCTTCTTCTCGTGCTGCTCGCGCAGCGTGTCCTGGTCCTCGCGGTTGCGCTTGGCCAGCGCCTCCGCGCGGTCCGCGTCCAGCAGGTCGGACACCACGCCGACCACGCGCGACGCGTCCAGCACGTGCACCGTCGTGTTCGAGTACGCGGGCGCGATCCGCACCGCCGTGTGCTGGCGGGACGTCGTGGCCCCACCGATGAGCAGCGGCAGCTTCAGCCCGCGCCGCTCCATCTCCGCGGCCACCGACACCATCTCGTCCAGCGACGGGGTGATGAGCCCGGAAAGCCCGATCACGTCGGCGCTCTCGGCGACCGCCGTGTCCAGGATGGTCGCCGCGGGCACCATCACGCCGAGGTCGATCACCTCGTAGTTGTTGCAGCCGAGGACGACGCCGACGATGTTCTTGCCGATGTCGTGCACGTCGCCCTTGACCGTGGCCAGCACGACCTTGCCCTGCCCGCGACCGGTGTCGATCTTGCCCTCGGCCTTCAGGCGCTCCTTCTCGGCCTCCATGAACGGCTCGAGGTAGGCGACGGAGCGCTTCATCACGCGTGCGCTCTTCACGACCTGCGGCAGGAACATCTTGCCGGACCCGAACAGGTCGCCGACGATCTTCATGCCGTCCATCAGCGGACCCTCGATGACGTCGAGCGGCCGCGCGGCCTGCTGCCGGGCCTCCTCGGTGTCCTCCTCGATGAAGTCCACGATGCCGTGCACGAGCGCGTGCGACAGCCGCTCCTCGACCGTCCCCTCGCGCCACGACAGGTCCACGACCCGCTTGGTGCCGGAGCCCTTCACGTTCTCCGCGAACGAGACGAGCCGGTCGGTCGCGTCCTCGCGCCGGTCGAACAGCACGTCCTCGACCAGCTCCAGCAGGTCCTTGGGGATGTCCTCGTACACCGCGAGCTGCCCCGCGTTGACGATGCCCATGTCGAGCCCGGCGCGGACCGCGTGCAGCAGGAACGCCGAGTGCATGGCCTCACGCACGACGTTGTTGCCGCGGAAGGAGAACGACAGGTTCGAGATGCCGCCGGAGGTGCGCGCGCCCGGACAGCGCTCCTTGATCCGCGGCAGCGCGTCGATGAACGCCTTCGCGTACCCGTTGTGCTCGGCGATGCCGGTCGCGACGGCCAGCACGTTCGGGTCGAACACGATGTCCTCGGCCGGGAACCCGACCTGCTGCGTCAGCAGGTCGTAGGCGCGGCCGCAGATCTCGACCTTGCGGTCGGCGGTGTCGGCCTGGCCCTGCTCGTCGAACGCCATGACCACGACGCCCGCGCCGTACTCGCGGATCTTGCGCGCCTGGGCGAGGAACTGCTCCTCGCCCTCCTTGAGGGAGATCGAGTTGACGACCCCCTTGCCCTGCACGCACTTCAGACCGGCTTCGAGGACCGTCCACTTGGAACTGTCGATCATGACCGGGATGCGCGCCACCTCGGGCTCGGTCGCGATCAGGTTCAGGAACGTGGTCATCGCCTGCTCGCTGTCGAGCAGGTCGGCGTCCATGTTGACGTCCAGCAGGTTCGCGCCGCCGCGCACCTGGTCGAGCGCGACGTCCACCGCGCCCTGGAAGTCCTCGGCCTCGATGAGGCGGCGGAACTTCGCCGACCCGGTGACGTTGGTGCGCTCCCCGATCATGACGAAGCCGGTGTCGTGCCCGATCTCGAACGGCTCGAGGCCGGAGAACCGGGTCGCCGGCGGGACCTCGGGGAACTGCCGCCGCGCCTTGCCGCGCGCGGCCTCGGCGATCTTCGCGATGTGCGGCGGGGTGGTGCCGCAGCAGCCGCCGATGACGTTGACCATGCCGGCGTCGGCGAAGTCGCCGAGCAGCGCGCCGATCTCGTCGGGCGTCTGGTCGTAGCCGCCGAACGCGTTCGGCAGTCCCGCGTTGGGGTGGCAGGCGACGTAGGTGTCGGCGAGCCGGGCCAGCTCGGCGACGTGCGGGCGCATCTCCTCCGCGCCCAGCGAGCAGTTCACGCCCACGACCAGCGGGTTCGCGTGCGCGACCGACCGCCAGAACGCCTCGACGGTCTGCCCGGACAGCGTGCGGCCGGACAGGTCGACGATGGTCACCGAGATCCACAGCGGCAGGTGCGGCGCGACCTCGTGCGCGGCGGCGACGGCGGCCTTGCAGTTCAGGGTGTCGAAGATCGTCTCGATCAGCAGGAGGTCGACGCCGCCCTCGGCGAGCGCGCTGATCTGCTCCGCGTAGGCGGCCTTGACCTGGTCGAACGTGACCGCGCGGTACGCCGGGTCCTCGACCTTCGGCGACAGCGACAGGGTCACGTTGAGCGGGCCGATCGAGCCGGCGACGAAGCGGCCGCCGAACTCGTCCGCGGCCTGCCGCGCGAGCCGGGCGCCCTCGACGTTCATCTCGCGCACGAGCCCCTGCAGGCCGTAGTCGGCCTGGCCGATGGAGGTCGCGGTGAACGTGTTGGTGGTCGTGATGTCCGCGCCCGCCGCGAGGTACTGGCGGTGGACGTCGAGGATGACGTCCGGGCGCGTCAGGTTCAGCAGGTCGGGGTCGCCGGTGACGTCGTGCGTGTGGTCGTCGCCGATGCGGTCGCCGCGGTAGTCCTCCGGCTTGAGGGAGGCGTTCTGCAGCATGGTGCCCCACGCGCCGTCGAGCACGGCGATGCGCTCGTCGAACAGAGCGCGAAGGGCCGGTTCCTTGCTCATGTGCGACCTCCCGATGTGGTGGGAGGCGCCCTTTCGGAATGGTCGTCCGGGCCGAGCGTGGCGGACCCCAGTCCGTTGCAGCGCCTCTCGGCCCAAGGGTGACTTTAGCGAGTCGGCACCGCCACCGCGACGACGGTCACATCGCGGGATGGGCGACTCGTTCTGCAGCACCACCCGAGCCGACGCGCGACCGGGCGGTCAGCCCGGGCCTGCGCGCCACAGGGTTTGGTTGTTGTCCTGACTGTCGTTCGTGGGCCCCGCCAGCACGTAGGTGCTGTCACCGACCCGCGCGACGCCGGTGACCACTCCGGTGGGGCCGGCCGCGTCGCGAATGCCGCCACCGAGGGTAGCAATCCGGACCCTTCCCCGATCGGAGTACACGAGGGTGTCACCGGCCGGTGGCGGCGGCCGGTCCTTGTCGCCGACGGGTACCTCCGGTACGTCGGGAACCCGCCGGAACGTGTTACCGCTCCCCTGCCAGACGGCCAGCCGCCCGTCGACCTGGCCGGCGACGGAACACGTGTCCGCGCAGGTCACGGTGATGGCGGCGGCGCGGCGGCCGTCGTGGGGCAGCGTGGCGGTGACGACGTTCCCGGCACGCAGCGTCCACACGACGGGCTGCTGCCTGCCCTTCACCAGCTGCCAGCCCGCTATCACGACCTCAGCGCCGCGCGAGGTCGCCGACATGGGGTACTTCAGCGCGGCTCGAGTGCTCTCCAGCGGGGTTCCGGTGGAACTCCGGCGCGTCCACGTGGTGCCGTCGGTCGTCCACACGGAAGGGTCGAGTCCGGCGCTGTGGCTCTGCCAGGTGCCGACGAGCAGCGGGCCGGTGTCGGGGAGGACCCCGTCGATGAGGTCGCCCGCGCCGAGCCCGCCGAACGTGGAGAAGGTCTGCGGCTGCTCGGCCATGCCGTTCCCGGTGGTGCGCCAGACGCTCCAGCGGACGTTCCCGTGGGCGCCGCCGCGCTTGCCGCCGACGGCGAGGATCTCCGCCTCGCCCCCGGTCTTCCTGGCGGCGACCGAGTACCACAGCGCCTCGGCGCCGTAGCCGGTCGCGGGCGTGAGCGGGACCTCGGTGTTCTCGCCGTCGCGGTGGCGGACGATCCCCGGCTTGCCGTCCTCGTTCACCGCGACCACCAGCTCGTCCCCCATGGCGGTGATGCGGACCGGGGCGGCGCCCGGCGGCAGCTCCACCCGCGTGAACCGGGTCGGCGCCGGTGCTTCCGAGGGGGCTTCGGGGGAGGCGGCGCCGCAGCCGGCGAGCACCAGGACCGCGAGGACGACCGGGATCATGCGCACACCGGTAAGTGTGCCTCAACCGGTTAGTTCTGTGGGGTCGAATTTTCGCGTGCATAGTTCGCGTTCGTCCGGGGAACCCCCGCTGTGGTGTCCCCTGGCCGGTTGAGGTGAGCAGCTGTGGCGAGCACGGAGGCGGGCCCTGCCCGCGGGTCGATGGTGACGTTCCTCCTGCGGGACGAACACGGAGAGCGGTTCCGGGTCGGCGAGGTCGTCGGGCCGCTCGAGAACGACCCGGTGACCGGCGAGCGGTGGCTCGGCGTCCGCATGTCCGAGAGCAGGCTGCGGCAGACGGTGACGCTGATACCGCTGTCGACGATCCTCAACGTCACCCCGCCCGGCGGCGTGGAGCGCGGCGCGCTCTGACCCCCGATCCGAAGGCCCCATAGCTTTCCCATGTCTCGACAGTGCAACCGGCCGGTCCCGAATTCGGGTTCACCCGGCCGCGCGACTATTGCGGGAACACCACTTCGGCGCGCCGGTCGTACCGAAACGCAGTAACCGCCATCACGCGTTGCGATCGAATAGCGCGGCAAATGACACGCCGCCCCAAGGCATTTGCCGAATTAAACCGTATTCCCTGGTCATCGGGGACTGCTGAGCCGTTGCCGGGTCGCCCCGACATCACCCCAACAGCCCAGTAACACACGCAGGGCAATGCACGACGCTGCCATTGCGTTCCCCTTCGTGTCATGATTTCCCCACGCTTTTCCGCGCACACCGGGAAAGGACGCGATGACCACCCTCGCCGAGCTCGACGCCGACCCCCACCCGGTCTACACCCGGCTCCGCGACGAGGAGCCGGTGAGCTGGGTGCCCGACGCCGGACTGTGGTTCGTGACCCGGTGGCACGACGTGCTGACGGTCCTGTCCGACCCGGCGCGGTTCGCCGGTGAGCACGCGGACATCCATGACGTGTTCCGGCGGGCGTACGAGCCGGGCCTGGATGCCGAGGAGATCGAGACGATCGCGCGGCCGGTGGCCCGCAAGGCGGCGGACGACATCTTCACGGCGGGGCACGCGGACCTGACGGCGGAGTACTTCGAACCCGTCGCCGCGGTCGCGGAGGCGACGCTGCTCGGCATCGGCGTCGGCGGCGCGGACACGTTGCGGCGCTGGGGCGGCACGCTCGCGGAGGTGATCAACAACGTCGGCCGCGACCCGTCGGTCGACAACGCGGCGATCGCGGCGATGGCCGAGGACGCCGACGTGGCGGTGGTGGTGGACCGGCTGCGCAACCGGCCGGACACGTCGGTGGTGGCGCGGCTGGTGCAGGCCGACACCGACGTGCTGGCGCTGCTCAAGCACGTCTCGATGAGCGTGATCGAACCGGGCTGGCTGGCGGCGTGGACACTGGCCGCGCTGTGGGCCGACCCGCCGCAGCTGTTCGCGGTGCGGCGCGACCGCACGCTGCTGGGGCCGGCGGTGTACGAGGCGCTGCGGTGGGCGAGCCCGGTCGGTGCCGTCGTCCGCCGGACCACGCGGCCGGTGTCGTTGGGCGGCAGGAAGATCCCGGGGAGTGCCCGGCTGGCGGTGGTGCTCGCGTCGGCCAACCGCGACCCGGCGATGTTCCCCGAGCCTGACCGGTTCGACGTGCACCGGCGGATCCGGACGCATCTCGGGTTCGGGGCGGGGCCGAACCACTGTCCGGCGCATTCGCTGGTGACCGCGGTCGCGCGGACCGCGCTGGACGTGTTGCTTGATCGGATGCCGGACGTGCGGCCCGCGCCCGGGTGGCGATCGGCGCCGCGTGGCTGGAAGTTGCGGTTGCCGGGGCCGCTGGTGGCGGTGTGGGACGCCGGGCGTCATCACTGAGCTGTCCACAGCTCATCCGGTTGTCCACAGGCAAGATCGACTTTCGTCCCCCTGTCGGTGGACACCGGTAGACTGGACAGCGGGGTGCCCCCGGGAGTGGTGGGGGCTGTCCGTACGTACTGGGTGGGGCGTTTTCGCAGGTCAGCGCCTTGCGTCCGGGCTTTGTGGTTGACCTTGTTGTGGGTTTCCCTCCGGGGGGTCCTCGCCGGACGGGCTGGTCTCCGGGATGGCAGCGGGTTGGGCACGGGGCTGGGTTGGCAAGGACTGCTGTTGAGTGGTCTGCCTGCCATCCCGTCGACCTCCCGGAGGGCTATCACACCGCGTCAAGGGGGCCCGGCGGCTTGGGTGCGTGGTGCTTTGGGTTTCGGGCCCCCTTGACACGGTGTGATCGGGCTTCGCCAGGTCGACGGGATGGCAGGCAGGCAGTTCTTGTGTGGTGGGCTGCGCTCGGCTTTTGCTGTCTTGGGCAGGACACAATCACGGCATGTGGATCGGGGTGCTCGGGGGGCTTGAGGTCGTCGGTGACGATGGTGTGCCTGTTGTCGTCGGTGGGCCGCGGCCGCGGGCTTTGCTGGTGACGCTCGCCCTCAATGCCGGTCGTGTGACCAGTGTCGACGCGATCGTGCGTGCTCAGTACGGGGACGATCCGCCCGCCGGTGCCGCGAGTGCGGTTCAGGCGCATGTGTCCCGGCTGCGCAAGAGTGTGGACGCCGTCGTGTTCGCCTCCGGTGGGTATCGGCTCGACGTCGCGCCCGACGATGTCGATGCCCTGCGGTTCGAGCGGCTTGCCGTCGATGGGCGTCGGTTGCTCGCCGCTGGGGCTCGGGGCGAGGCCGCCGCTCTGTTGAAAGAGGCTGTCGGGTTGTGGCGTGGGCCTGCGCTCGTCGACCTGCCGCACGGGGGTGCGCAGGCCGCGCGGCTGGAGGAGTTGCGCCTCGACGCGCTCGAGGACCTGCACGACGCCCTCCCCCACGAGGCGAGCGTGGCCGGGCTTCGGGCGCTGGTCGCGGCCAATCCCCTGCGTGAACGGCTGCGCGGGCAGCTCATGCGTGCCCTGCACGCCACCGGGCGTCCGGCTGAGGCGCTCGCCGAGTTCGAGGACACCCGCCGGCTGCTCGCCGACGAGCTCGGTGCCGATCCCTCGCCCGCGCTGGCCGCCACGCACCTCGCGATCCTGCGTGCCGAGCAGCCGCCGCGCGCTGGGTTGCCCGCGCAGCTCACCAGTTTCGTCGGGCGCGCGGGCGAGCTCGGGTGGCTCGCCGGCAAACGAGACTGCCGGCTTGTCACCATCGTCGGGCCCGGGGGGACCGGGAAGACGCGGCTCGCCGTCGAGGCGGCGCGCGGCCGGGACGCCTGCTTCGTCGACCTCTCGCCCGTCGCCGACGGTGCGCTCGTGCCGCACGCGCTGCTCGGTGCGCTCGGGGTGCGCGAGGCGGGGTTCGCGGTCGCGGCAGGGGACCCGGTGCGCAGGCTCGTCGCCGCGCTCGACGGGTCGTTGCTGCTCGTCCTCGACAACTGCGAGCAGGTCGTCGCCGACGTCGCCGTGCTGGTTCGCACGTTGCTCGCCGAGTGTCCCGGCCTCGCGGTCCTCGCCACCAGCCGGGAACCGCTCGGGCTCACCGGTGAGACGTTGCTGCCGCTGGCCCCGCTGGGCGCCGACGCCGTACGGCTGTTCGCCGACCGGGCCGCGGCCGTGCGGCCCGGGTTCACCGTCACCGACGAGAACCGGGACGTGATCGCCGACATCTGCGCCGCGCTCGACGGGTTGCCGCTCGCCGTCGAGCTGGCCGCGGCCCGGCTGCGGCAGTTCACCGTGGACGACCTGGCACACCGGCTCACCGAGCACGGGCCGTTCCGGCTGCTGTCCCGCGGCGACCGCACCGCCGCCGAGCGGCACCGGACGTTGCGCGCCGTCGTGGCGTGGAGCTGGGACCTGCTCACCGCCGAGGAACAGCGGGTGGCGGCGCGGTTCTCCGTGTTCGCGGGCGGTGCGACGCTCGCGGCCGTCGAAGCGGTCTGCGAGACGACCGACGACGTGCTGGCCGACCTCGTCGACCGCTCGATCGTCGAGACCGACGGCCGCCGCTACCGCATGCTCGAGACGATCCGGCTCTTCTGCGCCGGCCACCGCACCGAGGACGCCCACCGGGCGCACGCCCGCTACTACCTGGCCGTGGCCCAGCGCGCCGACCCGCACCTGCGGCGCGCGGAACAACTGGAGCGGCTGGCCGAGCTGTCCGCCGACCACGACAACCTGATGGCCGCGTTGCGCTGGTCGGTCGACGGCGACCCCGCGACCGGGTACCGGCTGGTGGCGGCGCTGACCGCGTACTGGTGGCTGTCCGGGCGGCGCAGCCAGGCCGGGCCCGCCGCCGCCGCGTTGCTCGAGAAGGACGTGCCCGGCCTCGACGAGGAGTACGTCGCGTGCGTGCTCCACGCCGTGCCGCGGCCCTCGGCGTCGCACTGGGACCGGGCGCACGCGGTCATGCGCGGGCTCACCGGGCTGCGGTACCCGTTCGCCGCAGCGGTCTGGGGCATGACGGTGGGCCCGTGGGGTCCTGCCGAGGACCTGCTCGGGACGGATCCGTGGAACAGCGCCCTCGGCAGGCTGAGCCTGGGGATCATGAAGGTGCTCGACGGGCGGCCCTCCGACGGGGAGGCGGAGCTGCGGGACGTGCTGGCCGAGTTCCGCGCGCTCGGCGAACGGTGGGGCACCGCGCAGGCGCTGGACTGGCTCGGTGAGGTCGCCGGCTGGCGCGGCGAATGGGACCGCGCCCGGTCCCTGTGGGCGGAATCCCTTGCCCTGTACGAGCGGTTCGGCGCGCTGGAGGAGTGCGTCGACGTGCTCTGCAGGCGCGCGGACTGCCTACTCCGGCAGGGCGACGTCGCGGGCGCCGAGGCGGACGTGCGGCACGCGGCCGAGCTGGCTGCGCGGGCCGGGCAGCCGGACACACCTCTCGTGCTGCTCACCCGCGCCGCCCTCACCGGCGACACCGGGCCGCTCACGAACCTGACCGGCTCCCGCGCGCTCACCGCGCTGGGCAGGCACGGCGAGGCGATCACCGCCGCCCGCGCCGCGCCGTTCGTGTCCGAGCTGGCCGCCGCGGTCGAGGGCTACGCCGGCACCGCACCGGCACGGGAGGCCGCGTTCCTGCTCGGCACGGCCGTCGCACTGCGCGGCACGGCGATCACCGGCGCGCCGGGGGTCGCGGCGACCGCCGCACGGGCCACGGCCGAGCTGGGCGCCGACGCGTTCGCCACGGCCTGGGCGGAGGGCGCGCGGCAGAGCAGGACCGCCGCTGACAGCACTGTCAGCCGGTTGTCGGCGGGCTGACAGCGGCGGCCGCGACCGTTCGCGGCATGAACATCCTCATCTCCGGCGCGAGCATCGCCGGCCCCGCGCTCGCACTCGAACTCGCCCGCGACGGCCACGCCGTCACCGTCGTCGAGAAGGCGCCCGCCCTGCGCACCGGCGGCCAGGCCGTCGACTTCAAGGGCGCCACCCACCGCACCGTCCTCGATCGGATGGGCATCCTCGACGACGTGCTCGCCCGCCAGACCGGCGGCGCCGACCAGGTCGTCGTCGACGCCGACGGCAGGCCGGTCACCACGATCCCCGGCGAGTTCACCGGCGGCGACATCGAGATCCGCAGGGGCGACCTGAGCGCCCTGCTGTACGACCGCACCGAGAAGGACTGCGAGTACGTCTTCGGCGACTCGATCACCTCGCTCACCGACACCGGCCGCGGCGTGCACGTCACGTTCGAGAAGGCGGCCCCGCGCACGTTCGACCTGGTCGTCGGCGCCGACGGCATCCACTCGATGGTGCGCCGCCTCGCGTTCGGCCCCGAGCAGGACTACGTCCGCCACCTCGGCCACTACTACGCGCTCGCCGAGCTCGACGTGCCCGGCCAGGGCCTGACGTACAACGAGCCGGGCCGCATGGTCGCGCTCGGCGGGCCGAAAGCCCAGTCGTTCTTCGTGTTCGCCGCGGGCGAGCTGTCCTACGACCGCTACGACACCGAGCAGCAGAAGAAGCTGTTGATCGACGCGTACCGGGGCGGCGGCTGGCGCATCCCGGAGATCCTGGACGCGATCCCCGCCGCGTCCGAGTTCTTCCTCGACTCGATCAGCAGGCTCGAGGCCATGGACGACTACGCGCAGGGCCGGGTCGTGCTGCTCGGCGACGCCGCGTACGGCAACACGCTCAGCGGCTTCGGCAGCGGCCTCGCGGTGGTCGGCGCGCACGTGCTGGCCGGTGAGCTGCGGCGGGGCGGCCACGAGATCGCGTTCCGCCGGTACACCGAGCTGATGCGCGGCTACGCGAAGGTCGCGCGGAAGGCCACCGCGGGCCCGTTCCTGGCGCCCCGCACGAAGCGCGGCATCTGGGCGCGGAACCGGCTGTTCCGGTGGTCGCCGCTGTACCGGTCGATGATGTGGCTGACCGACCGGTTCGCCACCGACATCGACCTGCCCGAGTACGTCAGGTGAACCGCGCGACGACCGCGGGGTCGGCGAACAGCGCGATCCGGGCCAGCCGGTCACCGGCGACGGTCAGCACCACGACCGCGTACGGGTCGCCACGCAGGTACGCCACCACCGCGGGCTGGCCGTTCGCCGCCGTGGGCACCATCCGCCAGTCGCCCGGCGACTCCAGCGCCTGCGCCCGCAGGTGCGGCAGGCAGGTCGCCTTGCCAGCGAACCAGGTCCGCACCCCAGTCATCTCCAGCACCACGTCGTCGGTCAGCAACCGCTCCAGCGCCGCCGCGTCGGAGTTCTCGAACGCCGCGACGTACCGGTCGAGCACCGCGCGGGCCTGCGCCGACGGTGTGCCGACCTGCTCCGGGGTGAGGTCCGCGGCCGTGGCCCGCGCCCGCTGCAACGCGCTCTTCACCGCGGCGACCGACATGTCCAGCGCGGCGGCGACCTCGCTCGCGGGGAACGCGAGCACGTCACGCAGCAGCAGCACGGCACGCTGGCGCGGCGGCAGGAACTGCAGGCTCGCGATCAGCGCCAGGCGGAGGGAGTCACGGCGGACCGCCGTCTCGGCCGGGTCGTCGGCGGCGACCAGCGCGTCGGGGACCGGCTGCACCCAGTCCACGTCCGGCGCGAGCTCGACCGGCCCCAACGGGTCGGCCGACGGCGGCCCGAGCCGTGACGGCAGGAACCGCCGCTTCTCCAGCGCGGTCAGGCAGACGTTCGTCGCGATCCGGTACAGCCAGGTGCGCAGCGACGAGCGGCCCGCGAAGCCGTCCTGGGCACGCCACGCGCGCAGGAACGTCTCCTGCACGAGGTCCTCCGCGTCGTCGACGGAGCCGACCATGCGGTAGCAGTGCGCGAACAGCTCCCGCCGGTGCGACTCGAGGGCGTGGTCGAAGTCGGTCACGGACATGGAGACCGGTGGCGCGGCGGAAAGGAATCGCTCAGAACACGGCCTCGCTGAGCCGCCGCACGAGGCCCGCGAACTCGGCGCGTTCGGCCGGGGTCAGCGTCCGCTCGTAGCCGTCGGCGGCGAGGCGGTCGGTGATCTCCTGCGCCCGCACCTGCCGGTCCTTGAGGTGGTCGCAGTCGGGCAGCTCGTCGCGCCAGCCGAGGAACCGGGCCTGCTGCTGCCCTTCGTTGGTGAGGATCGCCTCGAGCGGGCCGAGCCCGGCGGCCGTGGTGGCGACCAGGTGCATCGAACCGCGCCACTCCCGCAGGACGTGCACGAGCTGCAGCAGCCGTGCCGGGCCGCCGTCGGCACGCGGTTGGGCGCGCCAGCCCGCGAACAGCGGCAGCCCCGCCTCCTCGACACCCGTGACGACCTTCTCGGCCAGCTCGGCGAGCCGGTCCGCCTCGGCGAAACCGGTCAGGTGGTCGTCGGCCCAGTCCGCGCACGCCTGCGCGTACCGGCGGGCCCCTTCCCGCGCCCCGGCGACGGCGAGGCCGCGGTCCCACATGAGCCGCACGAGACCCGGGTGCCACCAGCCCATGGCGGCGGTGACCACGCCCGCGTCCACGTCACCCAGCACCCCGCCGCGGCCGGCGAAGTAGAAGGCCAGGTGCTTGGGGTAGCCGTGCCCGGCGCCGCGGGCCTGGGTGTCGGGGTGGAGCATCCACACGGAGCCGACGTCGTGCAGGATCCGGTCGGCGGCCCGGACGGTCTCTTCCGCGGACAACTCGGTCATGGGGCTCCCTCGCTCTCGACGGCACGAGACTACTGGGGGTGCTGTTCCTCCCACTCGCTCTGCTTGCGCTCCATCTCGGCCCAGACGCGGTCGGGGAAGGTCGCCTTGGTCGCGGCGACGAGCTCGTCGAGCATGTCCTGGCCCGCCTCGCTGGTGCCGAGCGTGCCGGTGTCGTGGCGTGGGCTGCCGAACCTGGCCCTGCCGGTCGGCCCGCCGACCATGTCGTCGTCGGAGTTCCGGAACTCGAACAGCCCCGTGTTCTCGATCCGGTCGTAGAGCCGCCGCCGGGCCTCGTCGTCGAGGTCGACGGTGTCCGTCCACGTCTCCTCGGTGCCGTCGTAGCCGGGCGTCCACTCCAGACGGGCGGTGCGCGTGTCGAACGCGACGCGCCACTCGTAGTGGTAGGGCGGCGGGACGGAACCGTTGGCGTAGGTGACCTCGCCGGCGAAGTCGGCAGGCATGCCGGCCACCACCTCCGACCCGCATCCCGCGAGCAGCACCAGCGCGACCAAGAGAACCCGGACCATGGCGTTTGGACCCCGCGCGCCGCGGTCCGGTTCCCCTAGCGGACGGAGGCGGCGGACCGCCCGACGAGGTAGAGGGCGACGCCGCTGACGAGAGCGCCGACGAGCGCGCCACCGAACCCGAGGACGACGCCGACGAGGACGACGAAGCCCACGAAGGCGGCCATCATCAGGAACGCCGCCCGCAACGTCGGCGCCCACCCGCCGATCGCGTGCTCCGCGAAGCGCAGGACGCGATCACGGAGCAGCAGGTAACGCAGGTTCTTGATCTTCTCCGGCCGCACCGGCGCGACCGCGTTCGAACGGCTCAACGTGCTGTGCTCTTTCGTTTCGTGCGGGTTCATGCACTTCACCAGCGCACTGCGAAGAGCGCCCCCAGGTGGTGCATCAATCATGGACCGTCTGGAGTATTCCGGTCGGCCTACCGGCGAGTAGGCGTTCAACGGTCCGTCACGAACGGTGAGCGGCGATGACGACTTCAGGGTGGCATATCACCAACTCGTGGGACACGTTGTACACAAATTCGACGGTGTGGCAGGAGATAGTCACCTGTGTGAGTTACCAGGGCAGACAGCGCCGAGAATCGGGGTCGGAGCCTCGATTATCGATACTCGAAACGAGGAGGTGCGGAGCGGGTCGGTGGGCTCGTGGGCGACCCCGCCCAGGCACGCGGAGTAGGCGACTGGCCCTGGGAGCGGCTTCGCAAGGTGCGAGCGCTCACCGACGGGAGACTGGCCCGCAACCCGCAGCCACACCCAGGAGCCACTCACGGCGGAGCCCCCGGCAGCGCAAAGCCTGCCCGAACTGCCGCCGGGAAGACGGGTCCTACTCCACGACACCCCGCAAGGCGGAGCCGCGCGGCGGGCCCACCGCCACCCCGCAGCTGCCGCCAACAGAAGTCAGCCCACATCCCGAGGCACACCCCACGACGGGGAGTCGCCCGGCAACACAGGGGCGACACCCCGAAGCTGCCGCCAGGAAGACCAGCCCCCACCCCACGGCGCACCCCGCAAGGCGAAGCCCCCAGCGGCCCAAACCGCCACCCCGAAGCTGCCGCCAACAGAAGTCAGCCCACATCCCGAGGCACACCCCACGACGGGGAGTCGCCCGGCAACACAGGGGCGACACCCCGAAGCTGCCACCGGGAAGACCGGCCCGCACCCCGCGGCACATCCCCCAAGGCGGAGCCGCTCGGCAACCCAAAAACCGCCTCCCCAAAGCCGCCAACCAAACATCAGCCCGCACCAGGCAGCGCAAAGCCGCCAGCCAAGCTCCGCCGGGAAGACCAGCCCGCCCCCCATGGCAGACCCCGCAACACGGAGCCGCCCGGCAGCGCAAAGCCACCACCCCGAAACCGCCGCGGAAGAACGGCTCGCAACCTGGGAGCCGTCACCATCCCCGAAACCCACCCCGCAAGGCGGAGCGCCCGCCGACGGCAGGCCACCCACGGCGACCTACCGGGCGGACGAGCGGGTCACAGCTCCGGCAGCCGCTTGCGGAGCAGGCAGAACTCGTTGCCCTCCGGGTCCTGGAGCGTGTGCCACGCCTCCTCGCCCGTCTGCCCGATGTCGGCGGGCCGGGCACCGATCGACAGCAACCGCTCCAGTTCGGCGTCCTGGTCGCGGTCGACCGGGTTCACGTCGAAGTGCATGCGCAGCTTCTCGGTCTTCGGGTGGTCGGTGCGGCTGAACACCAGCGTGGGCGCGGCCCCGCCGAACCCCGACGCGGGCCCGATCTCGATGCCGTCGTCCGGCTCCTCGCGGCTCAGCTCCACATAACCCAGCACCTCGCACCAGAAGCGGGACAACGCCTCCGGGTCGGCGCACTCGACGATCAACTCGGACAACCGGCAGCTCATGGCCGCGATGGTAGCCAGCCCGCCACGCTCTGTCCGCCGGAAATGTGCCGGTAGCCACCCGGGCTTGTAGGTTAGGCAAGCCTTTCTTTACTGTGTGGCCTGTGTCCGTCACCCCGCCCGCCGCCAACGGCGTGTCCGCCCGGCAGATCGACGTCGCCTACGGTCGCGACGTCGTCGTCCACGCCGCGTCGATCGCGCTCGCCGCAGGCACCGTCACCGCGCTGATCGGGCCCAACGGCAGCGGGAAGTCGACGCTGCTCCGCGCGCTCGCCCGCCTGCACCCGCCGGTCGCGGGCGACGTCACGTTCGCCGACGGCGCCGACCTGCGTGCACTGTCCGCAAAGGACCTCGCGCGCCGGATCACCCTGCTGTCACAGCAGCGAACGGCGCCCGGCGGGCTGTGCGTGCGCGAGCTGGTCGAGTTCGGCCGCCACCCGCACCGGTCCCGCTGGGGCGGCCGCGACCCCGAGGGCCCCGCCGCGGTCGAGCGCGCCATGGCGCTCACCGGTCTCGGGCCGATCGCCGACCGGCCCGTGCAGGCGCTCTCCGGCGGCCAGGCCCAGCGGGTGTGGCTCGCGAGCTGCCTCGCCCAGGACACCGCGCTGCTGCTCCTCGACGAGCCGACCACCTTCCTCGACCTCCGCTACCAGGTGGAGATCCTCGACGTGATCCGCGACCTCGCCGACGACCACGGCGTCGGGGTCGGCGTCGTGCTGCACGACCTCGACCAGGCCGCCGCGATCGCCGACCGCCTCCTGCTGCTGGAGGAAGGCCGCGTGACCGCGGAGGGCACCCCGGAAGAGGTCCTCACCACGGCGAACCTCACCCGCGCGTACGGCATCCGGGTGGACGTCGACGTCGACCCCGTCGACGGGCGCATCCACACCCGCGCGGTCGGGCGCTTCAACGACGTGCGCCCGCGCGCCGCATCGGCTTGACCCCATCCAGCAACACAGGAGAGAAATGCGCACCACCCGTGTGATCATCGGCCTGTCCGTGGCCGCCGCCCTGTTCGTGGCGGGCTGCGGCACCACCGAGGAGGCAGGCGGCGGCACCGAGGAGGCCTCCGCAGGCGGCCGGCCGGTGACCCTCACCGACTCGCGTGGCAAGGAGGTCACGCTCGACGCGCCCGCCAAGCGCGTCGCCGCGACCGAGTGGAACGCGGCCGAGTACCTCGTGTCGCTCGGCGTCATGCCGGTCGCGGTGTCCGACATCAAGGGCTACAACACGTGGGCGAGCGCCGCGCCGCTCGACGACACCCCGAAGGACATCGGCACCCGGGGCGAGCCGAGCATCGACACCCTCGGCGCGCTGGACCTGGACCTCGTGATCGTCACCGACAGCCTCACCGAGGGCGCGCTCGAGCAGGTCGAGGCGAAGGTCCCGGTGATCGTCATCAAGGGCGGCGACGCCAAGGACAGCATCGGGTCCATGTTCGCCAACCTCGACCTGGTCGCGAAGGCGACCGGCACCGAGGACAAGGCCGCGCAGCTGAAGTCCGACTTCGACGCCAAGATCGCCGAGGGCAAGGCCGAGGTGGACAAGCTCGGCGCGACCGGCCAGAAGGTCGCCTTCGCGGACGCCTGGGTGGACGCGGGCACCGTCAGCATCCGGCCGTTCGCCAAGGGCTCGCTGGTGGCGGACACGTTCGAGCGGATCGGCCTGGAGAACGCGTGGACGATGGCGGGCGACCCGGTGTACGGGCTCGCGCAGGCCGACGTCGAGGGCCTGACCCAGCTGGGTGACGTGCACTTCTGGTACATGGCGAACGACGCGGAGGGCGACGCGTTCGCCGAGGGCCTCAAGGACAACGCGATCTGGAAGAACCTGCCGTTCGTCAAGAACGGCAAGGTCAAGCGCCTCCCCGACTCGCTGTGGATGTTCGGCGGCCCGCTGTCCATGGGGCAGTTCGTCGACGCGGCCGTCGACGCGCTGACGGCGTAACCCTCCACAGTGGACACCGCGACACTCGCGCGCCCCGCCCCGCCGGACGTCCGCGTCCGGCGGGGCGGCCGCCTCACGCTGCTGGTCGCCTGCCTGCTCGTGCTCATCGCGCTCGGCGGCGCCGTGCACCTCACGCAGGGCACCGCCGACCTCGGCGCGATGGACGTGCTGCGGCTGGTGTTCGGCGGCGCGAGCGCCGACGACACCGCCGCCGTCGTCATCGAGTCCCGGCTCCCCCGGCTGCTCGCGGCACTCGTCGTGGGTGTCGCGCTCGGGGCGGCCGGCGCGGTGCTGCAGTCGGTGTCCCGCAACATCATGGCGGCACCGGACACCCTGGCCGTCGACGCCGGCGCGCACCTCGCGCTCGTCGCGGTGGCCGCGTTCGGCATCTCGGTGCCGCTGCTCAGCGCGGCCGGTGTCGCGTTCGCGGGCGGGCTCGGCGCGGCGGCGCTGGTCCTCGCCCTGTCCGGCAGTGGCGGCACGGGCATCGTGCGGCTGGTGCTCGCCGGCACGGCCACCGCGCTCGCGCTGGTCGCGCTGACCCGGGTGCTGCTCCTGCTGTTCGCGGAGGAGACCAGGGGCCTGTTCGCGTGGGGTGCGGGTTCGCTGGGGCAGAACGGTCTGTCCGGTGTCCGGACGCTCGGCCCGGTCGTGGCGGTCGCGCTGGCCGCGCTGATCGTCATGGCCCGCAAGCTCGACCTGATCTACCTGGGCGACGACCACGCCCGCACGCTCGGCATCCACGTCGGCCGGGTCCGGGTGTCGGCGATCGTGCTGGCGGTGCTGCTCGCGGCGGCCGCGGTGACGCTCGCGGGCCCGATCGGGTTCGTCGGTCTCGCCGCGCCCGCCCTGGTCCGGCTGATGGCGGGCGCGATCCCCGGCCTGCACCGGCACGCGGCGCTGGTCCCGGTGTCGGCCGCGATGGGCGTGGCGCTCCTGATCGGCGCGGACGTGCTGCTGCGCGCGCTGATCGGGTCGCAGGGCGCGCTCGAGGTGCCGACCGGTGTGGTGACCACGATCCTGGGCGTGATCTTCCTGATCGCGCTGGCCAGGAACATCCGGGTGTCGGCCGCGACGACCGAACCACCGGCGGCGGGTGCCCGCGGTGGCGTGAGCGCGGCGCGGTTCCGGCTGGTCCTCGTCGTGCTCGCGGTGGTCGCGGTCGGCGTGGTGGCCGGTTCGGTCCTGCTCGGCGACACGAAGCTGCTGATGGGCGACGTGGTCAACTGGCTGTCCGGGCAGGCGGGCCCGATCGTCAGCAACGTCATGGAGAACCGCGCGCCCCGCGTGGTGGCCGCGCTGCTGGCCGGCGCTGCGCTGGCCATCGCGGGTGCGGTGGTCCAGGCGCTGGCCCGCAACCCGTTGGCGGAACCGGGGATCATCGGTGTCTCCGGCGGCGCCGGGCTGGGTGCGGTCGCGATGATCACGCTGGTGCCGGGTGTCGGGTTCTGGACGCAGGCGGGCGCCGCGGGCATCGGCGCGGCGATCGCGATGGCGCTGGTGTTCGCGCTGGCCGCCCGCGGCGGGTTCGCGAGCGAGCGCCTGGTGCTCATCGGGTTCGGCATGCAGGCGGGCACGCAGGCGTTGATCACGTTGCTGATCACGCTGACGGACCCGTGGAACGAGACGAAGGCGCTGACGTGGCTCGGCGGCTCGACCTACGGGCGGTCGTTCGAGCACCTCGTGCCGATGGCGCTCGCGGTGCTCGTCGTGGTCCCCGTGCTGATCCGCGCGCGCGGCGAGCTGGACCTGCTGTCGCTGGACGACGAGACGCCCAGGGTGCTGGGCGTGCACGTGCCCCGGTCGCGGCTGTTGCTGCTGACGTGCGCGGTGCTGCTGACCGGCGCCGCCGTGGCGGGGGTGGGCGTGATCGCGTTCGTCGGCCTGGTGGCCCCGCACGCGGCACGGGCGATCGTCGGCAGGCGGCACGCGCGGGCACTGCCGGTGGCCGCGCTGCTCGGCGGGATCCTCGTCTGTGCCGCCGACACGATCGGGCGCACGGTCATCGCGCCGGGGCAGCTGCCCGCGGGCCTGATGACGGCGATCATCGGCGCGCCGTACTTCGTGTGGCTCCTCTACCGCAGCCGGGTGCGGACGACCTAGCGGAGCGGGAACTCGACGCCGTGCTCGGACTCCGGGCGCGGGCCGAGGATCCGCCGCTCGGACTCGTCGATGCGCACGTCGTTGATGCTCGCCTCGCGCCGCGCCATCAGGCCGTTGTCCGCGAACTCCCAGAGTTCGTTGCCGTAGCAGCGGAACCACTGGCCGCCCGCGTCGTGGCACTCGTACTGGAAGCGCACGGCGATGCGGTTGCCGTCGAACGCCCAGAGGTTCTTGCGCAGCGCGTAGTCCAGCTCGCGCGCCCACTTCCCGGTCAGGAAGGCGACGACCTCGTCCCGCCCGTCGACGAACGTGTCCCGGTTGCGCCACCGGGTGTCCACTGTGTACGCGAGCGCGACGCGGTGCGGGTCGCGGCTGTTCCACGCGTCCTCGGCGGCCTGGACCTTCGTCAGCGCGGTCTCGCGGGTGAACGGCGGGAACGGCGGGAACGGCGGTCTGCTCTCGGCCGGCACGGCACCTCCACAGAGAACGTCGGTTCTCGCGTACGCTAGAGAACAACAGTTCTCAGTGTCAAGGGACGTGTGATGGACGCACAGACGGCCGAGGACCGCGCACTCGACGCGGCCGAGGACCTGTTCTACCGCCGCGGCGTGCACGCGGTGGGCATGGACGACATCCGCGACACCTCGGGGGTTTCGCTCAAGCGCCTCTACCAGCTCTTCCCGAACAAGGAACGCCTGGTGACGGCGTTCCTGCAGCGCAGGGACGTCCGGTGGCGCGGCGGTCTGACCGAGCACGTGGCGGGCGTCGAGGACCCGCGCGAGCGGCTGCTCGCCGTGTTCGGCTGGCTGCACACGTGGTTCACCGACCCGGGCTACCGCGGCTGCGCGTGGATCAACTGCTACGGCGAACTGGGCGCCACCTCCCCCGCGGTCGCCGAGGAGGCCCGCACGCACAAGGAGGGCTTCCGGCGGATCCTGCGCGAGCTGACGGCCGCGGCGGGCCACGACGACGACCTCGCCGAGCAGTTGCTGCTGCTGGCCGAGGGCGCGATCGTGACCGCGGCCATCACCGGCAACGCCGACGCGGCGCGCCAGGCACGCGCCGCCGCCGGGAAGCTGCTGAACTAGTGTCCTGACCATGGAGTACAGGCGACTCGGCCGGTCCGGGCTTCACGTGTCCACAGTGGTCCTCGGGTGCATGAGCTTCGGGGATCCCCACCGCGGCACCCACGAGTGGACGCTCGACATCGACGCGTCCCGGCCGTTCTTCCGCGCGGCGATCGAGGCGGGCATCACCACGTTCGACACCGCCAACGTCTATTCCGCCGGGTCCAGCGAGGAGATCACCGGCACGCTGCTCGCGGAGTTCGCGAAGCGCGACGAGGTCGTCATCGCGACGAAGGTCAACGGGCGCATGGGTCCCGGCCCGAAGGGCGCGGGCCTGTCCCGCGCGGCGATCCTCACGCAGATCGACGAGAGCCTGCGCAGGCTCGGCACGGACTACGTCGACCTGTACCAGATCCACCGCTTCGACCCGGAGGTGCCGGTCGAGGAGACCATGGAGGCGCTGGACGACGTGGTGCGGTCGGGCAAGGCCCGCTACATCGGCGCGTCGTCGATGTGGACGTGGCAGTTCGCGCAGATGCAGCACGCGGCGGACCTCAACGGCTGGACGAGGTTCGTGTCGATGCAGGACCAGTACAACCTGGTGATGCGCGAGGAGGAGCGCGAGATGCTCCCGTACTGCGCGGACCAGGGCATCGGGGTGCTGCCGTGGAGCCCGCTCGCCCGCGGCCGCCTGACCCGCGACTGGGACGCGACGACCGAGCGGTCGGCGAACGACAACTTCGGCAGCACGCTGTACCGGCAGGCGGAGGAGGCGGACCGGCGCGTGGCGGCCGCGGTGGCGGCGGTCGCGGCGGAGCGCGGGGTGTCGCGGGCGCAGGTGGCGCTGGCGTGGCTGCTGCACCAGCCCGCGGTCACCGCGCCGATCGTCGGCGTGACGAAGCCGCACCACCTGGCGGACGCGGTGGCGGCGGTCGACCTGCGGCTGTCAGCGGAGGAACTGGCCCGCCTGGAAGCGGACTACGTGCCCCATCACCCCGAGGGGTTCTGATGCGCGACCGCCCAGTCGGCGAGCGCGGAGACCGGGACGAGCAGTGAGCGGCCGAGGTCGGTGAGGCCGTACTCGACGCTGGGCGGGTTGGTGGGGTGCACGGTGCGCGCCACCAGCCCGTCGGCTTCGAGGATGCGGAGGGTGCGGGTCAGCATGCGCTGGCTGATGCCCTCGATCGCCCGGTGGAGCTCGTTGTAGCGGTGGTTCCGCCCGCCGAGCAGGATGATCACCAGCATGCTCCAGCGGTCGCCGAGGCGGCGGAAGAGGGTGCTCACCGGGCAGGCGTCGAGCTCGGCCCGCGGCACCGGTCTGGGCAGCTCGTGGGCGAGCACACTGGTGTGCGTTGCTGACATCGAACTGCCTTCTTTCGCCGTCGCGGCAGGGCTTCCACGATGGTGCCATGACTTCGAAGATCGTGATCGTGGCAGGCGGCACCACCGGGATGGGGCGCGCGACCGCGCTGGCCCGCGCCGAACGCGGCGACGACGTGACAGTGATCGGCCGCTCGCCGCGGGACATGCCGGCCCGGTTCCTGCGCGCGGACCTGTCGTCGATCGCGGAGGTCGAGCGCGTCGCCGCGGACGTCGCGGCCCGGCACGACCGCGTGGACGCCCTGTGCCTGTTCGCGAACCGCCCGATGCCGCGCAGGACGGAGACCGTCGACGGCCTGGAGTACACGTTCGCGCTGTACTACCTGAGCCGCTACCTGCTCGCGGCCCGGCTGGCGCCGCTGATGCCGGTGGACTCGGTGATCGTCAACGTCGCGGGCGTCGGCACCACGGCGGGCGCGATCCACTGGGACGACCCGCAGCTGCGCACCGGGTACGGGCTCGTGCGCGCACAGCTGCAGGCCGGCCGGGCGAACGACCTGCTCGGCGTGGCGCACGAGGGGAAGGCCAGGTACGTGCTGTACCACCCCGGGTTCACCCGCAGCGGGCTGGACGGGCACCCGAACCCGGTGGTGCGTGGTGCGCTCAAGGCGCTGGCGCTGGTCGCGGCCCGGCCGGTGGCCAGGTCGGTGGCGCCGATCGTCGAGTGGATCGAGCACCCGCCCGCCGCGCCGCTGACGACCAGCGACCGCGGCAAACCCGTTGACCTGTCCGGCAAGGAAGCCGACGCCGAGCGGCTGATGGCCTACACCGAGAGCCTGCTGTCGCGGTGAGCCGTCACCGGAACCTGTCCGCGTTCTCCTTCGCCCACTGCTCGAACGTCTTCGGCGCCCGGCCGGTCACGTCGGCGACCGTCGGGAACACCCGCGACTCGTCCAGCTTCCCGTCGGAGAAGAAGCTGAAGAACGCGTCCACGTACTCCCGCGGCATCTGCGCGCTCATCTCCGCGCGTGCCTCGTCGTCCGGCTGCGCCTCGTACCGCACCTCCCGGTCCAGCGCCGCCGCCAGCAGGCGCACCCGGTCCGCGGGTCGCAACGCCTCCGGGCCGGTGACCGGGTACTCGCGTCCCTCGTGCCCCGGCTGCGTCAACGCCACCGCCGCGACCGCCGCGATGTCCGCCGGGTCGACGGTCGCGACCGCCACGTCCGCCCACGGGGCCCGCACCACGCCCGCCCGCACCTGGTCGGCCCACTGCAGCGCGTTCGACATGAACGTCCTCGGCCGCAGGATCGTCCACGCCAGGCCCGACGCGCGCAGCGCCTCCTCCGTCTCGATCATGTACCGCGCCACCGCGTTCGAGCGGTCGCCGGTCTCCGCCGAGCCACCCGACATCAGCACCACGTGCCGCACGCCCGCGTCCCGCGCCTCCGCGAAGATCTCCGGCGGGTAGCCGGCGAGCATGAACATCGCCGAGACCCCCGCCAGCGCCGGGCGCAGGGACGGCGGGTCGTTCAGGTCGGCCCGGAACTCCCCCGACCGGCTCAGCCCGCGCACCGGCACACCCCGCGTGGTCAGGTCGCGGACCAGCGCCCCGCCCACGTTGCCCGTCGCGCCCGCCACCAGGATCATGGGTCCTCCAGTTACGTTAGGGATCGTTCCCTAACGTAAGCTAGCACGATGCGACGGTCGGCAGCGGAGACCCGGGAGCACGTGCTCGCGGTCGCGCACGAGCTCTTCTACTGGCACAGCATCAAGGGCACCGGCGTCGACACCGTCGCCGCCGAGGCCGGGATCGCGCCCACCACCCTGTACCGGCTGTTCGCCTCCAAGGACGACCTCGTCGCCGCCTACGTCGAGCGGGCGAGCCGGCACTACAAGCAGTGGTTCACCGACGCCACCGGCGAGGGCACGCCCGCCGACCGCGTCCGCTCGCTGTTCGACGCGCTCATCGAGCAGGTCCAGCCCGAGCACTGCCGCGGCTGCCCCTTCCTCATGGCCATCGCCGAGCTGCCCGACGCCTCCGCCAGGGCGCACGCCATCGCCGTCGAGACCAAGGCGTGGGTGCGCGCACGCATGCGCGAGCTGGCCGGCGAGGAACTCGCCGACCAGCTCGTGCTGATCATGGAAGGGGTCTACGCGTCGGTGCAGGCCCTCGGCGTCGACGGCCCCGCGCGCCGGGCGCGGGCGCTCGTCGAGACCCTGCTCACGGCAGACCGTTGAGGAACGGCTCGTGGCTGTTCTGGAACTCCCAGCCGTAGTACCGGTCCCAGTTGACCGACCACGTCATCAGCCCGCGCAGCGCCGGTGACGCACCGCCGCGCAACGTGTAGCCACCACAGCTCTGGTTGCGGGTCAGGCAGTTCAGCGCGTCGTGCACCGCGGCGGGCGCCGTGTACCCGTTGCCCGCGCTGACCGCGGCCGGCAGCCCGAACGCGATCTGGTCCTCCCGGAGCCCCGGGAACGTGTGCCCGGTGCGGGCGACCGGGAAACCGGCCTTGATCATGTCCGTCATGGCGATGTGGAAGTCCGCCCCGCCCATGTTGTGGTACTGGCCGTCCAGCCCCATGACCGGGCCCGAGTTGTAGTCCTGGACGTGCAGCACGGTCAGCGCGTCCCGCATCGCGTGGATCACCGGCAGGTACGAGCCCGTCCGGTTGTCACCGCCGCCCGCACCACCGTAGAACTGGTAGCCCACCTGCACGAAGAACGTCTCCGGCGCCATGGTCAGCACGAAGTCGCTGCCGTAGCGGGCTTTCAGCGACTTCAGCGCGGCGATCAGGTTCACGATCACCGGCGTGGTCGGGTTGCGGAAGTCCGTGTCGCCCGCGTCGAGGTACAGCGAGTGGCCCTCGAAGTCGACGTCCAGACCGTCCAGGCCGTACCGGTCGATGATCGCCGACACGGACTGGACGAACTTGTCGCGTGCCGCGGTCGTCGTCAGCTGCACCTGGCCGTTCTGGCCGCCGATCGACAGGAGCACCTTCTTGCCCTGCGCCTGCTTGGCGCGGATGGCGCTGACGAACTCGGCCTCCGACTCGACGTTCGGGCACTCCGCGACCGGGCACAGCGCGAACCGGATGTCGCCGCTCGTCACCGACGTGGGTTCGCCGAACGCCAGGTTGATGACGTCCCACGCGGCGGGGACGTCCGCCATCCGCACGTAGCCCGAGCCGTTGGCGAAGCTCGCGTGCAGGTAACCGATCAGCGCGTGCCGCGGCAGGCCGGCCTGCTGGCAGCCGGTCGTCGTCGCCGACACGGGGGCGCTGCGGGCCGACTCCCCGGCCGCGTTGTAGGCGGCGACGGTGTACGTGTGGGTCTCGCACGCGCCGAGCCCGCCGATGGTCGCCGACGTGCCGGACACCGTGGCGCGCAGGGAGGCGCCCTCGTACACGCGGTACCCGGTCGCGCCGGTCGCCGCGGGCCACGACACGGTGATCGACGACGCGGTCGCCGTGGCCGTGGGGTTCCCCGGCGTGGCCGGCGTGCCCGGGTTGCCGCCACCCGGGCCGTCGAGCACCACGTCGTCCGCGTAGTACGTCCCGGCGCCGTACCAGCCGTGCAGGTACAGCTCCGCCGACGTCTGGCTCGCGCCGCTGGTGAAGGTCAGCGACAGCTGCTGGTACGCGGTCGGCGCGGCCCATGTGGACGGTCCGCCGGTCACGCCGAGGTACACCGGGTTGCCGCGCACCCACGCCGACACCGAGTAGGTGGTGCTCGGCTTGACCGCCACGGTCTGCGTGCAGCGGCCGTAGTCCGACGCGGCGAGCGCGTAGCTCCCCGAGTGGACCGGCGCCGTCACCACCGCGCCACCCGAGCACGTCCAGCCCGACAGCGAGCCGGTCTCGAAACCGGCGTTGGTCAGCAGGTTCGCGGCACTCGCTGGCTGTGCGCCGACGACGAGCAACAGGAGAGCGGCAGCCACCGCTGTCAGGCGCCGCCTCATGGCAGCGTGTCCAGGTGCGGCGCGACCGTGCGCGCGAAGTTGTTGCCGTTGCTCACGTCCCAGTTGATCGACCACGTCATCGCGCCGCGGATCTCCGGGTACGTGCGCGGCGGGCGGAACGAGCCGCAGTTGGTGCCGCGGGCCAGGCAGTCGAGCGCGTTGTTCACCACCGACGGCGCGACCACGCCGCCACCGGCCGCGCCCGGCCCGGCGGGCAGGCCGACCGCCACCTGGTCGGGCCGCAGCCCGTTCTCCAGCTGGATGCAGGCGAGCGCGGTGATGAAGTTGACGGTGCCCTGGGAGTACGCGGCCGACTGGTCGCAGCCGAGCATCGACCCCGAGTTGTAGAACTGGGTGTGGACGACCGTCAGGATGTCCTTGATGGACAGTGCGAGCGCGAAGTACGAGCCGCCCGTGGACTGCATGTCGATGGTCTGCGGCGCCATCGTGATGATCAGGCTCGACCCGACCGCGCTCCGCAGGCTCCGCAGCGCCTGCGCCATGTACGTCGGGTTGAGACCGTTCTCCAGGTCGATGTCGACGCCGTCGAAGCCGTACTCGGCCATGATCGACCGGACGCTGTTGGCGAAGTTCGTCGCCGACGCGGAGTCGCCGACCGACACCCGGCCCGCCTCGCCGCCGACCGACAGGATGACCTTCTTGCCGCGGGACTTGAGCGTCGCGACGTCGGCCTTGAACTGGTCGTTCGTGTAGCCGCCCAGTGCCGTGGACAGCCCGGGGTCGACACCGAACGTGACGGCGCCCGGGGTGGACGTCGCCTCGGCGAAGGCGACCGCGACCAGGTCGTACTCGTTCGGCACGGCGCTCAGCCGCAACTCGGTCGCGGGGTTGACGAAGTTGTGCCAGTAGCCGGTGAGGAAGTGGCGCGGCAGGTCAGCCGACTGGCAACCGCTGGTGGTGCCGGTGACCGGCGCGCTGCGGGCGGACTCGCCGACGGCGTTGTACGCGGCGACCGTGTACGTGCGCGAGGTGCAGGCGGGGATGCCGCTGAACGTGGCCGACGTGCCGGTGACCGTGGTGCGCAGCGCCGTGCCCTCGTACACCCGGTAGCCGGTGGCACCGGACACGGTGTTCCAGCCGATCGTGATGGCCGAGGCGGTGGTGCCGGTGACCCGCACACCGCCCGGCACCCCGGGCACGCCGGGTTGCGGGTCGGTGCCGCCTGCGCAGCTCGCGCCGTTGATCTTGCAGTTCTGCGGCGTCCCCGCCCCGCTGGCGAGGAAGCCGAAGGTCACCGACGCGCCGGGCGCGAGCGTGCCGTTGTACTCGCGGTTGGAGAACGTGTGGTGGCTGCCGCTCGAGGTGAGCAGCGCGTCCCAGTAGCTGCCGAGCGTGGTGCCCGCGGGGAGGTCGAACTCGACGCGCCAGCCCGAGATCGAGGCGGTGCCCGCGTTGGTGATCGTGTACTTGCCCTCCCAACCGGAACCCCAGTCGGAGGTCTTGGTGAAGGTCGCGGTCTCCCCGGCGGCGAGCGCGGGAGTCACGGCGATGAGGGACCCGGCCACCCCGAGCACGAGGGCGGCGAAGATCGTGGACAGGCGGCGTCGCATGACAACCTCCGAAACACGCGGCGAGCAGGGGGAAACCGCGAGACACCTATTTGTCTAGACCAATACCGCCCCACTTGTCCAGACCTATCACCCCGAGTAACCACCCTCCCGCCCCCACCCAGAACCTCGCGAGTCACGCGCGCACGCACACCGAGTTGTCGATTTCGTGCCGATCTTGGTCCGGTCCCGGCCCGCGTGATGTGCACGAAACTGACAACTCGATGTGCGCGAGAGCGCGACTCGCGAGGTCTGGGCGCCCAGAATGGGGCGCATGGACCCATTGCTCGACCGGGACAACGCCGCCGACGTGCTGGCCGGCGTCGCGGCGGCCGCGCCCGGCTACCTCGACAGCCTCGCCGATCGCCTGGTGCGGGACGTCGCGAGCCACCACCTCCTCGACGGGCTCGACGGGCCGCTCCCCGAGACCGGCCACGGCGCGCCGGACTCCGTCGCCGAACTGCTGCGCATCGGCACCGCCGCGGCCACGCACTCGTCGGGCCCCCGGTTCTTCCACTTCGTCGTCGGCGGCTCGACCCCCGCCGCGATGGCGGGCGACTGGGTCACGTCCCTGCTGGACCAGCTCAGTGGCATGTGGACGGCGTCCGCGTTCGCCACCACCGCGGAGACCGTCGTGCTCCGCTGGCTCAAGGACCTCTTCGGGCTGCCGCCGGGCTGGGGTGGCGTGCTCACGCCGAGCGCCACGTTCGCCAACCTCACCGGGCTCGCGTGCGCACGCCAGTGGTGGGGCGAGCAACACGGCGCCGACGTGGCGGCGGACGGGCTCGCCGGGCTGCCGCGCATGCCCGTGCTCGCGAGCGGGTACGTGCACGCGAGCGTGCGGAAGGCACTGCAGCTACTGGGTTTCGGCCGGGACACCGTCCAGGTCCACGCCCGCGACGACGCCGGGCGAGCCGACCTGGACGGCATGCGGCGTGCCCTCGAGAAGACCGGCCCGGCTGTGCTCGTCGCGTGCGCGGGCGAGGTCAACGCGGGCGACTTCGACCCGGTCGACGAGATGGCCGACCTGGCGGCGGAGCACGGCGCGTGGTTGCACGTCGACGGCGCGTTCGGCCTGTTCGCCGCGCTCTCCCCGCGCACGGCACACCTCGTCGACGGCGTGGCGCGCGCCGACTCGGTCGCCGCGGACGGGCACAAGTGGCTGAACGTGCCGTACGAGAGCGGATTCGCGTTCGTCCGCGACCCGGCACGGCTCGGCTCCGCGTTCGGTTCGTGGCGCGCCCCGTACCTCGCCCCCGCCGACGACAACACGGTCGACTACAACTGCCTCGGCCCCGAGTCGTCCCGCCGGGCCCGCGCGCTGCCGATCTGGGCGTCGCTGCGGGCGTACGGCCGCGCAGGCCACCGCGCGATGGTCGAACGGCACCTCGACCTCGCGGAGCGGCTGGAGTTCCTGGTCGACCAGTCCCCCGACCTCGAACTGCTCGCACCCGCGCAGTTGTGCGTGGTCTGCTTCCGCTACACCGCACCGGACCGGGACCTCGACGCCCTCAACGCCGCGCTGGGCCGGGCCATCCTCGACGACGGCCGCGTGTACGTCGGCACGACCGTCTACAGGGGAATGACCGCCCTGCGCCCGGCCATCGTCAACTGGCGCACGACGGAGGAGGACATCGACCTGCTCGTGACCGTGGTCCGCGAACTCGGCGCCCGGCTCTAGCGCTCACCAGGGCAGTTCCCCGTTCTCGTCCTGGAACGTGCCCGTCGGGCCGTCCGGGCCGAGGGTCGCCAGGCGCACGACGGTCCTCGCGCTCTCCTCCGGTGACCGCCCGATGCCGAAGGCGGCGGTCATGTCGGTGGCGGTGGTGCCGGGTTCGAGCGCGTTGAACTTGATGCCCGGGTTGGCCTTGGCGTACTGGACCGTCAGCATCGTGGCCGCCGCCTTGGACGCGGAGTAGAGCGCGACCGGCAGGTGGTACTCGGGCCGGTCGGGGTTGTTCACCGCCCAGAACGACCCGGCGCTGCTCGACACGGTGACCACGACCGGGTTCGCGGACCTGCGCAGCAGCGGGAGCGCCGCCTCCGTGACGCGCACGATGCCGACCGCGTTGGTGTCGAAGACCCGCAGCGCCGTCGGCCCGTCGACGACCTCGGTCTCCAGGATGCCCGCGTTGTGCACGAGGACGTCCAGCACGCCCTCGGCCGCCTCGATCGTCGCCAGCGCGCCGCTCACCGACGCGTCGTCGGTGACGTCGAGCCGCACGAACCGCGCGCCGAGCGCCGCCGCGGCCTTCTCGCCCCGCTCGACGTCGCGGGCACCGACGTAGACGACGTGCCCCAGCGCCAGGAGCTGTTCCGCGGTCGCGTAACCGATGCCCTTGTTGGCCCCGGTGATCAGTGTGACGGTCATGCGCATCCCCTCGAAATATGTGGCTCGCGTGGACTGTTGGCGACGGTATGTGCGGTCACTCGCCTCAGAAAGAGCCCTCTCGAGCCCGGGGTGTGACAGGACCCCGGCTGGCGTCATGAACGCCCTCGGCGCGTTCCTGCGTGCGCGGCGCGAGCTGGTGACGCCGCGGCAGGCGGGCATCCCGGACGTGGGTGTGCGGCGCACGCCGGGGTTGCGGCGCGAGGAGGTCGCGATGCTGGCGGGCATCAGCGCCGACTACTACCTGCGGCTGGAGCGGGGCCGCGACCGCAACCCGTCCGCGCAGGTGCTCGAGTCGATCGCACGCGTGCTGCAGCTCGACGACGACCACGTCGCGCACCTGCGGTCCCTGGTCGCGGAGGCGCCCCGGCAGCGCCGTCCACGCGACGTGACACCACCGCCCGGCGCGCTCAAGCTCCTGGACGCACTCGTCCAGCCCGCGTTCATCGAGGACCGGTACTTCGACATCCTGGCGTCGAACAGCCTCGCGAGAGCGCTCTCCCCCGCCCTCGCCGCAGGGGGGAACCAGCTGAGGGACATGTTCCTGGACCCGGCCGAGCAGGCGCTGCACCCGGACTGGCGGGACGTCACGGAGTGCCTCGTCGCGAACCTGCGGCAGGCGGCGGGCAACGACGTCGACGACCCGCGGTTCGTCGAGCTCACCAGCGAGCTGTCGCATGCGAGCGCTCGCTTCCGTCAGCTGTGGGCCCGCCACGAGGTCCGCGGCCAGCGCGGCGGGCCACTGCGGCTCAACCACCCGCAGGTCGGAGCACTGACCCTCAACCGGGAACGGCTGGCCATCAGCGGAGCGGACGACCTGATGCTCGTCGTGTACCACCCGGACCCCGGCTCCACCGACGCGGACAAGCTGGCACTGCTGGCATCCGCCGACCTCCCGACGGCGAATTCCCGGCGCTAAGCGGTTTCGCGGCCGCCGATCCGGCGCGACACCGACACCACGGCCCCGTTACCGCTGCGCGCGGATCCGCGTGACACCGCCACCGCGAAGTTCCGCCTGGGCTGCTGGTGGTGTGCCTTGCCTGGGTTTTCCCTCCGGGGCGTCCTCGCCGGACGGGCTGGTCTCCGGGATGGCGAGGGGTCTTGCACGGGGTTGGCTTGGCAAGGACTGGTGTCCGTGGCGGTGTTGATGGGGCTTCGCCCGCTTCGCGGGAGTCGGGCGTGACCAGTCCCCGGCTGCGGCGGCCTCGGTTACCGCTACGCGCGGATTCGGCGTGACACCGCCACCGCGAGGTCCGATACGAGACGGCGCAGGCGGTCCGCGGTGGCCTCGCACGCGACCGGTGCCGGGGTGCGCAGTGTCAACCCCGCCAGTTGACGTCCGTCGCCGGCGAGGATCGGGGCGCTGAACTGGTCGCCGCCGAAGCGGTGCCAGCTGGCGTTCAGGTGGTAGCGGTCCTCGTCGTGGCAGACGATGTTCAGGTCCGACAGGGTGCCGAGCAGCCGGTGGACGGTCGTCTTGGACTGGCCGCTGATCTCGACGAGCCGTGCGAGCCGCATGCCGTCCGGGGCGCCGGACAGCAGTTCCAGCAGCTGGAAGGCGTTGCGGACCGCCTGGTTGGAAGTCGCCGTCGTCATCGTGCCCACCCCGTTCCGTTCCAGGTTGAAAACGTAGTATTGCAGGATCGTGGGACAATTTTCTACCCTCGGGTGTGACCTGGATCCCTGCCGAACGGATGTGCACCCCATGACCACACACCCGGGAGCCGACAAGAAAGCACTGCGCCGGGCCTACACGGCGAGCCTGTCCGGCACCGCGCTGGAGTACTACGACTTCGCCGCCTACTCGGTCGCCGCGGCGACGCTGTTCGGCGACCTCTTCTTCCCCTCCGGCGACGACCTCGCCGGCACCATGGCCGCGTTCTCCACCTACGCCATCGGCTACCTCGCCCGCCCGCTCGGCGGCATCGTGTTCGGCCGCCTCGGCGACGTCATCGGCCGCAAGAAGGTCCTCGTCCACACGCTGTTGCTGGCCGGCATCGCCACGTTCCTCATCGGCCTGCTGCCCACGTACGCCTCGATCGGCGGCGCCGCCGCGGTTCTGCTCGTCGTGCTCCGGTTCGCGCAGGGCGTCGCGGTCGGCGGTGAGTGGGGTGGCGCGGTGCTGCTGTCCAGCGAGTACGGCGACCCGAAGAAGCGCGGGCTGTGGGCGTCGGCCGCGCAGATCGGCCCACCCGCGGGCAACCTGCTCGCCAACGGCGTGATCGCGCTGCTCGGGCTGGTGCTGAGCGAGGCCGCGTACGAGTCGTGGGGCTGGCGCGTCGCGTTCCTGCTGTCCGCGGTGCTCGTCGCGTTCGGCCTGTGGATCCGGCTGCGGCTGGAGGAGACGCCGGTGTTCAAGGCGATCGCCGAGCGGGAGGAACGGCCGAAGGCCCCGGTGTCGGAGGTCGTGCGGACCGAGCGGCGCGCGCTGGTCGCCGGTGTGCTGGTGCGGGTCTGCCCGGACGTCACGTACTCGCTGTTCACCGTGTTCGTGCTGACGTACATGGTCAACGAGCTGGACATGTCGAAGGCGCAGGGCTCGGCCGCGGTCATGATCGGCTCGGCCGTCCAGTTGGGACTGATGCCCGCGTTCGGCGCCCTGTCCGACCGCATGAACCGGCGGAAGCTGTACCTGTACGGCACGATCGCGGCGGGCATCTGGCCGTTCGTGTTCTTCCCGATGGTCGGCGGCGGCTCGTTCCTGCTGCTCGCGTTCGGGATCGTGGTCGCGCTGGTCATCCACGCCGCGCTGTACGGCCCGCAGGCCGCGCTGATCACCGAGCAGTTCACGCCGCGCCTGCGGTACACCGGCAGCTCGCTCGCTTACACGCTCGCGGGCGTCATCGGCGGCGCGCCCGCGCCGCTGATCCTCGCGGCGCTGCTGAACTGGCTGGGCACGTGGTGGATCCTGGGGGTGTACCTCCTGCTCACGGCGGTGCTGACCGTGGTTGGCTTGTGGCTGGCCCGCGACCCGGCCGACGACGAGGAGGTCGCGGCGACCGTGACCGAGGAGAAAGTGCTGTCGTGACCGTCATCGACCTGAACGTCGACATCGCCGAGGGGTTCGGCGCGTGGCGGATCGCCGACGACGACGCGTTGCTGGCCGTGGTGTCCAGCGCGAACGTGGCGTGCGGCTTCCACGCCGGGGACCCCGGCACGATCCGGCGCGCGTGCGTCACCGCGGTGGCGCACGGCGTGTCGATCGGCGCACAGGTCTCCTACCGCGACCTGGCCGGGTTCGGCAGGCGCTTCATCGACGTGCCGCCCGCCGAACTGGTCGACGACCTGCTGTACCAGATGGCCGCGCTGCGGGGCATGGCCGCGGTCGCCGGCGGGCGGCTGGCGTACGTGAAGCCGCACGGCGCGCTGTACAACGCGATCGCCACGCACGAGGAGCAGGCGGCGGCCGTGGTCGAGGCCGTGACGACGTTCGACGCGTCGCTCGCGGTGCTCGGCATGCCGGGTTCGCGGTGGCTCGCGCTGGCGGGCGAGGCCGGGCTCGAGACGGTCGAGGAGGCGTTCGCCGACCGCGCGTACACCCCGGACGGCAGGCTGGTGTCGCGGCGCGAACCGGGCGCGGTGATCCACGATCCGGACGTGGTCGCCGAGCGGGCGGTGCGGTTCGCGACCGACGGCACGGTCGTGGCGATCGACGGTTCGGTGCTGGCGATGCCCGCGCGGTCGATCTGTGTCCACAGTGACACACCGGGCGCGGTCGAGCTGGTGACGGCGGTCCGTGCCGCGATGTCCCAGGCGGGGGTCCGGGTGGAGAGTTTTCGGTGAGGGTGCGCCGGTGCGGTGAGTCGGCGCTGCTGATCGAGACGGACGAGGTGCTCGGCTGGTACACCGCGCTCACCGACCGGCCGCTGCCGGGCGTGGTGGACCTGGTACCGGCGGCGCGAACGCTGCTGGTGCGTTACGAGTCCGATGTGGACTTCGGGCTCATGGTGTCGCGGTTGTCGGACGTCACCCCGGCGTCGGCGGCCGTGGCGGCCGGGGACCCGGTGACGATCCCGGTGCGGTACGACGGCGCGGACCTGGCCGACGTGGCGGCGGCGACCGGGTTGTCCGAGGACGAGGTCGTGTCCATCCACAGTGGAACCGAGTACACGGTGGCGTTCACCGGGTTCGCCCCCGGTTTCGGCTACCTGACCGGCCTCGACGACCGCTTGCGGCTGCCGAGGCGGGAGTCGCCGCGCACGCGCGTGCCCGCGGGGGCGGTGGCGGTCGCGGGTGAGTACACGGGGGTGTACCCGCGACCGTCACCGGGCGGCTGGCACCTGCTCGGGCACACGACGGCCGCGCTGTGGGACCCGTCGCGCGAGACACCGGCACTGCTGCGGCCTGGCGTGCGCGTGCGGTTCGACCCGGTGCCGTCCCTACCGGCCCCAGTGCGTCCCCCCGCCCCGGAACCCGTTGCGGCACACGGGATCGAGGTACTCCACTGTGGACCGCTGGGCACCGTGCAGGACCGGGGCCGCGCCGGTTACGCGTCACTCGGCGTCGGCACGTCGGGCGCGGCGGACCCGGCGTCGGCGGCACTCGCGAACCGGCTCGTGGGCAACACCCCGGCGGCGGCCGTGCTGGAACTGTCGTTCGGCGCGACGCTGCTGTTCCGCCAGGCGGCGAGGGTCGTGGTGACGGGCGCGTGGTGCGACGTGTCGCGCGACGGCCGCGGCGAGGGCATGAACGCACCGTTCGACGTGCGCGCCGGGCAGCGTCTCGTGATCGGCCCGGCGTCGGTGGGGCTGCGGGCGTACGTCGGTGTTCGCGGCGGCATCGCGGTGCCCGAGACGCTGGGCTCCCGGTCCACGGATGTGCTGTCCGGCCTGGGGCCCGAGCCACTGTCGGTGGGGACGGTGCTCCCGATCGGTGACGCGTACGGCGGCCCGCCACCGGCGGTGGACGTGGCCCCGGTGGCGGCACCGTCGACGGCGGAGCTGGCGGTCCGGATCGTGCCGGGCCCCCGTGACGACTGGTTCACTTCCGACGCGCTGACCACGCTGTTCGCGGAGCCGTACACGGTGACGGCGGACAGCAACCGGGTGGGCGTACGACTCGACGGCCCCGCCCTGGCACGATCACGGGAGGGCGAGCTACCGAGCGAGGGCATGGTCACCGGTTCGGTCCAGGTTCCCCCGGGCGGCACACCGATCGTGTTCCTGGCCGACCACCCGGTGACCGGCGGTTACCCCGTGATCGGAGTGGTGCCGGCGGCCGACCTGCCGGTGCTGGCGCAGGCAAGGCCGGGCCAGGCGGTGCGGTTCAGGCGCTGCGATACGCCTCGACGATCTGGTGCTCGGAGTCCTCGAGGTACTTGAGGAGCAACCGTTCGGCACGAGGCCCGTCCCCGGCCTCGATGGCGGCGAGGATCTCCTTGTTGCGCTCCAGATACGGTTCGTGGAACCGCCGCGGGTCGGACATGGTGTGGAAGACGAGCCGCAGTTCGGCGAGCGTGTTGCGCATCAGCTCGTCGACGCGCGGACTGTCGGCAAGCGCGGCGACGGCCTGGTGGAACAGCATGTTGGCCGTGCCGAGCGCACGCCAGTCCTGCTCCTTCATGGCGACATCCCCAGCCCGCACGGCGGAGACCATGTCGTCAACCTGCGGCGGCCGCCCCCGCAACCCACGCACGGCGGTGCACTCGACAAGCTTCCGCACGCGGTACACGTCGACGACGTCGGCAACGGACAGCTTGCGAACGAAGACCCCGCGATTCAGCTCATGAGCGAGGAGCCGCTCGTGGGTCAGCAGCCGAAAAGCCTCACGCAACGAGTTGCGGGACACCTTGAAGGACTTGACAATCGCGTCCTCGACGAGCCGCTCCCCGGGCTGGTAGATCCCCTTGATGATCCGCTCCCGCAGAGCAGCGGCAAGCAACTCCACAGTGCTGGGCCGATCAATCAACCGACGATCGGTATCCAGCTCGGCATCCACGACGCGCTCCCAAGTCCCCTGACCAGCAACTCCGCGAGTGTATCCGATCGCCCTACAATCCCCAGCCCACAACCGACGACCGGAACACCACCCCCAAGGAACGCAAGCCTCAACACACGACCAAAAGCCGAGCGCAGCCCACTACACAAGAACTGCCTGCCTGCCATCCCGTCGACCTGGCGAAGCCCGATCACACCGTGTCAAGGGGCCCGAAACCCAAAACACCACGCACCCAAGCCGCCGGGCCCCCTTGACGCGGTGTGATAGCCCTCCGGGAGGTCGACGGGATGGCAGGCAGACCACTCAACAGCAGTCCTTGCCAAACCAACCCCGTGCCCAACCCGCTGCCATCCCGGAGACCAGCCCGTCCGGCGAGGACCCCCCGGAGGGAAAACCCAGGCAAGGCACACCACAAAACCCGGGACACAAACCGCTGACCTGCGAAAACCGAAAGAAAACCGCAGCCCCAGTACGTACGGACAGCCCCCACCACTCCCGGGGGCACCCCGCTGTCCAGTCTACCGGTGTCCACCGACAGGGGGACGGACGTCGATCTTGGCTGTGGACAACCACCCCACCTGTGGACAACCGACTCCTGAAGACACGGGATCGTCGGTGCACTGCCGTAGCGTGGCGACCGGGGGCCGGAGGCCGCCCCCCAGCCACACGGAATTTTCTTTCCGGCCATCTCCAAGTCTGGTAAATCTCCGACAGCGGCGGCACACTCGGTCCGTGTCGAGAAGACTCCTCCCCCTTGTCGCCGCCGCCATGTCCCTCGCGGCGCTCGCGGCACCCGCCACCGCGGCACCCGCCACCAGCGATGTGGACGACCGCCCCGCCGCGCCCCGCGCGGCAGCGGTCCCCGCCGACCGGATCGAGACCGCCTCCCGGACCCGACCCGTCGCCCCCGGGGTCACCCTCCGCTCCTTCGACCGCTACGGCCCCGACGCCTACACCGGCGCCCCCACCTGGCTGCAGGGCGACAGCCTCACCGTCGACCTCACCAAGGGCACGACCGTCGACTACCTCTTCCCCGGCCAGGTCGCCAAGGGCGAACCCCTGAGCGTGACCGCCAACCGGGCCGGGGCGGTCGCCGCCGTCAACGGGGACTTCTTCGACATCAACAACTCGAACGCGGCGCTGGGTGTCGGCATCAAGGACGGCGAGCTGATCCAGTCGCCGGACAGCGAACCGACCTGGCGGCAGTCGTCGGCGATCTTCACCGACGACGGGATCGGCGACATCGGCGAGGTGTTCTTCCAGGGCACCATCACGACACCCGGCGGGCCGCTGACCCTCGACGGCGTCAACAAGCCGACCCTGAAGGCCGGCGGCATCGAGGCGTTCACCCCGCTCTGGGGCACCTACTGCCGCTGCCGCACCACCCAGGGCGCCACCGCGGTCGCCGAGGTCGAGGTCAGGGACAACACCGTCGTCGCCGTCCGCGACACCGCGGGCGAGGGCGCGATCCCCGCCGGCTCGATGATCCTCGTCGGCCGGGACGCCGGGGCCGTCGCGCTGAAGAACCTCGCGCCCGGCGACCGGGTCACCGTCGACTACCGGGCCCGCACCGCCGACGACCAGAAGATCCACGCCGCCATCAACGGCCGCCAGCTGCTCGTCGTCGACGGCGTCGCGCAGAAGGCCAGCGCGGGCAACAACACCCCGGCCGCGCCGCGCACCGCGCTCGGCTTCTCCCAGGACGGCAGGAAGATGTTCCTCCTGTCCGCCGACGGCCGCCAGTCCGCGTTCGCGGAAGGGCTGGGGCTCGACGAGCTCGCGAACATGATGGTCGAGCTCGGCGCGTGGAGCGCGGTCAACCTCGACGGCGGCGGCTCCACCACGATCGTCGCCCGCGAGCCCGGCAGCACCACCGCCCAGCTGGAGAACCGGCCGTCCGACGGCGCGGAACGCAACGTGCCCAACGGGCTCGGCCTGTTCGCACCGAAGGGATCCGGCCGGCTCACGGCCTTCTGGGTCGAGACCGCGCTCGACCCGGCCCGCGCGTCCGGCGCCAGCACCGTCGCACCGAGCCACCCCGAGCGCGTTCTCGCCGGCCTCACCCGCACGCTGACCGCCGCCGGCTACGACGAGACCTACGGTCCCGCCGAGGGCGACCCGCGCTGGCGCACCGACAACGGCAGCATCCGCGACGGCGTGTTCACCAGCCGCAAGCCCGGCCCGGCACGCGTCGTCGCCCAGGACCGGGCCGCGCGCGGCGAGACGACGCTCACCGTCATCGGGCCGGTCGCGCGGACCGCGCCCACCACGGAGCAGATCGCGCTGTCCGACCCGGACGAGACGGCCACGTTCGGCGTCCTCGGCTTCGACGCCGCCGGCGCCAGCGCACCCGTCGAACCGCGCGACGTCACCCTCACCTACGACCGGAACCTGCTCGACATCACGCCGAACGCCGACGGTCTGTACACGGTGACGGCCAAGCAGCCCGCCGGGTCCGGCCTCGTCACGGTCGACGTGCGCGGCAAGAAGTCGGTGCTGCCGGTCACCGTGGGCCTCACCGAGGTGTCCGTGGCCGACTTCACGAGCACCGCGGGCTGGACGTTCTTCGGCGAGCGCGCCACCGGCGCCGTCGCCCCCGCGGCCGGGCACGACGGTCAGGGCCTGCGCCTGACCTACGACTTCACCCAGAGCACCGGCACCCGCACCGGCGGCGCCATGGCACCGTCCGGTCTCGTGATCCCCGGCCAGCCCAAGGCGCTGCGGCTGTGGGTGAACTCCACCGGCAAGGGCGAGTGGGCGAGCATGCAGGTGTGGGACGGCAACGGCACGCTGCTGCCCGCGTTCCGCGCCGGCTACCTCACCTTCACCGGCTGGCGGCAGCTCGAGTTCCAGGTTCCTGCCGGCACCACCTACCCGTTGACACTGCGGCGTTTCTACGCGGCCGAGACCGTCGCGTCCAGCAGCTACCGGGGCGACCTGGTCATCGACGGGCTCACCGCGCTCGTGCCGCCGACGCTGGACGTGCCGCCGCGGCCGGTCGTGCCGGACCCGCTGATCCACGAGACCGCGGGCGGTGACTGGCGGTTCGCCGTCATGTCCGACGCGCAGTTCGTCGCGCGCGACCCGGACAGCGACATCGTCCGCAACGCCCGCCGCACGCTGCGCGAGATCAAGGCCGCGCGGCCGGACTTCCTGATCATCAACGGCGACCTGGTCGACGAGGCGTCGGCGGCGGACTTCGCGCTGGCCAAGAAGATCCTCGACGAGGAGCTGGGCGGCACGCTCCCCTACCGCTACGTGCCGGGCAACCACGAACGCGGCAACGGCAGCCTCGACAACTTCCGCGCGGTGTTCGGCGACACGCAGCAGGTGTTCGACCACCAGGGCACGCGGTTCATCACGATGGACACGTCCGGCATCAACCTGCGCGTGTCCGACTGGACCCAGCTCGGCCGCCTGCGCACCGAGCTGGACGAGGCCGCGAAGGACCAGGCCGTGAAGTCGGTGGTGCTCGTCCAGCACGTGCCGCCGCGCGACCCGACGCCTGCGCGCGCGAGCGAGCTGTCCGACCGCAAGGAGGCCGCGACCATCGAGGCCTGGCTGTCCGGTTTCCAGGACCGGACCGGCAAGGGCACCGCGTTCATCGGCGCCCACGTCGGCACGTTCCACGCGAGCCACGTCGACGGCGTGCCGTACTTCGTCAACGGCAACTCCGGCAAGAACCCCGCGACGCTGCCGTCCGACGGCGGGTTCACGGGCTGGTCGCTGTGGGGCGTCAGCGACTCCGCCCACCGCGGCGACTGGCTGGCGGCGGAGGTCCGCCCGCACGTCGACACGCTGTCGGTGGCCGCGCCGGACACCCTCACGGCCGGCACGTCCACGGTGGTGACCGCGAGCGTCACGCAGGCGAACCGGACCGTCCCGGTCGCCTACCCGGTGTCCGCGCGCTGGTCCGCGTCGCCGAACGTCCACATCGGAGCCGCACGGGACGCGAAGCGCTACCACACGGCGAACTTCGACCCGGCGACCGGCGAGCTGACCGCGTGGCGACCGTCGACGATCACCATCGCGGTGACGGTCAACGGCGTCACGACGCGGCACACGCTGGCCATCGTCGCCGAGTCGGCGGCCACCACCGGTTAGACGGACTGGAGGGGCAACTCGAACCGCCCGAACACCCACGTGCCGGGCGCGTTCGGGTTGTCCCCCGCCCAGAACTCCGTCCACAGCACGACGAACTCCGCCAGCGTCAGGTGGCCGTCCCCGTCGCCGTCGAGCAGTGCGAACACCTCGCCGGTGTCGGCCGGCTGCCCCGTCCACGTCTCGATCAGCTGCCGGTACTCGGCGGCGGAGATCCGGCCGTCGCCGTTCGCGTCGACGGCCTCGAACATCGCGGTCGCGGTCGCGACGACCGGCGCGGTGTCGGCGGCCAGGTCGTCGACGACGGTCAGCACCTCGTCGAGGGTGACGCGGCCGTCCCGGTTCGCGTCCGACGCCGCGCGCAGCGTCGCCCACCAGCCCATCATGATCGCCGACAGCCGCTCCGCCGACGCGGAGTCCGGGGCCAGGCCGCGGTTCGCGGTCCAGCGCGTGGCCAGCGCCGCGAAGTCCGATTCGGTCAGGAACCCGTCGGCGTCGACGTCCATCGCACCGAACACCAGCGCGGTCTTGCGCCGCTGCAATTCACTCGCCATGGGAAAACCATGGCCCTCGGAACCGCTGCCCGACAATTGACCGAGCGGGTGGCGGTATCGGGCGAAAGCACACTTTCCGTCTGCGTTTCACGGCATTCGGGTGTTCGATCCCACCACCGGTGGTGAACCATGTCAACAGGTGAATTTCCTGGCAATTTCCCAGGTCGGGATCCCTACGAAAGTCGGTACAGCGATCATGAATGCGCTTTCTAGCGTTCTCGGCAAGGCCTTTGGCCGACCCTGCTGAGAACACTTACTGGCGAGGTGCTCCCATGATCAGGAAGTCCTTCCTCTCGTTCGTCGCGGCCGGTGCCGCGCTGGTCGTCGCGCCCGTGACCGCCACCGCCGCGCCCGTCACCACCCAGGACGTGAAGCCCGCCGCGGTGACCGTCTACTACGACGTGTCGGGCGCCCCGACGTACGCGTCGCAGATCCGCGCGGGCGCGGCGAACTGGAACGCGTCGGTGTCCAACGTCAAGCTGGTCGAGAACTCCTCGGCCGCGACGCTCGACTTCTACGAGGGCAACGACCCGTCCGGTTCGTACGCCTACACCGACGGGCACGGCAACGGCTACATCTTCCTCGACTACACGCAGATGGGGCAGTACTACCAGGTCCGGGTGACCGCGCACGAGACCGGCCACGTGCTCGGCCTGCCCGACCACTACTCGGGCCCCTGCTCGGAGCTGATGTCCGGCGGCGGCCCCGGCACGTCCTGCACGAACGCCTACCCGAACGCCACCGAGCGGGCGCAGGTCGAGAACCTGTGGGCGAACGGCAAGCGGGTCCGCGGCGAGATGCGGAAGATCCAGGAGAAGGTTCCGGCCGGCGCGTTCTGACGACGAGGCGCGCCGAACGGCTCCGGGGGCGGTGACCACACCAGGTCACCGCCCCCGTTTCACGGAGGAGGACACTGGAGGCGTGACGACCTGGCGCGACACCACCTCCGAGCACGTGCAGTCCGACCTGGACCGCCTGCTCAACACGGTCCTGCCGTTCGCGGACGAGATGCTGCGGCGGCACGGCGAGTTCTACCCGTACGGCGCGGCCATCACCCGCGACGGCGAGGAGCAGGTGTTCGCGGCCGACCCGGGCGAGGCCGAGGACCCGAACCCGTCCGAGGTGCTGACGAGCCTGGTCCAGGGCATGTCCGAGGAGATCAACGACCTGCGCGCCGCGGCCCTGGTCAGCGACGTGACCAGCGGCAAGACGGACGCGGTCATGGTCCACCTCGAGCACGCCGACAGCATGGCGATCACCGTGGTGCTCCCCTACCGGCTGAACGGGCCGGACGACGAGGTCGAGTACGACGACATGGCCGCCACCCCGGCCGAGGCCCTCATCTGGCGCCGCTCGCTCTGTTAGCGAGCAGTTAGCGACCCGCTGTTCACTCCCTCCCGAGCCCCGGCACGGGGAGATCGGCACAGAGGGAGGACCCATGGCCAAGGTCAAGGTCAAGATCCGCAAGCTGGAGAAGATCGAGACGACGGGCATCCGCGACGAGTTCGTCGGCTGACACCGGTCGTCGCCGGGCCGGCTCCCCTGGGCCGGCCCGGCTCACCAGCCAGAAGGGGATCGACCGTGCGCCAGCCACGGGTCAAGAACACCCACTGCCCGATCGTCCTGCCGGGTGGCCGCATCACCATCGGGCTCAAGCAGTACGGCGTGGCGGCCGAGATCGAGGACGAGTCCGGCGCCGTCGAGCGCATCCTCACGCTGATGGACGGCACCCGGGACCGCGCGGCCATCCGGGCGGGCGTCGCGCAGACACACCCGGACGTCGACCCCGGCAGCGTCGACGAGGCCGTGGACGACCTGGTCGCGGCGGGTTTCGTCGAGGACGCGGGCGCGCCGCTCCCGCCCGGGTTGACCGAACGCGAGGCCGCGCGCTACACCGCGCCCCGGCACTTCTACTCCTGGGTCGACGGCACCCCGCGCTCGTCGCCGTACGAGGTGCAGGCCCGGCTGAAGGCGTCGTCGGTCGCGCTGCTCGGGCTCGGCGGCACCGGCTCCGCGGTCGCGCAGGGGCTGGTGGCGAGCGGGATCGGCGCGCTGCACTGCGTCGACTTCGACGTGGTCGAGGAGTCGAACCTGGTCCGCCAGCTCCTCTACACCGAGGCCGACATCGGCGCGCCGAAGGTGAAGCAGGCCGTCGAGCGCCTGCGTGCCATGAACTCGCTGGTCGACGTCACCGGTGACGAACGCCGCGCGAGCGGCGCGGACGACATCGCCGGCCTGATGGCGGGCCGGGACGTGTTCGTCCTGTGTGCCGACACCCCGCAGCCCGACATCATGCGCTGGACCAACGAGGCCGCGCTGCGGACCGGCACGCCGTGGTTCATGGCGCTCTACACCGGTCCGATGGCCGTGGTCGCGGGCTACGTGCCGGGCGCGACCGGCTGCTGGGAGTGCGGCAGGCGGGACTTCGACGAGCAGGAACACGTGCGGGACGGCAGGAAGCTGTTCCCCGGCCCGCGCGCGCAGGCCGTCGTGCCCGCCACCGCCAACATCACCGGGCACCTGGCCGCGCTCGAGGTGACCTACCACCTCGGCGGGCTCGCCCCGCAGGTCCGCGGCCGCATGCTGCACTGGAACCTCGGCCGCTGGGACCACCAGTACTTCGTCGACGTGCCGAGGTACGCCGACTGCCCGGCCTGCGGCACCCCGTGATCGCGCAGGACACCGTCGTCCGGCTGCACGAACTCGTGTTCCGGGACGGCGACGACTCCGACGACGTGGTGGTGGGGCGGCCGGTGCTCGGCGAGTTCGTCGAGCTGCCGAGGGTCGGCGCGGACGCGGTCCGGCTGCTGGGCGACGGGCTGTCCGTCGCCGCGGTCGAGACGCGGATCGCACATGAGCAGGACGTCGAGCTGGACGTGGCGGAGCTCCTCGAGGCGCTGGTGGACCTCGGGTTCGTGGCGGCCGTCGACGGCGAGGCACTGCCGGACCCCGCCGACGACCGCCCCGGCTCGCACCTGCCGTGGCTGCGCGCCGAGCACGTGCGGTGGCTGTTCGGCCGGACCGCGACGGCGGTCTGGCTCGTGGTGGTGGCGGCCGCGGCGGTGACGTGGTGGCGCGACCCCGGCCTGTTCCCGTCGGCGCCCGACTTCTACTGGACCCAGTACGTCGGACTGGCCGTGCTCGTGGGCACGGTGATGTTCTCGGTCAACCTGAGCGTCCACGAGCTGATGCACCTGGCGGCCGCCCGCTCGTACGGCGCGCCCGCCCGGATCGGCTTCTCCACCCGGCTGCACTACCTGGTGGTGCAGACCGACGTCACCGCGGTCTGGGCCGTGGCACGCACGCACCGCTACCGGGTCTACCTGGCCGGACTGCGCTGGGACGCGTTCGTGGTGTGCGTGTGCACGCTGCTGTCCGCCTACGCCGGCCTGCCCCCGCTCGCCGACGGGCTGCTCGCCGCGCTGGCCCTCACCGTGCTGATGAGCATGGTCGTGCAGCTCCAGGTGTACGTGCGCAACGACCTCTACTACGTGCTCATGGAGTGGCTGCGCGCCCGCAACCTTTACCAGGACGGGCTCGCGTACGTCCGGTACCTGTGGCGGCGGCGCCGGGGCCCCGACCCGCTCGCCGGGCTGCCGGCACGGGAACGCCGCGGGGTCCGGCTGTACGCGGTGGCGATGGCCGTCGGCTGCACGGCCGCGCTGACGTCGTTCCTGCTGTTCGGGCTGCCCATCCTGGTCCAGGGCATCGCGGGCGCGTTCGCGGGACTCGACGACGGGCCCGTGCGCGCGCTCGACAGCGCGCTGATCATCCTCGTCGAGGGCACCCTGCAGGGGATCTTCCTGGTCACGTTCTTCCGGGTGCACCGGCACTGGTTCCGGCGTACACCCCGGCCCGCGCGGCCGTGACCGCGGCCTCGGCGGCCCGGTCGGCGGCGGCCTCGTCGAGGTCGCCCGTGCCGGTGAGCAGCCGGTAGTACAGCGGCGCCGACACGGCGCGGATGACCTCCTCGGCGTCCGTGCCGTGGGGCACCTCGCCCCTGGCGACCGCCTGCGTGACGCACGGCGCCCACTCCGCGATCCGGGTCGCGTAGAAGTCCCGCAACGCGCGTGCGGTGGCGTCGTCGCAGGTCGAGGCGGCGATGACGGCCTTGAACAGCGGGCCCTGGCGCCGGTCGGTCAGCGTCGTCACCACGAGCCGGGCGTTGGCGCGCAGGTCGCCGAGCAGCGTGCCGGTCTCCGTGCGCGGCACCGACTCCGCCGCCATCTCCGCGAGCAGGTCGGTCACCACGGCCGTGACCGTGCCCCAGCGCCGGTAGACGGTCGTCTTGCCGACGTCCGCGCGCCGGGCGAGGTCGGCGAGGTCGAGGTGCGCGAACCCCTGCTCGGCCAGCACGTCCCCGGCCGCACGCAGTACCGCCGCACGCACCCGTGCCGTCCGCCCACCCGGTCGTTCCATGCCCTAATGGTACCCCAGTTCCGTTAGTGCTACCTTAAAGGAACCACAGTTCCCTTAAGGAGTGATCATGGAGTACCGGAGACTGGGCGCGTCCGGCATGAAGGTCCCCGCGCTGTCGTTCGGCGCGGGCACGTTCGGCGGCCGCGGTGAGCTGTTCGGCAACTGGGGCAGCACGGACGTCGCGGAAGCCCGGCGGATGGTCGACATCTGCCTCGACGCGGGCGTCACGCTGTTCGACACGGCCGACGTCTACTCGGACGGCGCGTCCGAGGAGGTGCTGGGCGCGGCGCTGAAGGGCAGGCGCGACAAGGCGTTGATCTCGACGAAGACGAGCCTGCCGATGGCGGGCGACGACGGCGGCTCGTCGCGGTCCCGCCTGCTGACCGCGGCCGACGCGGCACTGCGCAGGCTCGGCACCGACCACGTCGACCTGTTCCAGCTGCACGCCTTCGACGCGGGCACCCCGGTAGAGGAGGTGCTGTCCACACTGGACGACCTGGTGCGGGCCGGGAAGGTCCGGTACGTGGGCGTGTCCAACTTCTCCGGGTGGCAGCTGATGAAGTCGCTCGCCGCGGCCGACCGGCACGGGCTGCCGAGGTACGTGGCGCACCAGGTGTACTACTCGCTGGTGGGCCGCGACTACGAGTGGGAGCTGATGCCGCTCGCGCTGGACCAGGGGGTCGGCGCGGTCGTGTGGAGCCCGCTGGGGTGGGGCAGGCTGACGGGCCGCGTGCGCCGTGGCGCGCCGCTGCCGGACGGGAGCCGTCTGCACCGCACCGCGTCGTTCGGCCCGCCGGTCGCCGACGAGCACCTGTACCGGGTGGTGGACGCCCTGGAGGAGGTGGCGGCCGAGACCGGTCGCGCGGTGCCGCAGGTCGCGCTGAACTGGTTGCTGCGCAGGCCTTCGGTGTCGACCGTCCTCGTCGGCGCCCGCGACGAGGCCCAACTGCGGCAGAACCTGGGCGCGGTCGGCTGGGAGCTGACGCGCGACCAGGTGGCGAGGCTGGACGAGGCGAGCGCGACGACGGCGCCGTACCCGTACTTCCCGTACCAGCGCCAGGAAGGCTTCGCCCGCCTGAACCCGAGTGTGGTTGCCTAGGGACCTGGTCCCTGTCCGCACGGCCGGGCTCGGCGGGTCAAACCGGCTCCCCGGTCGATCGAGGTCGTCACGGCGGGGACCAGCCGGGACCCCTCCCGAAGGGGTCGCCGTACCGTGCCCCGGACGGGCGATCTCAACCTCCGTAGGGAGTGCAGGTGACCATGCGTCGCGTGTTACGGCGGGTTCTCGGCAGGTTCAGGCGGGCTCGCCCGGCGGATGCGCCGGGCCCGGTGCCGCTCACCACGGGCGGGGAGCCGGCACCTCCGTCGAACGCCGGGTCGCCCCGGGTGAGTGGCGGACACGTCGAGCTGGACGGCGTCCTGTTCGCGGTGAAGGACCGGGTCGAGGAGGTCATGGCGGCTGTCCCGGTCGAGCGTCGCATCGCGCTGAGACTGCGGACGGTGCGGTACACGTCGGTGTACCACGAGGACCTGCGCGCGGAGTTCAGCGCGCGGTACGCCGAGAAGTCCCCCGAGTACAAGGCGTTCTACCACGCGCTGCTGTACTGCGCGGGCTGCGGCTGGGAGTTCCCCGGTTCCTACACGTTGAGCCTGACGGACGCGCTCGGCTCCTACCGCGGCGTCTCGGGTGCGACGCGGGGATACGCCGAGTTCGGCCGGACCGGACGCTGTCCCCGGTGCGGGAGCCTGGAGAGCTTCCTGGCCTACGAGTCGTTCCCGCCTGAGGAGATCGGCGAGGACGACGTGGCGGCCCTCCGGCGGTACTGGGCGGACGCCGCGAGCCGCTGGTGGTCGCGGACCGGGCGCGACCGCGGTCTGTGCGACGCGTGCTCTGCCGGCGAAGTCACCCCGGGCGACAGTTATCTGACTTCTGGCGGCACGTACATGGTGTGTGCCGGTTGCATGGAGGACCGCCTGGCCGGTGCGCTTGAGAAACTTCGCGACGATCCCTACCGCTTCGGCGCGTCGGAGCTGCGGCGTGCCCGGTACCGCCGGGATCCTTCCTGAGCCGCTCCCACCGGGTCGCGGCCACACGCGGACTGTCGGTGGTCCCGGCTACCCTGGCGTGCGGTGACGGAGAGGAAGGCCGACTTGGGATCGCGGTGGACGGTGGAGCGGGTGCTCGCGCTCGCGCCCGACACCGGCTCCGCCAAGGCCGCCCGCGGCCTCGCGAACCCGCGCACGTGGTCTGACCTGGGCAGCAACTCCTCGCTCGTGTGGGGCAAGTGCCAGGGCAGCGCCCGCAGCCCCTACCAGGTCACCGTCGACCTGAACGAGCCCGCGTTCCGCTGCACGTGCCCGTCGCGCAAGTTCCCCTGCAAGCACGGGCTGGCGCTCCTGCTGCTGTGGGCGGCGAACGACGGCGTGGTGGCCGACCTCGAGACGGCCGAGCCGTTCGCCGCCGACTGGGCCGCCGAACGCGCCGCCCGCGCCACCACGAGCGCCGCGACGAAGACCCCCGACCCGGAGGCGCAGGCCAAGCGGCAGGCCGAACGCGAGTCGTTGATGTCCGCGGGCATCGACGACTTCGAACGGTGGCTGCACGACATCGTCCGGCAGGGCCTCGCGAGCGTCCGGCGGCAGCCGCCGAGCTTCTGGGACACCGCGGGTGCCCGGCTCGTCGACGCGCAGGTCCCGGGGCTGGGCGAACGGGTCCGTGCCATGGGCAGCGCCGTCCACGCCCGGCACGACTGGGCGCCGCACCTGCTCGGCGAGCTGGGCCGCTGGTACCTGGCCGTCCGGGCGTGGCGGCGGCGCGCCGGCCTCGACCCGGCCGCCATGGGCGACCTGCGTGCGTTCCTCGGCTGGGCCCGCCGCACCGAGGAGGTACGCGGCGGGGAGCGGCTCGCCGACCGGTGGTGGGTCGTCGGGCTGAGCCAGGAGGAGGACGAACGGCTGCTGTCGCAACGGACGTGGCTGTACGGCGAACGCACCGGCGACATGGTGGTGCTGCTCGACTTCGCCGCCGCGGGCGCCGCGCTGAACGTCGCGCACGTGCTGGGGTCCGTTGTGGACGGTGAGGTGGCGCTGTACCCGGGCGCGCCACCGCGGCGGGCCTTGTTCGCGGGCGACGAGCACAAGGTCACGCAGGGCACCGGGTTGCCAGCCGCGACCGACGTCCGCACCGCGCTCGACCGGGCAGCCGCGTGGCTGGCGGGCAACCCGTGGCTGAGCCGCATCCCGATGGCGCTCGCGGGCATGACCGTGGTGCCCGGGGACACCCCGCTGCTCGTCGACCGGGACGGCGCGGCGCTCACGCTGGCGCCCGACACGGACGTCTGGCAGCTCCTCGCCCTCTCCGGCGGCCACCCGGTCGCCGTGTTCGGCGAGTGGATCGACGAGCGCTTCCACCCGTTGAGCGCCGAGATCGACAACGGGCTGGTGAGCCTGTGAGCGGGAGCGAGGGAGCGGGCGGCGTCTGGACTGAGGAACGCGCGCAGGCGCGCCAGCGCCGAGCACGCGACGAGGGAAGACGGCGCCTGAGCGCAGGAGCGCAGCGAACCATCAGCACCGTGAGCGGGAGCGACGAAGCGGGCGCCGTCTGGACTGAGGAACGCGCGCAGGCGCGCCAGCGCCGAGCACGCGACGAGGGAAGACGGCGCCTGAGCGCAGGAGCGCAGCGAACCATCGACACCGTGAGCGGGAGCGACGAAGCGGGCGTCTCAGCGGAGGAGCGGAGCGAACCATCAGCACTGTGAGCACCTGGGACAACCTGCTGTCCACCGCCCTGGTGGGCACGGCCCGGCGCGGGTTCGACCGGCTCGACATCCCGGGCGCGGAGAACATCCAGGCCGACGGCGCGGAAGCGCAGTTGCTGGCGGCCGCCGCGCTCGCGTCCGGCTACCGGCGCGCGGGCTTCACCCCGCCGGTCTGGCGCGGCACCACCGAACCACCCGCCGAGCCCGACGACCGGCCCGAGTGCACCGCGGCCGCGGCCCAGCTCCTGGAACTGCTGCTCAACCGCACGATCCGGGTCGAGGGTGGCACCGACCTCCTCGTCCTCCACTGGCTCACCGCCGCCCGCGCCGCCGGGCAGCGGCCACCCCACCCGATGGTCGTCGACCTGCTGCGGTTCGGCACCGCCAACGCCGCGCACCGCCCGGTCGTCCGCGCGGTGCTCGGGCCGCGGGGCGCGTGGCTCGCCCGGCACAACCCGTCCTGGCGCTGGGCGGCGTCGATCCCGCCGGAGGACGTGGTCGAGCGGTTCGCCACCGCGGCCCGCGCCGACCGGCTCGCGCTGCTGGCCGACCTGCGCGCCACCGAACCGGACTTCGCGCGCACCCTGGTCGAGGACACCTGGGACGACGAACAGGCCGCCACCCGCGCGGGCCTCCTCGACACTCTCCACATCGGACTCTCCGCCGCCGACGAGCCGCTGCTGGAGCGGGCGCTCGACGACCGCGCCGCGTCCGTGCGGGCCGCGGCGGCCGCCCTGCTCGACCGGCTCCCCGGCTCCGCGCGGGCGGCGCGCATGGCCGCGCGGGCCACCAGGCTGGTCCGCGCCGGGCACGTCGAGCTGCCCGACGAACCCGACGCGGCCGCCCGCCGCGACGGCGTCACCGACCACCGCGAACCCGGCTACGGCCGGGCCGCGTCCTGGCTCATCCAGATCCTCGCCGCCACCCCGCTGTCCACGTGGGACCCCGGCCTGATCCCGGACGCCGACCACGAGGTGCTCACCGGCTGGACCAAAGCCGCGCTGCGGCAACGGAACCAGGAGTGGCTGGCCGCGCTCGCCCGCCACCAGCCGAGCCCCGAGCTGATCGGCGCGCTCGACCCCGAGGTCGCCACCGGGATCCTCGACGGCCAGAAGAAGCTCGACGCCCGTTTCGGCGGTCTCCTCGCGGCCGCGCGCGGACCGTGGCCGGTCGAGTTCTCGACGAACCTGATCAACCGGATGCGCGCGCAGAAGGCCGAGAACGTCCTGCAGCTCGCCGCCGCCGCGCTCGCCGAGCACCTGAACCCCGGCGCGCTCGCCACCGTCGAGGCCTGGCTGCTCACCCTCGACGCCGAACGCAAACCCGCCCGCCGCGTACTGCGCGGCCTCGCCCACGCGATGACCATCCGAGCCACGATCGACCAGGAGTTTCGATGACCGATGTGCTCCGGGCACACGCCGAACAGCAGCACGCCGACGAGCTGGCCGCGCTGGCGAAGTCCGACGACCGGCCCCGGCCGCCGAACTGGAAGCTGTCGCCGTGGGCCGTCGCCACGTACGTCCTCGGCGGCGAGGCACCCGACGGCACCCCGATCTCGCCGAAGTACCTGGGTTCCCGGCGCCTCATCGAGGTCGCGATCGCCACCCTCACCACCGACCGCGCGCTGCTGCTGCTCGGCGTGCCGGGCACCGCGAAGACGTGGCTGTCCGAGCACCTCGCCGCCGCCATCTCCGGTGACTCGACGCAGCTGGTGCAGGGCACGTCCGGCACGTCGGAGGAGTCCATCCGGTACGGCTGGAACTACGCGCGCCTGCTCGCGGAGGGCCCGTCGCCGCAGGCGCTGGTGGCGAGCCCGGTCCTGCGGTCGATGGAGACCGGCGGCATCGCGCGGATCGAGGAGCTGACCCGCATCCCGTCGGACGTGCAGGACGCGCTGATCACGGTCCTGTCGGAGAAGACGCTGCCGATCCCGGAGCTGGACAGCGAGGTGCAGGCCCGCGCGGGCTTCAACATCATCGCCACCGCCAACGACCGGGACCGTGGCGTCAACGACCTGTCGGCCGCGCTCAAGCGCCGCTTCAACGTGGTGATCCTGCCGCTGCCCGACGACGCCGAGGCCGAGGTGGAGATCGTGCGGCTGCGGGTCGCGCAGCTCGGCCAGTCGCTGAAGCTGCCCGCCGATCTGGAGAACATCGACGAGATCCGCCGCGTGGTGCAGGTGTTCCGGGAGCTGCGCGACGGCGTCACCGACGACGGCCGGACGAAGGTCAAGTCGCCGTCCGGCACGCTGTCGACCGCGGAGGCGATTTCCGTGATCACCAACGGGATCGCGCTCGCCGCGCACTTCGGCGACGGCGTGGTCCGTGCGGGCGACGTGGCCGCCGGGCTGCACGGCGCGGTCGTGAAGGACCCGGTGCAGGACCGGATCATCTGGCAGGAGTACCTCGAAGCGGTGGTGCGGGAGCGCAAGCAGTGGAGCGACCTCTACCGGGCATGCCGCGAGCTGGTGTGAGCGAAGCTTGCGGAGCGAACCATCGACGCCGCGCGAAGCTTGCGGAGCGAACCATCGACGCCGCGCGAAGCTTGCGGAGCGAACCATTGACGCCACGCGGTAACGACGAACGGGTCCACGTACTCGGGATCCGCCACCACGGACCGGGTTCCGCCCGGGCCGTGGCGACCGTGCTCGCCGAGCTGAACCCGGAGATCGTGCTGATCGAGGGTCCGCCGGAGCTGGACGCGGTCGCACCACTCGCCGCGGCGGCGGGCATGAAGCCGCCGGTCGCCGGTCTGGTGTACGCGGTGGACGCGCCCGCGACGGCGTCCTTCTACCCGATGGCGGTGTTCTCGCCGGAGTGGGTCGCGCTGCGCTGGGCGCTGGCACACGACCGCGAGGTCCGCTTCCTCGACCTGCCCGCGAACGTGGCGCTGGTCCTGGAGGACGAGGACGACCCGGACGCCGAGCCGCCCATCGACCCGATCAGGACCCTCGCCACGGCGGCCGGTTTCGACGACGCGGAACGCTGGTGGGAGGACGCGGTCGAGCTGCGCTACCACGGTCTCGACGTGTTCCACGCGGTCCTGGACGCCATGCGCACGCTGCGCGAGGGCCACGTCCCCGACCTGCGCACCCGCCGCCGCGAAGCCGCGATGCGCCGGGTGCTGCGGGTGGCGCTGCGCAGCGAGGCGGAACGGATCGCGGTCGTGTGCGGGGCGTGGCACGCGCCGGTGCTCGTGCCGTCCGCGTTCCCGACACAGGCCGCCGACAGCCAGCTCCTGAAGGGCCTGCGCACCACGAAGGTCGCGGCGACGTGGGTGCCGTGGACGTCGACGCGGCTCGCCAGGATGAGCGGCTACGGCGCGGGCATCGAGTCGCCCGGCTGGTACCACCACCTGTTCACCGCACCGGACGAGGTCGTCGCCCGCTGGCTGGTGCGGGTCGCGCACCTGCTGCGGCGCGAGCAGCACGACGTGTCGTCGGCAGCCGTCATCGAAGCGGTCCGCCTCGCCCACACCCTCGCGGCGCTGCGCAACCGCCCGCACCCCGGGCTGCCGGAGGTGCTGGAGTCGTGCCAGGCGGTGCTGTGCGGCGGCTCGGACGTCCCCATGCGGCTGGTCGCACGCAAGCTGCTCGTCGGCGACATCCTCGGCCGCGTCCCCCGCGAGACCCCGATGGTGCCGCTCGCGATGGACCTCGCCGCGACCCGCAAACGCTTGCGCCTCAAGCAGAGCGCGGCGGAGCAGCAGCTCGACCTCGACCTGCGCACCGAGACGAACCTGAACCGCAGCAAGCTGCTGCACCGGTTGCAGCTGCTCGACGTGCGGTGGGGCGAGCAGCTCGACACGTCCCGCAGCAAGGGCACGTTCCGCGAGTCGTGGGTGCTCGAGTGGACGCCGGAGCTGGAGGTCGCGCTGATCGAGGCGAGCGGCTACGGCACGACGATCGAGTCAGCGGCCACCGCCGTCGTGGCGGCCAGGACCGCGACCGCCGACATCGCCGAGCTCTCGGTGCTCGTCGAGACCACGATGACCGCGGACCTGCCCGACGCGCTGAGCGGTGTGCTCGCCGCGCTGGACGAACGCGCGGCCAGGCAACACGACACGACGCGGTTGATGGCGGCGGTCGAGCCGATGGCGCGGGTGCGCCGGTACGGCAACGTGCGCCGGGCCGACACCGAGGTGGTGCAGCGGGTGCTGAACGGCATCGTCACGCGCATCGCGATCGGGCTGCCCGCCGCGTGCACGGCGCTGGACGACGAGGCCGCGGCCGGGGTGCGGGAGCTGGTCGACGGTGTGCAGCGCGGCATCGGCCTACTGGACCAGCAGGAGCTGCGGGACGTCTGGTACAGCGCGCTGCGGTCGGTCGCGAACCGGCAGAGCGTGCCGGGGCTGATCGCGGGCCGGGCGGTGCGGTTGCTGCTGGACGCCGGCCTGGTCGACGTGCCGGACGCGGCCGCCCGGTTGTCGCGGCAGCTGTCCCTGGCGTCGGACGCGACGCAGGCGGCGGGCTGGCTGGAGGGTTTCCTGTCGGGCGAGGCGGCGCTGCTGGTGCACGAGCCGGAGCTGCTGGAGATCGTCGACGACTGGGCGACCGGCGTCGGCGCGGAGCTGTTCGACCACCTGCTCCCGTTGCTGCGCAGGACGTTCGCCGAGTTCACGGCGACGGAACGCCGCGACATCGGGCTGCGGATCCGCCGCATCGACCGCGGCGAGGGCGCGTCCGGCGTACGCGCCGACGACGGCTCGCTGGACCACGACCGCGCCGCACTGGTCGTGCCGAGGATCCTGGAGCTGCTCCGATGAGTGAACGCTTGCGCCGGTGGCGGATGATCCTGGGCGGTGACGACGCCGACGGCACCGGCACGTCGCTGTCCGGTGTGGACGCCAAACGGGACGCGACGCTGGAAGCCTTGTACGACAAGCAAGAAGACCGCCGGGGCGGCCTCGGGGCGTCGTCACCACGGGTGGCGCGGTGGCTGGGCGACATCCGCGGCTACTTCCCCAGCTCGGTCGTGCAGGTCATGCAACGCGACGCGATGGACCGCCTGGGCCTGCGGGAACTGCTGCTGGAACCGGAACTCCTCGAGTCCGTGCAACCGGACGTGCACCTGGTCGGCACACTGCTGTCGCTCAACAGAGCCATCCCGGAACGCTCCCGCGACACGGCGAGGGCGGTCGTGCGCAAGGTCGTCGACGACCTGGAGAAGCGCCTGGCGCAACCGACGAGGCAGGCGGTCAGCGGCGCCCTGCACCGGGCGAACCGCACCCACCGCCCGCGGCAGTCGGACATCGACTGGAACCGCACCATCCTCGCGAACCTCAAGCACTACCAGCCGGAGCAGCGGACCGTGGTGCCGGAGCGGCTGGTCGGCTACGGCCGCAGGCTGCCGAACGTGAGCAAGCAGATCGTGCTGTGCCTCGACCAGAGCGGCTCGATGGCCAGCTCTGTCGTGTACGCGAGCGTGTTCGGCGCGGTGCTGGCGTCGATCCGCTCGCTGCGGACGCAGATCATCGCGTTCGACACGGCGGTCGCGGACCTGACCGAGCAGCTGTCCGACCCGGTCGAGCTGCTGTTCGGCGTGCAGCTCGGCGGCGGCACGGACATCAACGCGGCGCTGGCGTACTGCCAGAGCCGCGTCGAGTCGCCGCGCGACACCGTGCTGGTGCTGATCAGCGACCTGTACGAGGGCGGCAACGAAGAGGAGATGCTGCAACGAGCGCAAGCGCTTGCGGCGGACGGTGTCCAGGTCGTGTGCCTGCTGGCACTGAGCGACGACGGCGCCCCCGCGTACGACCACGACAACGCGGCTGCCCTGGCGGCGATGGGCATCCCGGCGTTCGCGTGCACCCCGGACAAGTTCCCGGACCTGATGGCGGCGGCCATCCAGCACCAGGACATCGCCACGTGGGCGGCGTCGAACGACATCCCGGTGGCGGCCGCCGCCGAGGAGTGACGTCCGATTCGTTCAAGACGCCGCCGATAGCGTGAGCGCATGACACCGAAACTCGACATGATCGGCCTGGTGGTCGAGGACATGGCGGCGTCGCTGGCGTTCTACCGCCGCCTGGGCATGGACATCCCGGAGACCGAGGACTCGCACGTAGAGGTCACGCTGCCGAACGGCCTGCGCTTCGGCTGGGACACGGTGGCGGTGATCCGCTCGTTCATGCCGGAGTGGACCAAACCGGAAGGCGGCAACGCGGTGGGCATGGCCTTCGTGTGCGACAGCCCAGCGGAGGTCGACAAGCTACACGCGGACCTGGTCGCGGCCGGCTACCGCAGCCACAAGGACCCGTGGGACGCGTTCTGGGGACAGCGGTACGCATGCGTCCTGGACCCGGACGACAACGTGGTGGACCTGTTCGCCCCACTCGGCTAGCACCGCCGTTGTCCACAACCCGCCGAGTTATCCACAGCCGACGACAAATCCCGAGGATTGTCACCCCCCACTGGTAGACTGGCATGGCGGGTGGCCCCCGGGATCGGGTGGGGTTTCCGTACGTACTGGGGGCGGCGTTTTCGCAGGTCAGAGGGTTGCCGCGGTTCGGAGCGGCGCTGCCCTGGAAGAGGCTGTCGGGACATCGCGCGTCGTGAACGCCCTGCTTGGGGCGTTGAGCGTCCCGAACGACGCTGTCGACGCGTCGCGTGTGCGGTGCCGGGCGCCACCCGTGTGCGACGCCGAGCGCCACGCGCCCGGCCCGCGAAGCGGGCCTCACCCACAGAACGCCGCACCCAAGCCCTTACCGGCTGCGGCCGGCTACAACGGACGCAAACGCCCGCGGATCGGCGCAACACGGCCGCCCCATCCCGAGGTGCGCCGCGGGCGGAACGTCGGCGATGCTGTCGACGTGGAGTACGTGTCGAGAGTGCCGCGGCCGCCGCTGGACGGGCTGATCGACGACCTCTACTACCTGGAGGGCACGCCGCCGTACCCGCGGCTGACGCTGCCGCCGGCGCCGTCGGCGTTGCTCATCGTCAACCTCGGGCCGCCGTTCCGCCTCCGCGGCGGCACCGACATCGAGACGGCCGAGTACGCCGACGGCTGTGTGGTCACCATGCCCACCCGCGCGTGGGAGTTCAGCTATCCACCCGGGACCCGGTCCGTCGGCGCGCACGTCAAGCCGTGGGGGCTGGCGCCGTTCCTGCCGATGCCCGCTGCCGAGCTGTGTGACCGGCCGGTGACGGTCGAGCAGGTCTGGGGCCGGTCCGCGATCACTGAACTGCGAGAGCGGCTGGCCACAGCGGACGGACCGCACGCGATGCTGACGCTGCTCGAGCAGGAGCTGACGCGACGGCTGTGCGAGACCACGGGACTGGGGCTGGTCCGCCACACGAGCAGCGTCATCGCGGCGGCCGGCGGGACGGTGGCGATCGGCGACCTGAGCGTGGCGGCCGGTGTCAGCAGCACCCATCTGGCACAGCGGTTCAAGGAGCTCGTCGGCGTCACGCCGAAGCGGCTGGCCCGCGCCCACCGGTTCGCCGCGACCGTGTTGGCGATCGACCCCACCGGACCGGTCGACTGGGGCGAGCTCGCCGGTGGCGCGGGCTACTTCGACCAGGCCCACTTCGGTCACGAGTTCCGGGCGTTCACCGGGCTGACGCCGACCCGGTACGTCGAAGTCCGGCGCCGCTTCCTGCTCGAACACCCCGGCCACGTGCTGGACGGGTGGCCGCTGCCCGCCGATTGATTTCTTACAAGAGCGACGGCTCACGAAACACTACGTTCTGGGACACCCCCAAGCAGAGGAGAGTCCCGTGGGCAAGGTGGTCATGTACAGCTCGGTGTCGGTGGACGGGTTCATCGCGGACGAGAACGACCAGCCCGGACCGCTGTTCGAGTGGCTCACCAGCGGTGACGTCCCGTTGGACGAGAGCGGCGTCGTGACGGTGTCGCAGACGTCCTACGACTACACGCGCTCGTACTGGGACGAGATCGGGGCGACGATCGCCGGCCGCCACGTCTTCGACATGACGGACGGCTGGGACGGGCAGCCGCCGAGCGGGATCGACCACGTGGTCGTCGTGACGCACCGGCCGGCGCCCGAGGGCTGGGACCCCGAGGCGCCGTTCCACTTCGTCGACGGCGTCGAGGCGGCCGTGGCCAAGGCGCGGGAGCTCGCGGGTGACCGCACGGTCGAGGTCGCCGCCGGCGACGTCGGTGGGCAGGTGCTCGCCGCGGGTCTGGTCGACGAGGTGCGCATGGACGTCGTCCCCGTCGTGTTCGGGTCCGGCAAGCGCTTCTTCGGGTCGGTGCAGGCGCAGCACCTGCTGGACGACCCCGACGTGGTGCTCCAGGGCAACCGGGTGCTTCACCTGCGCTACCGGGTGCGCCGTTGACCGCGGGCACACTGTCCGGCCAGGACCCGTACGCCCGCTGCTCCCCGTTGTACCCGCAACCGTCTTCCCGGCACAGACGACGCGATCTACGCTCTTCTGTCGACGCTCTGACACACGAGGAGCCGCCGGATGAACCGACGACCGCTCACCGTGGCCGCACTCGCGGTCCTCGCCATGGCCGCCTCCGCGCGGGCAAGCGCCGAACCGGGTGTCGACCACGCGCACGTGCCCGCAGGTCTGCGGTTCCTCACCGCGCAGACGGGTGCGCCCGCCCTGTACGACGTGAGCGTCACCGGCGCCGACGGCAAGCGGGCCACCCGCCACGTGCTGTCCGCCGAGGACGGCACGCGGCAGTCGGTCGACGGCGGTGCCACGTGGTCGACGCTGGGCGCGAGCGTGGACGCGGTGTTCCGGCTGGCGAACGCGGCGGGTGACGTGGTCGCGATCGGCGGCGACGCCACGGCGTGCGGCGACAACTGCGTCAGTCTGCCCCGCACGACGCTGACCGCGGCGGGCTGGGCAGGTGCGGGCACCGCGACCGTCACGTTCGCCCAGCCCGTCACCTCGGCGCGGTTCGGCCGGGGCGTGGTGCTGCTCGGTGACGGGAAGACGGCGCTGGCACCCGTGCTCGGCCCGTACCCGGCGGTCGTGCGGAGCACGGACGGCGGTGTCACGTGGACCGAGGTGGCACAGCTCGCCACCGGCACGGGCTGGTCGGCGGTGAGCCTGTCCCCCACCGCCGACGGCGGGCTGATCGCCGCGCTGGGCAAGGACGAGAACCTGCGCGGCGCGGTCCCCGCGAACGTCGCGCTGTACACGGTGAAGGCGCCGGCGCAGACCGGCACGGGGTGGGCCGCGCCGGTGCGGGTGGCCGCGGACACCGGCACCGCGCCCTCGGTGACGCTGCTCGGCAACGGCGCGCTGGTGCTGGCGTCCGGCAGGCCGGACAACGTGCTGCGCTTCTCCTTCGACGGCAAGGGCACGGCGTGGACGTCACCCACGACCGTCTACCAGAACTACCCGACGACGGGCGCCGGTCTGGACGGCTGGTACACGGCACAGGACGGCACCGTCCGGCCGCTGCGGCACCTCGGTTCCAGCGGGACGGTCGGGGTCGCGCCGGTCGCGGGCAACCGGGTGCTGGTGACCGGCGACAACTGCGCGCCGGGCTGGGGCTGTCCCGCCGACGTCGGCGGTTACCAGGTCGACGGCGTGCCCGCGCTGTGGAAGTCGCCGGTGGAGGTCGACACCGACCAGTGGGGCAAGGCCGACCTGGAGACCATGTTCCAGCGCGGCGAACTGGCGGTCGTGAACTCCCCGCTGTCCTGCTACGGCGACGCGACGGCGTGCCGCCGGTCGCTCGCCGCGTACGCGTTCGACGGCGACCCGCGCGCGGATTCGAGTCTGGTGACCGGGAACCGGTCGGTCACGGTGCGGCTGCCGCGTGCCGTGCCGGTCACGGGACTGGGCCTGCACGTGTGGCTGCAGGGCGCCACCGACGTGCGGATCGAGACGTCGGTCGACGGGACGACGTGGACCACCCCGGCCCGCGGCGCCCGCGACGGCGTCCTGCGTCCGTTCACCAGGCCGGTCACCGCGCGGTACCTGCGGATCAGCGACCCGAACCCGATCACGGACCCCTCCGCCGCGTTCCTGCACGAGGTCGAGCTGTACACGGCCGCGGTGACCTTCGAGCACGACTACCCCGGCCAGCCGCCGCGTGGCAACGGCTGGGTCAGCACCAGCACCCTCGCGACCGTGGTGAACCAGACGTCGGTGCCGTCGGCGGACCGGGTCTCCTCCCGGTTCCTGCGCATCAAGGACGACACGACCACCCAGATCGGCCGGGCGCGGTGGACGCACACCGACACGGCCACGGTGACCGCCGAGTTCCGCTTCCGCGGCTACGGGACGACCAACAAGGGCCTGCTGTTCTCGCTGAAGGGCAAGAACGACACGGCGTCGGCCACTCCGTACGGGTTCTGGCTGAGCGGCGCGGGCATGCTCCACTGGGCGAACTACAGCCAGAGCTCGCCGTGGGGCACGCCGCTGAACTCGACGGCCGTCAACGTGAACACGTGGCACACCGTCAAGCTGGTGGCCACGATGAGCCAGGTGCAGGTGTACCTGGACGGCGCACTCGTCGCCACCAAGCCGAAGTCGCAGGCCGCGACCACCATCAACGGCATCGAGATCGGGTCCAGCGGCACCGCGACCACCGGCGACGACTGGCTGGTCGACGACGTCGCCTACACGTCCTGACGCTGCCGGGTCCTGAGCCGCATCGCGGCGACCAGGCCGGCGCAGCCTGCCATCGGCACGACGACGAACAGCGGCAGCGCGAGCGGTGACGTGGCCTGCAGCCCGTACCCGATCACGGTGGGCACGGTCGCGTTGCCGAGCATCGCGACGGTCAGGACGGCCGCGTTGACCCGCCGCGGGTTCGGCAGCGTGCGGGCGATCCACGTCAGCGTGGCCGGGAAGATCGGGCCCGCGAACGCGCCGAGCAGCAGGAACCCGACCGGTGCGCTGACGGAGAACGCGATCACCGAGAGGCCGGCGCCGCACGCGAGCAGCGCGGTGGTGACGATCCGCTGCGGCGCCCAGTCCCGGGCGACGACGGGCGCGAGCAGGCGGCCACCGGCCAGCCCGAGCCAGAACAGGGACGTCAGCGCCGCGGCGGTGTCCGCGCCGTAGCCGTGGGCACGCAGGTGCGTCGCCTCCCAGCTGGACAGTCCGGTCTCGATGCCCGCGTAGCAGAACAGGAACGCGCAGAACAGGAACAGCAGCACGTTCGGGCGCAGGCGTTCCTTCTCGGTCACCGGCTCGGCCGCGGGCACGGACAGCGGCAGCGACAGGACCACCCCGACCGCGAGCACGGCGAACAGGAGGCCGCCGTGCGTCAGGCCGATCAGCGTGGGACCGGCCGCCGCGCCGAGGCCGTACACGCCGTTGACGAGGTTGACGTGGGTGATGCCCTTCGCCGCCATCACCGTGTTGACCAGCAGCACCAGCCCGCCGAACCCGAGCCCCGCCACGGACACCGCGAGGAGCGGCACGGGCCACCCGGCGGGCAGGGCGAGCGTCCCGAGGCCGGCGACGAGCAGCACCGCGGAGACGACGTAGAGCGGTCCGCGCGCCCACCGGTCGTTCAGCACGCCGCCCACGGCGGTGCTCACCAGCGAGCCGCCGAAGAAGCCGGTGACGAGCAGGCCCGCGGTCGCGGGTGCGAGGTCCTCGCGGTCGCGCAGCAACGGGATCAGCGGTCCCAGGGTGGCCTGGAACAACCCGAGCAGGCCGAACAGGACCGCACACCGAACGACCACCCGGGCTCCCTCCCACGCGCGCCACGGCCGACGATACGTGGCGGTGTGCTCAGGCGGGCCCGGGTGTGACCACCAAGGCGTCCACGACGTCGGTCAGCTCGTTCCTGACCGCGTACGCCGCCCGCTGCCGGGCCGCGCCCGTGCCGTGCTCACGCAGCCGCGCGATCCCGGCCTTGACGAACTCGAGGTCGCCGCCCAGCACCGGCGCCACGTACTCGACCAGGTCGTCCACATGCGACTGCGACGGCCCGAGCTCGCCGGTGACGGGGTGCAGCGTGGCGCCGGTCAGCCCCTCCCGGGACGCACGCCACAGGTTCGCGCGCAGCACCGCCTGCGGCAGCCGCGGCGGCGGGTTCTCCGCGTCGAGGGCGCGGGCGACCAGACCGCGGATCAGGGTGGCGAGCAGGGCGGCGTCCTCCGGCGTCGCGGCGACGTCGGCGACCCGGAACTCGATCGTGGGCTGGTGCTCGGAGAGCCGCACGTCCCAGTAGATCGTCGCGCGGTCCATGAGCGCACCGGCCCTGAGCATCGCGTCCACCGTGGACTCGTACTCGTCGAGACCGGAGAACGCGGGCGGCGGGCCGGCCGACGGCCACCGCGACCACTCCTGGTAGCGCCAGCTCGCGTAGCCGGTGTCGGCCCCGTTGAACGGCGAGTTGACGGTGAGGGCGAGCAGCACCGGCAGCCACGGCCGCACCTGGTTGCTCACCGCGACACCGGTCTCCCGGTCGGGGATGCCGACGTGGACGTGGCACCCGCACGTGGCCAGCGACCTGGCGGTCGCGCCGAACCACTCCGCCATCCGCAGGTACCTGGGCTTCGGCGTGATCTCCTGCGCACCGGTCTCCGGCACGACCGGGCACGCGCTCGGCAGCACGCGCAGCCCCCGGGCGGCGGCCGCGTTCGCCAGCTCGCCCCGCAGGCCGGTCAGCTGCGCGAGCACCTCGTCCGGTGACTGGCAGACATCCGACACGGCCTCGACCTGACAGCGCTTCAGCTCCGGCTCCACCTCGCCGTGCGCCTCGTCCGCCGCGTCCACGACCTCCGGCCCGAACCGTGAAAGCCTGCCGTCCGCGCGGACCAGCAGGAATTCCTCCTCGACGCCCATGGTGAGCTCTTCAGCTGTCACGGCCGGTACATACCCGGACGTCCGGTCCGGCAAACGCGGAGGGCGGGCCCGCCGATGCGGACCCGCCCTCTCACGCGGCTCAGAAATCTTCAGTGGCTCATGGGTGGCTCATGTGGCTCAAAAGGTCTTGCTCAGGCCTTGCTGCGGCGACGCACGAAGAACATCGCACCGACGCCACCGACGATCAGCGCACCGGCGATGCCCAGCGGGAGCGCGATGCTCGCACCGGTCTCGGCCAGCACCTCTTCCTGCTCGGTCGTCGTGGTGGTCGGCGGGGTGGTCGGGGCGGGCGGGGCCTCCGAGGACGACGGCACCGGGGTCTCGGTGGTGGTCTCCACCGGCGGGGTGGTCTCCGACGTCGGCGGGGTCGTCTGCTCGACGCAGGCCTCGACCTTGTGCTCCTGGGTGAAGGTCCAGCCCTTCTTGCCCTCGGGGTCGTCGCCCGCCTTCACGTCGATCGTGAACACGTGCTCCACGTCGCCGGGAACCTCGAACTGCTCCTGGTAGTTCGAGTCGAACTCGCCCTCGTGGAGGACGGTTTCCCCGTCGGTGATCTTGACGGTGTTGGTTTCCCGCTGGTTGTAGGCGGTCAGGTCGACCGTCAGGGTCGTGGTGTCGCCCTCGCACTCGGCGTGGGATCTGTTCGTGTGCGCACCGGCGATGCCGGCGAAGCCGATCATGCCGGCAGAGACGGTCGTGAGAACGACACCGAGAGCCACGCCGTACCGGCGGCGCGGGGTGGAGTTGAGTGCCAAGGATGCCTCCGGCTGCTACGTAAGGCGAACGGGGGAAGTCGGTAACCCCCGAACTACCGAGAGTCGCCGACCGTAAATAGGTGCGTAGGTTATCCACCCTTCCGAGTGACGTTTCACCGGGTCCCTCTTCTGGTAGGCCCACAGAGCCACTACTCCGTTCGCCCGTTCGCACACTCAGCCACCCGGCCGCATGACATCCGTTCGCGACACCACCACCGACTCACGCCCGCAACGCCGCGGCGAGCTTTCGAACCACCTCCCTGGCGGCCAGCAACTCGTCCGCGGTGACACCCGCCCGCGCGAGCACGTCGGCGCGGTTGTCCCGCGACCGCGCGAACAACTCGTCGACCACGGCCCGCCCCTCCCCGGTCAACCGCAGCAACGGCGACCGCGCGTGGTCCGGGTTGTCCACCGCCTCCAGCAACCCGGCATCGACCAGATCCCCCACGACCCGCTGCACGCTCTGCGGCGCCAGCCCCAACCGCCGTGCCGCGGACGGCACCGTCCGCGGACCGTCCGACACGACACTCAGCACGTGCCACCGCGCCGCGGTCTGCCCCAGCGACCGGGCCAGCTCCTCACTGGTCCGCCGGGACAGCCCGGCCAGCTCGTACACGTCCGCGATCAACAGCCGGTAGGCCTCGACACCACGCATAATGACAGCATACTGTTAAATCAACAGTACGCTGTCATGAGGAGAGCATGTGATCATCAGAGCCTGGAACGGCTGGACCACCCCCGAGCACGCGCAGGCCTACGAGGACCTGCTGAACGGCACGATCGCCCCGGGCATCATCGCCCGCGACATCCCCGGGCTGCGTGACCTGGCCGTGCTGCGCCGCGTCGAGCACGAGACGGACGCGGGCGGCCACTTCCTGACGCTGATGACCTTCGACAACTGGTCCGCGGTCGAGGAGTTCGCGGGCAAGAACGCCACCGCGTCCGTCGTCCCGCCCGCCGCCCGGGCACTGCTCAGTCACCACGACGAGCACTCACAGCACTTCGAACTGCTGCGCCGCCACCGGTGACGTGCACGCCATCACCGGCGGACAGTTCCCGTCACCCGGATTTGTGCCGGGATGACAACCTTCGCGTGTTCCCCTTCCCGGCACCGGTGGGAGCACTCATCATCGGACCATGACGCACCGTCGCGTACTGTCCACAGTGGCCTTGACCATGGCGGTCACCGCCACGACGTTCGCGGGCGGCACCTCGACCGCCGCCGCCGCACCGGGTCCCGAACTGCACAGCTTCGTCGCGGCGTTCGGCCACTCGATCACCCACCCCGACCTCGACCCGCCCGGCGCCAACGACTGGACGTGCCGCCCCGGCGCGAAGCACCCGCGGCCGGTCGTGCTCGTCCACGGCACCTGGGAGAACCGGTACAACAACTTCGCGCAGCTCTCCCCCGCGCTCAAGCGCGACGGCTACTGCGTGTTCGCCCTGAACTACGGCGACACCGACGACAACCTGCTGAGCCAGCCCGAGTTCATCAAGGGCAACGGCGACATCCGCACCTCGGCGAGGGAGCTGGCCGCGTTCGTCGACCGGGTGCTCGCGGCGACCGGCACCGCGAAGGTCGACATCGTCGGCCACTCGCAGGGCGGCATGATGCCGCGCCAGTACCTGAAGTTCGAGGGCGGCGCGGGCAAGGTCGCGACCCTCGTGTCGCTCGGCGCCACCCACCACGGCACCACGCTGTCGGGCATCGGCACGTTCGTGCGGAAGCTCGGGCTGCTGGGGTTCACGCCGCCGATCCTGGGCAGGGCAGCCGAGCAGCAGGTGGCCGGCTCCGAGTTCCTGACCGCGCTCAACGCGGGCGGCGACACCGTGCCCGGTGTGTCCTACGTGGTCATCGCGACCCGCTACGACGAGGTGACGACGCCGTACCAGTCGACGTTCCTGACCGCGGGCCCCGGCGCGACCGTCAAGAACATCACCCTGCAGGACGGGTGCCCGATCGACCTGTCCGACCACCTGTCGATGACGTACTCGTGGCGGGCCGTCGGCTACGTGCGCCGGGCACTCGACCCGGCCGCGCCGCCCGCGCCGTGCCTGCCGAACGCACCCGTCGTCTAGGAGAGCACCCGGATCGGTGCGCCCGCGAGGAACGCCTCGATGTCCTCGACCGTGTCCCGGAAGTACTCCGCGTAGTTCTCGCGGGTCACGTACCCGAGGTGCGGGGTGGCGAGCAGGTTCGGCAGGCCGCGGAACGGATCGTCGGCCGGCACTGGCTCCGTGGTGAACACGTCCAGCGCCGCGCCGGCGATCCGGTTGGTGCGCAACGCGGCCAGCAGCGCGTCCTGGTCCACAATGGCCGCGCGGGACGTGTTCACGAAGTACGCGCCCGGCTTCATGTGCGCGAGCGCGTCGGCGTCGACGAGACCGCGGGTGCGGTCGCTCAGCACGACGTGCACCGACACGACGTCGCTCGCGGCCATCAGCTCCGGCAGCGACCCGGCGAGCGCCACCCCGGCCGCCGACGCGCGCTCCTCGGTCAGGTTCTGGCTCCACGCCAGCACGTCCATGCCGAACGCCTGCGCGACCGTCGCCATCCGCGAGCCGATCTGCCCGAGCCCGATCAGGCCGAGCGTGGCACCGGTGAGGTTGGTGCCGAGGGTGCTCTGCCACGGTCCGCCCGCGTGGAACGCGGCGTTCTCGATGGCGACGTTCCGCACCAGCCCGAGGATCAGCGCCCACGTCAGCTCCACGGTCGACGCCTTGCTGCTGCCCGTGCCGCACACGGTCACCCCGGCACGCGCGGCCGCGGCGAGGTCCACCGACGCGTTGCGCATCCCGGACGTGACGAGCAGCCGCAGCCGGGGCAGCCGCTCGATGAGCGACGCGGGGAACGGCGTGCGCTCCCGCATGATCACGACGATGTCGAAGTCCGCGAGCGCGGCGGCCACCGCGTCCTCGCCGTCGAGGTGCTCGCGGAAGACGGTCACGTCGACGCGGCCCGCGAGCCGGTCCCAGCCGGCCATCGACAGCACGACACCCTGGTAGTCGTCCAGCACCGCACAGCGAAGCGTCACCGGGCGAGTATCGCTGACCAGATCGTTCCGCACCCTGGCGGGATGGTGCCTTCCGGGCCAACCGCGGGCCGACGAGCCTGTGACGCATGAGCAGAGCACTGATCGTGATCGACGTCCAGGAGTCCTTCCGGCAGCGGGCCGCGGCGTGGCGGACCACGAACAACCCGGACATCACCGACGACGTGAACACCCTGGTCCGCGCGGCCCGCGCCGACGGCGACCTGGTCGTGTGGGTGCTGCACAGCGAGCCGGGCACGGGCGGGGTGTTCGACCCGGTCAACGGCCACGTCCACCTGATGCCGGAGCTGGACTACCGCGACGACGAGCCGCTGCTGGTCAAGACGTCGATCAACGCGTTCACCACCACGAACCTCGCGCAGCTCCTGACGCAGCGCGGCGTGCGTGAGCTGCGCGTGTGCGGCATCCGCGCCGAACAGTGCGTGGAGACGACGACCCGCGTCGGCTACGACCTCGGCTACGGGATGACGTACGTGGTGGACGCGGTCGCGTCGTTCGCGACCGCGTCGCCGGAGGCGCCGGACGACCTGGCGGACCCGCGCGCGAAGCAGGCGCAGGAGATCGTCGACCACGCGGCGTTCATCCTGGCGACGCGGGGCTTCGCGACGGTGGCGACGGTGGCCGAGCTGGCGGGTACGCTGACCGGATCGTGACCAAGGCAGTCTTCGTCCTCGCGCCGGGCGTGCACCTGCTGGACCTGGCGGGCCCGGCGCAGGTGTTCCACAACGACCTCCTCGGCTATGAGCTGCACTGGCTGGCCGAGGAGGCGGAGGTGGCGACCGCGCAGGGCCTGCCGGTCCGCGCGTCGACGACGTGGCCGGAACTGTCGGCGGACGACCTGGTGGTGGTGCCGGGCTGGCGGTCGCCGACCCTCGCGTCGACGTTCGCGCTGCGCCGCCCGACCCTCGACCGGCTGGCAGCACACCACGCGGCGGGCGGCATGGTGGTGAGCGTGTGCGCGGGCGCGGACGCACTGGGCCGGGCAGGCCTCCTCGACGGCAGACGGTGCACGACCCACCACGACGTCCAGGACGAACTGGCGACCCGCTACCCGAAGGCGACCGTGGTGCGCGACGTGCTGTACGTGGTCGACGACCGGGTGGCGACGTCGGCGGGCATCGCCAGCGGCATCGACCTGGCACTGCACCTGGTGGCGACCCGCCACGGCCCGGCGACAGCCGCGAAGGTCGCACGGTCGATGGTGGTGTACGCCCGCCGCAACGGCGACGAACACCAGACGAGCGCGATGCTGCGCCACCGATCCCACGTGGACGACACCGTCCACCGGGTCCAGGACCTGATCGACGCGCGCTTCACCAGGCAACTACCCCTGACCGACCTGGCCGACGCGGCGGGCGTCAGCCCGAGAACGGTGACCCGCCTCTTCGGCCGAGCGACGGGCCTCACCCCACTGCGCTACCAGCACCTGCTACGCCTGGAACGAGCAGAACACCTGATCAGCCACGGCGCGACGGTCGAGTCGGCGGCACGAGCAGTCGGCTTCGTCGACGCCCGCATGCTCCGCCGCCTCCGCGCCCGCTGACTTGAGCCCCAGGGCAAAATCCCCGAGTTGTCCACAGGCAAGATCGACAACCCCGGATCTGTCGGTGGGTACCGGTAGACTGGCATGGCGGGTGGCCCCCGGGATCGGGTGGGGGTCGCCATCACGCGCGCGAGCGGTGTGAGCCGACCACGGCATGCCGGGCGCGCAGCGCCCCGCCCCGGCACGCCGATCCGGCATGAGGCCCGGCACGCCTGCGCGGCATACCGGGCGCGCAGCGCCCGAACCCCGCGAAGCGGGCGAAGCCCCATCACCCACTGAGGGTGTGCCTGCCATCCCGTCGACCTGGCGAAGCCCGATCACACCGTGTCAAGGGGGCCCGAAGCCCAAAGCACCACGCACCCAAGCCGCCGGGCCCCCTTGACGCGGTGTGATAGCCCCGCGGGAGGTCGACGGGATGGCAGGCACCACCACGGACACCAGTCCCTGCCAACCCAACCCCGTACCCAACCCGCCACCATCCCGGAGACCAGCCCGTCCGGCGAGGACCCCCGGAGGAAAAACCCAGGCAAGGCAAACCGACAAGCCCAGGAAAGGCCCCAACCGGGAATGAGGGGCGACGTTCGCAAAGGCTTGTCTCGGTCTGGCAGGCCGCGAAGCTCCGGCGAAAACCCGAAGACGTCAGTGCTCGCTGTCCAGATGAGCCATCAGGGGCTCCGCGTAGCGAGCACCAGACGCGGCCCCTTCCGGCACCGCCGCCTCGATGGCCGCCACATCCTCGTCGGACAGCACCAGCTCCAGCGCCCCCAACGACTCCGCCAACCGCTCCCGGGTGCGCGCCCCGACGAGCGGCACGACGTCCTCCCCCCGGGCGGCGACCCACGCGATCGCCACCTGCGCGACCGTCGCCCCGCGCGCGTCCGCGACCGTCCGCAGCGCCTCCACCAACGCCAGGTTCTGCTCGACGTTCCCGGCCTGGAACCTCGGGCTGAACCCGCGGAAATCCCCCGGTGCGAGCGAGCGCGCCGCGCTCCAGTGCCCGCTCAGCAACCCGCGTGACAGCACCCCGTACGCGGTGATGCCGATCCCCAGCTCGCGGGCCGCGGGCAGGATCTCCGCCTCGATGCCCCTGGACAGCAGCGAGTACTCGATCTGCAGGTCGGTGATCGGGTGCACGGCCGCCGCGCGGCGCAGCGTTTCGGCGCCCACCTCCGACAGGCCGATGTGCCGGATGTGGCCCGCCTCGACGAGTTCCGCGAGGGCGCCGACCGTGTCCTCGATCGGCACGGCGGGGTCGAGGCGGGCGGGGCGGTAGACGTCGATGTGGTCGGTGCCGAGCCTGCGCAGGCTGTACGCCACGAAGTTCTTGATCGCGACGGGCCGGTTGTCGTTGCCCGCCCAGCCGCCGTCCGGGTCGCGCAGCGCACCGAACTTGACGCTGATCACCACGCGGTCGCGGTCGATGCCGCGCAGGGCGTCGCGGAGCAGGAGCTCGTTGTGGCCCATGCCGTAGAAGTCGCCGGTGTCGAGAAGTGTGATTCCGGCCTCCACCGCGGCGTGGATCGTCGCCACGGATTCCTTGTCGTCGGCCGGACCGTAGAGGTCCGACATGCCCATCAGGCCCAGGCCGACGCGGGACACGGCGGGGCCGGTGCTGCCGAGGGTGGTCATGATGCTCCTTCCATCGCTAACACTTCTACGTTAGCACCGCTACCACCGTCGTGCGTGAGTAGTCTCGGAACCATGAGCGATGAGCTGACCACCGAGCGGCTCGTGGTGCGCGAGTGGCGGCTCGACGACGCCGCCGCGGCGCTCGCGATCTACGGCACGGACAAGGTCATCCGCTGGCTGACGCCGGCGATGGGGGAGGTCGCCGACGAGGCGGCCATGAGCGCGGTGCTGCAGGCCTGGATCGAGGCGCAGCAGAACATGCCCAACCCGCGCGGCCGGTGGGCGATCGAGCGCCGCGCGGACGGCGAGGTCATCGGCGGCCTCGGCATCCGGCTGCTGCCACCGTACAAAGAGGACCTCGAGCTGAGCTGGCAGCTGCGCCCGGACGCCTGGGGGCACGGCTACGCCGCTGAGGCCGGCCGCGCCCTCGCCGCCTGGGCGTTCACCCAGGAGATCGACGAGCTGTTCGCGGTCGCCCGGCCCGCCAACACCCGCGCCATCGGCACCGCGAAGCGGATCGGCATGTCGTGGGTCGGGGAGACGGACAAGTACTACAACCTGCGCCTGCAGGTGTTCCGCATCCGGCCGAGCGACATCGCCGAATGAGCGCACCGGTCCGCGTGCGGGGCTTCGCGCTGCCGCACGGCGAGCCGGTCGACCTGTTCGCCGACGGGGACCGCTGGACCACCGACCCCGTGCCGAACGCCGAGCTGGTCGCCGAGGGCTGGCTCCTGCCAGGACTCGTCGACGCCCACACCCACCCCGGCGCCGCCGCGCCCGGTGACCCGCTCGACCACGACCTGCTGCGCGAGCACCTGCACCAGCACGTCGACGCGGGCGTCACCGCGATCCGCTCCCCCGGGCTCGCCGACGACCCGCCCGGCTGGTTCGGCACCGACCCGGACGTGCCGAGGGCGTGGCACGCCGGGCCGTGGCTCGCGCAGGCCGGGCAGTTCTTCGACGGCTGGGGCCGCCGGCCGGGCCATGCCGACCTGCCCGCGGTCGCCGCGGCGCAGGCCGGGCGCACCGGCTGGGCCAAGATCATCGGCGACTGGCTGGTCGACGACGACGTCATCCCGCTCGACGTGCTCGAGGCCGTCGTCGCGGCCGTGCACGGCGTGGGTGGGCGGGTCGCCATGCATTCGCAGCAGGCGGCGGGCGGCGCGGTCGCGATCGCCGCCGGGGTCGACTCGCTGGAGCACGGCATGTGCCTGGATCCCGGGCTGCTCAACGACATGGCGGCCCGCGGCACCGTGCTCACACCGACGCTGTGGACCTTGCAGAAGTCGCTGCCCGAGGTGCGCGAGCGCGCGGACAGCCCGCGGAAACGGTGGTACGTCGAGGGTGCGAGCGCGCACCCGGGTCTCGTCGCCGCGGCGGCGGAGGCCGGGGTGCGCGTGCTCGCGGGCACGGATTCCTTGCCCCACGGGCGGATCGTCGACGAGGTGCGTGCGCTCGCCGCCGCCGGCATGCGGCCGCACGACGCGCTCGCCGCCGCGTCTTGGTCGGCGCGCGAGTACCTCGGGCTGCCCGGGCTCGAGCCGGGGGCGCCCGCGGACGCGGTCGTGTACGAGCAGGACCCGCGCACCGACCTCGACCGGCTGGCCGCGCCGGCCGCGGTGATCCTCCGGGGACGCCGCGTCCGTTGACAGGCTGTGCGACCATGGTCCACATGTCTCACGGAAAGGGCGTGCACGCCCACCGCGCATGAGCGCCGACGCGTGGCTCGACCACGCGCTGTGCACCGATCCCGCTGACCGTCCCGCCGCGGAAGCGGCCATCACCCGGCTCTACGCCGAGCTGAACACCCCACCACCCGAGTTCGTCTGGGCCGGGTCCCCCGCGGCCGCCGCGAAGGTGGTGCCGCCGTCACCACCGCTGTTCTCCGACGGGCCGCGACCGTTCGAGTCCCGCATGGCCACGCTGGTCTCCGACCTGCGCGCACGGCTGCCACGCGACCCCGGGTACCTGGGCATCGGTCGCGTGACCGCCATGATCCGCGCCGCGGTCGGCGTGCCGCTCGGCCTGCACTGGCGCGGACAGCACGACATCCATTGGGTGGCAAGGGTTTTCGAGCCGAGCCCGTGGGTGACGCTCGCCCGCTCGTGCGGCTGGTGGTGGCCCCGGGAGAAGGTCTGCGTGGTCGCGGAACGGCCGACCGTGCTGCGCACCGAACTCGGCGACGACGTCGAGGAGCGCTTGCACGCCGACGACGGTCCCGCGGTCCGCTATCCCGACGGGTTCACCGTCCACGCCTGGCACGGCACGCGGGTGCCGTCGTGGGTGATCGACGACCCGTCGGTGGCGCGCATCGCCGCCGAGACCAACGTGGAGGTGCGCCGCTGCGCGATCGAGCGGATCGGGTGGGCCGCGTTCGTCGAGCAGGCCGCGCTGCGGCTCGTCGGCAGCGCGCGCGACCCCGGCAACCCGGGCGCCGAGCTGCGGCTCTACGACCTGCCCGACGTGCTCTGGGGCAGCCCGGCCCGGCTGCTGCTCGCGACCAACGGCTCGGTCGAGCGGGACGGGACCCGCCGGAAGTACGGACTGCGCGTGCCCGCGTGGTTCGACGACCCGCTCGACGCCGCCGGGTGGACCTACGGGCTCACCGGCGCCCAGTACAGCCGGCTCCTCCGCCGAACCTGACAGATGATGACCATGAAGCTCGCAGAACTGCTCGACGTGTCCGAACTCGACGTCCTCGACCACCTGGCACGGGAGATCACCGTCCCCGTCGTCGACGGTCCGCAGGCACAGGGCGACCTGATCGTGCTGCCGCTGGACATGGTGCGCGTGGTGACGCTCGCCTCGTGGGGGCGGTGGCGGTCCGTCCCGTGGCACGGGGTGGAACTGGTGCGCGGCGTCGCGGGCAACAACCCGCACACGCTGGTGGCCGCCGACGGCACGTGCCAGTGGACACCCGGGGTCCACGACCCGCTCGGCCTTGCCGTGGGGATGTTCGACAACACCGCGCCCGTGTACCTGATCCACCCCGAGCACGGCGGCACCGGAGTGGCACCCGGCCGGTGGGTGGTGCGGCGCCAGCAGGAGTCCGGCAGGCGCCGCCGCGGGCTGGTCGCCGACTGACCGGGCTGTGGACAACGCGCGGTCACCCGCCCGGACCTGTCGGTGCTCCCCGTTACGCTGGTGATCGGGGGGCCGTGGCCCGCGCCACGTCCCCCTCGGTGACGTGCAGGACCGCGTCGGCCGCGTCGAGGATCTCCTGGTCGAGCGGGAAGTAGCCCTGTGGCGGGGTCGTGTCCGTGCGCACGCGCGCGGGCGCGACCTCGCCGGGCGCCACCAGACCCCACCCGTCGACGCGGCGTTGCAGAGCGGCCTCGTAGGTGCCCTCCTCCGGCTCCCCCAGGTCGATGGCGGCGCTGCGGCCCAGGCTGCCGGCGACGAACGTGTACCGCTCGCCGGCCAGCGCCGCCACGATCGCGCCTGCGCTGAACCACACGATGTCCATGGGCCCGAAGGACATGTGGCTCCGGTTCCGCTGCAGGTGGCGGTTCTGCGAGAACACCAGCGTCGGACCCCGCCCGCCCTCGAACTCCCTGATGTCGAGGAGGTTCTGCGCCATGATGACGTCGCGGACCGCGCACATGCGGGACACCCGGGTGGCCTCCTCGACGCGTTCCGTCGCCTGCTTGTGGTACCGCAGCAGGCCGATGCCCGCGGTGAGGTGGATCCTGGCGCGGTACCACGCGGCACGGGAGGTCGTCGCCATCAGTTCCGGCGCACGGGCATGGAGCACGGTCAGCATGTCGTCGGCGAGCACGCGCAACCGGTCGGCGTCGGCCGTGGCACCGACCGACATGGTCGCGTCCATGACGGCTTCCGTGCGGCTCCACCGGACGTCGTCGCCCGCGGGGGTCGCGATGTCGACGTCGAGCCCGAGGTAGTCGCGGGCGTGTTCGAGGTAGCGGCGGGGGCTGGGGGCGCTCATGGTCTCGGTGGGGGCGTCGAAGCCGTGGAAGGCGAGCCGCTCGGCGGGTGGGCGGGTCTTGTTGTACTCCCGCATCCAGGCCACCAGCTGCCGGTTGGCGTCCAGCGTGCCGAAGGTGTGCGAGAACCCGTCACGCATCACGTTCTCGATGCTGCCCGTGCCCTCGCGGACGAAGTCGTCGACGGCGAGCGCGGCCACCCGGTCGGTCTCGAGGGCGATCGACCGGAAGCCGTGCTCGGCCAGCTCGGCGAACAGCTCGTTGCGGATCCGGCCGAACGCCGGTTCCAGGTGGGTCGGCTCGCCGTAGGCGAGCAGGTCGGTCGACGCGGTGAGGAAATCGCGGAGGTCCATGAGCTTCAACCGTATCGTTGAACCTCCATGTTGAGACTTGCTCGCGGCGGCGGCTCGGAACCTCCGTGGAAGCCTCAACTCACGGGTGACGGCTGGTGCCGCGGGTCAGCGCCCGGAACCACGCGTGCCAGCCGGGCAGCAGCGTGCGCGCCGCCCTGAACACCGCGCGGTTGCCCGCGGTGTCGAGGGACTCGAACCACAGCATCGACCTGGCGGCCGCGCGGAGGTCGCCGTCCCGGGCCGCGGCCAGGTACGCGGCCGTGCGCACGCGCCGCTCGTCGGTGCGGGCCGGCGGGTCCGCGGGCCGCAGCTCGCGGAACCAGTCCCGGTTCCCGGAGATCGCGAAGAAGTAGGTGAGGCGCAGCGTGGGGTCGTGGCCGCCGTAGAGGGCGACGCTGCCGACGGTCTCGCGGTACCGGCGGGCCACCGCGTCCACCACGCCCGGGTTGGCGCGGGCCATGTCGGCGAGCGCGATCGCGGCGGTGATCGACAGCTCGCCGAGGAGGTCGTTCTTCAGCGACTCCACCAGCTCGGCGACCGCGGCCGGGTGCCGGGGGAAGCGGGCCAGCGCCGCGATCCCGTGCAGCCGCACGGTTTCGTCCTCGTCCACCAGTGCGCGCGCGAGCCGCGCCACCTCGTCCATGCGGTCAGCAGAACAGGCGCGTGCCGGGACCGGTCCTGTCCGCGGTCAGCCCGCCGCGGCGCGGTGCAGCCACTCGCGCAGCAAGGTCCGCTCCCCCGCGGTGAAGCCGCCCGGTTCGACGTCGAGCGCGGCGAGGAACCCCACGGCCATCGCGGCCAGGCCACCGGCCGGCTGTGTCTGCGCGGCGTCGGTGACGACGGCGCCGATCAGCGTGTCCCGCAGTTGCTCCGACCACGCCGTGTCCTGGTCGCCCGCGAGCAGGCCGAGCGTGGCGCCGACGTTCGCCGCGACCAGTTGGCGTGCCGCCACCTCCGGGGCCGTGCGGAGCCTGCCCTGGCGGGCGATCTCGTTGAGGAGCCCGGTGAGCAGCTTCTCGGCGACCGGCATGAGCGTGCTCGTCAGCGCGTAGTGGTTCGGGTTCGCCACGCCGAACCGGACGTGGTGGTCCCAGCTCGCGCGGAGCGCCGTCACCGGGTCGCCGTCCGCGGTCACCGCGCGCATGTGCTCGGTGAACCCGGTCTCGACGACCGCGGCGAGCAGGCCCTGCTTGTTGCCGAAGTAGTGGTACAGCGTCGGCGCCTGCACGCCCGCGCGTTCGCAGATGGCCCGCGTCGACACGTCGGGTGACTCCGTCAGCAGCTCACCCGCCGCCACCAGCAGCCGGTCCCGCGTCGGTGCGTCCGTCATGGGGCCAAGATAGCCGTATGGCACGCATTCTGATCACGGGTTCGTCCGGCGGTCTCGGGTTGATGGCCGGGCAGCTGCTGCTCGACGAGGGCCACGACGTGGTCCTGCACGCCCGCACGAAGGACCGCGACCCGGGCATCGCCGACGTCGTGGTCGGGGACTTCAGCAGGATGGCAGAGGTCGCGGCGGTCGCCGAGCAGGCCGCGGGGTTCGGCCCGTTCGACGCGGTCATCCACAACGTCGCGCTCGGCTACCAGGAGCCGCGGCGCGTCGTCACCGAGGACGGGTTCGCGCACGTGTTCGCGGTGAACGTGCTCGCGCCGTACCTGCTGACCGCGCTGATGGCGCGGCCGAAACGGCTGGTGTACCTCAGTTCCGGCATGCACCTGGGCGTGTCCCCGGACCTGGGCGACCTGAACTGGGAACGCCGCCGCTGGAACGGTTCGCAGGCGTACGCGGAGTCGAAGTTCTGGGACGTCGTGCTGGCGTTCGGCCTCGCGCGGCGGTGGCCGGACGTGCCGGTGAACGCGGTCGACCCCGGCTGGGTGGCGACGCGGATGGGCGGGCGCGGCGCGCCGGACGACCTGTCGCAGGGCCACGTCACCCAGGTCCGGCTGGCGCTGGGCGAGATCGGGGGCACCGGCGGCTACTACCACCACCGGGAGCCGTCCCGCACGAACCCCGCGGTGCACGACACCGACCTGCAGGATTCCTTCCTGGCGCGGTGCGCGGAACTGACGGGCCGGGAACTGTCGGTGGTGTAGTGCAGAGTGTCAGCCATGGATCCGGTGCCCGGTCGTGGCTGACCTACCTGACGACACCGTGCTCGTCGCGGGGCTGCGCGACGGGGACGACGCCTGCTTCGCGCTCGTGCTGGACGCGTGGTCGCCCGGCATGCTGCGGGTGGCGCGCGCGTTCGTGTCCACACCGGACTCCGCGGCGGACGTGGTGCAGGACGCGTGGCTGGCCGTCATCGAGGGGGTCGACCGCTTCGCAGGACGGTCGTCGCTGAAGACGTGGGTGTACCGGATCCTCGTGAACACCGCGAAACGGCGTGGCAGGCGGGAAAGCCGCGTCGTGCCGTGGAGCAGTGTGGCGCCGGACGCCGGGCCGACGGTCGACCCCGCCCTCTTCCAGGGCGCGGGTGAGCCGTTCCCCGGGCACTGGCGGGCGGACCCGGCGCCGTGGCCGGAGCAGCACGCGCTCGCGGCCGAGGCGGGCGCGTTCCTGGCGGGCGTGGTGGCGCGGCTGCCCGAGCGGCAGCGGGTCGTGCTCGTGTTGCGGGACGTCGAGGGCCACGACAGTGCCGAGGTGTGTTCGATACTGGACATCACGGCGGCGAACCAGCGCGTGCTGCTGCACCGGGCGCGCGCGTTCGTGCGCGCCGAGCTGGCCACGTACTACGCGGAGGTGACCGGGTGAACTGCGACGAGCTGGTGGAGCTGGTCACCGCCTACCTGGACGGCGCGCTGCCGCCGGAGGACGAGCGGCGGGTCACCGAGCACCTGGCCGGGTGCGACGGCTGCGCCACGTACGTGGCGCAGTTCCGCACCACGGTCGACGCGCTCGGGCACCTGCCGGAGGAACAGGTGGCGGCCCTGCCCGAAGGCGCGCGGGCGTCGCTGCTCGCCGCGTTCCGGCGCAAGCGCGTGTAACGCCCGGGCGGCTCGTGACACTGCAGTGGCATGAGTCCGCTCAGCAGACGGCTGTTGCCGTTGCACGCAGGTGTCGCCTTGCAGGGGTTCGTGCTCTGGTACCCCGTCGAGAAGCTGTTCATGGCCGAGATCGGCTTCGACGCGGCGTCGGTCGGGGTCATGGCGGCCGCGTACGCGGTGGTCGTGCCGCTGTTCGAGGTGCCGTCCGGGGTGCTCGCCGACCGGTGGAGCAGACGCGGCGTGCTGGTCGTGGCCAGTGTGGCGCTCGCGGTGTGCTCGCTGATCGGCGGCCTGAGCACGAACGTGCCCACGTACATCGCGGGCGTGCTCGCGCTCGGGCTGTACTTCGCGATGTACTCGGGCAGCGTCGACGCGATCGTGTACGACACGGTGCTGGCGGAGACCGGCGACTTCGAGCAGCGGCTGGGGCGGGTCCGGTTCGTCGAGAGCGTGGCGCTCGTCGGCAGCTCGCTCGCGGGCGGCGTGCTCGCCGGCCTGCTGGACGCGCGGGTCACGTACTTCATGACGATCCCGTTCTCGCTCGCCTCCATCGCCTGCTACCTGCGGTTCCGGGAGCCGACGCTGCACCGCGCCGAGACGAGGCCACCGCTGCGCGCGCACCTGGCGACCACGTTCCGCGCCGCGCACCACGGGCTCGTGCCGGTGATCGCGCTGGCCGTGCTCACCGCGGTGCTGACGCAGGTCGTGTTCGAGTTCGGGCCGTTGTGGCTGGTGGCGCTCGGGGTGCCCGCCGTGCTGTACGGGCCGTACTGGGCGGGCCTGATGTCGACGCTCGGCATCGGCGGCCTGCTGGTTGGCCGGCTGGCGCGGCGGAACCGGCTGCTCGGCACGGCCGCCGTGCTCGTCGCGGCGGTGGTCGTGCTGTGCGTGAGCCACGACTTCGCGGTGGTGACGGCCGCGCAGGTGGTGGCGGCGCTGCTGCTGGTGGCGCTGGGCATCCACGCGAGCAGGCTGCTGCACGACGCGATCCCGTCGACGGTCCGCGCGGGCGTGACGTCCGGGGTGAGCTCGCTGTCGTGGCTGGTGTTCCTGCCGCTCTCGCTGCTGTTCGGGCTGGTCAGCGAGGCGCGCGGGGTGCACCGGGCGGCGTGGCTGCTCGTCGCCGTCGCCCTGGCGGTCGGCCTGCTGCTAGTGACCCTTCGTCGCGTACCGGCGGCGGCCCAGGGTGGCCGTGACGACGAGCGGGACGCTGACGGCGAGGGTGATCGCGAACATGGTCGTGAACCGGCCCGCGTCGACCAGTGAGCCGAACACCGCGGCCGCGATCGCGCTGCCGACGAACAGCAGCGTCGCGAACAGGGAGATCGCGGTCGCGCGGTAGCCGGGGGCCATGTCGGTCGCCCACGTCTGCAGCGTGGAGTGCATGAACGCCCACCCGCCGCCGAGCAGCACGGTCCCCGCGACCACGGCGGCGGGGGCGTGCGTGATCACCAGCAGCACGTACGCGAGCACTGCCATGGTGCCGCCGGTGAGGATCAGCATCGCGGGCGCCACCTTCGTGGTGCGCGCCTTCACGACCCGCGCGAAGACCAGCACCGAGGCCCCGTAGAACGCGGTGAGCAGCCCGGACAGGGTGACCGACAGCCCCGACGCGTGCACCACGACCGGCAGGAACGTCAGCGGCCCGAGCAACACCAGGCCCTCCGCGAGCACCAGCGTCAGCACGAGCAGCGCGGTCCGGTTGGTGAGCACCCCCCTGAGCGACGACCACACCGGCGGTGGCGGGCCCAGCTCGGGCTCGGTCATGCGGCGCATGAAGAACGCCAGCAGCCCGGCCACCACGGCGGTCAGCGCGAACGCCACCCGCCAGCTGGCGAAGTCCGCGATGATCCCGGCCCCGACGGTGGCCATGGTCATGCCGACCGCGGAAGCGGTCATGAGGTCGGTGAGCGGCGCCTGCCGCACCTTCACCGGCACGGTGTCGCCGATGTAGACGAGGCCGCCGGGGATGGCGGCGGCCATGCACGCGCCGGTGACGCCGCGGGCCACCACCAGCCACAGGATGTCGGGCACGGCCGCCGAGGCGAGCCCGCCGGCCATCGCGAGCAGCAGCGCGAGCCGCATGGTCCGCACCCGGCCCAGCCGGTCGGACACCATGGCCCACCCGATCTGGGCGACGCCGTAGCAGAGGAGGTAGGTCGCGGCGGCCACGCTGACCGCTTCGACCGAATCGCGCATCTCGGCGGCGATCACCACCAGCATCGGCGCGATCATGAGCCGGTCGAACTGCGAGGTGAAGGCGCCGACCTGGAGGAGCCGCAACGATCGGGTCAGCGCGGGACCGGTCGCCTGCTCCACGTCGTTCGACATCCCCGCTCCTCGTCGTCCCCGATCAGTCAAACGCCGGGAGCGGGGCGGGGACCAGACGCGATCACCGTGTTACTTGTCACGTGTTTCCCCGCGCCCCGGAGGACCGGACGGCAGCTCGGGTGGCGGGGCACCGTAGGGGCGGTCGCGCGACGGGAACCACAGCACGACCGTGCTCCCCGCGCCGACCTCGGAGAACAACGCGACCCGGCCGTCGTGGGACTCCACGATCTGCCGGACGATCGCGAGCCCGAGCCCGGTGTGCCGGTCGTCGAGGGCAGGCGACTGCGCCCGCCGCCAGAAGCGGTCGAACACGTGCGGCTGGTCCTCCGGCGCGATGCCCGGCCCGTCGTCGGTGACGGTGGCCCACAGCCAGCCGTCCTGGCGGCCGGTGGCGACGGTGATCGTCGAGGTGGTCAGCCGGACGGCGTTCGACAGCAGGTTGCCGACGGCCCGCCGCAGCGCGTCGTGGTCGCCGATGACGGTGAGGTCGTCCGCCAGGTCGTAGGTGATCCGCACGCCGCGTTCGGCGGCCAGCACGTCGAACTCCTCCCCGGCCTCGCGGGCCACGGCCGACAGGTCGACGTCGGTGTCGGCGAGCGCCCCCGAGGACCGGCGCGCGGTGGCCAGGAGGTCGTCGACCAGGCGGGACATGCGGTTCGTGGCGCGGTCGATCACCTCGACGGCCCGCTCGCGCTCGGACTGCGACGCGTCCTGCGCGGTGAGGGTGGCGTCGAGGTGCGCGCGGATGATCGCGAGCGGCGACCGCAGCTCGTGCGAAGCGTCGTCGATCAGCCGCCGCTGCGCCTGGAACGCCTCGTCGAGCCGGTCGAGCATCGAGTCGATGGTGTCGGCCAGGTCGCGCAGCTCGCCGCGCTGGCCCTCCAGGTTGATGCGCCGGGACAGGTCGGTCGCCTGGATCTCCTTGGCCGCGCGGGCGATCTGCAGCGCGGGCCGCAGCGCGCGGCCGGACAGCACCCAGCCGATGCCGAGGCTCGCCACGAACAACCCGCCGAGCACGGCCGCGGAGTAGGTGCGCAGGTTCTCCAGCGTGCGGAGGTTGACGGCCGACTCGACCTCGTCCACCGCGGCCACGGTCATCGTGCCGACCGTGTACTCGCGGCCGTCGGCCTTCCGCTTCACCAGGTCCGCCTCGTACTCGCGGGTGATCGGCTTCGGGTCGGTCGCGGCGTAGACCGCCCAGTAGATCGCCCCGAGCGCGGCGCCCGCCAGCACGAACAGCAGCACCGAGTACAGCACGGTCAACCGGAACCGCACCGATCCGACGATCTCCGGCAGCTTCACGTCAGGCGGTATCCCTTCCCCACGACCGTCTCGATGAGACGGTCACCGCCGAGCTTGCGGCGCAGCGTGCCGATGGTGACCCGCACGGTCTGGGTGAACGGGTCGACGTTCTCGTCCCACACGTGCTCGAGCAGCTCCTCGGCGCTGACCACGTGCCCCGGCCGCGTCATCAGGTACTCGAGCACCGCGAACTCCTTGGGCGACAACGGGAGCCGCCGTGCGCCGCGCCACGCCTCGTGCCGGGCGGTGTCCAGGGACAGCTCCCCCACGGTCAGCACCGCGCTGCCGCCACGCACTTCCCTGCGCAGCAGGGCACGCACCCGCGCGAGCAGCTCGTCGAGCGCGAACGGTTTCACCACGTAGTCGTCGGCGCCGTCGTCCAGCCCGCGCACGCGGTCGGACAGCCCGCCCCGCGCGGTCAGCATGAGCACCCGCAGGTCCGTTCCCGCGATCACCGGCATCTCGCCGGAGCGGATCGCGCGGCACAGGGTGAACCCGTCGCCGTCGGGCAGCACCAGGTCGAGCAGCAGCAGGTCGTAGTCGTTGACGGTGAGCTTCTCGTAGGCGCCCGCCGCGGTCCCGGTGACGTCGACGGCGTACCCGGCACGCACGAGGCCGAGCTGGACCGCCTCGGCCAGCTCGGCCTCGTCCTCGACGAGCAGGAGTCTCATCGGATGAGCTCGTGCGCGACGGCGGCGGCCCGGTCGATGGGGATGGCGAACCCGATGCCGATGGACCCGCCGCCGTCGTACGTGGCGATGGCCGTGTTCACGCCGATGACCTCCCCGCGTGCGTTGACCAGCGGACCGCCGGAGTTGCCCGGGTTGATCGACGCGTCGGTCTGCAGCGCCGTTTGACGGCCGCCGCCGATCCGGACAGGACGGTCCACAGCACTGACTATGCCCGACGTGACGGTCCCGGACAGCCCCAGCGGCGACCCGACCGCGAGCACCTGCTCGCCGACCCGCACCCGCGACGAGCTGCCGATGGCCAGCGTCCGCAGCGCCGCGCCCGGCTCGACCCGCAGCACCGCGAGGTCGTGCTCGGCGTCCGTGCCCACCACCTCGGCGGGCAGCCCGCGCCCGTCCGGTCCGGTGACCCGCACGTCCGGCGAGCCCGCCTCGAGGATGTGGTGGTTGGTGAGGACGTGCCCCTGGTCGTCGATGAGGAACCCGGTGCCCGACGCCCTGCCTGCCCGCACAGAGACCACGCCCTGGCGCACCTGGTCGGCCACCACCACGAGGTCACCGGGCGGGCCCGGCCGGGGCGCTGAGGGGGTGGCCACCCCGGCCGGGCTGTCGGCGTACCGGCCGGCGACCGCTCCGGCGCCGGCTGACACCCCGACGACGAGCAGCCCGGCGACCAGCAACCGAGGCACAGTGCGGGTTCGGACTGGCTTCACGAGCGGATTGGCCGGGCCCACCGGCGGCGGCGTCGGGGGCGGCACCGCCGGTGGGTGCTGTGGGGGCTGGAAGTCCGGTCCCCGCCGGGGACCAAGACCGGGTGACCGCATCGCGCTCTCCTACGGGAGTCTCGAGAACCAGAGCAGTGAGGTGCCCGCGGTGGCGAGCCCGAACAGCAGGCCCAGCCCGATGAAGCGGTACGACACGTCCTGCTGTTCGGTGCGGAAGCCGACGGAGCTGCCGATGTCGGCGTAGACGTCGCGCAGCTCGTTCGTGGTGGCCGCCTCGTGGTAGGTGCCGCCGGTCCGTTCCGCGACCGCGCGCAACGTCTCGCCGTTCACCGGCACGGCCATCCGGTCGCTGCCCTGCTCGATGGCGCCGTCCGGGGTGCCGACGGAGATGGTGTCGACGGGCACCTCGGCGGCGGCCGCCTCGGACGCCGCGACGGCCGGGTCGGTGCCCTGCGTGTTGGCGCCGTCGGACAGCACGACCGCACGCGCGGGCGGTGGTTCGGCGCCCGCGTCCGCGGTGCGCACAGCCCGCAGCGACGCGGCGATCGCGTCACCGATCGCGGTACCCGGCTGGGTGACCGTGCCGACGGTCAGCCGGTCGATGCCCGCCCGCAGCGCGTCCCGGTCGGTCACCGGGGCGACCACGACCTGCGCGGTCCCGGCGAACGCGACCAGCCCGACGTTGAACTGCGACGGCAGCAGGTCCACGAAGTCGTGCGCGGCGGCACGGGCGGCGGCGAGCCGGTCCGGTGGCACGTCGTCGGCGCCCATCGACGGCGACACGTCCACCGCGACGATCACCGTCGCCCGCTCACGCGGCACCTGGACGGCCGCCGCGGGCTGCGCGAAGCCGACCACCAGCAGCGCCAGCATGATCACGAACAGGGACGCGGGCAGGTGGCGGCGCCAGCCGGGCCGCGTCGGCGCGACCTTCTCCAGCAGCGGCAGGTTGGTGAACCGCACCGCGTACTCGCTGCGCCGGATCTGCAGGACGACGTAGAGGATCACGAGGGCGACCACCCCGGCCAAGAGCCAGAGGCGCCCCGACGCCAGGAAAGTCATGACCGAGCCAACCTCCGTTGCAGGTGGACGTGGCGGACGACGTCGGCGACCCAGTCCCGGTCGGTGCACAGCGGCAGGTGCGCGGCGCCCGCACGGCGGATCGCGGTGCGCACGGCGTCCTTCTGCGCGGCGGCCGCCGCGGCGAACCGGGCCCGCACCTTCCGCGACGCGGTGGGCACGTCCCGCCGCCGTCCCGTCTCCGGGTCGACCACCGTCAGCACGCCGACGTTGGGCAGCGTGAGTTCACGCGGGTCGGTGACCTCGATCGCGATCACCTGCTGCCGCAACGCGAGCAGCCGCAGCGCCGGTTCCCACGACCGGGGGTCGTCGAGGAAGTCGGACACCACCACGACCAGCCCACGCCGTCGGAGCGCCCGGTGCAGCCCCTCCAGCGAGTCCGAAAGGGACACGTGCGGGCCGGGTTCGGCACGCGGGGTCGCGAGCAACGTCCGCAGCAACCCGTGCAGGTGTGTGCGGCCGGTCCGCGCCGGGTAGCGGCGGATCCCGGACGGCAGCATCAGCTCCGCGCCGAGCCGGTTGCCCGCACCGGCGGTCAGGAACCCGACCGCCGCGACCGCGGCCACCGCCAGCTCGCGTTTCTCCAGGTCGGCGGTGCCGAAGTCCATGCTGGCGGTGCCGTCGACCAGCACCCACACGGTCAGCTCGCGCTCGGCGACGGTCTCCCGCACGTGCGGGGTGCCGGTCCGGGCGGTGACGGCCCAGTCCATCCGCCGCACCTCGTCCTCGCCGGGCCGGTACTCGCGGCTGCCCGCGATCTCGGTCCCGGCGCCGGGCAGGAACCCGGCGTACTGACCGCGCAGCAACCCGTCAAGACGCCGGGTCACGGTCAGCTCCAGGCGCCGCAACCGCTGCTCCTGCAGGTCGGTCATGCGGCGTCCTGTTGCAGGGGCGCGATCACCGGCACCGGGACGGCACTCAGGATGCGCTGTACCAACGTGTCCGTCGACACGCCCTCGGCGAGCGCGTCGAACGACAGCACCAGCCGGTGCGCGAGTACGTCGACGGCCAGCTCCTGGATGTCGGCGGGCAGCACGTACTCGCGGCCACGCAGCAGGGCGAGGGCACGTGCCGCCGCCACCAGACCGAGCGTGGCGCGCGGGGAGGCGCCGAACTGCAGTGCGGCGGCCACGTCCGGCAGGCCGAACCGTTCCGGGTCGCGCGTCGCGAGCACCAGGGCGACCACGTACTCGGCGAGCGCGTGGTGCACGTGCACGTCCCGTGCCTTGTCCTGCAACGCGAGCAACACCTCGGGGTTCAGCACCGGCCGCACTTCCGGTTGCCGCACGCCCATCCGGTACAGGATCGCGAGTTCCTCGTTGTCCGACGGGTAGCCGACGACGATCTTCATGAGGAACCGGTCGCGCTGCGCCTCCGGCAACGCGTACACGCCCTCGGACTCGATCGGGTTCTGCGTCGCCAGCACGAGGAACGGCCTCGGCACGGGGTGGCTGCGCTCACCGATCGACACCTGCCGCTCGGCCATGGCCTCCAGCAACGCCGACTGCACCCGCGCGGGTGCCCGGTTGATCTCGTCGGCGACCACGACGTTCGCCATCACCGGGCCGAGCTCGACGTCGAAGCCCTCCCGCGACGGCCGGTAGATCCGCGTGCCGACGATGTCGGACGGCACGAGGTCGGGCGTGAACTGGATGCGGGAGAAGCTGCCGCCCGCCACCGTCGCCAGCGTGCGGGCGGCCAGCGTCTTCGCCACCCCGGGCACGCCCTCGAGCAGGCAGTGCCCGTCGGCGAGCAGCGCGACGACGAGCCGCTCGACGAGCCGGTCCTGCCCGACGATCGTCCGCTTGACCTCGAACAACGTCTGCTCGAGCAGTTGCGCCGGGGCGGGGTTCACAGTCCCGTCCCCTGCGGGGCCGCCGCCTCGCCGGACTTCTCCGGGCAGTCCTCGCGGGGCTGCTCCTGTCGTGCCGCCTCGTCGGCGGGCTGCTCCTGCTGCACGATCCGCACGGTCGGGTCGTTCTCGTCGGCGGTCGCGTAGGCCACCCCGCCGACGACGGCCGCCGCGGTGGCCGCACCCGCGACCGCGATCCCTGCCAGTGTCCTGATCCGCATGTGCCGGACCCCTTTCGGTTGGCTGTGGGACCAATCCCAGCAAGCCGGACCGAAAGGGGTGATAAGCAAAGAACGTGTGAAATCAGGCGATCGCCGTGATCGGCCGCGCACGCAACGCGACCCTGGTCGGCACGCCGATCGCCAGCAGCCCCAGCAGTCCCGTGACACCGACGATGCCGAGGAACGCGAGCGGTTCGACCGCCGGGACCGGCGACCCGGTCATGCCGATGCTCATGCCCACCAGCGGCGGCAGCGCGGCCAGCGACCCGACCACCACGGCGATCGCGACGACGATCAGCGACTCGATCAACGTCATCCGCCGCACCTGCCGCTTGCCGGTGCCGACCAGCCGCAGCAGCGCGAACTCGCGCGACCGCGCGGCCGTCGCCATCACGAGCGTGTTCACCACGGCGATCGCCACGTAGCCGAGGATCACGAACAACGCGATCAGGTTCACCCACGACTTCGCGTCCCGTTCGGACTGTCCGGCGGCGGCGAGCGCCTGCCGGTCGGCCACGACGACACCCGGTATCGCCGCGAGCGACCGCGCGGCGGCAGCGGGATCGGCCGCGTCCACCAGGATCGACTGGTCGAGCCTGCTCGTGGTGTGCGCGAGCAGCACGTCGTGCGGCAGCGTCAGGTCGCCGAACCCGAGGCCGCGCTGGTAGGTCGCGACGACGGTCGGGTGCACGACCGCGCCGTCGCCCAGGTGGACGTCCATCCGGTCGCCGATGCCGACGCCGACGGTCTCGGCGGCCATCGTGGACAGTGCGATCGTGTTGCCGCGCAACGAGTTCAGGTCGCCTTCGCGGGACACGAGGTCGAGGGTCCGCGCAAGACCGGCTGGATCGACGCCCTGTGCCGCATAAGGGGTGGTCTCCCACGTGCCCGCCATGAGGTGCCGCACGAACGCCTGGCTGCGCACCACGGGTGTCACCCCGGCGACGCCGTCGGCGGCCCGCACCTCGTCGGTGACCGACGGGGCCAGCCCGGACGGCGCGGTCACCACGAAGTCGGCCACCACACCGCGGTCCACCTGGTCGGCGGCCTCCGCGTCGACCGTGGTCTGCGCGAAGACCTGCACCGACGCGAGCGTGACCGCGAGCACCAGCGGGGTCACGGCGACGGCGAGCCGCCGCGCGCCGGCGGTCACGTTCGCCACCGCCAGGTACCCGCCGACCGGCGCCGCCTTCCGCAGCGGGCCGCCGACCAGCCGGATCGCGGCCGCGACGAGCTTCGGGCCGAGCAAGGCGATGCCCACGACCATCAGCAGCGCCGAGCCCGCGGCGCCCGCGACCGCGGTCTCGCCGGGCAGGAACACCGGTGCGGCGGCCGCGCCCGTCCCCAACGCGAGCGCGACCACCCCCGCCAGCACCCGGGCCCGCCCCACCGGCTGCACGTCGACCGCCGACTCGCGCAGCGCCTCGACCGGCTGGATCCTCGCCACCCGCCGCGCCGCGACCCAGCCCGCGATCCGCGCGGTGACCAGGCAGAGCAGCAGTGCCGCCACGCCCGGCACGGGACCGAGCGCCAGCCCGAAGTCGCCGGGCAGCATCCCGGCCGTCGCGAACCCCGACCGCAACCCGTAGGCCAGCGCGTACCCCGGCAGCGTGCCGAGCACCGCGGCGCTGCCCGCGACCAGCAGGATCTCGGCGCCGATCATGCGGTGCACCTGGCGGGGCGTCGCCGCGACGGCCCGCAGCAACGCGATCTCCCTGCGCCGCTGCCGCACGGACAGCGCGAGCGTGCTCGCCACCACGAGCATGGCGATCATGATCGCGGTGCCCGCGAACGACAGCGACAGCAGGACCAGCTGCGACCGCACCTGCCCGACGTCCAGGAACTCGACGTCGCCGCGTGCGTCGCCGGTGTAGGTGACCACGTCCGGCAGGGCGGCGGCGATCCGCGCCGCCAGGTCGCCTGCGGCCACCCCGGGCTCGGTGAGCACGCCGACCGCGTCGACCTGCTCCGGCCTGCCGGACAGCGCCCCGGCCTGCTCGTCGGTGAAGAACAACGCGGCCGCGCGGGGGTGTGCCTGCGCGGTGATGCCGGTGACGGTGAACGTCCTCGGCACGGCCCCGACAGCGATCTCGATCCGGTCGCCGACCTTCGCCCGCGCCCCCAGCGCGGCGTCCAGCACGACACCGTCCGTGCGTGGCTTCTGCCCGTCCCGCAACGAGAACGGCGCCAGCTCGGCGGAGCTCCACCCGTGCGCGTCCGCGGGCACGCCGCCGACGGTGACCGGCACGGTGACGTCGCCGATGGCCTTCGCGACACCGGGCACGGCGGCGACCTCCTCGACCGTGCCGACCGGCAGCGGGACCCGCTCGCTGTAGGGCTGGTCGAGGTCCTCGACCACCGGGATCGCCTGCGGCGCGCCGACGACGACCGGCGCGCCCGCGTACCGCTGCGGCGGCACCCCGGAGCGCAGTCCCGACTCGAACAGCACCCCGAGCGCGGTCAGCAGCGCCGCGGCGGCGAGCACCGCGACGAACATGCCGGCGAACGGGCCTTTGCGGTGCCGGATCGTCGCCTTCGCGTGCTCGAACATCACCACTCCCCCAGGTGCGTCATGCGCTCGGCGACCACCTCGGGCGACGGCCGGTGCAGCTCGTCGGCGAAGCGGCCGTCGGCGAGGAAGACGACCCGGTCCGCGTAGGCGGCGGCCACCGGGTCGTGGGTCACCATCAGCACGGTCTGCCCGAAGCGGGACACGACCGTGCGCAGCAGCCCGAGCACCTGCTTGCCGGTGCGGGTGTCGAGCGCGCCGGTCGGCTCGTCGGCGAACATCACGTCCGGCCGGGTGACCAGCGCGCGGGCGATCGCCACCCGCTGCTGCTGGCCGCCGGACAGCTCGGACGGCAGGTGCGTGAGCCGGTCGACGAGGCCGACGCTCGTGACGACCTCGCGCAGCCAGTCCCGCTCGACCGCGCGGCCCGCGAGCCGCAGCGGGAGCGTGACGTTCTGCTCGACGGTGAGCGCGGGCAGCAGGTTGTAGGCCTGGAACACGAACCCGACCCGCTCGCGGCGCAGCGCGGTGAGCGCGGCCTCCTTGAGCCGCGACAGGTCGGTGCCGCCGAGCCACACGGTGCCCGACGTCGGCCGGTCGAGCCCGGCGGCACAGTGCAGGAAGGTGCTCTTGCCGGAACCGGACGGGCCCATCACCGCGGTGAAGGAACCGCGGGCGAGGTCGATGCTGACGTGGTCGAGCGCGGTCACGGCCGCGTCCCCCCGGCCGTACACTTTGGACACATCGGCGAGCCGGACGGCCGTCGCGCCGGAGATCATGGTTTCGGACACGCGGTCAAAACTAGGAACTCGCGACCGTCGGCACGATGCAGCCAGGTACCGGATTCGAGGTACAGCTGGCTATACCCCATGCTGGTGACATGCGAGAACGGGTCGCGGCGGTCTGGCGGACGGTGCGCTACCTGCTCGTGGGCGCGTTCACCGGGCTCGTGTCGCTGTTCCTGCTGCCGTTCATGCTGGTGCTGTTGCTGGTGGTGCGCCCGACCGCGCTGCGCTGGCTGCACGACTGGGCGGGCCGCGAACGCGCCAGGGTCGCGGCGTTCACGGGTGCGCCGATCCCCGAGCCCGCCCCGCCGGAGCGGCTGTGGGACGCCCGTCGTGACCTCACCTGGCTGGTCGTGCACGGGCTCACCGGCACGGTCGTCGGCCTGGTCGGGTTCGCGCTGCCCGCGTCGGCGATCAACGCGGTGCTCGTGCCGTTCTACTGGTGGGCGGTGCCTGCGGACGACCCGGTCACGTCGCCGTACCCGGTGACGTCGTGGCTGGGCGCGGCGTTCATGCCGCTGGTCGCGGTCGGGTACGCGCTGCTGTCGCTGTGGCTCGTGCCGTGGCTGGGCCGGTCGCAGTCCCGGGCGGCACGGGCGCTGCTGTCCCCGCCCGCCGGCGCCCGGCTGGCGATGCGGGTCGCCGAGCTGACCGCGTCCCGCGCCGCCGCGCTGGAGGCGCACGGCGCGGAACTGCGCCGCATCGAGCGGGACCTGCACGACGGCACGCAGAACAAGCTGGTGGCCGTCGCCATGCACCTGGGGATCGTGGAACGCGCGCTGCGGCGTGACCCGGCGGCGGCGCTGCCGATGGTGTTGCAGGCCCAGGACGCGGTGAGCGACGCCCTGTCCGGGCTGCGTGGCGTGGTGCGCAGCATCTACCCGCCGGTGCTGTCGGAACGCGGGCTGGACGGTGCGATCGCGGGCCTCATCGCGAGCAGCGGAGTGCCGTGCGAGCTGACCGTGACGGACCTGCGGCGTGCCCCGGCCGCGGTCGAGTCGGCGGCCTACTTCGTGGTGGCGGAGGCCCTGACGAACGTCGCCAAGCACAGCGGCGCCACCCGCTGCGAGGTGCGCCTGTCGGCCACCGACCACCTGGTGCTGGAGGTGTGGGACGACGGCCACGGCGGTGCCGACGAGGAGCACGGCACGGGGCTGTCCGGCATCCGGCGCCGGGTCGCGGCCTTCGACGGCACGACGACCCTCGACAGCCCGGCCGGCGGCCCGACCACGCTGCGGGTCACGTTGCCCCTGGGCAGCTAGCAACTGAGCACGCAACTTCGCGGCCTGCGCACCACACCGGACACCGGCGACCTACCGTTGACCGCGTGATACCGCCGGAGGTGCCCTGGTGGGCGCGGAGGTTCCGACCTCGCACGCCCCGTGAGCCGCTGTCGCGTGCCGAGAAGGTGGTGCTCGCCGTGCTGGTCCTCGTGGTGGGTGCCGTGGCGGGCACGGTTCTCGTGGTCTTCGGCCTCGTGCCCGCCTTCCGGGACTACGCGGCGGACCAGGCACTCGACGAGCGGGGGCAGCGGGTCGTCGGCGTCGTGGACAGCGTCGACCCGGACGGACCGGTCAAGCACGAGCGGATGCGGTACCACTACACGGTCGACGGCCGGATCCACCACGGTTCCGGCGACTTCACGAACCCGGACATGGTCGGGCGGAAGATCAAGCTCATCTACGACCCGGAGAACCCCGGCAACTCCCGCGTCGACCTGTCGCGCGACGCCGGCGCGCCGCCCCGGTCGGACTCCTCCTGGCCGTGGACGCCCGTGCTGGTCACGGTGGGGCCGGCGGCGGTCGCCGTGTGGTTCCTGCGCCGCCAACCGTGGTGGATCAAGCGCCGTCGGTAGCGCGGTGGTGCCCGTCGAGCCCGTCTCGAAGGGCACCACAACGGGGTCAGGACGCGGTGACCTCCTCCAGCTCGCGGGCCAGGCGGGGCAGCACCGCGGTCGCCCAGCCGCGGGACATGTTCGTGAACGCGTGCTGGTGGCGGGGGTCGTCGAGGTCGAACCCGCCGTGTTCCAGGAAGAGCCGGGTGCCCGCGCCTTCCTCCACGAGCCGCCACGTGATCGTCCAGTCGACGTCGCCCTCGCCGAACGTGTAGCTCAGCAGCCGCTCCTCGTCGACCGCCGTGACCGTGCACGGCTGACTGCCCCACGCGCCCATGTCGAGCGTGAACCGGTGGCCGACCTCGGGCCGGATGTCGCCCTGGGCCCACCAGCGGGCGAGCCGGTCGGGCTCGGTGAGCATCCGCCACACCTTCGCGGGCGGCTGGGCCAGGAACTGGTCAACGTGGATCGTGTCGCTCATCGTCTTCCTCCATGATCTCGGACAGGGTGCGCATGCGGTCACGCCAGAAGCGCTCGAAGGGGTGCAGCCAGTCGCTGACGGCGGCGAGCGGCTCGGCGGTCAGGTGGTAGTGCCGCTCCCGGCCGCGCACCTCCTCGCGCACGAGCTCCGCGCGCCGCAGGATCTGCAGGTGCTCGGACACCGCTGGTCGTGACAGGTCGAACTGGGCGGCCAGCGCACCGGCGGTGCGTGAGCCGTCTCTCAGCAGCTCCAGCAACCGCCGCCGCACCGGGTTGGCCATGGCGGTGAACAGTCGATCGTCAAGCACGCGACCCAAGATATGTCGGAGATCTCCGACATGTCAACAACTCCCGACATGTTTTGGGAACTCCGCGGGGCGGGTACTCCGTTGACCGGGTACGTGACGACGGAAAGGACGCGCCATGCCGCTCATGAGGAGACTCACCGCCCTGGCCGGGACCGCCGCCGCGGCTCGCACTTACGCCCGCCGGAACCCGGACAAGGTGAACAAGATGGCCACGAAGGCGGCCCAGTTCATCGACAAGCGGACGAAGGGCAAGTACCACTCACAGATCGACAACGCGGTCCGCAAGGTCCACGGCTACACGGGCAAGCCGGGCAAGCACTGACCCGATGCGCTGACCGGGTCCGGCCCCGAGCCGGACCCGGTCGCCGTGTGTCTACAGGGTGACGCGCAGCCGCTCGTCCACCGGGGAGTCGGGGTCGAGGACGTAGTGCGCGTCGACGGTCGCGCGGTACAGCCGCAACCGGGCGTCGCCGCTCACGCGCGAGGCGTCCCACGTCCCGATCCCCTTGCGCTCGGACACCCGCGAGAACACCGCGATGCCGGCGTCGACATCGGACACCTCGGCGGCGGTGCCCGACAGGTAGACGGCCTGCACCCGCAACGGGACCTGCGTCGAGTCGAACACCACGGCCGACATCTCCGGCCGGACGGCGAGGTTCCGCGAATGCCGTGCGCCGGGTGCGGACACCCAGTAGAGCGAGCGGTAGTCCTCGGTGGCGAACCACACGGGCGACGCCCAGGGCACCCCGTCGGCGTCGGCGGTGGCGAGGGTCATGAAGGAGTTGGCGTCGAGAACCGCACGTGCGATGTCCGCTCCGGTCATTCGGTGCAGCATAACGAGGTCGGCAAGTCGACGAGGTCCGCGGCGGGCAGCACGAGCGCCCAGTCGACGGGGTATCCGCCGAGGAACGCGTCGAGGACGATGCGCATCAAGCCACGGGGCCCGTCGACGACCGGGTCCACCCGCACGTCCGCGTCGCCCGGTGCCCCGCAGGACACCTCGATCCCCCACTCCCGCAACGCGGCGGCCACCCCCGCCCGCACGGCGGACAGCACGGTCCGGACGACGTCCGGCCGCTCGAGGTCGAGATCCCAGTCCCCCACGACGGCCTCGGCCACGGACCACCCGGCGACCGGCCGGAAGGCGGCGACCGTATCAGCGAAGGCCGCGACGGTGAACAGGTCCCGCCCGATCCCGGTCCACCGTCCACTGTGCACGGAGCAGTCGAACACCAACCGGGTCCGGGCCGTGGCCACCGTCCCGGTTTCGATGGCACGCAGGGCGGCGGCGGCTTCCGCGGCGGACCGCGCGACAACCCCGGCCCGGACGGCGAAGTGCGTCCGGCACAGGGCAGCGGTCCGCGCCACCCCGGCGAACGGCACGCCGGGGTGGTCGTCGAGCCAGCCGGCCCACATCCGCGCGTGCCGCACCAGCTCGCGTTGATCCCGCCCGGAGACGATGAGGGGAAAGAAGCCGTCCACGGGGGACGCCCGCGGGAGACGCCGGGGCTCGACGGTCACCCGCGCCCCGGGCCCGCGCACCTCGGCCCACCGCCGCTGGCGAACAGCACCCGCGAGATCAGCGCCACCTCCGGTCCCGGCACCCCCGAGCGCCGAGTCGACGAGCACCGCCCGCCCCCGATCCCCGTCGGTCAGCACGAAGACGTCGTTCCCGCCGGCGACGGCCAGCTCACACTCCCCGCGGAGCACCGCCACCCTGGCGAGGTGCAGAGCCACCAGCGGCGAACCACACACCGTGACAGCGGGCCCGAGCAACCCGAACCGGGCGGCGACCTCGTCGGCCGGGTGAACGCCGTTGCTCCCTTCTCGGGCGATGGCCAGGTACACACCGACCTGCCGCCCCCGCAAGGATCCCGGCACGATCCCCGCCCGTTCGAGCGCCGCCCACACCGCACCCACCGGCGACCCGCCACCCGCGACCCCCAGCACCCCCACCGGCACCTCTCGCCGCGCACCCGCCGACAACCTGGCCGTGATCAGCCGCGCGATCGCGTTCGGCGTCGGGTGGTTCACCACCAGCGCGGCGGGCAACGCCACCCCGGTCGCCGCCGTCAGGCGGGTGCGCAGCTCGAGCGCCGTCAACGAGTCCACGCCCGCATCGCTGAGCACCTGCCGCTGCCCCACCTCCGCCCCCAGCACGACCGCCGCCTCCCGCCGCACCAGCGACACCGCCGCCTGCCACCGCTCCTCCTCCCGCAGCGCGCCGAGCCGCTCCCGTTCGTCGGGCAGCGCCGACGGCGACGACAGCACCGCCGCGACCACGTGCGGCAGCGGCTGCGCGATGGCCGCGTCGAAGATCCGGCAGCCCTGCCGCACGGTCAGCGCCGCGACCCCCTGCCGCCGCGCCCGCGCCGTCTCCCGCTCCCCCAGCTGCGCGGCCATCCCGGTGTCCGCCTGCTCCCACCACCCCCACGACACGCTCGTCGCCACCAGGCCCGACGCCCGCCGGTGCACCGCGAGCGCGTCCAGGTACGCGCACGCCGCCGCGTAGTTGCTCTGCCCCGCCGCGCCGAACACCGACGCCAGCGACGAGAACAACACGAACGCCGCCAACGGCTCGTCGCGTGTCAGCTCGTGCAGGTTCCTGGCGCCGTCGACCTTCGCGGCCAGCACCCGTCCGAACCGGGTCGCGTCCTGCCCCGGCACGAACCTCGGGTCCAGCACGCCCGCCAGGTGCAGCACGGCCGTCAGCGGTCGCCCGACCGCCGCCAGCACCGCCGCCACCTGACCCTCGTCGGCCACGTCCGCGGCCACCACCCGCACGGTCGCCGCGCCCGCCGCGCGCAGCGACGCCGCCAGCGCGTCGGCGCCCGGCGCGTCCACGCCCCGCCGCGACATGAGCACCAGGTGCCGGATCCCGTGCGACACCACGAGGTGCGTGGCCATGACACCACCCAGCTCCCCGGTGCCCCCGGTGATCAGCACCGCGCCGCCCGGGTCCAGCACCCGCCCGCCGGTGAGCGTGACGGGCTCGAGCCGCGGCGCGAGGAACGCCGCGCCGGACACCACCAGCTCCGGTTCCGCCGCGTCCAGCGCGGCGCCGACGGCGGCGCGCGTGGCGCCCGCGCGCACGACGACCAGCCGCACCGTCCAATCGGGACGCTCGGCGCGCAGCGACCGGGCCAGCCCGAGGACGGGCGCGCACGCCAGGGAGTCGTCGACGAGGAACACCAGCTCCTCGTGCGGCCCGCGCGCGGCGTCCAGCGCCTCGGTCACCGGGTCCGCGGCGCCCCTGAGGTCGACGACCGTGCGCGCCGCGGCACGCAACGTCGGCGCCACCTCGTCGTACCCGACGCGGTACACGTGGTCGCCGACGACGTCCGGCGCCGGCGGTCCCACCACCACCTCGTCGATGTAACCGGAGGGAACTCCCTCCGTGTCGGCGAGCCACACCCGTGCCCGGCGCCCGTCCCACACCACCCGCGCACGCACCGCGCCCGGCCGCACCTCGGCACCGCGCCAGCGCACGGGCACCAGCCCGTCCCGGCACAGCAGCGCGGCCAGGCCGGCGAGCGGCCAGTGCCGCGCGTCCGCGAACCCGTCGCGCCCGTCCCAGCCGGGGTCGTCGGCCAGTTCCCCGGTCGCGTGCGGCACCCACTCGCCCGCCCGCGGCACGCACAGCTCGAAGCGGCGGCCCGCGTCGGCGGTCAGCCGCCATTCCGCGTCGTCGGGCAGCGGCAGCAGTTGCTCGAGCGTGGCGACGCCGACCGCGCCGAGCCGCCGGGCCGCGGTGGTGACCACGTCGAGCGCCGCCGTGACCGGCACGGCACCCGTCAGCGAGCCGGTGACGACGTCCTCGTCACCGGCGATCAGGAGGGACATCGCCCGGTCGCGGGCTTACGCGGCCAGCTCGCCCGCGCACTGGGCGCAGCAGGCGTGCCGCAGCCGCGCGGTGAGGTCACCGATCTCGGCGACGATCTCCGCGACGGCCGGGTGGGCGCTCAGCCAGTCGACGTGCCGGTGCAGGAAGCCGGCCAGCTCGGCGACGGACCGGACCGGCCGGGGCACGGCCCGCCCGCCGACGACGACGTGCGCCCAGGAGGCGAGCACACCGCGCACGGCGGTGCGCGCCTCGACGGTCCGCGCGGACAAGGGGGTGCCGGGCACGCGGCTGTGCTCGACGGCCGCGTACAGCCCGGGCAGGTCGGTGAGGAGGGTGGCGAGCCCGTCGTGGCAGGGTTCGCAGAGGCGGGAGCGGGTGCCCGCGGCGTGGCCGCAGCGGGGCGCGGCGCACCGCCGGAGCCCCTGGACACCTGGTACTGGTCGCGATGCGGGCACGGTGTCCTCCCGGGGTGCTCAACTGTTCAGGAGAGCGTACAAAACCGACCGCCCGGTTTGTCAACTGCTCTTGAGTGGCGCGTACGCGACCCTGGTGCCAGGCGTGCGCTGCGGCCTAGACTTCCTCGCCCCTGCGAAGAGGAGGACCAGTGGTCAGGAAGTTCACGATCGCGGCGAGCGCCTTGCTGGTGGCCGCCGCGAGCCTGGTGGTGACGGCCCCGACCGGTGCCGCGGCCGCCGGAGACGGGTCCACCCACGGCCCGTGCCAGTACACGGCGACGCCCGACGAGCCCGCGGCGCGCCCGGTGCCGCTGCCACCCGACCCGGCGCGGACGCCGGACCGCGGCACGGTGCGGGTGGACGTGAAGACGAACCAGGGCAAGCTGCCGCTGACGTTGGACCGGGCGGCGGCGCCGTGCACCGTGCAGAGTTTCGTGCACCTGGCGAAGTGGCGCTTCTACGACCGGACGACGTGCCACCGGCTGACGACGTACCCGACGCTGGAGGTCCTGCAGTGCGGCGACCCGAGCGGGACCGGTGAGGGCGGGCCGGGGTACCGGTACAAGGACGAGCTGCCGGTCGACCTGGAACCGGCCCCGACCGACCCGACCGGTGCGCGGAAGATCTACCCGCGCGGCACCCTGGCGATGGCGAACGCGGGCCCGGACACGAACGGGAGCCAGTTCTTCCTCGTGTACGGCAACGCCTACCTGCGCCCGAACTACACCATCTTCGGCACGATCGGCGCCGAAGGCCTCGAAACACTGGACAAGGTCGCGGCGGCCGGCGTGCAGCCGACCCCGGAGGACCCGGCCCCGCTCGACGGGCCACCTGCTCTGCGGACGGACCTGAAGAAGGTCAAGGTGCGCTGCTGACCGTGACGAAGGGGTCCTGCGTTCCGCAGGACCCCTTCGTCCTGTCCAGGCGGCTACCGGGGGCCGGCCTCCGGCCCCCGGTAGCCAGCCTTCCACAGCCCACCGACAACCATCCCCCACCGAGACGTCCGAACGCGGGGTTGTCCACAGCCCCCGAGGTTGTCCACAGCCCCACGCGGACAGCCGATTCGTGTCGGTGCCGCGCACTACGCTGGAGATCGGGGGCCGGCGGCCGCCCCGGGGCCAGGGGACCCGAGGTCCGGAAGTCACCCCGCAATCCGGGAGCCGCCCCGCCATGGGCAGAACCGGACTCGACTCCAGCGCCACGGCCACCGGACCGCAGGAACGCGAACACCGCGCCCTCCCGACCCGGGTACCCGTACGGCTTCGGCCCGCCCGAGTAGAACCACGCCGCGGGCCACCGGAGATCGAGGCGCACCGGCGGATCGGGGACCACCCGGCGGGTCGAGGCCGACGCCGCGGCCGGAGCCACCACGGAGATCGAGACCCAAAGCCATCTCCACGATCGGACCAGCCCCCCCCCAGAGATCGAGACCGGAAGCCACCCGACAGATCAGGCCGAAAGCGACCGCCGCAACCGAGACCGGAGCCCCCCGGATCCAAGGCGGAGACCAACCGACAGATCAAGACCGAAGACCAGAACCGCAGCCCCCAAAGGCCCCAAGGCCGACACCAACCAACACATCCAGACCGAAGACCAGCACCGCGACCAAGACCGCAGCCCCACGCGGACACCAACCAAAGACCGAAAGCCACCGCCGCAACCGAACCGCAGCCCCCAGGCGGACACCAATCAAGGACCGAAAGCCGCCGCCGCGACCGAGAGCCGAGGCCACCCCACCCCATCCGGAGAGCCCGTCCCAGGCAACCGGGCGACAAGCCCCAACCATCGGGGCACCGGACCTACCTCGACGGCGGAAGGCCAAGGCCACCCCGGCGATCGAAGCCGTAGGTCACCTCGGGGACCAAGGTCCGGGCACCACCCCGGCAAATCCGAACGGCCCCGGCAGCCGGAGGCCAGAAGCGGCCCGACCACCCGGGAGCCCCGGGAAACCGACAGCCGGTCGGCACCCTCAGCGGAAGTCCGCCGCGTGTTCGGCCGCCCACGCCGCGAACGCACGCCCCGGCTTCCCGGTCACCTCCTCGACCGTCCCGGTCACCGTCTCCGGGTTGTCCACCAGCGACGCCCAGTACGCGAGCCCGTTGTCCGCGAACCCCGGGTCCCACCCCCGCGCCAGCAACGACGCCCGCGCCTCCTCGACCGGCATCTCCTCCCACCGCACCTCGCGGCCCACGGCGGCCCCCAGCGTCCGCACCTGCTCGACCTGCGTCAACGTCTCCGGCCCGGTCAGCTCGTACGCCGCCCCGACGTGTTTCCGCGACGTGAGCGCCGCCACCGCGACGTCCGCGATGTCCCGTTCGTGGATCAACGACCGGCCGGCGCCACCGTGCACCCAGCGCACCACCCCGGTCCGCACCTGGGGCGCCCACTCGAGCGTGTTCGTCGCGAAGCCGCCCGCTCGCAGGAACGTCCAGTCGACGCCGCTGTCGCGCAGCAACCTCTCGATCCGCGCGTGGAACAGGGGTGAGTCGTCCGTCACCCCTCGGGCGGACAGGAACACCACGTGCGACACGCGTGCCGCCAGCGCGGCCACGACAGGCTCGGCGCCGTCGGCGGTCATGTGCGGCCACAGCAGGAACGCCCGGTCGACGCCGTCGAGCATCGAGCCGACCGCCGCGATGTCACCACGCGCCACCTCGATGCCCGCAGGCACGCGGGATGGTGAGCGAGTCACCGCCCGCACCGGCGTACCCGAGGCAGCCAGGGCCGCCACCACGTACTTGCCGACGTTGCCTGTGGCTCCGGTCACGAGAATCGTCATGTCGGCGACGGTATGACCTCCACCAAAGTCGAGGTCAAAAGGTCTGGTCCACATCGTGAGAGCCGGAAGAAATTCACCAAACCTGCTGTTGGATGAGCCTGGTGGCCCGGTCCGGCCACGACCTGACGTCATCGGGAGTACAGATGTCGACAACAACTCGCAGCCGTCGGCACACGGTGTTCGGGCTCGCCGTGCTGGCCGGGCTCGTGCTCGGCGCCCTGCTGGGCTTCGTCGCCAAGCAGGCCGACGTGTCCTGGCTCGCCACCACCCTGTCGCGGATCGGGGAGACGTTCGTCAGCCTCGTCCAGTTCACGGTCATCCCGCTGGTGTTCACCGCGATCGTGGTCGGCATCACCAGCCTGCGGGGCCTGGGCGGACCGAAGACCGCCGCACAGCTCGGCGGCCGCACGCTGCTGTGGTTCGCGATCACCTCGCTCATCGCCGTGCTGATCGGGATCGCCGTCGGGACGATCGGCAACATCGGCAGCGGCGTGCGGGTGACACCGTCGGAGGACGCGGTCGCGAACATCGCCGAGCGCAGCCCGGGCGACTGGTGGGCGTTCGTGCAGAGCATCGTGCCCACCAACGTGTTCAGCGCGTTCAGCGAGGGCAACATCCTGCAGGTGGTGTTCATCGCGCTGCTCGTCGGCGGCGCCGCGTACGCGCTCGGCGACCGCGCCAGGGTGTTCGTGGACTTCAACCGCGCCGCGTTCGACATCATCCAGAAGGTGCTGGGCTGGATCATCTGGCTCGCGCCGATCGGTGTGCTCGGCCTGCTCGGCAACGCGTTCGCCAGCTACGGCAACGAGTTCTTCGCGCCGCTGCTGTCGCTGATCGTCGCCGTCTACGTCGGCTGCGCGCTGGTGCTGTTCGTCGTCTACCCGATCCTGCTGCGGTTCGTCGGCAGGATCAACCCGCTGACGTTCTTCCGCAAGTCGTGGACCGCGCTGCAGTTCGCGTTCGTGTCGCAGTCGTCCGGTGCGACGCTGCCGCTGTCGCGCCAGGCCGCGGTGAACCTGGGCGTGCCGCGCGCGTACGCGAGCTTCGCCGTGCCGCTCGGCACGACGACCAAGATGGACGGTTGCGCGGCCGTCTTCCCCGCCGCCACCACCATCTTCATCGCGAACCTGAACGGCATCACGCTGTCGTTCGGCGACTACCTGCTGATCGTGCTCGTCGCCGTGTTCGGCTCGCTGGCCACCGCGGGCACCACCGGCTGGTTCACGATGCTGACGCTCACGCTCGCGGCGGTGAACCTGCCCGCTGAGGTGATCGCGACCGGTGTCGCCATCGTGTTCGCCATCAACCCGATCCTCGACATGATGCGCACCGCGACCAACGTGGCAGGCCAGATCACCGTGCCGATCCTGGTGTCGCGCGGCACCGGCATCCTCGACGACGAGGCACTGCACGCGCCGACCGACCTGCCGCTGGTCGACGACGAGACCGAGGAGGAGCGGGCCGAGGAGTCCGAGAAGGACAAGGTGCCCGCCTGACGGGTTCCGACGCGCTGGGCACCGTTGCCCCGGTGACCGTGCGCTGGCAATCTCGTTGGCAGCGCACGGTTTCCCGGCGACGTGGCCGAGAGGACAGGCAGAGGCCTGCAAAGCCGTGCACACGGGTTCGACTCTGTCCGATGTTCGCTCCGCAAGCTCCGCGCAGCCGTCTTCGCCTCTACCACCCCTGGATCTGTTGCACCGTGGGGACTTCACGCCGGAGCGGCACGCCGTCGCGGACCGCTCCGGCGACCTCCACCGCCGCCCCGAGCGCGGCTCGGAACAGCAGCGACCCCGTGCTCACGCGCCGCACCCCGAGCGCCCGCACGCCGTCCAGCGTCAGCCTCCCCGGCTGGAACAGCAGGTTCACCGGCACGGGCACGGCCGCGACGAGCGCCTCGATCTCCCCGCCGTCGGTCATGCCCGGCACGAACACCCCGTCGGCGCCCGCGTCGACGTAGGCACGGACCCGGTCGAGCGTGCTGCCGCGGTCGACGTCCAGCCAGTACGTGTCCGTGCGTGCGTTGACGAACAGCCCGCTCTCCCCGATCGCCGCCACGAGCCGCGCGTGGTGGGCCGGGTCGAGGAGCGCCCGGTTCGCGCGGCCGTCCTCGATGTTGACGCCCGCGACCCCCAGCGACGCCAGCTCGTGCCCCAGCTCGCGCACCGCGCCGGGGTCGTCGCCGAACCCGCCCTCGACGTCGACCGACACCGGCACCGCGAGCCCGGCCAGCCTGCCCGCGAGCGCCACCGTCTCGGCACGCGACGCCCCCACCCCGTCCCGCAGCCCGGCGCCCGCCGCCACCCCCAGGCTGGTGGTGGCCACGGCGGGGAACCCGGCACCCACCAGCGCGGCCGCCGACGCGGCGTCCCACGCGTTCGGCAGGAACAGGAAGTCGTCGTGGAGGGCGCGGAAGGCGTCGGCACGTGTCATGCCGCCACCGTAGGGCGGCAACGGTTCGGCCGGGACCGAAGTGGGTACTCCCAGCTCACGAGCCTGAAAGGGGTGTGACGATGCCGCAGTCGTGGAGCAAGAAGCGCGAACGACAGTACGAGCACATCAAGGAAGGCCAGAAGAAGCAGGGCCGCAGTGAGGGCCGGGCCAAGGAGATCGCGGCGCGGACGGTGAACAAGAACCGCGCGCAGTCGGGTGAGTCGAAGACGGCCAGCCGTACCTCGACCAAGGACAAGTCGCCGCAGCAGCGCGGCGGCGAGCGGTCCGGCAACCGCAAGGGACCGGGCGGGCCGACCAAGGACCAGCTCTACAACGAGGCCAAGAAGAAGAACATCAAGGGTCGCTCCTCGATGACCAAGAAGGAACTGCAGAAGGCCCTGGGCAGGTGACCCGACCCGGTCCTTTGTGGAACGTCAGGCCTGCTCGAGGACAGCGAAGCTCAGCTGCCCGTCGGCGTCCGGCTGGACGTCGAGGACCTTGTCCGACAGGTAGTCGGCCGCTTGCTGTTCGAGGAACACGTGCGCGCCCTCGTTCGCCGTGACGACCTGGTCGCCCTCGGCGGGCGCGGGCGCCACGCTCAGCGCGAGCGCCGCCTGCGAGTCGGAACTCGCCTGCATGGCGAACCGGAGCCCGCCTTCCTGCTGTATGCCACCCTGAGCGGTCAGCGCACTGATCGCCTCGGCAGCCGCTTCCGTTACCGCCAACATGTGTTTGGCTCCCTCGTTTCGACGGCTTGCCCCGCCCACGTTATGCGGACCAACCCGCGTGCGCCAAACGGGGTAGTGGCGGGCGTGTGTTGAGCAGGGCCGAAAGACCCGATACGGTGTGGAAGCGCGGTCATGAAGCGGCCCGAACTCCTGTTTTTCTGCTCAAGATTGTGGGTACAAGGGGTACATGTTCGAGGGAACCGAGGACGGCAGTCCAGAAGAGATCGAGCTGCGAATCGGCGCCGTGCTCACGAACCTTCCGATCATCAGGTCACTCGCCGCCAGCATCGCCATGCGCGCGGACTTCGACCTGGACTCCATCGCCGACCTGCGTCTCGCGGTCGACGAGGCGTGCTCGACGCTGATCACGCAGGGTGCGCCCGGCGCGGCCCTGACGTGCAGTTTCCGCGTCAGCCACGACGAGATCAGGTTCACGGTGACGGTTCCGTCCACAAGCGACGCGAAGCCGAGCAGTGACTCGTTCGGATGGCGCGTGCTGACCACGCTCACCGACCACACGGCCACGTGGGTGGACGGCCCCGACGAGGCCGACGCGCCCCACCTGGTCAACATCCAGTTGGCGAAGCGCAGGACGGAAGGGCTTCCCGGGTGACCGGGACGCAGAGTTCGCGCGCCAGAGACCAGGAGAGTTCGGCCACCGGCTACGAACACCTGACCCCGCTGTTCACCGAGATGGCGGCGCTTCCCGAGGGCGATCCCCAGCGCGCGGAACTTCGGAACAAGCTCGTGACCGGCCACCTGCCGCTCGCGGAGCACATCGCGGCCCGGTTCTCCAACCGCGGTGTCCCCCGTGAGGACCTGGTGCAGGTCGCGACCCTCGGGTTGATCAACGCGGTCGACCGCTTCCAGCCGGAACGCGGCACCGACTTCCTGTCCTTCGCCGTGCCGACGGTGATGGGCGAGGTCCGCCGCCACTTCCGCGACGCCAGCTGGTCGATGCACGTGCCGAGGCGGCTCAAGGAGCTGAACCTCGCCATCAACGCGGCGAGCGCCGAGCTGTCGCAGCGCCTCGGCCGCGCGCCGACCCCCAGTGAGCTGGGCAAGCACCTGGACCTCACGCCTGAGCAGGTGTACGAGGGCCTCGAGGCAGGCAACGCGTACCACTCGATGTCGCTGGACGAGGCGCTGTCCCCCGACGCCGACTCGGACCCGCTCGGCGACACGCTCGGGCAGCCGGACGAGGCGCTCGACGGCGTGGAGAACTACGAGTCGCTGCGGCCGCTGATCGAGTCGCTGCCGGAGCGCGAGCGCCAGATCCTGACGCTGCGGTTCTTCCGGCACATGACGCAGACGCAGATCGCGGAGCGCATCGGCATCTCGCAGATGCACGTGTCGCGGCTGTTGTCGCGGACACTGGAGCAGCTCCGCCAGGGCCTGCTCGCCGACCCGGACGACAGGTAGCCGGTCAGGCGCCGATCGACGTGACCAAGGTCGCGAGGTCGGCGCCGACCAGCTCGACGTGCGCCGGGACGGCTCACATCGCCCGCCGGGTCGACGCTGGTGGCGTTGGCGCTCACACCGACCCCCGGCTCTCCTACCGTGACGGGTCCGGCCACCTCGACGACGGCACGTCGATCCTCGGCGAGGACGGTGAGCTGAGTCCCGACCAGGTGTCCGCCTGCTGACCGGCACGCACAAGGGGCCCGCCCGGACACACTCCGGACGGGCCCCTTGCTCGTGAGATCAGCTCTTGGTGGTCTGGCGGCTCGTGCGCGCCGCCTTCCGCGCGGTCTCCTTCGCCTCCGCCGCCGCGGACTCGGCCGCCTTGGCCTCCTCGACGCGCTGGCGCGGCATCCGCTTGTCCGCGAGCGTCGTGCGCAGCGCGCTCAGCAGGTCGGCCGCGCCCTCCCGCTGCGTCTCGGCGGCGGGCTGCACCACCTCGTTGCCGTCGATCTTGGACTGCACCAGCGCACGCAGCGCGGCACGGTAGCCGTCGGTGTAGTGCGCCGGCGTGAACCGCTCCGACAGGCCCTGCACCAGCTCGGTCGCGTCGCGGATCTCGCGTTCGCTCACCTCGACGTCCTGGTACAGGAACGGGAAGTCCGGCGTGCGGACCTCCTCCGGCCACAGCATCGTCTCGAGCACCAGCACCTGGTCACGGACCCGCACCACCCCGAGGCTCTCCCGCTGCCGCAGCGCGATCTTGACCACCGCGACGCGGCCGGACCGGCGCAGCGCCTCGGCGAGCAGCACGTACGACTTCACGCCGACGGGTTCCGGCTCCAGGTGGTAGCTCCGCGCGAAGTAGATCGGGTCGATCTCCTCCGCCTGCGCGAACGCCTGGACGTCCATGGCACGCGACGTCGACAGCGGCAGCCCGGCGAGGTCGTCGTCGGTCAGCACCACCGTCTCACCGCCGGGCAGCACGTAGCCGCGCGCCAGTTCGGCCAGCTCCACCTCTTCGCCGTCGACCTCGCAGATCCTGCGGTGCCGCACCCGCCCGCCGTCGGTCACGTGCACGTGGTGCAGGCCGGTCCCGCGCTCCTCGGTGGCGCCGTACGCCTTCACCGGGATGTTCGCGAGACCCAACCTGATCGTGCCGTTCCAGACGCTTCGCATAGACGAACCTCCCCATCGCGGACTCTCTCCATTCTAGTCCGCAAAAGTGGCTCTGACCAGCTAAAAGAGCGTTTCGTTCGCAACTGTTTCGAACAGCTGTCCACCTGCGTCGAGAGCGTCGGCGGCGTGCTCGGAGGCCGCCGCGGCGGCCCGCAGGACCTCGGTCAGCGCCGCCCTGTCCTCGCTCAGCGGACCCCGCGCGAGCCGGGTCGCGAGCCGGTGGAGGGCGGCGGAGATGTCGCGCTGCGCGGCGACGAGGTGCTCGGCGGTCTCGGGCAGGTCGGCGACGGCCGGCTCGGCGTCGGCGATGGCCCGCGCGCACGTGGCGAGGTGGGCGGTCACGACGGTGGCGGGCAACGCGGGCTCAGCCAACCGGACCACCTCCTCGCCCGGCATCGTGCCATCCCCACGCCCGCGAGTCCCGCTCCCGAACACCGCGAGTCGCGCTCTCGCGCATGCCGAGTTGCCGGTTTCAGGTAGACCGGAGGTGCCCGAAACCGCCAACTCGGTGTGCGCGAGAGCGCGACTCGCGATGGGGGGAGGTTCGAACCGGACATTCCGCAAACCAGCGCAAGCGATTGCAAGTGTTGTCGTAGACTTGCAATCATGGCGCAACGACGTCTCTCCGAAGTGGCCAAGAAGGTCGGGGTCAGCGAGGCGACCGTGAGCCGCGTGCTCAACGGGAAGCCGGGCGTGTCCGAGTCGACGCGGCAGGCCGTGCTCACCGCGCTGGACGTGCTGGGCTACGAGCGGCCGACGCAGCTGCGGGGTGAGCGGGCGCGGCTCGTCGGGCTCGTGCTGCCGGAGCTGCAGAACCCGATCTTCCCGGCGCTGGCGGACGTGGTGGGCAGCGCACTGGCACAACAGGGGTTCACGCCCGTGCTGTGCACCTGCACCGGGGGCGTGTCCGAGCCGGACTACGTCGAGCTGCTGCTGGCCCAGCAGGTGTCGGGCGTCGTGTTCGCGGGCGGCAGCCACGCGGAGGAGGACGCGAACCACGAGCACCACTACGAGCTGGTGCGGCGCAAGCTGCCGGTGGTCCTGGTCAACGCGTCGATCGAGCTGGACTACCCGGTCGTGTCGTGCGACGACGCGGTCGCGGTCGAGCAGGCGTTCGGGCACCTGGTCGCGCTGGGGCACCAGCGGATCGGCATGGTGCTGGGGCCGCGGGACCACATCCCGTCGCGGCGGAAGCTGGCGGCGTTCCGCGCGTGCGCCGACCGCGCGGGGATCACGGTCGACGAGCACACGATCGGGCACACCATGTTCTCGGTCGAGGGCGGCCAGGCGGTGGGGACGAGGTTGGTGCAGAACGGGATCACGGGGTTGATCTGCGCCAGCGACCCGCTGGCGCTGGGCGTGATCCGCGCCGTGCGGCGCCTCGGCCTGAGCACGCCGGAGGACGTGTCAGTGATCGGGTACGACGACTCGGCGCTGATGACGTGCACCGACCCGCCGCTCACGACCGTGCGGCAGCCGATAGAGGCGATGGGCCGGGCCGCGGTCGAGCTGCTCGCGGCGCTGATCGCGGGCAACGAGGTGTCGATGGAGGAGCTGCTCTTCGAGCCGGAACTGGTGGTCCGCGCGTCGGCGGCGCCGGTCCGGGAGAGGGCGGGGCTCGGGTGAGGCGTGGCCGCCGGCCCCCTCGAACCACGCTACCGGAAGGCACCGACAGAACCGCTCGCTTCGCCCTGGCCTGTGGACAACCCCCTCGGCTGTGGACAACCCCTGCCGCGCGGCGGCTCGGTGTCGGTGGGCCGGTCTAGGCTGGAAATCGGGGGCCGGCGGCCGCCCTCCGGCAGGGCTGCGCCGTGGTCGGGCTTCCTGCGGTGGAGGTGTTCGGACGCTCGGTTGAGGTTGCCCGCAAGCAGGTCTCGCCACGGTGGGGGCGTCCCGCGATGACGGTGCTCGGACACCATGGGCGAGGATTGCCCCCAAGCCAGGCCTCGCCACGGTGGGGGCGTCCCGCGATGACGGTGCCCGGAACGCCTTGGTTGAGGTTGCCCTGCAAGCAAATCTCGCCACGGTGGAGGCGTCCCGCGATGACGGTACTCGGACGCCATGGGCGAGAGTTGCCCCAACCCAGGCCTCACCACAGTGGGGCTTCCCGCGATGACGGTGCCCGGAACGCCTCGGCTGAGGTTGCCCGCAAGCAGATCTCGCCACGGTGGAGGCTTCCCGCGATGACGGTGCTCGGACACCATGGGCGAGGGTTGCCCCCAAGCCAGGCCTCACCACGGTGGGGCTTCCCGCGATGACGGGTGCTCGGAGACCTCACTGCCCCAAGGTGGCCTCACCACGATCGGGGCTCCCGCGATGAAGGCGCCCGGACACCTCGATCGAGATCGCCCCAAGCAGGCCTCATCGCAGTCGGGCCCCGCGACGGAGATGACCGGACACCTCGGTTGAGACTGCCCCCAAGCAGGCCTCGCCACGATCCGGATCTCCCGCGATGACGGTGGCCGGCCACCACCTCGGTTGAGACTGCCCTCGAGCAGTTGTGCTGCCATGCGCAGGGGCTACGCGCATGACGCTGTCCGGGGCGTCCTGAAAGGCGCGGCGAGACATCGGGCCTGTCCTGAAAGGCGCGGTCAGGCCGCCCGGTGACATGAACGCGCCTTCAGGACGACCCCGGCCTCCTCCGCCCGGTCATGACCGGTTCAGCGGCTCGAACGCAACCCCGTCGTCACCCATCCGAGACGACCCACGCCCGCTAGAGTCAGATTTTTTCAAATCTCTGTCGAACTATTGCAAGACTCCGTTCGCCAGACCTATGGTGTTGCTCACCAAATTTCCCCACCGACTGCTACCCGGGACACGGGCCGGAGGGTTACGACAACCATGAACACATTCACGCGCAGGTCGTTCAGCCTCGTGCTGGCCGCCGGGCTCGGTGTCGGTCTGGCCGCCTGCGGCGACGGCGGCGACGAAGGCAGCGCGAACGGCAAGGTCACGATCACGGTGAACGGCCAGCCGCCGAAGACGCAGCCGTTCGAGCGGAAGATCTTCGACGAGGACGTCGCCGAGTTCGAGCGGACGCACAAGAACATCGACATCCAGCCCCGCGAGGGGTTCATGGACCCCAAGACCTTCAACTCGAAGCTCGCCGGCGGCCAACTGGAGGACGTCTTCTACGTCTACCTCACCGACCCCGCGAACCTGATCGCGCGCCGCCAGGCCGCCGACATCTCGGCGTACGTCAAGGACGTGCCGCACTACGACGAGCTGCAGCCCGAGCTCAAGGACATCTTCACCAAGGACGGCAAGGTCTACGGCCTGCCGACCGCCAACTACTCGATGGGCCTGCTCTACAACCGCAAGCTCTTCACCGACGCGGGCCTCGACCCGAACAAGCCGCCGTCGACGTGGGCCGAGGTGCGCGAGGCCGCCAAGAAGATCACCGCGCTGGGCAACAACACGGTGGGTTTCGCCGAGTACAGCAAGAACAACCAGGGCGGCTGGCACTTCACGACCTGGATGTACTCCGTCGGCGGTGACATCGCCAAGCAGGACGGCGACAAGTGGGTCGCCGACTTCAACAACGACAAGGGCAAGGAGGTCGCGCAGGCGCTGCACGACATGCGCTGGACCGACAACACGATGGGCAGCAAGCAGCTCCTCGTGATCGAGGACGTGCAGCGCATGATGGGCGCGGGCCAGCTCGGCATGTACATCGCCGCGCCGGACAACGTGCCCGTGCTCGTCAACCAGTTCAAGGGCGACTACGCGAACTACGGCCTCGCGCCGCTGCCCGGCGGCAACGGCACCCTCGTCGGTGGCGAGGGTTACATGATCAACCCGAAGGCGTCGCCGGAGAAGATCAAGGCCGGCCTGGCGTGGATCTCCTGGAAGTACCTGAACCCGGACCGCATGGAGGCCGACCTCAAGCGGTACTCCGAGCAGGACCAGCCGATCGGCCTGCCCACCTCGCCGCCCGCGGGTTCCTCCGACGTCTGGACCGGCGCGCTGCGCGACCAGCAGGGCACCCTGCGCGCCAAGTACGCCACCATGCCGGTCGAGAACTACCAGCCCTACGTCGACGGCCTCGCCGACCTCGACAAGAAGATCGAGCCGCCCAACGCCCAGCAGGTGTACGCCGCGCTGGACAACGTGATGCAGGGTGTGCTGACCAACAAGGACGCCGACATCGACCAGCTGTTGTCGGACGCGGAAGGCAAGGTCAACTCCGCGCTGGCGCAGGTCAAGTAACCGTGTCCAGCACCGCTGTGCTCGCGCCGGACGTCGAGAGGCGTCCGGCGCGAGCGCCGCGCCCGGCGAGGAAGAACCTCCGGCGCGCGATCGGCGACAACCTCACCGCCTACGGGTTCCTCTGCGCGGCACTGGTGTGCTTCGCGTTGTTCTCGTGGTACCCGATCGTGCGCGGCGTCCTGCTGAGCTTCCAGCAGGTCAACTTCGTCACGCCCGCGGAGTGGGTCGGCTGGCAGAACTTCCGGACGCTCTTCGACGACCCCCTGTTCGGCGTCGCGTGGCGCAACACGTTGCTGTTCACGGGACTGGCGCTGGTCATCGGGTTCGCGGTGCCGTTCGCAGTCGCCATCGTGCTCAACGAGCTGCGGCACATGAAGGGCTACTTCCGGCTGGTGGTCTACATCCCGGTGATGCTGCCGCCGGTGGTGGTGGCGATCCTCTGGAAGTGGTTCTACGACCCGGGTCCCGGCCTGTTCAACAGCATGCTGCGGCTGGTCGGGCTGCCGCCGCTGGCGTGGCTGAACTCCGCCGACACCTCGATGCTGTCGCTGGTGCTCGTCGCGACCTGGGCGGCGATGGGCTCGGCGACACTGATCTACCTGGCCGCGCTGCAGACCATCCCCGGTGAGCTGTACGAGGCGGCGGAGCTGGACGGCGCGAACCTGTGGCAGCGCCTGCGGTACGTGACGATCCCGCAGACCCGGTTCGTGCTGCTGATCATGATGCTGATGCAGATCGTGGCCACCATGCAGGTGTTCACCGAGCCGTACGTCATGACCGGCGGCGGCCCGGAGGACTCCACGGTCACCGTGCTGCTCCTGCTGTACCGCTACGCGTTCACGTACAACGACTTCGGCACGGCCAGCGCGCTGAGCCTGCTGTTGTTCATCGCACTGGGCGCGTTCTCCGCGCTCTACCTGAGGTTGACCAGGACGAGGGGGTGACCACAGTGGAGCGGACACTGATCTCCCCGTGGGCGCTGAAGAAGCGGCGCGGGAAGCTCCTGTACTGGCTCGTGTTCGGGCTCGTGCTGGTGTTGTTCACGATCGCGTTCGTCGTGCCTCTGCTCTGGATGGTGCTCGGCGCCATGAAGACCGCGCCGGAGCTGGCGCGCAACCCGCCGACGCTGCTGCCCGAGACGTTCGGTGCGGGCGCGTACGCCGAGGCGTGGGACTTCATGGACCTCGCCAAGTACTTCACGAACACGGTGATCGTCGCGGCCGGCGCGTGGCTGATCCAGTTGGCGGTGCAGGTCCCGGCGGCGTACGCGCTCTCCAAGCTCCGGCCCGCGCTCGGCAAGTGGGTCCTCGCGCTGATGCTGGCGACGCTGATGCTGCCCGCGTCCGCGCTGCTGGTGCCGACGTACCTCGCGATCACCGAGGTGCCGGTCGTCGAGGTGAACCTGGTCAACTCCCCTGCCGCGATCTGGCTCCCCGCGGCGGCGAACGCGTTCAACATCTACCTGCTCAAGCGGTTCTTCGACCAGATCCCGGGCGAGTTGCTCGACGCGGCGCGGATCGACGGCGCGGGCAGTGTCGGCACCATGGTGCGGATCGTGCTGCCGCTGTCGCGGCCGATCATCGCGGTGGTGTCCATCTTCTCGATCGTGGCCGCGTGGAAGGACTTCATCTGGCCGCTCCTGGTCCTGCAGGACCCGGAGATCCAGACGTTGTCGGTCGCGCTGCAGCGGTTCGAGCCGGACACGCCGATCAACCTGATGCTGGCGGGCCTCGTGCTCGCGAGCGTCCCGATGGTCGTGGCGTTCCTGATCTTCCAACGGCAGATCCTCGCCGGTCTCACGGCCGGCAGTCTCAAGGGGTGAGTGAGTGAGTGACAACTGGTGGCGTGGTGCCGCGATCTACCAGGTCTACGTGCGGAGCTTCGCCGACGGCGACGGCGACGGCACGGGCGACCTCGCGGGTGTCCGGGCCAAGCTGCAGTACCTGGCGGACCTCGGCGTGGACGCGATCTGGTTCAACCCGTGGTACCCGTCGCCGATGGACGACGGCGGCTACGACGTGTCCGACTACCGGGACATCGAGCCCGCGTTCGGGTCGCTCGCCGAGGCCGAGAAGCTGATCGAGGAGGCCCACGGCCTCGGCATCCGGATCATCATCGACATCGTGCCGAACCACTGCTCCGACGAGCACCCGTGGTTCACGGCGGCGCTCGCGGCCGGGCCCGGGTCGCCGGAGCGGGAGCGGTTCTGGTTCCGCGACGGCGTCGACGGCGGTCCGCCGAACAACTGGCAGTCGCGCTTCGGCGGGTCCGCGTGGACGCAGGTGCCGGACGGCCAGTGGTACCTGCACCTGTACAGCTCGCGGCAGCCGGACCTGAACTGGACGAACCCGCAGGTGCACACCGAGTTCGCCGACATCCTGCGGTTCTGGTTCAACCGCGGCGTCGACGGCTTCCGCATCGACGTCGCCGACGGCCTGGTCAAGCAGGACGGGCTGCCGGACGTCGCCGACCCGGACGGCCGCCTGCCGTACTCCGACCTGGACGGCGTGCACGAGATCTACCGCGAGTGGCGCAAGATCGCCGACTCGTACGAGGACAAGCGCGTGTTCGTCGGCGAGATGTGGCTGCCCGACCCGCAGCGGTTCGCCATGTACCTGCGGCCGGACGAGCTGCACTCGGCGTTCAACTTCGACTTCCTGTCCTGCCCGTGGGACGCGAAGAAGCTGCGCGAGGTCGTCGACGCCACGCTCGCCGCGCACGCGCCGGTCGACGCGCCCGCGACGTGGGTGCTGTCGAACCACGACGTGACCAGGCACGTGACCCGCTACGGCCGGGCCGACACGTCGTTCTCGTTCGCCGACCGCCAGCACAAGGCGCCGACCGACCGCGAGCTGGGCATCCGGCGCGCCCGCGCGGCCGCCCTGCTGACGCTCGCGCTGCCCGGCGGTGTGTACATCTACCAGGGCGAGGAGCTCGGTCTGTCCGAAGTGGAGGACCTGGCCGACGAGGTGCGGCAGGACCCGGTGTTCCGCCGCACGAAGGGCGCCGACATCGGCCGCGACGGTTGCCGGGTGCCGCTGCCGTGGTCGGGCACCGAGCCGCCGTACGGGTTCAACACCACCGGCACGGCGCCGTGGCTGCCGCAGCCCGGCGACTGGGCGTCGTCCACTGTGGAGGCGCAGACCGACGATCCCGCGTCGATGCTGGAGCTGTACCGGTCGGCGCTGAGGATCCGGCACGCCGAACCGGGCCTCGGCGACGGGCCGATGACCTGGCTCGACGTGCCGGCGGGGGTGCTGGCCTTCGCCCGCGACGAGCGGTTCGCCTGTGTGGTCAACCTGTCCGGCGCACCGGCGCCGCTGCCGCCGCACACGGAGGTCCTGCTGGCGAGCGGCCCGCTCGACGGGACCGAGCTGCCGTCGGACACGGCGGTGTGGCTGCGGACGTAGTCACCAGGCGATGACGCCGTCCTCGTCGAAGAAGCCCCCGGTGGGGCCGTCGTCGTCCAGGGTCGCCAGCGTCACCGCGGCGGTGGCGCCCTGGGCGGCGGTGCGGTGGCCGCTGTGGTTGTTGAGGTCGGTGGCGCAGTAGCCGGGGCAGGCGGCGTTGATCCGCATGCGCGGCTCGGCCTTGGCGTAGGAGACGGTGACGGCGTTCAGCGCGGTCTTGGACGGCACGTAGGCGAGCGAGTTGGGCGTGTCGTTGGCCAGCATGTTCGTGAGCGACCCGACCGTGCTGGACATGTTGACGATCCGCGGGTGCGCGGACTCGCGCAGCAGCGGCAGGAACGCCTCGGTGACGGTGACGACGCCGAACACGTTGGTCTCGAACACCTCCCGGAGCACGTCGACGTCGGCCTGGCCCGGCGCGTTCGCCCGCCCGCCGGTGATGGCCGCGTTGTTGACGAGCACGTCGAGCGCGCCCACGGTCTCGGCGGCCTGCCGGACCGACTCCGCGTCGGTCACGTCGAGCCGCACGAACCGCGCCCCGACGTCGGCGGCGGCCTTCTCCCCCTTCTCCGGGTCACGCGCCGCGAGGTACACGGTCATGCCCTTGGCGATGAGCTGCTTCACGATCTCGAGGCCGATTCCCTTGTTGGCCCCGGTCACCAGTGCGGTTGTCATGCCTCCAGAGTTCCCGCAGGTCAGCGCGGGGTCCAACACCCGTTGGGTGGGAATCGATACTCTGGCGGTATGGATTCGCGGGAGCTTCGCTACTTCGTCGCGGTGGCCGAGGAGCTGAACTTCGGCCGGGCGGCGACGCGGCTCGGGATGGCGCAGCCGCCGCTGTCACGGGCGATCCAGCGGCTGGAGCGGCGGATGGGCGTGGCGCTGTTCGAGCGCACCAGCCGCCAGGTGTCGCTGACCGCCGCGGGTGAGGTGCTGCTGCACGAGGGCCGCCGCGCGCTGACGGCGTTGACCGCGGCGGAGCGGCGGGCGCGGCGCGCGGGCACGCGGCTGGTGCTGGCGATGAAACCGGACAGCGACGGCGGCCTGGTCGAGAAGATCCTGGCCGAGTACGCGGCGAGCCCGGCGCCGGTCGAGGTGGAGGTGCAGATCTGCGGCATCGGCAAGCAGGCGGCCCTGCTCCGCGAGGGCGAGGCCGACGTGTCCCTGCTCCGCTTCCCGCACGACGACACTGAGGGCTTCGCGTACGAGGAGTTGCTGACCGAGCAGGACGTGGCGGTGCTGCCCCGCACCCACCGCCTGGCCGACCGCCCGTCGCTGACCATGGCGGACCTGCGCGACGAGCAGTTCCCGCAGTGGCCGGGCAGCCCACCGAACGGCGGCCCGGTGGTGCGCGATCCCGCGCAGCTGATGCAGCTCATCGCGCTCGGCCGCACCATCGCGCTGTTGCCCGCGTCGGTCCGCCACCTCCTGCGGTCCGAGCTGGTCGCCGTCCCGGTCACCGACGCCCCGACGTCCACGCTGGCGATCGCGTGGCAGGAGGACTCCCGCTCGAAACCCCTGGCAGCCTTCATCCAGGCGGCCACGGCCGTCGCGTCCCACGTCCACGCACACGACAGCGGGGCGACCCGCACACCCGGCCGCCCCGCTGTCGAACCAACGACCGGAAGCCCGCGGTGATACGGGTGAACTCACATCCCGGTGGACCGATTCCGCTGCGGCGGGACCGCACCCCACCGCCCACGCATGGGCCGGTGTGAGGAAGGGGTCCTTCATGGCGCTGGGCGTGCGGAAGGACCCCTTCACCACCGTCAGTCGGTGGCCGGGGCCAGCTCCGGGACCGGCTCGAACTCCTTGACCTTGTCCAGCGACGGACCCATGGCCGCGTTGGCCTCGCGCTCGACCATGATCTCCACGAGCACCGGCACCGACAGGCGCGACGCCTCCTCGTCGGCCCACTCCAGCGCGGCGCGGATGTCGCCGGGCTGCTCGACCCGCCGCGCCGGGCACCCGAAGGCGTCCATGAGCTTCACGTGGTCGATGCCGCCCTCGCCGTAGTGCAGGTCGACCGCGTAGTTCATCTCGTACGGCAGCTCGGCCTGGCGGATCAGCCCCAGGTACTCGTTGTTGACCATCACGATGACGAACGGGATCCGGTACTGCGCGGCGACGGCGATCTCCTCCATCAGGAACTGGAAGGAGTAGTCGCCTGCCACCGCGACCACGCGCCGGTCCGGGAAGGCGCACTTCACGCCCATGGCGGCGGGGACCTCCCAGCCGAGCGGCCCGGCCTGCCCGCACACGAGGTACCGGCGCGGCAGGAACGTGTGCTGGAACTGCCCTGACCAGATCTGGTAGAGCCCGATGGCGGTGACGAACGTGGTGTCCTCGCCGTAGTGCTCGTTCAGCTCCCGGTACACGCGCGGCGGCTTGATCGGCACGTCGTCGAAGTCGTCGCGCCTCGGCAGCGACGACCGCAGTTCCGCGACGCGCGACGGCCACGCCGAGCCGTGCGTGACGCCACGGGACCGCGCGCACGACGTCAGTGCGGACAGGGTGGGCCGGGCGTGGCCGACGATGCCGAGCGTCGGCTCGAACACCTTCCCGATCTGTGTCGGCTCGATGTCGACATGGATGAACGTGCGGTCGCCGCGGTAGGTGTCGAGCGTCCCGGTGTGCCGGTCGCCGAACCGCGCGCCGATCGCGAGCACCACGTCGGACTCGAGGAACGCCTGGTTGCCCCACCGCTGCTGGGTCTGGATACCGGCCATGCCGGCGAACAGCTCGTGGTTCTCGGGGAAGGAGCCCTTGCCCATCAACGTGACCTGCACCGGCACGTTCAGCGCCTCGGCCAGTTCGCGCAGTTCGCCTGCCGCGTCCGCGATGATGACGCCGCCGCCGGCCAGGATCAGGGGCCGCTGCGCGTTCGCCAGCAGTTCGACGGCCGCCGCGACGCGGGCCGGGTGTGGTTCCGGCACGTCGACCGGCAGGGGCGCGTCGATCGACGCGTCGTAGTCGCAGAGTCCTCGCTGGACGTCGATGGGCAGGTCGATCAGGACCGGGCCGGGCCGCCCGGAGCGGGCGATCCGGAACGCCTCCCGGAACACCCACGGCGCCTGCCCCGGCTCCTTGAGCTGCACCGCCCACTTGGTGACGGGCTTGGCGATCTCGACGATGTCGACCGCCTGGAAGGCCTCCTGGTGCAGCTTCGCCCGTTCCGCCTGCCCGGTGATGCAGATCATCGGGATGGAGTCGGCGAGCGCGGTGTACAGGCCGGTGATCATGTTGGTGCCGGCAGGACCGGAGGTGCCGATGCACACTCCGACCTTGCCGGTGACTCGGGACCAGCCGTCCGCCGCGTGCGTGCCGCCTTCCTCGTGCCGGACGGTGATGTGCTTGATGCCGCTGTGCCGCAACGCCGCGTAGAGCGGCAGGATCGCCGCACCCGGGATGCCGAACACGGTGTCGACGCCCTCGGACGCCATGACCGCGACGGCGGCTTCCATACAGGGCATGGTGCTCACGCTGTGTCTCCCTTGCCGGAGAGGTTTTCCGCCACCTTCAGCAGCGCGGAGTGGTCCAGCTGCCCGTACCCCTGTGCCCTGGCCGCTGCGATCAGCGCCGCGACCAGGTTGCCGACCGGGAGCGCCACGCCGGCGTCGCGGGAGGCGTCCAGGATGATCCCCATGTCCTTGTGGTGCAGGTCGATCCGGAAGCCGGGCGCGAACGTGCGCTCGACCATGGACTTCCGCTTCAGTTCCAGGACGCGGCTGCCCGCGAGCCCGCCCGCGAGCACGTCGAGCCCGACGCCGGCGTCGATGCCGGACGCCTCCAGCAGCACGATGGCCTCCGCCACCAGCGCGTACGTGCCGCCGACCACCAGCTGGTTGGCGGCCTTGACCGTCTGGCCCGCGCCGTGTGGTCCGACGTGGACGATCGTCTTGCCGAGCACCTCGAAGATGGGCCGCGCCGCGGCGAAGTCCTCGGCCGCGCCGCCGACCATGATGGACAGCACGCCGTCGATCGCGCCCTTCTCCCCGCCGGACACGGGCGCGTCCAGCACCCGGACGCCGCGCTCCGCCCCGGCCTCGGCCAGCTTGCGCGCGGTCTCCGGGCGGATCGACGACATGTCGATGTAGAGCGTGCCCGGCTTTGCGCTGTCCAGCACGCCGCCGTCGCCGAGCGCCACCGCCTCCACCTGCGGGTGGTTCGGCAGCATCGTGATGACCACATCGGACTCGGCGGCGGCCTGCGCGGCACTCACCGCCTTGGTGCCGCCGTCGGCCGCCAGCCGTTCCAGGGCCGAGGGCACCACGTCGAACCCGATGACGTCGTGCCCCGCCGCGAGCAGGTTCGACGCCATCGGGCCGCCCATGATGCCGAGCCCGACGATCCCGACTTTTGTCACCGCATAGCCTCCAACCAGCTGAAACTCTCGTCGCTTTGGCCGACCGGCTTGTACTCCAGGCCCACGGGCCCCTGGTAGGGGCTCGCCGCGAGCTGCCGCAGGATCGCCGGGTAGTCCAGCTCTCCCGTCCCCGGCTGGCCGCGGCCGGGCACGTCCGCGATCTGCACGTGCCCGAACCGGTCCGCGTGGTTCTCGATCAGCGCGGGGATGTCCTCGCCCATTCGCGCCAGGTGGTAGAAGTCCGCGAGGAACGCGGTGCCCGGCACCTGGTCGACCACCCGCAGCGCGGCGGTGGTCGAGGTGAGCGGGTACCGGGTGTTCTCGAACGCGTTGAGCGCCTCGACGACGACCGTGGCGCCGATGCGGGACGCCGCTTTCGCGGCCAGGGCGAGGTTTTCCAGCGCCAGTTCCGCGTCGGTGTCGTCGGTCGTGTTGCCGTACAGGGCGTTCAGGGTCCGGCAGCCCAGCCGTTCCGCGAACCCGACGGTCACGTCGATGTTGTCGCGGAACCGCCCGCTGGTGGCCTTCGACGACAGCAGGCCGCGGTCACCGCCCGGCATGTCACCCGCGTCGAAGTTGAGTCCCACCAACGAGACGCCCGCGTCCTTGACGGCACGCTCGAGCGCGTCCAGCTCGCTGTCGGCGGGCACCGGCCCGTCGAACGGCCACCACATCTCGACCGCGTCGAAGCCCGCGCGGGCCGCCGCCGCGGGGCGCTCGAGCAGGGGCAGCTCGGTGAACAGGATGGACAGGTTGACGTCGAAACGCATGGACAGCTCCCTAGGCGACGGTCTGGACCAGGCTCGCCCTGGCCAGCTCTGCGGTCTCCGAAGGAGTCTTGCCCACGCGGACGCCCGCCGCCTCCAGCGCTTCCTTCTTCGCCTGCGCGGTGCCGGACGAGCCGGACACGATCGCGCCGGCGTGGCCCATCGTCTTGCCCTCCGGCGCGGTGAAGCCCGCGACGTAGCCGACGACCGGCTTGGTGACGTGCTCGGCGATGTAGGCCGCGGCCCGCTCCTCGGCGTCGCCGCCGATCTCGCCGATCATCACGATCAGCTCGGTCTGCGGGTCGGACTCGAACGCGGCGAGCGCGTCGATGTGGGTGGTGCCGATGATCGGGTCACCGCCGATGCCGACCGCGGTCGAGAAACCGATGTCCGACAGCTCGTACATCATCTGGTAGGTCAGCGTGCCGGACTTCGACACCAGGCCGATGCGGCCCGGGCCGGTGATGTCGGCGGGGATGATGCCCGCGTTGGACTTGCCGGGGCTGATCACGCCGGGGCAGTTCGGGCCGATGATCCGGGTCTTGTTGCCGGTGGCGCACGCGTGCGCCCAGAACGCGGCGGTGTCGTGCACCGGGATGCCCTCGGTGATCACCACGGCGAGCCCGATGCCCGCGTCGACCGCCTCGTGCACCGCGCTCTTGGCGAACCTCGGCGGCACGAACACGACCGTGGTGTCGGCGCCGGTCTCGCTCATCGCCTCGGCGACAGAGTTGAACACCGGCAGGTTCTTGTCGCCGATCTCCGCTTTCTGCCCGCCCTTGCCCGGCGTGACGCCGCCGACCACGTTGGTGCCCGCGGCGAGCATGCGCGCGGTGTGCTTGCGGCCCTCGGCCCCGGTCATGCCCTGGACGATGACCTTGCTGTGCTCGGTGAGGAAGATCGCCATCGCTACGCCCCCTGTGCGGCGAGTTCGGCGGCGCTGCGGGCCGCGCTGTCCATGGTGTCGAGTCGGGTCAGGCCGGGGAGGGCGGCGTCGTCGAGGATCTTGCGGCCCTCGGCGGCGTTGTTGCCGTCCAGCCGGACCACGACCGGCTTGGTCACGTCGCCCAGCAGCCCGAACGCCTGCACGATGCCGTTGGCGACCGCGTCGCACGCGGTGATGCCGCCGAACACGTTGACGAACACCGACTTCACGTCCGGGTCGGAGAGGATGATCTCCAGGCCGTCGGCCATCACCTGCGCCGAGGCGCCACCGCCGATGTCGAGGAAGTTCGCGGGCCGCACGCCGCCGAACTCCTCCCCCGCGTACGCCACCACGTCCAATGTGGACATCACGAGGCCGGCGCCGTTGCCGATGATGCCGACCTCGCCGTCGAGCTTGACGTAGTTGAGGTCCTTGGCCTTCGCGGCCGCTTCCAGGGGGTCCTCGGCCTCGGCGTCGACGAGGTCGGCGTGGTCCGGGTGCCGGAAGGAGGCGTTGTCGTCGAGCGTGACCTTGCCGTCCAGCGCGACGATGTCGCCGTCGCCGTCGCGTACGAGCGGGTTGACCTCCACGAGCGTGGCGTCCTCGGCGACGAAGGTCTCCCACAGCTTGACGATCACCTCGGCGGCCGCTTCCTGCACGTCCGCGGGGAAGATCGCGGCGATCTCGCGGGCCTTGGCCAGGTCGACGCCCTCGTTCGCGTCGATGGGGATCTTCGCGAGCGCGTCGGGGCGTTCGACGGCGAGCTGCTCGATCTCCATGCCGCCCTCGGCGGAGGCCATCGCGAGGAAGGTCCGGTTCGCGCGGTCGAGCAGGAACGAGAAGTAGTACTCCTCGGCGATCGTCGACGCGGGCGTGACCAGCACCCGCCGGACCGTGTGCCCCTTGATGTCGAGGCCGAGAATGGCTTCGGCCTTGGCTTTCGCGTCGGCGGGGTCGTGCGCGAGCTTGACGCCGCCCGCCTTGCCGCGGCCACCCGTCTTGACCTGCGCCTTGACGACGACCGGCACGCCGAACTCCTCGGCGGCGGCACGCGCGGCCTCGGGGTCGGTGACCACCCGCTGACCGGGGCCGACCGGGACACCGTGCGCCGCGAACAGGTCTTTCGCTTGGTACTCGTACAGGTCCACCGCGCCTGCCTTTCGATTTCGGGCTGTGACCGGCACCACCACGTGTTGTAGACTGTATGCAGTATGGAACCCGTTGTCCAGGGAGGGGTCCGTGATGAGCACCTCTGTTGACTTTTTGGGCCGTCGATTCCAGGTCGGCCCGGAACCGGACGAGCTGGTGGGCCGCGACCGCGCCTGGATGCTCCGGGCGTCGTGGGCGGCGATGGCCGCGATCGGCGTCCTGCAGTACGGGTTCGGCTCGCTCGTGCCGTCGCTCGTCGGCCGCGGCTGGTCGGCGCTCGACGTGTTCTGGCTGCTCGCGTTGTGGACGGTCTTCCAGGCCTGCGCCGGATTCCCCGTCGCGTTCCTGCGGGAACGCGGCCGGATCGGACCACGCACGGCGATGATCGCCGGCGCCGTGCTGCTCCCCCTCGGCCCGCTCTCGCTCGCGTTCGGTTCCCAGTTCGCCGCCGTCGTCGGGTACTCCGTGCTGAGCGGCACGGGCGCCGGCCTGGTCTACGCGACCTGCTCCGCGACGGTCGCCAAGTGGTACCCGGAACGCGCGGCGGCGAAGGTGAGCCTCGCGACGGGCGCCTTCGCGTACGGTTCCGTGCCGTTCGCGGTCGCGTTCCTGTTCGCGCCGGCCGGTCCCGCGCTGACGGTGACCGCGGCGGTGATCTTCCTGGTCGTCCTGGCGGCGGGCGCCGTGCTGGCCGACCCGCCGGCGAACTGGTGGCCGCCCGCCGTCGACCCGCGCTCGTGGGTGCTGGAGCAGCGCGTGTCGGCCGTGCGGCAGTACTCGCCGCGCGAGGCCATGCGCACGGGCGCCGCGCCGCTGATGTACCTCATCCTGTTCGTCGCGAGCGCGGTGTCGCTGTTCGACGTGACGTTCCTGGCCACGCTGGGCGGCACCATCAACGCGCCGCTCGTGGTGGTGGCGGTGGGCACGGGTGTGCTGCTGGGCGCGAACGGCGCGGGCCGCGCGGCGGCGATCCGGGTGTCGGACCGCGTCGGCCGGACCAGGACGCTCGGCTGGGTCCTGGCGGTTCTCGGTGCGGGGCAACTGTTCCTGGCGTCGGCGGCGAGCACCGGGGCGGTGGCGATGCTGGTGTTCGCGGCACTGCTGGCGGGCATCGGCGGCGGCGCGTTCTACCCGTTGTTCGCGTCGCTGGTCAGGGACTTCTTCGGCGACCAGAGCGCGGGCGCCCGGCGCACCCACGCGGCGGTGTACAGCGCGAAGGCGTTCGGCGGCGTGCTCGGCGTCGGTGTCGGCGCGGCGGTCGTGCCGACGTGGGGGTACGCGCCGGTGCTGCTGCTGGCGTGCGCGCTGGCGATCGGGTCGGCGGCGCTGTGCGTGAAGCTGCGCCAGCCGGGCCGCTTCCTGCCGGGCCTGCCACCGCAGCGGGTGGCGACGTCGGAGTCCTGATCAGCGCCGGCCACCCGGCCGCCAGCGGTGCACCTCGACGTCGGCGTACCGGTCCAGGGGCAGGACAGCCCGCGCGTGGTCGATGTCCTGCGCCTGGACCAGCGCCGCGGTGCCGAGCCAGCGGGTGCCGTCGTCGGAGAGCAGCGGGCCGTACGCGATGAGGTCGTCGCGGCCGGGTGCCACGTCGTCGTGGTCACCCTCGCCGAACCCGAGCACGAGGAAGCGATCCCCGTCGGGGCCCGGGAACTCCCACATGGTGCGGCCGAGCCCGTTGCGCCACCGGCGGAGCAGCACGTCCCGGTACGCCCCGGCCTGGTACCCGGGCTCGTCGAAGGCGAACGCGCGGGCAGCGGCGGCGTCGGGCAGGTCGACGATGTGCACGCTGCCGGTGAGCGTGCCGTCCTCGGCGAAGGTCGGACCACGGGCGATCATCGGGAAGCGGTCCATGTAGGACCAGTGCTCCTCCAGCAGCGCCACACGCAGCGCCATCGAACCCGCGCGGTCGCGGTGGTAGCAGAAGAACTCCATCAGTGCCCCTCGGTCAGGCGCTGGGCGCGTCGCGGTCGGCGTGAGCGTGCTCCAGGCAGCACGCGACGAAGTCCCGCACCGCGGGGTTGTCGTCGGCGGGTGACCACGCGACGGCGACGTGGGTCGGGCCGACGCCGGTGACCGGCCGGTAGGTGACGCCGGGCCGTGCGTAGTAGCGGGCCGCGGACTCGGGTGCGAGTGCGACGCCGTAGCCGTTGGCGATCGCGCTCAGCCAGTCGTCCGGGTGCTCGGTCACGGCCCCGATCCGCGGCTCGCCGGGCCGCGCGCCGGTGGCGAGCCAGTAGTCGCGCCAGGGCCCGGTCTCGGCAGGCGCGGCGACGAACGGCTCGTCCCACAGCTCGTCGAAGGCGATCACGTCGCGTGCGGCCAGCCGGTGCCCGCTCGGCAACGCGACGCGACGCGGTTCGGTCAGGAGCACCTCGACGCGCCACGCCTCCTGCCCGGGGAACGGCAGGCGGACGAGGGCCGCGTCGACGTCGCCGCCCGCGAGACCCGCGGTCGGGTCGGCCCAGGAGGCCTGCCGCATGTCCACCCGCCAGCCGGCCCGCCGCACCCCGAACGCGGCGATGATCGCGGGCGTCGCCTCGTTCGCGGCGCTGGCGAGGAAGCCGACGCGCAGCACCTGGCTCGCGGCGCGGCGCGTCTCGCGCAGGACGCGGTCCCACTCGCCGAGCAGGGCAGGCACCCGCGCGGCGAGCGCCCGGCCCGGTTCGGTGAGCGCCATGCCCGCGCGGGAACGGTCGAAGAGCCGGACACCGAGGCGGTCCTCCAGCTGCCGGACCTGCTTGGTCAACGCCGGCTGCGACACGAACAGCCGCTCGGCCGCGCGCGTGAGGTTCCCCTCCTCGGCCACGGCGGCGAAGTACCGCAGCAGCCGCGTGTCGACATCCATGCCGACAGGTTATCGACGCAGGTATTGGACGCGCCCCACGATCGCGGCCGAGGGTGGGGTGGTGTACGTCGTTCTGACCCTCGCGACCGCCGCCGTGAACCTGTGGGCCGCGGTGGCTGATTTTCTGCGTGCCCGCTTCGTGCTCGCCAACGCGACCGAGCTGGACCTCCCGCTGTCGTGGCTCCCGGCGCTGGGCGCACTGAAGGCCGCGGGCGCGGTCGGGTTGCTGCTCGGACTGGCGGGCGTCCCGCTGATCGGGACCGCGGCCGCGGCCGGGCTGGTGCTGTTCTTCCTGGGCGCGGTGGTCATCCACGTGTGGAAACGGGTCTTCCACAACATCGCTTACCCGGCGGTCTTCCTCGCGCTCGCGGCCGGTGTGCTGCTCCTTGAGCAATTGGTCGCGTAACCCGGAGTTGTCCACAGCCAAGATCGACAACCGCCCCGCTGTCGGTGGTCACCGGTAGACTGGCATGGCGGGTGGCCCCCGGGATCGGGTGGGGATTGCCATCGCGCGCGCGAGCGGCGAGGGCCGACCCCGGCATGCCGGGCGCTGCGCGCCTGGCCCCGCGAAGCGGGGCGCGCAGCGCCCGAATCCCGCGAAGCGGGGCGAAGCCCAGAACCCCCTGAGGGTGCCTGCCATCCCGTCGACCTGGCGAAGCCCGATCACGCCGTGTCAAGGGGGCCCGAAACCCAAAGCACCACGTGCCCAAAGCCGCCGGGCCCCCTTGACGCGGTGTGATAGCCCGTGGGAGGTCGACGGGATGGCAGGCAGACAACGGACACCAGTCCTTGCCAAACCAGCCCCGTGCAAGACCCGCCGCCATCCCGGAGACCAGCCCCTCCGGCGAGGAGGCCCGTCCGGCAGGACGCCCTCCGGCGAGGACGCCCGCCCGGCGAGGACAAACGCAAGACGGGGACAAACCCAGGACGGGGACCACCCAGGACGGCGAAACCCCACGCAAGGCAAACACCACCAGCAGACCGCTACGGCATCAGGTCCGCGATGTCCGGCTTGTTCTGCAGCACACCCTCCTCCTCGGCGAGCTCGGCGATCGCCGACACCGAGTCGCGGTTGATCGCCGTGGGCCATTTCGGCAGCACCAGGTTCGGGATCACCTCCGGGCCGATCTTGGTGTACGTCGGCAGGATCCGGCGTACCTCGTCCGGGTGGGTGTCCGCGTACGCGAGCGACTCGTTCATCGCCTCGGTGAAGCGCTTGACCAGGTCCGGGTTCCGCGCCAGCAGCTCCTTCGACGTGAAGTACATCGCCACGCTGAGGTTCGCGGCCGTGTCCACGTAGCTCGACGCCAGCGCCCGGCCGCCCTGCGACAGCACGATCTGCTGGAACGGCTCCACCACGAACACCGCGTCCGCGCGGCCCGACGTCAGCGCCGCCGGCATGTCCGGGAACGGCAGCTTCACGAACTCGATCGACTCCGGGTCCACGCCCGCCTTCAGCGCCGACGCCCGCACCGCCAGCTCGACCACGTTCTGGAACGTGTTGACCGCGACCTTCTTGCCCGCCAGGTCCTTCACCGACTTCACCCGGCTGCCCGCGCCCACCATCAACGCGCCGAAGTCGGCGCCGTCGACGCCCGTCGAGTTGGTGCCGTTGCTGACCACCTTCACCGGGAGCCCTTCGGACCGCGCCAGCAGCAGCGTCACGACGTTGCTGAAACCGAACTGCTGGTTGCCGCTCAGCACCGACGGGACCGTCTCCGTGCCGCCCTCGGCAGGCTGCAGCGTCAGCTCGATGCCCCGGTCGGCGAAGAAACCCTTCTCCTTGCCCAGGTAGATCGGGGCGACGTCGAGGATCGAGATCAGCCCCACCTTCACCTCGTCCGGCCCGCCCTGGCCGGCCGGTTCCCCCGAGCCGCAGCCCGCGGTCAGGAGGGCGAGCGCGGCAAGCACAGCGAGGCGTCGTCGCATCACCGAGGCTCCTCGTTCGTATGACGAACAGCGGTTCCGCCCACGAACGCTATTGCCGGCGCGGACACCACGTCAACACGCGGCGTTCCGTCCACTTCGGACACGTCGGGCGCGCTCCCCGGTCGAGCACGGATCGGGTTGATGCCCGGCACGCGGGCGTGGGACAACGGGAATCCGGCGGATTGGCACGGGAGAGGCGCGGGTAAACCACGATGGCTCGTTCCCCGGACACGGAGATGCGATGAACCCGATGGAAGCCATGCTCGAGGTGCTGCGCACCGAGGGCGTCGAGAAGATCTTCGGCAATCCCGGCACGACCGAGCTGCCGCTGATCGACGCGCTCGCGAAGGCGGCCGACTTCGAGTACGTGCTCGCCGTCCAGGAGCACTCCGCGGTCGCGATGGCCGACGGGTACGCGCGCGCCACCGGCCGCACCGCGTTCGTGAACCTGCACGTCGCCGCGGGTCTGGCCAACGGGCTGATCGGCATGCTGAACGCGAAGCGCTCCCGCACTCCCCTGGTCGTCACGGCGGGCCGGCAGGACAGCCGCCACCTCGTCGAGGACCCGATGCTCGCGGGCGACCTCACCGCGCTGGCGTCGGCCGCCGCGAAGAGCGCGATCGAGGTGCGGCGCGCCGAGGACCTGCCGATCGTGCTCCGGCGCGCGTTCGCCCTCGCCGCGACCCCGCCGGCCGGGCCGGTGTTCGTGTCGATCCCCATGGACCTGCTCATCGAGGACGTCGAGGTGCCGCTGCCCGAGCGCTCCCCGCTCGCACCGCTCGGCGCGGCGACCGGGCTCGACCAGGCGGCCTGGCTCCTCGCCAGCGCGGGCAACCCGGCGATCGTCGCGGGCGACGGGGTCGGGCGCGACGGCGCGCTCCCCCAGCTGGTGAACCTCGCGGAACGGCTCGGCGCCACCGTTTTCCACCCACCGATGCACGATCGGGTGAACTTTCCCTTCACCCATCCGTTGCACGCCGGCATGCTGCCGCCGCGCAACGCCGAGATCCGGAGCGCCCTCGCCGAGCACGACGTCGTGCTCGTGGTCGGCTGCCACGCGTTCTCCCCGCACCACTACACGCCCGGCCCCGCGATCCCGGCGCACACCCGGGTCGTGCAGCTCGACGACGACCCCACCGAGCTCGGCCGCAACTTCACCGTCGAGCTCGGGCTGACCGGTGGCATCCGCGCGTCGCTGACCGAGCTGGTCTCGCAGGTCGGCCGCCGGACCCACCCGGTGCGTGCCGAGGACCCGCCGGTCGGCGGGAGCGCGCTCGCCACGGTCCGCGCGCCGCTGGACGCCGCGGTCGCGGCCAGGGCGATCGCGGAGGGCCTGCCCGCCGACGCGGTCGTCGTCGACGAGGCCATCACCGTCGGCGTCGAGCTGCGCCCCTTGCTGCGGCTCACCCAGCCGGGGTCGTTCGTGCACACGGTCGGTGGCGGGCTCGGCTGGGGCATCGGCGCCGCGATCGGGTCCCGGATGGGCAGGCCGGACCGCCCGGTGGTGGCCGTGCTCGGCGACGGCTGCGCGTTGTTCGGGCTGCAGGGCCTGTGGTCCGCGGCGCGCTACCACGTGCCGGTGCTGTTCCTGGTGATGAACAACGGCGAGTACCGCACGCTCAAGGACACGCTCGCCGAGTTCTACGGCCCCGGCCCGCACCCCGGCCTCGACCTCGGCCGCATGGAGTGGTCGAAGGCGGCGCTGTTCTTCGGCGTCGCCGCCCACCGCGTCGACAGCGACGACGAGCTGCGCGAGGTGGTCGCGTCCGCGGGCTCGCTCGTGGCGCCGCTGCTGGTCGACGTGCCGGTGCGGTGACGCACGGTCAGCGGGAGCCGATCGAAGGTATCTATCGGACGAGAGTTACTGATCACTGACTGTGAACGCGCTCACGAGTGACGTAAACGGACAAGGGCTGACTGTATGCTGTAGGCAGTCGACGAGATCCCTCGAATCGGCTACCTGCTGAACATACCCACTCCCGATGGAGACCACCATGCACCCGACCGAGTTGCCAAAGGAACTGGCGGCTCGCCGGATCGATCGGCCAGTGCCCCTGCGTGAGCACGTCTACCAGGCGATGCAGGAGCTGATCATCTCCCGGCGACTGGCCCCCGGCCAGCACCTCGTGGAGAGCGAACTGGCGCAGATGCTGGGTGTCTCCCGTCAGCCCGTGCGCGAGGCGCTGCAGTGGCTGAACAACGAGGGGTGGGTGGACCTGCGGCCCGGCTACGGCGCGTTCGTGCACCAGCCGACCCCCGACGAGGCGGACCAGTTGCTCGCCGTGCGAACGCTGCTCGAGAGCGAGTCGGCACGCTTGGCGGCGACGAACGCCGACGAGGAGGGCATCGCACGGCTCCGCGACCTGAACAAGCAGGGCCTGGAGGCGCTGGCCGCGGACGACGTGGACACGGCCGTGTCGCTGAACGCCGCGGTACACCGCTGCGTGACGGAGCTGTCGGGCAACAAGGTGCTGCTGGACTTCGCGACCCAGGTCGACCGCCGGGTGCGCTGGTACTACACGCCGATCGCCCGCCAGCGTGGCAAGCAGTCGTGGCAGGAGCACGCGAAACTCATCGACGCCATCGAGAACAGGGACGCCGACGCCGCCGCCCGGATCATGGCCGAACACACCGAGCGGACCAGGAAGTCCTACCTCGAACAGCGCGACGCGGACGGTGAGCAGGAGCAGCAGCTGCTCGAACTGCCGACCCGGCGCCGTCGCCGGTCACCCGCGAAGGGCTGACCGCACCCCGATACCAGGGCGCCCGTGACCCGGGTGCCCGCCCGACCCTGGCCGCGACGCCGCGACCCTGGGTTTACCAGTGCTGCCCGCAAGGAGGTGAAGTAGATGCGTAACTGGCTGCAGACGCTGCGCGGCTTCAACGCCGACGGCCGTGCCCTCGGCCTCGGCCTCGCCGCCGCCATGGAGAAGCAGCGCCAGGAGGCCACCCGCGAGGTGGAGGACTACCTGCGCGAACAGCCTGTCCCCGAGCACAAGGCCCGGGTGTGACGACCACCTCGGTGTGCGCACCGGTGGTATGGGGAACCCCATGAGCGTGGTTGAGAGAAGCGGGATCGAGACGTGGTCCGTACGCCTCGGTGCCGCACCAGGAGGTGAGAAGAATGCGTAAGTGGCTGACGTCGCTCACGAAGTCTCCGCGGGGTTGGTCGGCTGACGGCCGTCGCCTCGGCCTGGCCCTCGACACCGCCATGGAGAAGCAGCGCCAGGACACCGCCCGCAAGGCGGAGGAGTACCTGCGCGAACAGCCGGTCCGCGCGACCGTCTGACGTAAGACCGGGACTGGGCCGCGGTCCGTGCGGCCCAGTCCCACCGAAAGCTCGGGTCGTGGTCCGTACGGCCCGAGCTTTTCGTTTACGCGTGTGAAACTTACCGACATCGCCCGCATCCCGCCACGCGAGATTTTCTCGAGCGCGCGGTGCGAAACTTGTCGTGGATGAGATCCTGGTCCTCGCAGGCCCTGTCCGGGCCGGCGACGGCGGGCTGGGCCGCGGTCCGTGCAGCCCAGCCCGCTGCTTCCGCCTTGGCCTCCGGCCCCCGATTTCCAGCGTACCGGCGACCACCGACAGTTCCGGGTGGTCGGACGGTGCCCTGTGGACAACTTCGCCCCGGGGCGCTGCGCCGCGGGACGAAGTTGGCAGGCCTGATCGGGAGCGCGCGGAGCCCTCGGGATGGTGAGGAAGGACCCTTCATCAGCGCACCGAAGGACCCCTTCATCACACGACTCGCGTTGGCCCGACGCGCATCGCTGCCGCTTCTTGGAACAGTTGCTTCCGGCGCCCGAGCGCTACGCGCCCGCGAAGCGGGCAGCACGTCGGGAGCGCGCCGAGCCTTCGAGATGGTGAGGAAGGACCCCTTCCTTCTGTGTTGAAATAGCCCCTTCCGACACTCCCGAACGCTGCGCGCCCGGGAAGCGGGCACCCGCGCCGGAAGGGGCCGTGATCTCCGGGATGTGATGGGACCCTTCAACCCCACCGACCCCCGAACAACGAACGGCATGGTGGACCGGGCCCCGGTCCGTGGGGCCCGGTCCACCGGGTCAGGCAGGATCCGGGTCCGAGACGGGCGTCTCCTCGGCGATCTCGTCCAGTTCCTTGTCGCGGTCGCGGCGGACCTTCCACAGGCTCGCCACCGTGGTGACGGCGAGCGTGCCCACGATGATCCCCAGCGACACGAGGATCGGCACCTCGGGCGCCCATGCCACGCCGTCGTGGTGCAGTGCCTCGGAGATCAGCTTCAGGCCGATGAACCCGAGCACGACGGACAGCCCGATGGACAGGTACACCAGCTTGTCGAGCAGCCCGCCGATGAGGAAGAACAGCTGCCGCAACCCCATCAGCGCGAACGCGTTCGCGGTGAAGACCAGGTACGGCTCCTTCGTCAGCCCGAAGATCGCGGGGATCGAGTCCAGCGCGAACAGCAGGTCGGTGGTGCCGATGGCGACCATGACGATGAGCATCGGCGTCACCATGCGGCGGCCTGCGACCTTCGTCGTCATCCTGGCGCCTTCGTACTTGTCGGTCGCCGGGACGATCTTCTTGACGAAGCGGAGCATCGCGTTCTCGGTGAACTCGTCCTCCTCCTCGTCCTTGTGGGCCATCAGCTTCCAGGCCGTGTACACCAGGAAGGCGCCGAAGACGTAGAAGAGCCAGTCGAACCTCGTGATGGCCTCGTAGCCGATCAGGATGAAGACGCCGCGCATCACGAGCGCGATGACGATGCCGATCGACAGGACCTTCTGACGGTATTCCCTCGGCACCGCGAAGGACGACATGATGATCACGAAGACGAAGAGGTTGTCGACCGAGAGGGAGTACTCGGTGATCCAGCCCGCGAAGAACTCGCCGCCGTACTGCGGGCCCGCCGCGAGCAGCACACCAAGTCCGAAGAGGACGGCGAGGCCGACGTAGACCCCGATCCACGCCGTGCACTCGCGCATCGACGGGTCGCGGGGATTGCGGGAGATCAGGTAGAAGTCGAGGAAGATGACGGCGATGAGACCGATGACGGTCACCACCCACAACCAAGCCGGGACGTTCATCTAGCCACCTTTCGGCGCGCAGGAAGAACCCACCGGTGCACCTGGCTGGTGCATCGGCAGGCGTCCTGGAAATTACCGGTGGGTCAGCGCGCCGGGGTGCGCGCGCTCGGCTTGCGACCCCGCGCGGCCTTGCGCCGCTCGCTCGCCTCGAACATCGCCTGCGCGTGCTGCGCGTACCGCATGTACACCGCGCGGGCGTCGGGGTCGTGTGCCGCCAGCCGTCGCCACCACTGCGGGGCGAGCCGCTCGTGCAGCCACAGGAAGCCGATCGCGAAGCCGAGGCTGACGATCCCCTGGAACGCGAGGAACCCCAGCGGGTCCGGCGGGAGCGCCGGCGAGCCGCTGACGTAGGCGTTGACGACCACCTCGTGCAGCAGCCGGGACAGCGGGAAGCCGACCAGCCAGAACAGCGCCGCCGGGGCGAAGCCGCCCAGCCGCACCCTCTTGTTGATCAGCAGCATGGTGTAGCCGCCGCCCAGCAGGGCGAGCGGCACGCCGAGAGCCAGTGCGGCCACCGCCGCGGCCCCGGCGGGCTGACCGACGATCGCGGTCAGCCCGCCGGCGAGCACGCCGGCGATGAATCCGACTGCCAGACCCGGCAGGGTCAACAGGAACAGACGGCGCATCGCTTCCATCTCCTAACCGAGGTCCACGACGCCGAACCGGATCATGCAGTAGAAGAGCATGCCCAGGTAGAAGACCGCGCCGAAGCCGATGATCGCGTTGGACCACCACTTCGGACGGATCGGTTTCGGCAGCATCCTGTTGTTGACGAGCAACAACACGACACAGTACGCACCCATGGCGAACGTGGACAGGAACGCCAGGATGTCCAGGATGCCCTCGGGACCGTCGGCGGGCCCGAACAGCAGGATCAGCACGCCGAACGTGATGATGCCCCACAGGAAGCCCGCGTAGAGGTGGGACATCTTGCGCTTCTTCGCACCGGGGAAGTGGAAGAACGTCATGTCGGCCTGGCCGCGGGAGAACGAGTCGAACAACCCGAGCGTCGCGTTGACCCCGATCATCGCGATGAAGGCGAAGAACAACCCGCCGAGCACCGAACCGCCCACCGAGGCGAACGAGTCCGACATGGCCTGCAGCGCGGCCGACCGGTCACCGCCCTCGATGATGGTCTTGACGTCCGGGTTCTCCCGCGCCGCCGACCGGGCCAGCACGGTGAACGAGATCGTCACCAGCATCGTGATGCCCCAGAACAGCAGGAAGGCGTCGAAGGTGATCCACTTGCGCCAGCCCTTCCACTTCGCCATCTCGTTGGGGTCCGAGGTGTCGAACATGAATCCGTGGGCAGGCATGTCCTCCTGTTCCCCGGCGGTCCGCAGGCCGCGGATCTTCGGGACATGCGCACCCATGCCGGCGCCGGACTCACGCAGGTGCAGCGTGTACCACATCTGCTGCATGCCCGACGGTCCCGCGAACGCGATCGAACCGACCACGACCGGGAACCACTCGGCGGACATCATCCCGTCCGGGAAGTACCCGAACGCGAACATGCCACCGAGCGTCGAGCCGAGGTCGGCCCAGCTGCCCGCGATCGACGCGATGACCGCGGTGCCCACCACCAGGATCCCGATCAGGATCCCGAGGATGTTCTCCACGACGTCGTAGATGACACTGGCCAGGCTGAACAGGATCCCGACCAGTATCAGCACCGTGATCGCCGATATCACCCAGGGTATGCCGGTCAGCTGCTCCAGCGCCGACATGCCCGCCGACAGGTGGCCGGGCCACATGTACACCAGGATGGCGGTGACGAAGAAGAACCACATGATCGGCTTGAACACCCGCGCCGCGCCCGTGAAGATGCTCTCCCCGGTCGCCATCGCGTACCGCGCCATCTCGAGCATCACCACTGCCTGCAGGGTGACACCGATCAGGAACAGCCACCGGATCTCCGGGCCGAAGACCAGCACCAGCCGCGGCCACATGTACGACTCGCCCATGCCCACGCCGAGCGCGAGCAGGAAGACGGTCGGGCCGAGCAGGTGAATGGACGGTGGCGCTTCCGGAAGCGGCCGGATGGGCATCGGCTCGAGCCCCCCGGCGCGCCACACCCGCTCCTCACCCGCCTCCGTGGCTACGACCTCGTACGGCGGACGGTCCTTCGCGGACAGTCCGGCGCCCGAGGGGTTGTGAGAATCCACCATTGGACCTCCTGAAAATAACTTCGTGAAGCGGGTTCCGCGACCGCACACCGCGCGCTCGCGGACGACCCGCTTCCTGCCGCCTGCCTGTTGACCCCTGCTTGATCACCCATCGTGCGGGTCGGTCAGCCTCGGCCGGCCCCTTTGACCGCCGTTCCCCGTAGCGGTCAAGCTCGTGTTCTCAGCCGCCGATCAGGCCCGCGGCGCGTGCCCACCGGTACTTCGCGCCCAGCACGGCCACGGGACGTTCCGTGGTGTACGGGTACGCGACGACCCGGTGGTCGAACAGGTAGTCGCACGCCTGCTCGACCTCGGTGTCACCGGCGAGGGAGGCCACCACGGGCTTGTCGATGCCCTTGGCGCGGTACTCCTCCACCACCTTCGCGGTCAGCTCGGCGAAGACCATCGGCGGCGTCACGATCGTGTGCCAGTAGCCCAGGATGAGCGCGTGGATGCGGTCGTCCTCCAGGCCGAGGCGGATCGTGGCCTCGTAGGTCGACGGTGGCTCGCCACCGGTGATGTCGATCGGGTTGCCCGCGGCCCCGAACGGGGGAATGAACTTGCGGAACCCCTCGTCGAGGTCCGGCGGGATGTCCATCAGCGACAGTCCCTCCGCGACACAGGCGTCCGAGAGCAGCACGCCGGAGCCGCCCGCGCCGGTGATGATGACGACGTTCTCTCCCTTCGGCGTGGGCAGCAGCGGGAGGCCGCGGGCGTACTCGAGCATCTCGTTGAGGCCCGGCGCGCGCACCACGCCCGCCTGCCGCAGGATGTCGTCGTACACCTTGTCGTCACCGGCGAGCGCACCGGTGTGGGAGCTGGCCGCGCGGGCGCCCATGTCGGTGCGGCCCGCCTTCAGCACGACGACCGGCTTCTTCTTCGTCATCCGCTTGGCGGTCTCGACGAACGCCCTGCCGTCCTTGAGGTCCTCGAGGTGCATGGCGACGCACTGGGTGTTGTCGTCGTTCTCGAAGAAGGTCAGCAGGTCGTCCTCGTCCACGTCGGACTTGTTGCCGAGGCCGACGATCGCGGACACGCCCATCCCGGTGGTGCGGGCGAAGCCGAGGATCGCCATGCCGATGCCGCCGGACTGGGACGTCAGCGCGACGCCGCCCTTCACGTCGTACGGCGTGCAGAACGTCGCGCACAGGTTCTGCGGCGTGTAGTAGTAGCCGTAGATGTTCGGCCCGAGCATCCGCACCTTGTACCGGTTCGCGATCTCGACGATCTCGTCCTGCAGCTCCTGGTTGCCGGTCTCGGCGAACCCGGACGGGATCATCACCACGGCGGTGACGCCCTTCTCGCCGCACTCGGTCAGCGCGGCGGGCACGAACTTCGCCGGCACCGCGAACACCGCGACGTCCACGTCGCCCGGCACGTCGCCGACCGACTTGTACGCCGTGCGGCCCATGATCTCGTCGGCCTTGGGGTTGATCGGGAAGATCTCGCCCGCGTAGCCGCCGTTGATCAGGTTCTTCATGACCGAGTTGCCGATCTTGCCCGCCTGGTCGGAGGCGCCGATGACCGCGACCGACCGCGGGTTCATCATCGTGTTCATCGCCCGCAGGATCTCTTCCTGCGAGTACTGCTGCGGCTTGGCGCGTTCCCCGGTCTCCAGGAGGATCCGCACGTCGGCCGCGACCGCGCCGCTCGCCGAGGCGAACACCGGGTTGAGGTCGAACTCGCTGATCTCCGGGAAGTCGGTGACCAGCCGCGACACCTTGGCGATCACGTCGGCGAGCGCGTCGAGGTCGGCCGGCTCGGCGCCGCGGGCGCCCTGGAGCACCTCGGCGGCCTGGATGCCGGTGACCATGGACCTGGCCTCGGCGTCGTCGACCGGCGCGAGCCGGAACGTGACGTCCTTGAGCACCTCGACCAGCACGCCGCCGAGGCCGAACGCGACGACCTTGCCGAACGTGCCGTCGGTGGTGGCGCCGACGATGACCTCGGTGCTGCCCGCGCCGCCGACCATCTCCTGGATCTGCACCCCGGTGATCTCCGCGTCGGCCTTGTAGGCCCTGGCGTTCGCCAGGATCGTGTCGTACGCCGCGCGGGCGGCGTCGGGTCCGTCGACGCCGACGAGCACGCCGCCCGCCTCGGTCTTGTGCAGGATGTCCGGGGAGACGATCTTCGCCACCACCGGCCCGCCGATCTCCGCGGCGAGTGCGGCCGCCTCGTCCGCCGACGTGGCGAGCCCCTCACGCGGGGTGGGGATCCCGTACGCGTCGCAGACCCGCTTGCCCTCGGGGGCGGTGAGCGAGTCCCGGCCGGCGGCCTTGACCTCGTCGAGCACCGCGCGCACGGTTTCCACCGCGGATACTGTCGCCGTCATGATCCTCAGATCACTCCACTCGCCTTGAGTTCGGCCATGTCGCTCTCGGACAGACCGAGTTCGGTTCCGTAGATCTCCTGGTTGTGCTCGCCGAGCAGCGGCGAGCGCTTCACCTCGGCCGGGGAGTCCGACAGCTTGATCGGCATGCCGACCGTGGTGAACTCGCCGCGCTCCGGGTGGTCGACCTTGACGACGATCTCGTTGTCCGCCAACGACTCGTCCTCGATGATCTCCTTGGTCGAGAGGATCGGGCCACACGGGATGTTGTGCTCGTTGAGCTTCGCGAGCACCTCCCACTTGTCGTGGTCGACCGACCAGTCCTCGATCAGCTGGAACATCTTGTCCAGCTTGCCCAGGCGGGCCTCCGGGGTCGCCCACTCGGGGTCGTTCGCCAGCTCGGGGCGCCCGATCAGCTGCGTGATCGGCGCCCAGCCCACCGGCTGGACGATCACGTAGATGTAGTCGTTCGGGCCGCCGGGCGCGCACTTGATCGCCCACCCGGGCTGGCCGCCGCCCGAGGCGTTGGCCGAGCGCGGCACGGTGTCGCCGAACTCCTTGTTCGGGTACTCGGCCAGCGGACCGTGCGCGAGGCGCTGCTGGTCGCGCAGCTTGACCCGGCACAGGTTGAGCACCGCGTGCTGCATGGCGACCGAGACGCGCTGGCCCTGACCGGTGTGCTCGCGCTGGTAGAGCGCGGCGAGGATGCCGGCGACGGCGTGCATGCCGGTGCCGGAGTCACCGATCTGCGCGCCGGTCGCGAGCGGCGGGCCGTCCTCGAAGCCCGTGGTGGACATCGAGCCACCCATGGCCTGGGCGACCACCTCGTAGGCCTTGAAGTACTTGTACGGGCCGTCGCCGAAGCCCTTGATCGACGCGTAGATCAGCTTCGGGTTGATCTCGTGCAGCCGCTCCCACGGGAAGCCCATCCGGTCCACCGCGCCCGGCCCGAAGTTCTCCGCCAGGACGTCGAACTTCTTGACCAGCTCGACGAAGAGCTCCTTGCCCTTCTCGGACTTCATGTTGAGCGTGATGCTGCGCTTGTTCGAGTTCAGCATCGTGAAGTAGAGGCTGTCGACGTCCGGCAGGTCGCGCAGCTGCTTGCGCGTGATGTCGCCGGTCACCGCCTCGAGCTTCACCACGTCCGCGCCGAGCCACGCCAGGATCTGCGTCGCCGACGGTCCACTCTGGACGTGGGTCATGTCGAGGACCCGCACGCCCTCCAGTGCCTTGCGCATGTGCAAGCCCCTTTACTTGTACATGGTCTGGTTCATCGTCCCCGGCGCGTACACCTCGGGGTCGACCCAGACGTTGATCAGCGACGGCAGCCCGCTCTCCCGCGCGCGCTCCAGCGCGGGCCGGATGTCCTTCGGGTCGCGGACCTCCTCGCCGTAGCCGCCGAGCAGCCGGGCGAACTCGTCGTAGCGCACGTCGCCGAGCGTGTTGCCGACCCGGCCGCGGTCCGCGCCGTACTTCTGGATCTGGCCGTAGCGGATCTGGTTCATCGACGAGTTGTTGCCGACGATGCCGACGAACGGCAGGTTGAACCGCACGAGCGTCTCGAAGTCGAAGCCGGTCAGCGAGAAGGCGCCGTCACCGAAGAGCGCGACGACCTCCTTGTCGGGCCGGGCGTACTTGGCGGCCATCACGAACGGCACGCCGACGCCGAGCGTCCCGAGTGGACCTGGGTCCATCCAGTGGCCCGGCGACTTGGGCTGCACGACCTGGCCGGAGAAGGTGACGATGTCGCCGCCGTCGCCGATGTAGATCGAGTCCTCGGTGAGGAACTCGTTGATCTCGTGCACCAGGCGGTACGGGTCGATCGGCGAGGCGTCGGAGAGCTGGCGCGGGAGGCGCTTCTCGTAGGCCTGGGTCTCGACCGCGCGCAGCTCCTCCAGCCACGCCTTCCGCGCCACGGCGCCGTTGTCGACCCGGCCGGACGCGGCCTGCGTGACGGCGGCGAGCACGGCGCCGGCGTCGCCGACGATGCCGAGGTCGATGTCGCGGTTCTTGCCGACCGTGCGGTAGTCGAGGTCGATCTGCACGACGGTCGCCGTCTGCGACAGCCGCTTGCCGTAGCCCATGCGGAAGTCGAACGGCGTGCCGACGATGATGATCAGGTCGGCGTTCTGGAACGCGTAGCGGCGCGCCAGCTGCAGGTGGTGCGGGTCGCCGGGCGGCAGGGTGCCGCGGCCGGAGCCGTTCATGAACGCGGGCACGTTCAGCGCGCGGACGAACTCGACGGCCGCGTCGGTGCCGCGGGTCGTCCACACCTGGCTGCCGAGCAGCACGCACGGCTTCTCCGCGCCGACCACGAGGTCGGCCAGCCGCTCGATGGCCTCGGGGTCACCGGACGAGCGGGTCGAGGCGCGGTAGGCACCGGCCTTGGGAATCCGCGCCTTCTCCAGCGGTACCGACGCGTCGAGCACGTCACGGGGGATCTCGAGGAACGACGGGCCGGGCGCGCCGTGGAAGCACTCCCGGAAGGCCATCGACACCAGGTCGGCCGCGCGCTCGGTGCTGGGCACGGTCGCGGCGAACTTGGTGATCGGGTTCATCATGTCGACGTGCGGGAGGTCCTGCAGCGAGCCCATCTTGTGCTGGCTGAGCGCGCCCTGGCCGCCGATCAGCAGCATGGGGCTCTCCGCGCGGAGCGCGTTCGCCACGCCGGTCACGGCGTCGGTGGTGCCGGGGCCCGCGGTGACGACGGCGCAGCCCGGCTTGCCGGTGATGCGCGCGTACCCGTCGGCCGCGTGCGCGGCCACCTGCTCGTGGCGCACGTCGATGACGTCGATGCCCTCGTCGACACATCCGTCGTAGATGTCGATGATGTGGCCGCCGCAGAGCGTGAAGATCACGTCCACGCCCTCGGCCTTGAGCGCCTTCGCCACCAGATGCCCGCCGGAGATCATCTCGGGGTTGCCCTCCGAGGAACCGCCCGGCGCCTGTGCCTGTGAAGCCATCTGTGTCGTCATCTCCTTAAAGGTGGGCTTGGCGCATACTGCATACCGTATGACTCTAGTGAGCACCAGGGTCGCGGTCCAGAGGTTGCCCTCGGGGGCCCGGGGGATCGCTCCCGGATATTCAGTCGCGCCAGTCGCAGGTGCTGCCTGACCACTGTTTCGCCAGGTCCGCGAGCCGCGCGGCGGCCTCCCCGCGATCCGCGCCGCGACCGGCCGCGACGCCGAGCAGGTAGACGGCCATGACCGCGGCGGGTTCGCCCACCGCGCGCCGCACTTCCCCGGCGAGAGCGAGTACTTCCGCGGTGCCGGCCTGACCTGCGTCGATACCGAGCGCGACACAGGCTTTCGAGGTCCAATCCGCGATGTCGTCCATGCTCACCACTTCTCGTTTCGCCTAACATCTCATACTGTATGCAGTAGACCCTTTGAATACAAGAACGGAGCTTGCGGTGAAAGTTGCTGTTCTTGGGGCAGGCGCCATCGGCGCGTACGTCGGTGCCGCTTTGCACCGGGCGGGCGTCGAGGTCCACCTCATAGCCAGAGGTCCCCACCTGCGGAAGATCCAGGAGTCGGGGGTTCGCGTCGTGAGCCCCCGAGGTGATTTCGAAGCCCGTCCGCACGCCACCGACGACCCCGTGGAGGTGGGTCCGGTGGACCACATCTTCCTGGGCCTCAAGGCGAACCGGTACGCGGACGCGGGGCCGATGATCAAGCCGCTGCTGCACGATGAGACCACCATCATCGCGGCGCAGAACGGCATCCCGTGGTGGTACTTCCACGGGACCGACACCAAGTACCGGGACTACCGGATCAACAGCGTCGACCCCGGCGGCGCCGTCAGCGCTGCGCTGCCCGTCGAGCGAGCGATCGGCTGCGTCGTCTACGCGGCGACGGAGATCGAGTCGCCGGGGGTGATCAAACACCTGGAGGGCACCAGGTTCTCCATCGGCGAGCCGACCGGCGAGATCTCCGCCCGCTGCACGGAGTTCTCCCAGGCGATGATCGCCGGTGGCCTGAAGTGCCCCGTCGAGCCCGACCTGCGCAAGGACATCTGGCTCAAGCTCATGGGCAACATCGCCTTCAACCCGATCAGCGCCCTGACCCGCGCGACGATGAAGGGGATTTGTCAACACCTCGACACGCGCGAGGTCGTGATCCGCATGATGCGGGAAACCCTCGACGTTGCCGCCCGCCTCGGCAGCTACCCGGAGATCTCGATCGAGCGCCGCATGGCAGGCGCCGAGAGAGCGGGCGAACACAAGACGTCCACGCTCCAGGACCTGGAGAAGGGCAAACCCATGGAACTGGACGTGATCCTGAAAGCAGTCGTGGAACTGGCCGACCTGACCGGCGCGGAAGCCCCCACCCTGCGAGTCGTCTCCGCCCTGGCCGACCTCCTGAACGACCAAATCTGCACCTGACCCCCACACCCCGCGAGTCACGCTCTCGAACAGCGCGAGTCACGCTCTCAGGCATACCGAGTTGGTCGTTTCGTGCACATGGCACGACGCCGCGACTGCACGAAACCGGCAACTCGGTATGCGCGAGAGCGTGACTCGCGGTGTTTGAGGGCGTGACTCGCGGGGTTTGAGGGCGGGACTCGCGGGGTGCTAGGTCTGATCTCGCGGGGGATCTCGCGCCTCGGGGGTGGGAGGTGAGGTCGTGCGGGTGCGGGTTGCGGTGATTGTCGGGAGTACTCGCGAGGGGCGGGTCGGGGGGTCCGTTGCCGGGTGGTTTCTCCGGGTCGCGCGGCGGCGGGAGGACCTCGACGTCGAGGTGGTCGACCTGGTCGACTTCGACTTCCCCGCGCGGTACCCCGAGGTGGTGACGCCGGAGATGAACCGGTTCGCCGCCGCCGTGGACCGCGCGGACGGGTTCGTCGTGGTCACGCCCGAGTACAACCGCGGCGTCCCGGCGTCGCTCAAGCAGGCGATCGACTTCGCCTACGACGAGTGGCACGCCAAACCCGTCGGGTTCGTCTCCTACGGCTGCCGGTCGCGTGGGTACCACGCGGTCGCCGCGCTGCGGGTCGTGTTCACCGAGCTGCACACGCACACCGTGCGCGACGAGGTGGCGCTGGACCTGATGCAGGACGAACCGGGGCCGGCGCAGGAGCCGGCCGCCACCAGGATGCTCGACCAGGTCGTCTGGTGGAGCGAGGCGTTGCGCGCGGCCCGCGCGGCAAGGCCGTACGTCACATAGAGGGGAACGACATGAGTGAGCTGGCGATCGAGACTGCCGGCCTCGTGAAGGTGTTCGGCGACAACCGGGCGGTCGACGGGATCGACCTCGCGGTGCCCGCGGGCACCGTGTACGGGGTGCTGGGCCCGAACGGCGCGGGCAAGACCACCGCCGTGCGCATGCTCGCCACGCTGCTGCGCCCGGACGGCGGGGAGGCCCGCGTGTTCGGCCACGACGTGCTGCGCGAGGCGGACGCCGTGCGGCAACGGGTGAGCCTGACCGGCCAGTACGCGTCGGTCGACGAGGACCTCACCGGCACCGAGAACCTGGTGCTGCTCGGCAGGCTGCTGGGGCACCGCAAGCAGGCCGCCCGCGACCGGGCCGCCCAGCTGCTGGCGGCGTTCGGGCTCACCGACGCCGCGGACCGGCAGGTCAAGGCCTACTCCGGCGGCATGCGGCGGCGACTGGACATCGCCGCGAGCATCCTGAAGACGCCGGACGTGCTGTTCCTGGACGAGCCGACCACCGGCCTCGACCCGCGCAGCCGCAACCAGGTCTGGGACATCGTGCGGATCATCGTCGCGCAGGGCACGACGGTGCTGCTGACGACGCAGTACCTGGACGAGGCGGACCAGCTGGCGTCGCGGATCGCGGTGATCGACCGCGGCAAGGTGATCGCCGAGGGCACGCCGGGTGAGCTGAAGGCGTCGGTCGGCGCGGGCGCGGTCCACGTCCGGCTCCGCGACGCCGCGCAACGGCCCGCCGCGCTGGAACTGCTCACGCGCGTGCTCGGCCCGGCCGTGAAACCGGAGGCCGACCCGGTCGCGCTGACCGCGCAGCTGTCCGGAGAGGACAGTGACCGCGAGGCGGCGGAGCAGGCGTCGCGCGCACTGGCCGAACTCGCCGCGAACGGCATCACGGTCGACAACTTCGCACTGGGTCAGCCGACGCTCGACGAGGTGTTCCTCGCGCTGACCGACCACCCCGCCATTGAGAAGGAGGTCGCGGCGTGAGCGGAGCTTGCGGAGCGAACCATCGACATTCAGGCCGTCGCCTCGCTCGCGGAGGGCGACGGTGGAGCGGAGCCCGCGGAGCGTTCCGGCGCCACGCAGCGAGTGAGGAGACGGCATGACCGCGGCGACCACGGACGAGAAGACCGCCACCTACACCCCGGCGGCGGAGAGCCTGAACGCGGTGCTCGCCGCCGGTGAGGCGCCGCCGCGACCGAGTGCCTGGTCGGCGTCGGTCACGTTCGGCTGGCGCGCGATGCTGAAGATCAAGCACGTGCCGGAGCAGCTGTTCGACGTCACGGCGTTCCCGATCATCATGACGCTGATGTTCACCTACCTGTTCGGCGGCGCGCTCGCCGGCTCGGTGACGGAGTACCTGCAGTTCCTGCTGCCGGGCATCATGGTGACGAGCGTCGTGATGATCACGATGTACACCGGCGTCGGCGTCAACCAGGACATCGAGAAGGGCGTGTTCGACCGGTTCCGCACCCTGCCGGTGTGGCGGCCGTCGGCGCTCGTCGGCGCGCTGTTCGGCGACGTGTTCCGCTACTTCCTGGCGGCGGCGGTGATCCTCGGCGTCGGCCTGGTCCTCGGGTTCCGCCCCGGCGGCGGGGTCGGCGGGGTGCTGCTGGCGATCGCGCTGCTCGTGGTGTTCTCGTTCGCGTTCTCGTGGATCTGGACCATGTTCGGGCTGATGCTGCGGTCGGAGAAGTCGGTGATGGGCGTCAGCATGATGGTGCTGTTCCCGCTGACGTTCCTGTCCAACGTGTTCGTCGAGCCCGCGACCATGCCGGGCTGGCTGCGCGCGTTCACCGAGGTCAACCCGATCACGCACCTGGTGGCGGCGACACGGGGCCTCATGCAGGGCAACCCGGACGCCGGTGAGATCACGTGGGTGCTCGTGTCGGCGGCGGTGCTGGTCGCCGTGTTCGGCACGCTGACCATGCGGCTCTACAACCGGAAGTGACGACGCGGTCGAGGCGGCGCCCCGCGCGGCGCCGCCTCAGCCGTCGAGTGCCCAGTGCCCGCCGGTGCTCCACCCCAGCCACCGGCGTCCACTCCCGACCCGGCCCCGGGCGTCGAACCGCTCCCCCGCCACGATCGCCGCGAGACCGTCCAGCGCGGGCGCGAGCCGGGTGCCGTGCAGCTGCGGCCGCAGCCAGTCGACGGTGGCCCGCTGGGTCGCGGTGTCGCAGAAGCCGAGGAAGAAGATCCCCTGCCGCCACGCGTACGCGGCGTTCTTCACCGCGATCAGCGCCGCGTGCCGGTGCGGGAACGGCATCGCCATCCTGCGCACCGCCCAGCTCAGCGCCTGGCCCGCGAGGCCGGACGCGACGGCCGCGAGGCGGCCGCCCAGCCCGAGCCGGTGGACCAGCACGGCCAGGTTGTGGGTGGTGAGGATCTGGGCCTGCTCCAGGACGACGCCGCTCTCGGCCGTGGCGGACCCGCTCTCCCCACGGGCCTCGCCCGCACGGATCGCGCACAGTTCGGCGAAGCTGACCGCCTGTCCCCGCTCGGTGGTGATGCGGTCCGTCCACGTCTCGGTGAGGTCGTAGTGCCGCCCGTAGAGCGTGCCCGCCACCACCCCGTGCGCGATCGCGGCCGCGTCGCGGAACTTCTTCGTGAACGTGCCCGTGAAGATGTCGGCCGCGATCTCCTCCACCAGCGGCAGCGCGAGACCCGCCTGCTTCGCGAGCGCGCCGAACTCGGTCACCAGCGGGTTCGGCAGGATCGCGTGCGGGAACGCGGTGCACGCCACCAGCACGGTCTGCGCGAGCGCCTGCCGCGCGGCCCTGCTGGTGTCCGGCCGCCGCACGCGCAACGGCTCGATCGCCGCCACCCACGGCAGTTCCTCGATGCGCACCTGGTGTGCCAGGTCGAGCAGCAGCAGGCCGCGCCTGCGCCGGAACGCGACGTACGTCTTGCCGTACAGCGCGGACAGCAGCGGGTCGTCGATGTTCGCCGCGAGCAGCGACGCCGTGATCTGCGGCAGCACCTGCGCGAGCACCTCGCCGGACGTGATCACGCCCCGCTCGACCAGTTCCTCGACCGACCCCGCCAGCGCCCGCGTCACCTTGCGGTCCACAGTGGACGGCACCTGGTGCCCGTCGACGTCGGCGACGAACGGGTCGACCTGCGGCACGCCACCGTCGGCGGGCAGGTCCTCGAGCCGCTGCGCGACCACCCGGGCCAGCGCGGCGTGCGTCGGCCGCGCCGCGACCGCGAGCCGGTGCTCCCGGTACGCGGTCCGCTCGGCGGACTCCGGCGCACCACGCTTGGTGAGCGTGTTCGCCAGCGCGCGCCGCACCCAGCCGACGTCGCGGCCGGACAGCGCGCCGCTGCCGATCTCGCACGCCAGCAGCGCCGCACGCAGGCGCGTGAAGTTGGCGCGGGGGTGCCGTGCCACGCCTTCGGTCTCGGCGAGCAGCCGCGCCCGCCGCTCCGCCCAGTCGGCGGGCCACACCCGGCACGGCCACCCGCCGACGACCCTGCCGTTCTCGAGGCGGGGCAGGTCGCCGTCGACGGTGTCGCACCACAGCGCGACGAGCCGGTCGTACAGCGGCTGCTCGGCGAGCCGCGTGCGCATGGTCGCGATGGCCCGTGGCGTGGTGACGGCACGCAGCGACGCCCGGACCTGCCCGACGGTCGCGACGTGCACGACCGACCCGGACGTGGCCGGCGTCTGGTCCAGGTACGGCGTGAACCGCAGCCGGTGCATGAGCGGCCGCAGCTCGGCGACCACGTCCAGCGCGGCCGCGTGGTGGTCGTGCGCGAGCAGCCACGTGACCGTCAGCAGCGCGGCGTGCTCCGGGATGCCGACCCGGTACGTCCCGGCGGTGAGCGCGTCGAGCAGCACCGCCTGGCCCGCGTCGGACAGGTAGTACAGGTTGAGCCGCTCCCGGTCGGTAGTGCCCGGCGCGTCGGCGGGCAGTGCGGCCACGACCTCCCGCTCGTCGTGCCGCAGCGGCGCCTCGGCGAGGTAGCGCCCGGTGGCGAACCCGCCGTGCACGACCTCCAGCGTCACCCACGCCGGGGTGTCAGCGACGGGCGTGCGGGAGCCGACCGTGAGCGTGCCGTCGGCCATCCCGTCGAGCACGGCACGCCAGCGCGCAGCCCGCGGGGAGCCCTCCCCCGCGTGCCGCAACGCGCGCCGCAACTGCCCGAAGGCGTACCCCTCGCCGACCTGTGCCATGACCTGGAGGCGAGAGTCGAACTTCGCGCCCTCCCGGTGGCAGCCGGGTGTTCTGCCGCTGAACTACTCCAGGATGGACATGGAGGCGGGAATCGAACCCGCGCCCTCCCGGTCCCAGCCAGGCGGTCTGCCACTGACCTACTCCATGCTCGCGGTGAGCCTAGCGCCCCGCCCGCTCGATCACCTCCCGTTTTTCACAGGTGCCACACCGGTTCCCGCTCGGGGCGGTAGCCGCACGTGGTGCCCGTGGCGACCGACGCGCGCAGGTGCTCGGCCAGTTCCGGGTGGCGGGTGTCGAGCTTGCGCAGCGTGTCGCGGATGCGGGCCGTCACGGTCTTGCGGGCGCGTTCGGCCTCGTCGCCGAGGCGGCGGGTGCGGCCGCCGAGGCCGGTGGCCGTGCGGAGTTCTTCCAGCAGCAGTGCGCGTTCCTCGTCGTACTTCGCGGCACGCCGGTCGTCGCCGCGCTCCTCCGCCCGCGCGATCTGCTCGTCCAGTGTGGACAGGCGGGCGCGGTAGGCGGCCCTGGCCTCCTCGTCCAGCACCACGTCCCCGCCGAGGCTCGCCGCCGCCGCGACCTCCGCGCCGCCGGCCGGGTTCAGCAGGCGGGTCGCCGGGATCTCCTTGCCCGGCGCGCGAAGCAGCACGTGCAGGTCACGCAAACCTTTGCTGTCCGGCATGTGCACGGTCCGGCCCGCCATGGACAGCGCCCACGTCTCGCCGGTGAAGCGGAACTCGTTGTGCGGCAGGGACTCCCCCGGCCCCGCCGCAAGGTGCCGGATGCCGAGCGCGGCCGCCTCCCTGCCCACCGCGGCACGCAGTTCGGCGCCGCGCGGGCCCAGCGCGGTCGCGAGCCCCGCGCGCGCTTCCAGGGACCACGGGCGGGAGCCGAGCCGGTCGGCCACGTCCCTGGCGGACTCGAAGTGCGTGACCGCCCGCGCCGTCTCGCCGAGCACCAGCGCGAGGTGCCCCAGCCACAGCGGCACCGGCCCGCTGATGTCGCACCCGTACATGGACACCAGCCACGTGCCCGCGTGCGGGGCCAGCGACTCGTACAGCTCGGCGCACCGCGCCACGTCACCGGTCGCCACCGCCACCTGCACGCGCAGCCGCGTCAGCAGGCCCTCGTACGCGCTGGACACCGGTTCCCGCAACGCCTCCAGCTCCGCGAGGCACCGCGTGGCGGTCGCCGCGTCCCCGCTCGCGGCCGCGGTGATGCCCGTCAGCAGCGCCGGGAACGGGTACTTCACGTCGGCCGACCTCGCCAGGAGACCCGGCAGCTCGTCGTACCGGCCGCGCAGCATGTCCATCGCCCACCGCAGGTGGTGGTCGATGTACACGAACTGCTCGTGCGGCACGTCCAGGTCCCGCGCCGTCGTGAGGTAGGCCTCGGCCTCCGCGAACCGGCCGTGGAACGCCGCGATGATGTTGCGGTCCACGTACGTGCCGAACTCCATCGGTGTCGGCTCGCGCTTCTCCTCCGCCAGCGCCAGGAACTCGGTGAACCGCTCGTAGTAGGCCGGGTCGTTCAGCTCCAGCTTCGCCACCCAGCCGAGCGAGACCGCGTACTGCTCCATCTCGTAGTCGCCGGTGCGGCGCGCGATCGCGGCCAGTTCGTCGGTGAGCGCGAGCCGTTCCTCGGCGTGCCCGAGGCCCCAGAGCTGGTCGTGCTGCGTCCACAGGCTGAACCCCAGCGTGTCGTCGTCGCCGCCGTCCCGCGCGATCGCGATCACCCGCATGATCACCTCCTGCGCGAGGTGGTCGAGCGAGCCCGCGGGCGGGTCCACGCCGGGCACCAGCCGCTCGTACGCCCTGCGCAGCAGCTCGGCCTTCAGCTTCGCGCGACCGTCCGGGGTGGACAGGCCGTAGATGGTCAGCGCGGAGCGGGTCAGCACGGCGACGTCGTCGGCGGACAGCGCGATGCCGGCGACCTCCTCCAGCACCTGCCACGCCTCCGAGCGCTCACCGAAGTGGTGCAGCTGCACGCCGAGGTCCAGCCCGATCCGCGCCCGCCGGGGGTCGGCCGGGTCGAGCACCTCGACGGCGCGCCGGTAGTGGCCTGCCGACTCCTCGATCGCGAACCGCCGCCGCGCCTCCTTGGCCGCCGCGACCAGCAGGTCCACCACCCGGCCCTGGTCGAGCGCCGCGCGCCCGAGGTAGGCGTGCCGCGCGAGGTCGGCGGGGAAGATCCGCCCGGCCAGCGCGGGCGAGCGGTCCAGGGCACGCACGACGGCCGCGTGCCGCGCCGCCACGCCGTCCTCGTCGATCCCCTCGTACAGGGTCTCGCGCACCAGGTCATGGGCGAACGCGAAGCGCCCGTCGCCGAGCGTCACCACGAGCCGGGCCGCGACCGCCTGCGTGAGCTGCCGGTCGACCTGCGCGACCGGCGCGCTCACCGACGCCGCGAGCACCTGCCGGTGGAACTCCCTGCCCAGCACCGCGGCGGTGGTGAGCAACCCGGACACCGACGCGGGCAGCAGCGACAGCCTGCGCCGCACCGCGTCCCGCACGCCGGGCGCCACCGAGGCCGCGGAACCACCGCTGTGCCACAGCCGGGCGGTCTCCTCGACGAAGAACGGGTTGCCGCCGGTCCGCAGGTGCACCTCGGTGACCAGCGCCGGGTCCGGTTCGGCGCCGACCGTGCGGGCCATCAGCGCACCGACCTCGTCCCGGCCGAGCCCGGTGAGCGTGACCGTGGTGGCCTTGGCCCGCAACGGCGTCATGAGCGGCGCGAGCGGGTGGTCGACCGCGTCGACCTCCACGTCCCGGTACGTGGCGACCAGCAGCAGCCGCTCGAACCAGGTGTGCTGCGCGACGAACTCCAGCAGCCGCACCGACGACGGGTCGGCCCAGTGCAGGTCGTCGAGCACGACCACCACGGGCCGCCGCTGCGACACCGCGACCAGCGCGGACGTGACCGCGTCGTACATGCCGAACCCGTCGGCCGGGCCGTCGGTGTCCACCTCGCCGAGCAGGACCGCGAGCTGACCGCCGGACACCTCCGCCGCGGCCGCCCACTCCCCGGGTGCCGCGTGGCGGCGCAGCCCGCGGATCACCTGCACCCACGGCCAGAACCCGGGCGCGGCCGAGGAGTCCCAGCAGGAGCCGGACAGCACGAGCGCGCCCCGCGCCCGCGCCACCCCGACGGCCTCGGTGACCAGCGCCGTCTTGCCGATCCCCGCCTCGCCGGCGACCAGCACGAGCCCGCCGTGGCTGTCGGTGGCGCGGCTGATCTCGGCGCGCAGTACGCCCGCGGGGTGGTCCCGCCCGATGAGCCCGGATGCCATGCCGCCGATAGTAGGAGAAGGGTCCGACAAAAAGCCTATTCGACCGGCTCGGCGGGCATTTCGGACGAGAACACGAACACCCGGACCGCGTAACCGGTGTTCGGGTGCACCTGCGCGAGGTAGGCCGTCACCGGCTCGCCGACGATGCCCTCGACCGCGTCGAGGAACTCCTGCCTGGTCGCCTCGTGCAGCGCCTCGTGGTGCTTGATCACCGAGTCGCGGTAGCCGCGCTCGGACAGGACCGCGTCGGCGACGGTCAGCGTGTCGATGGACAGCACGATGAGGCTGACGGGCTCATCGTCGGACACCGACACCTGGACGTTGCGCGGACCGCGGCCGTAGAACGCGCGCTCGAGGCTGGTGATCTTCTCGGCGACGGCGTTCCGCTGCGCCTTGGTTATCCGCATCGCGGGCATTACCCTCTCGACCTGAGCATGTCGCTCACCCACCGAAAACCATAGTGGCTGATCGGGCCGTGCCGCAGTGACTCGCCGAGCGCGAGGAGCGGCGGTGCGACTCGAGCGAGACACGGCCCGTGGTGGCCGCGAGCGAGGTACGGCACGTACAGCGCACGGGGAAACCACGGGCGACCAAGCGAAAGGGCTTGTCTCGTGAGTAATTCGCGTCAGTTCGCCGTGCCCGCGTTGCGGGACCTCGTGCGCGAGATCGCGGCGGATCCCTCCGAATGGGCCGGTCAGGTCCGGTTCGACCTCACCGAACGGTTCTACCTCCGGCTGCGCCGCACCGACGACGTCGAGGTGTGGCTCATCTGCTGGGACATCGGCCAGGACACGTTGCTGCACGACCACGGCGGCAGTTCCGGCGCGTTCACCGTCGTGCGCGGGTCGTTGTTCGAGGACTTCGGCAGCGTCGACCGTCCCGGTCTGCGCACCAGGCGGCACGCCGAGGGGGACACCGTCGGTTTCGGCGTCGACTACCTGCACAACCTCGTGAACGTCGGCACCGAGCCGACGGTGTCCATCCACGCCTACTCGCCCCCGTTGCGTGCGATGAACTTCTACTGCTGGCTGCCGACCGGCATGCACCACCTGCGCGAGGTCCCGTGCGACAACCCGGAGCCGGACACCACCGCGCTCGAGGCCGAGGCGGCGCAGCTCCGGGAGGCCGTGCGATGAGCACCGTCGAGACACTGCTGGACGACGCGCGGTCCCACATCACCCGCTACACCCCCGAGGAGGCGGCCGAGGCCATGCGCCGCGGCGCCCTGCTCGTCGACCTGCGGCCGGTCGAGTACCGGTGGCGGTTCGGCGAGGTGCCCGGCGCCATCGCGGTGTCGCGGCACGTCCTCGAGTGGCGGCTGGACGTGACGAGCGAGCACCGGCTCGCGCAGCTGCGGTACGGCGACCGCGACCAGGAGATCGTCCTGATGTGCAACGAGGGCTACACCTCGAGCCTCGCCGCGTACCAGGTCATGCGCCAGCTCGGCCTGACCGACGTGAAGGACGTGGCGGGCGGGTTCGCCGCGTGGCAGGCGGCCGGACTGCCGACGGTGCGGCGGCTGGCCGGGTAACCTCTTTCTAGAACGTGTTCTAGTCGGAGGTGCGCATGGGACGGACGGCGCTGGTCACGGGTGGCGCGAGCGGGATCGGGCAGGCGTGCGCGGCCCTGCTCGCCGAGGAGGGGCTGTCGGTGGTCACCGCCGACCTGGCCCCCGGCGCGGACCTGCGCCTGGACGTCACGTCGTCGGCGGCGGTCGAGCAGGCCGCCGCCGACCTCTCCGTCGACGTGCTGGTGAACAGCGCGGGCGTCATCGGCCCGAACAAGCCGTTCACGGAGGTCCGCGACGACGAGTGGGCCGCGACGTTCGCGGTGAACGTCACCGGCGTGTTCCACATGTGCCGCGCGTTCGTCCCGGGCATGGTGGCCAGGGGCTGGGGGCGGGTGGTGAACGTCGCCAGCATCGCGGGCAAGGAGGGGAACCCGAACCTGTCGGCGTACTCGGCGAGCAAGGCCGCGGTCATCGGCCTGACCAAGTCGCTGGGCAAGGAGCTGGCGACCAGCGGGGTGCTGGTCAACGCGGTCGCGCCCGCGGTGATCGAGACACCGATGAACGCGGCGACCGCGCCCGCGGTGCTGGACCGGCTGGTGAGCCTGATCCCCATGCACCGCATGGGTTCCGCACGCGAGGTGGCAGAACTCGTGGCCTGGCTCGCGTCGGACCGCTGCAGCTTTTCGACGGGCGCCGTCTACGACATCAGCGGCGGCCGGGCGACGTACTAGGCGCTCGCCCGCGTGGGGACGTAGAGCATGCCGGGGAGGTAGTCGTCCGGCAGCGACAACAGTTTCGCCATGACCACCGAGGCGGGCCCCCGCTCCCGCCAGTGGTAGCGCCGCGGGGCCAGGATGTCCTGGTCGGGCGGCATGCGAGTGGCGACGGCGTCGTCCTCGCTGTGCAACTCGACGACGTCGAGGACGTCGTCGTGGGCGCGAACCCCGACGACGGCGACGACCTCACCGTGTTCGTCGCGCGGGTCGACAAAGCGGAAGCCCTTGCCGACCAGCGCGCGCAACTGGAAGTCGACGCTTGGCGCGGCGACACCAGTGGAAAACATCAAGCGCTCCGTTCCTTGGCGCCGGCGACGAAGGACAGGAGCTCACGCGTGGGCACCACGAGCACGGGGCCGTGGGGATCACGGGAGTTGCGCACGCCCGCCTGACCGTCGAACCAGCTCAGTTCAACACAGTTACCGACAGCGCCGCTGTAGCTGCTCTTGCGCCAGACCGCGCCGGGGAGTTCATCCGCCGAAACGCCGTTGTGGATCGTGTCCATGAGGGGACCCCACCTTCCGACATCGCAAACAGTGGGTGCATCTGCACGTGCATTGATCTCTTGAACAATATCACGGGCAAGTGCAGCGGTAAATGCACGTGCATTCGCCCTGGCACGCACACAGCTCCCGTCGTTCACTACGGAGCGTGCACCCAGAAGTGGTCCGACGCCGGTCTTTGTCACTGTCGGCAACAAGATCGGGAATCTTGAGGTCACGACCGGGTGATGCCCCCGAAGACATGCAGTCATGTCGGTATGCGCGAGCGCGACAGATAACGATTTGTCTCGGCGTGGAGGGTCACCCGAATGCAGGAACCGACTGTGGGCATTTCTGTGGACTGTGCGAAATGGACCCTCGGGTGTCCGGGGTGGGGTGTCGCCTCAGGCGGACCCGGTACCGCAGGGGTCCGGTTCGGGGGCGGGCCCGGTTCGGGGACGCCGGTGTCAACCTGTCCTGAACGGGCCTTTCAGGACACCGAGCCGTCGTCGAGGGGTGGCACATCGGGCGGACCAGTCCCGCCGGACCCGGGGGCCCGCTTCCCGGGACACGGCGTCCGGAAAGGCGCGTTCACGACAACCGCGAAGTCCTGAAAGGCGCGTTCATGCCACCCAGCGACCTGAACGGCCAGTTCAGGACAGCCGACCCCTCCTGAACGGGCCTGTCAGGACACGAGCCGGAGCCTCCCCGACGGGTGACCACTTCGGGCGGACACGCTCCGCCGGACCCGGAGCCCGCTTCCCGGGACACAGCGTCCGGAAAGGCGCGTTCTTGCCACCCAACGACCTGCACAGCCCGTGCAGGACAGCCGACCCCTCCTGAACGCGCCTTTCAGGACCCGAGCCCGGGGCCTCCCTGACGGGGGCGGTCCCTTCGGGGAGGCCCCGCTTCACAGAGCACGGGCCCGCTTCCCGGGACACAGCGTCCGGAAAGGCGCGTTCATGTCACCGACCGACCTGAACGGCCCCTTCAGGACCGCCAACCTGTCCCGAATCAGGACCCGAGCCGGGCGTCGCCAAAGGAGTGACACCTCGGGCCGACCCACTCCGCGAGACGTGGCGTCCGCAAAGGCCCAGCCACCTGACGCCGCAGCAGCGCCTCGGGATCAGATCTCCTGGCGGAACTTCGACAGGAGCTGCCTGCTGCGGTCGGGTGTCTCGGCGTCGACGGCCAGGCGGTCGATGACGCGGCCGTAGACCTCGAGCTCCTCGACGCGGTCCAGGTACAGCGCGCCGCTGAGGTGCTCGATGTAGACGATGTCCGGCAGCGACGGCTCGGCGAACCGCAGCATCGAGAACGCGCCCTCGGCCGCGTAGCCGCTCATGTTGTACGGCAGGATCTGCAGCGTCACGTTCGGCTGGCGGGTCAGCTCGAGCAGGTGCTCGATCTGCTGGCGCAGCACCCGCGGCCCGCCGATCGGGCGGTGCAGGACCGACTCGTCGACGACCGCCCACACGCGGGGCGCGCCCTGCCTGGTCAGGACCTTCTGCCGCTGCAGGCGGAGCGCGACGCGGCGTTCGCCCTCCTGGTCGATCAGCTCCGGTCTGCCGTGGCCGACGACGGCGCGGATGTAGTCCTCGGTCTGCATGAGACCGGGCACGAACTGCAGCTCGTAGCTCTGGATGAGCGACGCGGACTCCTCGAGCCCGACGAAGTCCTGGAACCAGTTCGGCATGGTGCCGGAGTAGCGGTGCCACCAGCCGCGCTCGTTGGACTTGCGGACCATGTCGAGGAAGACGCGACGCTCCTCCTCGTCGGTGACGCCGTACATGGTGAGCAGGTCGGCGACGTCGCGTTCCTTGAAGCCGACGCGGCCGAGTTCCATGCGGCTGATCTTCGAGTCCGACCCGCGGATGGCGTATCCGGCGTCGGCACGACTGATGTCGGCTGCCTCCCGGAGACGGCGAAGCTGGGCGCCGAGCACGATCCGCCGCGCCGTTGGCGCACCGGACTGCTCGCCGCCGCCGAACCTGGGAGACTCCTCGCCTCGAGGGTCTTCCGCGGGCATCCGCCCCTCCTACCGTGAAATCGACGGTCACCGCCAGAACACCCAGAGTACGCGCTCCGGGCGAGCTTGAGGAGACGCACCGCCGGATCGGACGAGCGCTGCGCCGTTCGGCGGCCCGGCAGCCGCCAAGTCAAAGATTATTGACACCGTGTCCACGTCACTTTACATTCGTCGATGTCAAAGTTGTTTTACATCGGGAGTCGGCGTGGCACTCGAAGAGAAGCGTGCGTGGATCATGGCGCTGGTCACGGCCTGCACGTACGCGGTCTACCTCGTCATCGTCCTCGGCCGCACGGGCGACGCGCCGGCCGCCGAGGTGCCGTACGCGGCGACGCTGCTGTGGACCGTCGGCACGGCGATCGTCGTGACGATCGTGCTCAGCGTGGCCGCCGCGATCGCCACGCCGGAGGACTCCAGGAAGAAGGACCAGCGGGACCGGGAGATCGAGCGGTTCGGCGAGTACATCGGCCACTCGTTCACCGCCATCGGCGGCGTCGCGGTGCTGGTCATGGCCCTGGCCGAGGTCGACCACTTCTGGATCGCCAACGCGATCTACCTCGCGTTCGCGCTGTCCGGCCTGCTCGCGTCCGTGGCCAAGATCTTCGCCTACCGCAGGGGATTCCAGCAGTGGTGAAGTCGACGAAGGTCACCAACTCGATCCGGGCGCTGCGGTTCGCCAACGGCGAGATGACCCAGGCGGAGCTCGCGGCGCGGATCGGTGTCACCAGGCAGACCGTCATCGCCATCGAGCAGGGGCGGTACTCGCCCTCGCTGGAGGTGGCGTTCCAGATCGCGCGGGTCTTCGGGGTCCCGCTCGACGACGTGTTCCAGTACCCGGACGGAGAGCAGTGATGAAAGCAGTGGTGCAGGACAGATACGGCCCGGCCGACGTGTTGCGGCTCGCCGACGTCGACACCCCGTCGCCCGGCGACGGCGAGGTGCTCGTGCGGGTCCACGCGGCCGGGGTCGACTACGGGGTGTGGCACCTGATGGCCGGGATGCCGCTCCTGGTGCGTGCCGCGATCGGCCTGCGCGCGCCGAGGAACCCCGTGCGGGGGCGGGACGTCGCAAGGACCGTCGCGGCGCTCGGGCCGGGTGTGGCGGAGTTCGAGGTCGGCGACGAGGTGTTCGGCATCTGCGAGGGCTCGTTCGCCGAGTACGCGTGCGTCCCGGTGCGCAAGTGCGTGCCGAAGCCCGCGAACCTGACCTTCGAGCAGGCGGCCGCGCTGCCGGTCTCCGGCCTCACCGCGCTGCACGGCCTGCGGGGCGCGGTCCGGGCAGGTGACACGGTGGTGATCACCGGCGCGGGCGGCGGCGTCGGCACGTTCGCGGTGCAGCTCGCGAAGGCGTACGGCGCCACCGTCACCGGGGTGTGCAGCACCGGCAAGGTCGACCTGGTCCGCTCGCTCGGCGCCGACGACGTCGTCGACTACACGCGCACCGACTTCGCCGACGGGACCCGGCAGTGGGACCTGGTGTTCGACATCGCGGGCCTGCGCAAAATCGCCCACCTGCGCAAGGCGCTCACGCCGAGGGGCAGGCTGATCCTGGCCGGCGGCGAGGGCGGCGGCCGGTGGCTCGGCGGCCTGGACCGCACGCTCCGGGCCATCCTGCTGTCCCCGTTCGTCAGCCAGCGCCTCGGCGGCCTGATCTCCACCGAGCCCCGCGCGGACATCGAGGAGCTGCGCGCGCTCGCCGAGGCGGGCACGCTCACCCCGGTCGTGGACCGCGCCTTCCCGCTCGCCGACACCGCGGCGGCCGTCCGCCACCTGACCGAAGGCCGCGCGAGGGGCAAGGTCGTCGTCACCGTCTGAGCCCTAGGCTGTACCCGTGACGAGCACCGCGCACGACATCACCACGCCCGGCAGGCCCCGAGTGGAAGAGGTCAGCGACGGGGTGCACGCCTACATCCAGCCCGACGGCACGTGGTGGATCAACAACACCGGCTTCCTGGTGGGCTCACGGGGTGTGGTCAGCGTCGACGCGTGTTCCACCGAACGGCGGACCCGCGCGTACCTCGCCGCGATCGCGGCCGTCACGCCGTTGCCCGTGCGCACGCTCGTCAACACGCACCACCACGGCGACCACACGTACGGCAACTACCTGTTCTCCGGTGCCACGATCGTGGCACACGAGGGCACCCGCGAGGGTGTGCGGCAGTGGGGCAAACCGTTCGACGCCCCGGTGTGGACGCCGGTCGAGTGGGGTGACATCGAGCTGGAGCCGCCGTTCCTCACCTACACGGACGAGGTCACGGTGTGGGTGGACGACCTGCGCTGCGAGGTGCGGCACGTCGGCACGGCGGCCCACACCACCAACGACAGCATCGTGTGGGTGCCCGAGCGGAAGCTGCTGTTCAGCGGGGATCTGCTGTTCAACGGGGGCACGCCCTTCCTCATGCAGGGGTCGATCGCGGGCGCCGTCAAGGTCCTGGAGGAGGTCGTGGCTCCGCTGGGCGCCACGACGATCGTGCCCGGCCACGGGCCGGTCGCCGGGCCCGAGGTGATCGACCAGGTCCTGTCGTACCTGCGGTTCGTGCAGCACACGGCCAGGGAAGCCAAGTCCGCGGGCCTCACCCCGCTGCAGGCCGCGCAGGAGGTGGACCTCGGCGAGTTCGCGGACCTGCGCGACGCCGAGCGCATCGCGGGCAACCTGCACCGCGCGTACGCCGAACTCGACGGCGCCGAGCCGGGCGCGCAGATCGACGTCATGGCCGCGATCGGCGACATGATCGCCTACAACGGCGGCAAACCGCTGAGCTGCCACGCGTAGTCGACGTGTTCGACGTGCCGCCGCCGGTGATGGAGGACTGCTGACCTCGATCTTCCGGTACCGTTGCGCTGTGTGAGCGAGGCGAGCGCGGACCCGTTGACCGGACGCGCTGTTCGCCTGTTCGAGTTCCTCGGCCGCACGCAGCAGCTCCGCGACCAGCCACCGAGCACCGTCGACGGGTACCGGTCGGTCCTGTGGCTCGACGACCTGCCCGACCACCCGGCGGTCACCTCCGCGCACCGCGGTGACCCGGACCCGGACGCCGACATCCTCTCCGTCGAACGGGTCGCCCGGCACGACCCACCCGCGCCGGGCGACCTGGCCGAATGGCTGACCGCGGACTGGCGCGACCCCGCGACCACGCCGGAGCTGACCGAGGAGGCGCCGCCCGAGCTGACGGAACGCTACGTCTCGTGGCTGGTCGACTGGCAGGTGTGGGCCGCGCGGGAACGTGCCGACCGGCCCGTCCGCGCCCGCTACGGCCAGCTCTTCGCGGCCTACGTCGCCGCGACCGGGAACCCGGAGGAGCTGGAGCTGGTCCTCGGCGTCGGCTGCCTCGCGTGGGCCGGGCCCGGCGCGCGCAGGCACCTGCTGACCGCGCCGGCCGGCATCCGCTTCGACGACGACACCGGGCGCCTGACCGTGCACCGCGTCGAGTCGGTCGCGGCCGCGGACATCGAGCTGGACATGCTCGACCCCGGCCTCGTGCCGAACCCGGGGCACGTCGCCGAGATCCGCGCGCTCGCCCGCGACCTCGAGGCGCACCCGTTGCACCGCAAGGAAACCGCGGCGCTCGTGCGCCGGGTCGTGCACGCGCTCGACCCGGACGGCGAGTACCGCGACGACGACGCGCCACCCGTGCCGGGGCAGAACGCGGTCGCCGCGTACGCGCCCGCGGTGATCCTGCGCCGCCGCTCGCAGCAGGGGCTCGTCGAGATCTTCGCCACGATCGTTGCGCAGCTGCGCGCGGACGGCGTCGTGCCGGACGGGCTGGCGCCGCTCGTCGACCCCGACCACCGGCCGCGGTACCAGGGTGACGCGCCGGAGGGCGCGCTGGTCGAAGTGGACGGTGACACGTTCCTCCCGTTGCCGGTCAACGACACCCAGCTCCGCATCGTCCGCCAGGTCGACGCGCAGGCGCAGACGCTCGTGCAGGGTCCGCCGGGCACCGGCAAGACGCACACCGCGGCCGCCCTGTTGTCGCACCTGCTGGCGCAGGGCAAACGGGTTCTCGTCACCGCGCACACCGACCGCGCCCTGCGGGAGGTCCGGGACAAGCTGCCCGCCGCGATCACACCGCTCGCCGTGTCGGTGGTCGGTTCGTCGCGGGAGGACATGTCGGACCTGAAGGTCGCGGTCGAGCGGATCGCCGCCGCCGCGACCGACCACGACGACGACGCGGCCGCCGGCACCATCCGCCGCTGCCTCGCGCACGTCGAACGCCTGGGGCTGCGCCGGGCCGAGCTGCACGAGCAGCTCGTCGAGGCCCGCCGCGACGAGGTCCGCGAGCACGAGCACGCCGGCTACCGCGGCACGCTCGCCGCGATCGCGCTGCGGTTGCGGCGCCAGGAACCGGAGTTCGGCTGGCTGCGCGACCACGCGGACGTGGCGCCGGACAGCACGCCGCCCCTCACCACACCCCAGGTCGTCGAGTGGCACGCGCTGCTCACCGACGCCGGCCTGATCGCCGACGAACCCGACGCCGAACGGCGGCTGGTCGCGCTGGGCATCGCGCCCGCGCCGCCGGTGTTCTCCGAGTTCGTCGCCGCGGAACGCGCGGCGGCCGCCGCCGAGCAGTCGGAGCTGAAGGCACACCCGGCCTTCGAGGCGGTGCGGGCGGTCGACCCGGCGGCACGGGTCCAGCTGCGCAGGCGGCTGTCCGAGCTGGCCGACGAGGCCGACGACCTGTCGCGCCGCCGTGAGCCGTGGATGCGGGAAGCGCTGGCCGACATGCTGGTCGGCCGGAGCCGGCTCTGGCAGGGCCGCGCACGGCAGATGGGCACGCTGATCGGCCAGGCGGAGACGCTCGTCGCCCGGCTCGGCCCGCTCACCACCGTCGAGGTGGCCGGCAACCCCGCTCCCCTGGTGCCGCTCGCGAGGCAGCTGCACGCCCACCTCGCGGGTGGTGCGCTGAAGACCGGTCCCGGCGGGGTGCCGAAGATCGGCGCGCTCACCCCGAAGGCGGTCAAGCAGGCGCAGCCGCTGTTCGAGCAGGTGCTGGTGGACGGCGTGCCGCCGACGTCGGCGGCGCAGGTCGACGCGTTCCTCGCCTGGGAGGAGGCGAGCCGCGTGCTCGCCGCGCTCGACCGTTCGCTGCCCGGCGACTCGTCGCTCCTGCCGGACGACCCGCTGGACGAGCGCCTCCAGTGGCACGGCACGGAACTGGACCAGCTGCACCGCGTGCTGCGGCTCGGGGAGGCGCTGGAACAGGAGCAGCACCGGTTCGTCGCGGCCGGGCTGCCGCGTCCGGACTGGACGGACGTGGCCGCGATCCGGAACTACGCGCGCCTCGTCGACGTGGCGGCGGCCGCCGACGAGCACGCCCGCGCCACGCTTCCGTTGCGGCGCCTGGAATCCGCGGTGGCGACCGTGGCGGACCGCGCGGACGCGGCGCCGTGCGTGGCCGCGCTGCTGGCGGCCGTCCGGGCGCGGGACGTGAGCGAGTACGCCGCGGCACACCAGCGCCTCGCGCGGCTGACGACCGTCCGGTCGATGCTCGCCCGCCGGGACGAGCTGGGCGAACGGGTGCCGCCGCGGTTGCGTGCCGCGGTCGTGGCGAACCCGGCGGCGTGGGGCGAGAAGCTCGCGACGTTCGCCGCCGCGTGGGCGTGGGCCGCGGCGGGTGCGTGGGTGGCGGCGCGGGGTGCGGTCGACGTCAACGCCGTGCAGGCCGAGATCGCGCTGACCGAGGAACGGATCCGCCGCGAGGTCGAGACCCTCGCCGCGACCAGGGCGTGGCGGCACGCGGTGTCGCCGGACCGGCTGACCGGGCAGGCGCGGGCGAACCTGGAGCACTACGCGTACCTGGTGCGCAGGCTCGGCAAGGGCACCGGCAAGTACGCGGCGCAGCGCCGTGCCGAGGTGCGGACCGCGATGGACCGCTGCCGCTCGGCCGTGCCGGTGTGGATCATGCCGGTGTACCGGATCGCGGAGCAGCTGCAGATCAGCCGCGACATGTTCGACGTGGTGATCGTCGACGAGGCGTCGCAGGCGGGGCTGGAGGCGACGTTCCTGCAGTACCTCGCGCCGCGCATGGTCGTGATCGGCGACGACAAGCAGGTGTCGCCGACCGCCGTCGGCGTCGACCAGCAGCAACTGCGGGACCTCGCGGCCCAGTACCTGGCCGACGACCCGTACCGCTCGGCGTGGCAGGACCCGCAGCGCAGCCTGTTCGACGAGGCGAAGATGCGGTACCGGGGCCTGCTGACGCTCACCGAGCACCGCCGCTGCGTACCCGAGATCATCGGGTTCTCGAACCGCGTCGCCTACGAACCGGACGGGATCCGGCTCGTGCCGGTCCGCCAGTACGGCGCCGACCGGCTGCCGCCGATCCGCGTGGTCAACGTGGGCGGCACCACCGAGGGCACCACGAACAAGGTCAACGCGGCCGAGGTCGAGGCCGTGGTGGAGCAGCTGGAGAAGTGCCTCGCCGACCCGCGCTACGACGGCAAGACGTTCGGTGTGATCTCCCTGCTGGGCGCCGCGCAGGCCAAGGCCGTCGAACGCAGGCTGCTGGAACGCGTGGCGCCGGAGGACTGGGCGGCGCGCAAGCTGCAGTGCGGCGACTCGGCGGACTTCCAGGGCGCGGAGCGGGACGTGATGTTCCTGTCGATGGTCGCCGGGGCCGCGGACCGGCTGATGCCGCTGACGCGGGAGATGTACGTGCAGCGGTACAACGTGGCGGCGTCGCGGGCGCGGGACCAGATGTGGGTGTTCCACTCGGTGCCGCTGTCGGCGCTGGGGAACCCGGAGGACATGCGGTTCCAGCTGCTCGACCACTGCTACGGCGTGCTGGCGGCCCAGGACGGCGAGGGCACGCTGACCACGCCCGTGCCGGCGGACGTGCGGGTGGAGCCGTTCGACTCGCTGTTCGAGCAGCGGGTGGCGAACCGCCTGGTCGCGCTGGGGTACGGGGTGGTCCCGGCGTACTCGGCGGAGCGGCTCAGGCTGGACCTCGTGGTCGTCGGCGCGCGGTCGCGGCTGGCGGTGCTGTGCGAGGGCGACACGTGGCGGGGCGCGCAGGCGTACGAGCGGGAGCTGGCGGCACAGCGCGACCTGGAACGGTGCGGCTGGCACCTGCACCGGGTGCGCGAGTCGGCGTTCCACGCGGACGAGCCCCGCACGATGGCCGCGCTGCTCGCGCGGCTGCGCGCGCTCGACATCGCCCCTAAGGGAGACCCGGGTCTTTACCCGGAAAGCCCTGTTTCGCCTGGTTAGCGCGCTACCCGGCGCGCACCATGGAGGTATGACCCACGAGTTGAGCCGTGCCCAGGTGCTGGCGATGGCGAGCCAGCGGGACCGGCGGTTCCACATCGCAGCCGAGATCTCGGTTGTCGTCCACGACATGGACGCACTGCGCGCGGCGGCCCGCCGCGCGTTCGACCACGGCCGCTTCGCGAGCGAGGCGGAACGGACCAGGGCGTGGGCGGCCATCGAGGACGACCCCGCCGGGCTGATCGGGCAGGTGCTCGACTTCGCCCGGCTCACCGAGGACGTCCCCGGCCTGCTCCCCCACACCGCGGAGTGGACCGTGCGCAAGGCGAGCTGACGGAGTCGAACGAGCCATGCGGACGATCACATCGCAAGTGGATCGTCCGTCGACCCCAAGCAGACCCTGGGCCGCCGAGCGGGAAAGCCTCATCCGATCGCGCCGCGACAAATCCCCAAATGGGCGAGCACTGGAACCAATGCATCAGCATGGGGTAGAACACCACGACGATCCGTCGCCCAGGAGTGGTGACTGAGTATCGCCACGACAACGCACCGTCACCGACCACCGAGGCGCGGGTGCGAACACGCGCAGTCACGTGCGATGTCTCGCCGCATCACTCACGCGCAGGGGGCGAAGTCGACAGGGCTACACAGGATGTCGCAGGGTAGTGACTGCTGACCAAACCTTCGCGCTGTCACCGGGCCGAGCTATTCGACATGGATGACTCTCTTAGCAGAGCATCGCATTCGATGATCGCTCCCGCCCTGTTTCGACCACCCGATCACTGGGATAGGGTGCGCCGATCGCACTCCGCGTAGCGACGACGCCACGTCTTCGCCTACTCCACGGAGAGTGATTTTCGAACACTCTTGCAATTCAGTTCGCTGCACGGGTGTGCATCCGGTACTGCTGAGTCGAACACGGAGGACTGGCCACAGTGACTACTCGTGGTGGCGGCGGAGAAGAGAGCGACAAGTAGCTCGTCCGCGAATTGTGTGGAACGTGGTGGACGCCAGTTCCGACAGGTGTCCACCGCGTCACCTCTTGACCTGCAAACGCATGCCAACATGCACGTCCGCAGGCAAGTCGTTGACGACCAACGTGACTTCGAACCGCCCGTCCTTGTTTCTGCCGCCGGCGACCGAGAACCTGGGGTGCGGTTGCTGGAAGTCGGCTTCCTCGAAGTACACCTCAACCCCTTTGGGAAGCACGACGACATACGTGGCGTGTTCGATTTTGAGCGCATGACTGAAGTTGAACCCGAAACTGTCAAGCTCACCCGCCATGAGAGGCGCACACTTTCGCGGCCACGCACGTTCGACTTCCACCTGTATCTCCGTCCCTCGCGGAACCGGAGAATGTAGGTGCGCAAGTATTTCCAGACGCCCGTCCGACAACCACGAAGGCGTTACTCGCCAACTCGGCCCACGACGACCGGCCCCCTTGACCCCACGAACATCGACGTGCACCCGTCGACGATATCTATGCGGTTGGGTCCACCTCGAGTCGGCCCGAAATCGCAAATAATACAGAAACTCCTGCAACGCCTCGGCACGAATGGTGATCAGCTCTTTCACGCTACCGTCTTTGCTGATCGTGGCTACCTGATTCCAATCCTTCACGAGCGCCACCGGCCGCGTCTGATCATATAGATGGTCGCAGTAACGGGAAAGCAGTTCACGAGCGTCGTCCCTGTCGCGCTTGAGCGCCCTTCTGTCCCGGAGCAGGATCAACATCAGCGACAGCAACACTAGAACCACAACAACAAGAAAGCCCGCCTTCACCGCGGCTCCACCCAGTGCGGCACCCAGCACGACCGCGAATCCCATGATTCCCACGACGGACTTCACGATAACGGGCGAGCCCTCGCCGTCCAGCAGATCGTCCAGCCACACCACGAACTTCGCCAGCATGGACCACCTCCGATCCGACGCAGGACCCCGCACACTGGAAGTCGGAAAGGGCGGCAGCTCCAGGCCCACTCAAGTAGCCCGCGGCGGCGCACTTGACCGCGATCACCAGCACTCGTCAGTATACGATCTCCCCGGGTTTTTGCTTCGTCGCGACCGTAAGTCGGCCGGCTCGTTGCGCAATTGAGGCACTAAGATCGACATGACGGCAATTGCCGTAAGAATCCGACAATAGTCGGCGCCCGTTCGCGAGGTCGCCACATCCTTGACCGAACCGTGCTATTTGCAGTCGCCCGTACGTCAATTGACTGGAATGACGGCGGAGAGACATCGCTACTGGCTGTGGACCACCCCAGGCCGGCACCGAACCCGCGCAAGCCACGCCCGCCGGTGCTCACCGCGGCCGGCGCGACCCCGGGATGTCCGCCTCGATGCGGGCAGCCGTCTTCAACAGCGGTGGCAGGAGGTCCCGGCGCATGGCTTCCAGCGACGTCCGGCTCGCGTGGGCGGACACGTTGACCGCGGCCACGACCGTGCCCGACCGGTCCCGCACGGGTGCGGCCAGCGCCCGCAGCCCCTCCTCCAGTTCCTGGTTCACGAGCGCCCACCCCTGCGCCCGCACCTTCGCGATCTCCACGCGCAGGGCGTCCACGGAGGTCAACGTCCGCGCGGTCAGCGGCGCCATCGTCACCGCCGCGAGGTAGGCCTCCAGCTCGTCGACGGGCAAGCCGGCCAGCAGCACCCGCCCCATCGACGTCGCGTACGCCGGGAAGCGGGTGCCGACGCTGATCGACACCGTCATGATCCGCGACACCGGGACGCGTGCCACGTACACGACGTCGTGGCCGTCGAGCACCGACACCGACGACGACTCGCTCACCTCCGCCACGAGGGCCTCGAGGTGTGACTCCGCGACCTCCGGCAGCGACAGCGACGACAGGTACGCGTACCCCAGCTCCAGCACCCGCGCGGTCAGCGAGAAGAACCGCCCGTCGCTGCGGACGTAGCCCAGCGCGGCCAGCGTGAGCAGGAACCGGCGCGCCACGGCGCGGGTCACGCCGGTGCGGGCGGCGACCTCCGACAGCGTCAGCTCCGGGTGCGACTGGTCGAACGCGCGGATCACGGCGAGCCCGCGTTCCAGTGACTGCACGAAGTCGGCACCTCGACCGGCCACGGGACCACCTTCGAGAAGTACGCAATGCGAACGACAGTTCTCCAGTCGCACGATAGTACGCGGGTCAACTGTTGACCTCACAATGACCGGCGCTCTAGGTTCTCCTGGAGAACGAGCGTGCGGTCTACGAACAACGGAGTTTCGCCCATGCGACGTCACCTCGCTGCGTTCCTGCTCGCGACCTCCCTGTTCGCCACCGCCTGCGGCTCGGAAGAAGGCCCCGCGGCCGGTCAGCCGGACAAGGTCACGGTCGGTGTCATCCCGATCCTCGACGTGGCACCGATCTACCTCGGCCTGCAGAAGGGCTTCTTCGACAAGCGCGACATCGACCTGGAGCTGAAGCAGGCGGAGGGCGGCGCGGCGATCGTGCCCGCGGTCGTCAGCGAGCAGTACCAGTTCGGGTTCAGCAACGTCGTCTCGCTGCTGCTCGCGCAGTCCGAGGGCCTGCCGGTCAAGGTCGTCAGCAACGGCAACAACTCCACCGGTGTGGACGGCGAGGACTTCGCCGGGCTGATGGTGAAGGGCGACAGCCCCATCACGTCCCCGAAGGACCTCGAGGGCAAGACGGTCGCGGCGAACACACTGCAGAACATCGTGGACACGTCCGTCCGCGCGTCGGTGCGCAAGGACGGCGGTGACCCGTCGAAGGTCAAGTTCGTCGCGCTGCCCTTCCCCGAGCAGCCCGCCGCGCTCGCGAGCGGACAGGTCGACGCGGTGTTCGTGGTCGAGCCGTTCCAGCAGGCGGTGCTCGCCGAGGGCGGGCGCAAGATCGCGTCCAGCTACGTCGACGCGGCCGACGACCTGACCGTCGCCGCGTACTTCACCTCGCAGCAGCTGCTGGCCGAGAACCCGGACCTGGTCAAGCGGTTCACCGAGGCCATGCAGGAGTCGCTGTCCTATGCGGACAGCCACCCCGACGAGGCGCGCCAGATCATCGGCACGTACACCAAGATCGCGCCCGAGGTGATCGAGAAGGTCACGCTGCCGAAGTGGCCCGCCGACATCAACCGGGACTCGCTGCGGACGATGGCCGACCTCGCCGTCGAGGACGGTCTCATCGACAAGGCCCCCGACCTGAACGCGCTGCTCCCGTGAAGGTGCTCCTCGGCCTCGCCGGGCTCGCTGGTTTCGGTGTCCTGCTGGAGATCGCGCCCCGGATCGGGCTGGTGCCCGCCCGGTACGCGCCACCGACGAGCGACATCCTGACCACGCTCGCCCAACAGGTGCGGCGCGGGGAGTTCTGGACCGCCGTGGGCGACACGCTGCTCACCTGGCTGCTCGGCCTGCTGATCGCGATCGCCCTGGGCGTCGCGATCGGCGTCCTCATCGGATCGGTGCCGGTGCTGCGCGCGCTGACCGCGTCGACGATCGAGTTCCTGCGGCCGATCCCGTCGGTCGCGCTGATCCCGCTGGTCGTCGTGCTGTACGGGTCAACGATCGAGGCGACCGTGCTCCTCGTGGTGTACGCGGCGTTCTGGCAGGTGCTGATCCAGACGCTCGCCGGCGTCGCCGACATCGACCCGGTCGCCGCCGACACCGCGCGGTCCTACCACCTGAACCGGTGGGCGCGGATCCGCTGGCTGGTCTGGCCGACCGCGCTCCCCTACGTCGTGACCGGCATCCGGCTCGCCGCGACCGTCGCGCTGATCCTGACCATCACCGGTGAGCTGGTCGTCGGCTCGCCGGGGCTGGGACAGGAGATCGCGAACGCGCGGTCCTCCGGTGCGGTGCCGGTGATGTACGCGCTCATCGTGGTGACCGGGTTGTTCGGGGTCGCCGCGAACGTGCTGACCAGGGCCGCCGAGCGCAGGGCGCTGGCGTGGCACCCGTCGGTGCGGACGGAGGTGCCCGCGTGATCAAGCGGATCGCACTCGCCGTCGCGCTGCCGGCCGTGCTGGTCGCCGTCTGGTGGTTCGCGAGCGCGGACAGCACCGAGTTCTACTTCCCGCCGCTGCGGCGGATCCTGGGCGTCTTCCCGGAGACGTGGTTCGGGCCGCGCATGGTCGACGACGTCCTGCCGAGCCTCGCCCGGCTCGGCATCGGCTACGCGGCCGCGCTCGTGCTCGGCATCGGCCTGGGCATGCTCATCGGCGCGAACCGCACGCTGCGCGCGGTCGTCGAGCCACTGCTGGAGTTCCTGCGTGCCGTGCCACCGCCCGTGCTCGTGCCGATCCTCATGCTGATGGCGGGCATCGGCGACCTGATGAAGGTGCTCGTGATCATCTCCGGCTGCGTGTGGCCGATCCTGCTGAACACGGTCGAGGGCGTGCGCGCGGTCGACGAGGTGCTCACCGACACGTGCCGCAGCTACAAGATCCGCGGCCGTCTGCGCATGTGGCACCTGGTGGTCCGGTCCGCGAGCCCGCAGATCGTCGCCGGCGCCCGGCAGGCGCTCTCCATCGGCATCATCCTGATGGTCATCAGCGAGATGTTCGCGGCGTCGAGCGGCATCGGGTTCACGGTGATCCAGTTCAAGGACGGCTTCCGGATCCCGCAGATGTGGAGCGGCGTGCTCCTGCTCGGACTGCTGGGTGTGCTGCTGGCGTGGGCGTTCCGGCTCGTCGAGCGACGCGTGCTCGGCTGGTACCACGGCATCCGCGCCGTACAGAAGGAGCGTTGATGCTCACCGTCAAGGGCCTGTCGAAGACCTACGACGCCAGGGGGCGCCGGGTCGAGGCGATCGGGGACGTGTCGTTCGACGTGGCGGACGGCGAGTTCGTGTGCGTGGTCGGCCCGTCCGGCTGCGGCAAGACGACACTGTTGCGCTGCGTCGCCGGGCTCCTCCCGCCGACCTCCGGCGAGATCGTGGTGGCGGGCAGGAAGGTCGACGGCCCACCGGACGGGCTCGCCGTGGTGTTCCAGGAGTACGGCCGCAGCCTCTTCCCCTGGCTGCGCGTGCAGGAGAACGTCGAGCTGCCGCTGCGTGCCGCGGGCATGGGCAAGGCGACGCGGCGTGAGCAGGTGACCGAGGCGCTCGACGCGGTCGGCCTCGCCGACGCGCACGCCGCGTACCCGTGGCAGCTCTCCGGCGGCATGCAGCAGCGCGTCGCCATCGCCCGCGCGATCGCCTACCAGCCGAGGGTGCTGCTGATGGACGAGCCGTTCGCGGCCGTCGACGCGCAGACCCGCGCGGACCTCGAGGACCTGATCCGGTCGGTGTGGCAGCGGCTCGGGCTGACGCTGCTGTTCGTCACGCACGACATCGACGAGTCCGTCTACCTCGGACAGCGGGTCGTGATGCTGTCGTCGTCACCGACCACGGTCGCCGAGGACCTCGCGATCGACCTGCCCGCCGAGCGCGACCAGCTCGGCACGCGGAGCGACCCGCGGTTCACCGAACTGCGCGGCCAGGTGTACGCCCAGATCCAGAAAGCCAAACAGGAGCGGACATGACAGCGCTGTTCGAGCCAGGGACCATCTACAGCGGCGGCTGGATTCCCGCGAGCGGTGGCGACACCGCGATCGTCGAACCCGCTACCGGCGCGGAACTCGGGCGCACCGGTGTCGCCGACGCGTCCGATGTGGACGCCGCGTGTGCGGGTGCCGCCGCGGCGCAGCAGGCGTGGGCGGCCGCGACCTTCTCCGACCGCGCTGCCGTGCTGCGCAAGGCGGGCGCGGCGATCGAGGCGAGCTTCGCCGAGCTCCAGGACTGGGTGGTCCGGGAGACCGGCGCGGTGCCGGACATGGCCGCGTTCGCCGTCGGGGTGGCGGCTCAGGAGTGCTACGAGGCGGCGGCGCTCGCGTCCCAGCCACCCGGTCAGCTCCTGCCGACGGCCGAGCCGAGGCTGTCGATGCTGCGCCGCGTGCCGGTCGGCGTGGTCGGCGTGATCTCGCCGTTCAACGTGCCGCTGATCCTGTCGATCCGCTCGGTCGCGCCCGCGCTCGCGCTCGGCAACGCGGTGGTGCTCAAGCCGGACATCCGCACCCCGGTCAGCGGCGGGTTCGCGATCGCGCGCGTGTTCGCCGAGGCCGGCCTGCCGGACGGGTTGCTGCACGTGCTGCCCGGCGGCCCCGACGCGGGCACGGCACTGGTCGAGAACCCGCACGTGCGGGTCATCTCGTTCACCGGCTCGACCGCGGTCGGCCGCAGGGTCGGCGAGCTGGCGGCGAAACACCTCAAGCGGGCGCACCTCGAGCTGGGCGGCAACTCGGCGCTGGTCGTGCTGGACGACGCGGACGTCGAGCGCGCGGTGTCCGCGGGCTCGTGGGGGTCTTTCCTGCACCAGGGCCAGATCTGCATGACCACCGGCCGCCACCTGGTGCACGAGCGGGTCGCGGACGCCTACGTCGAGGCGCTCGCCGCGCACGCGACCGCCCTGCCCGTCGGCGACCCGGCGAAGGAGCGGGTCGCGCTCGGCCCGCTGATCGACGAGGGCCAGCTCGGCAAGGTCCACGACCTCGTCACGTCCACTGTGGACGCGGGCGCCCGGTTGGCGTGCGGCGGCACGCACGATGGCCTGTTCTACCGCCCGACCGTGCTCGACCAGGTCGGCACCGACATGCCGGCGTACGCCAACGAGGTGTTCGGCCCGGTCGCGCCGATCGTGCGGTTCGCGAGCGAGGAGGAGGCCGTGGCGCTCGCGGCGGACAGCGAGTACGGGCTCTCGCTGTCCATCCTGACCGGCGACGCCATGCGCGGGCTCGCGCTCGCCGAGCGCGTCCCCACCGGCATCGTGCACGTCAACGACCAGACCGTGAACGACGAGGCGGTCGCGCCGTTCGGTGGCGTCGCCGCGTCGGGCACCGGCGCCCGGTTCGGCGGTCTCGCCAACCTGGACGCGTTCACCGAGTCGCGGTGGATCACCGTCCGCGGACAGATCCCCGCCTACCCGTTCTGAGGAGGGAACTCATGGCCGCATCGACGACACAGCTGCCACCGTTCCGGGCCGACCACGTCGGCAGCCTGCTGCGCCCGGCCGCGCTGCTGACCGCGCGCGACGACCACAAGAACGGGCGGATCTCGGCCGAGGAGCTGCGCGCGGTCGAGGACGAGGCGATCCGGCAGGTGGTCGCCATGCAGGCCGAGGTGGGCCTGCGCTCGGCGACCGACGGCGAGTTCCGCCGCACGTCGTGGCACATGGACTTCATCTACCGGCTCGGCGGCATCTCGTCCGCGCCGGACGACGCGATCAAGGTCCGGTTCGAGAACCCGGACGGCGTCATCGAGTTCACCACCGCCGCACTGCACGTCGACGGCCCGGTCCGGCTGCGGGAGACGATCTTCGCCGACGACTTCCGGTTCCTCGCCGACGTCGCGGGCGGCGCGGTGACGCCGAAGCTCACCATCCCGTCGCCGAGCATGGTCCACTACCGCGGCGGCCCGGCCGCGCTGGACCAGAAGGTGTACCCGGACGAGGAACAGTTCTGGACCGACCTGTCCGCCGCGTACAAGGAGCAGGTGCGGGGCGTCCACGAGCTGGGCTGCCGGTACCTGCAGCTCGACGACACCTCGCTGGCCTACCTCAACGACCCGGCGCAGCGGGCAGAGCTGACCGCCCGCGGCGACGACGCCGAGCACCAGCACCTGCGCTACATCCGGCAGATCAACGCGGCCATCGCCGACCGGCCCGCCGACCTGCGGGTCACCACGCACATGTGCCGCGGCAACTTCCGGTCGTCGTGGGCCGCGTCCGGCGGCTACGACTTCGTGGCCGAGGCGCTGTTCTCGGAGCTGGCCGTGGACGGGTTCTTCCTCGAGTACGACGACGAGCGGTCCGGGAGCTTCGCACCGCTGCGGTTCGTGCCGCCGGGCAAGAACGTCGTGCTGGGCCTGGTCACCACGAAGCGCGGCGAGCTGGAGTCGAAGGACGACCTCAAGCGCCGCATCGACGAGGCCGCGAAGTACGTCCCGCTCGACCAGCTGTGCCTGTCGCCGCAGTGCGGGTTCTCCTCCACCGTCGAGGGCAACGCGCTGACCTACGACGAGGAGGTCGCGAAGCTCGCACTCATCGTCGAGACCGCGGCGGAAGTCTGGGGCGACTGACCGACCGGTCGTGCTATTGTGGCCGCCATGAGCAAGGGTGAGGCCACCCGCGAGGCGATCCTGGACACGGCGAGCCGGCTGGCCCGGTCCGTCGGGCTGGGCGGCATCACCATCGGCACGCTCGCGACCAGCGCGGCGCTGTCGAAGAGCGGCCTGTACGCGCACTTCCGGTCCAAGGAGTCGCTGCAGGTCTCGATCCTGGAACACACGCGGGCCCGGTTCGTGGCCGAGGTGGTGGCGCCCGCGCTGACCGAGCCGCGCGGCGAGCCACGCGTGCGCGCGCTGTTCGAGAACTGGCTGGCCTGGGACGACCAGCCCGGCGGCTGCCTGTTCGTGGCCGCCTCGTCCGAGCTGGACGACCAGCCGGGGCCGGTGCGCGACCGGCTGGTCCGCTACCAGCAGGACTGGCTGGACTCGCTCGCGGAGGTCTTCCGCACCGGCCTGTCCGAGGGCCACTTCCTGCCCGGCGCCGACCCGGAGCAGTTCGCGTTCGAGGTCGACGGCGTGATGCTGTCGTGCCACATGTCCGGCAGGCTGCTCGGCGACCCGCACGCGCAGTCCCGGGCCCGCACCGCGTTCGAGGCCCTCCTGGACCGGGCGCGGGCCTGACTTCTCCCCTTCTGAAAGGACGCAGACGTGTCGCTTCAAAAAAGCACGATCGTTCGTCTTAAAATGGTGGCTGTCCGTACCGCCTTCGGCACGCTGGAACGCGTGGCCCCCGACCTCGGCGCCCGCTGGGCCGAACGGCTGTGGCTGTCGGTGCCGCCCTACCGCGGCAAGAGCAGACCCGGTGTGCTCCCCCGCGGCGAGACCTTCACGGTCACGGTGGCGGACCGCACGGTCGTGGGCACGGCGTGGGGCAGCGGCCCGGTGGTGTACCTGGTCCACGGCCGAGGTGGCGTCGCCACGCAGCTGCACCCGTTCGTGGCGCCGCTGCTCGCGGCCGGGCACCGGGTCGTCACGTTCGACGCGCTGTCGCACGGTGCGTCGGACCCCGGGTTCGTGAGCCCCCGCCACTTCACGATCCCGGAGATGGCGAGTGCGTTCACGGCCGTGGTGAAGGCACAGGGGCAGCCGCACGCGGTGATCGCGCACTCGCTCGGCTGCGCGTCGGTGTTCTACGCGCTGCGCGACGGCGTGCGCCCGTCCCGGCTGGTGTTCCTGGCGCCGATGACCCAGCCGACGCCGTACACCACGGTCTTCGCGGCGACGCTCGGCTTCGGCGAACGCATCCGCACCCGCATGATGGACCGGGTCGCCGCCCGGGTGAACACGCCGTGGGACGACTTCGACATGCCGACGCAGGTCACCCGCATCGCACCGCCGCCGCTGCTGACCGTGCACGACCCGGCCGACCGCGAGACCCGCTACGCCGACAGCGTCGCGATCGCCGAGGTGTGGCCGGAGTCGGAACTGGTGACCGTCAAGGACCTCGGCCACTGGCGTCTGCTCCGCGACCAGGAGACGATCAACCGCGCGGTCGCGTTCGCGACCGTCCCGGCCCCGGCGGCGAAGCCGAGCCGCCCCCGGGCAGCCGCGGGGTGACGCCGGTCAGCCCGTGACCCGGTGCAGGCGCAACGCGTTGCCGCCGAGGATGCCGAGTGCGAGGCGCTCGGCGTCCGCGGTGGTCAGCGCGTCCTCGGCGAGCCACGTGTCGGTCAACGTGTTCACCGCGCGCCGCCACAGCACCGCGCCCAGGTAGTGCAGTTCGGGCAGCACGTTCCCGTCCGACGAGTACAGCACCGAGTCGAACGGCGCCACCTCCAGCACCTCGGCGAGCACGGCGGCCGACCGGACGCCCACGAAGGGAATGGTCAGCCCGAGGTCGACGTGCACGTTGTCGAACACGTGCGCCAGGTACGCGGCGTTGCGGTGGAACGGATAGCAGTGCAGCAGCACGACCTGGCACGGCGCGACCCGCAGGAAGTCCGTCAGCAGGTCGGGATCCGACATCGACAACCGCAGATCCGGGTCCCCGAACCCGGTGTGGATCTGCAGTGGCAGCCCGCGCTCGGCGCCGACGCGGGCTGCCTCGTGCACCACCCACGCGAGCAGCACGGGATCGGTGAGCGGGGCGTCCTTGGCACGCAACCAGGACGTGGCGGCCCGCACCGCCTCGGCACGCGCTGGCTGCGCGGCGGGCAACGCCAGCCCCCACCGGTACGCGACGATCGACTTGAACGCGATCGCCGGCGCGACGTACAGCGCGGCTTTGATCTTGTCCAGCAAGGCGTCGGGCGAGGTCGCGGTCTTCTGCACGGCCTCGGCGACGGCCTCGATCCGCACCACCTCGTGGCCGGTACCGCCGCCCAGCTCCGCCAGCCCGGCCGGTGAGGTCACCGGCCCCGGCACGTAACCGGTGTCGACGAACCAGTGCCGCACCCCGGCCGCGGTGAGCAGTTGCTTCGACACCTCGTGCCAGCCGAGTTCCGCGCGCCGCCACAGGTACTCCTCGGCGGGCGCGAGCGCGGGCATCCCCAGCACGGGCGCGCACCAGCGCCGCACCGACAACCCCAGCAGCGACCGGAACGGGTGCCGCCGGGCGCTTTTGGCCTCGGACAACCATTCCCGGGGATCCACCTCCCCCGTCGCCACTCCGTGACAGTGCTGGTCGACCAACGACACGACATCGGCGACGCCCAACGTTCACCTCCGCGGAATCGGCTCACCAGCGCCAGAGAACGGCTGAGGTTAGCGCCCCCGCGTCGAGGCCCGAACAGCGCTCCGCCTCCGCGCGCCGCACGGTCGTGATCGCGTCGTGCAGTTCCGGTCCGAGCGCCGCCGCGAGCACGGCCGACGACGCCAGCGCGGCGGCCGCCGCCGAGGCCGACGTCGGCAGCCGCGGCACGGATCCGTCGCCGGTCGCCGGGTCGCCGGTGACCGGCGGTGGCAGCCGCAGCCGACCGGTCACGCCCGCGAGCCCGGCCGCCAGCACGGCACCGATCAGCAGGTACGGGTTCGCGGTCGCGTCGAAGCACTTGACCTCGGCGTTGGCCGACGGCCCGGTGATCAACCGCAGCGCGGTCTCGCGGGTTTCGTGGCCCCACGCCTGCCAGATCCCGGCCCACCGCGACGGCTGCAGCCGCAGGAACGACACGGGATGCCCGCACCCGATCGCCACCAGCGCGGGCAACTCCCGCAGCACACCGGCGAGGAACGCCTCGCCATCGGCACGCAACCCGAACGGGCCGTCGCCACCCGACATCAGCGACCCGGCCGCGTCGTGCACGGACAGGTGCAGGTGTGCGCCCGACCCGGCCCCGTCCGGGTCGACCGACGGCGAGAACGTGGCGCGCCAGCCGTGCGTGCGGCTGCGGGAGCGGATGGTGTGCCGGGTCAGCACGGCGTCGTCGGCGGCGGCGACCGGATCGGCGGGCGCGGTGGAGATCTCCAGCTGCGCCACCGCGTACTCCGGGTGGAACTGTTCCACGGCGAGCCCCTGCGCGGTCAGGTCCGCGACGAGCTCGGCCGCGTAGGCCGCGACCTGTTCGAGCCGGATCTGTCCGTAGGCGGGGCCGTCGAAGGCGGGCACGAACCCGTCGGCGCCGGCGCGGCCGAGGATCCACTCGTGCTCGAACGCGGCGAGCACGCGCAGGCCGTGCGCCGCGAGCGCGTCCACCTGCCGCGCGGCGAAGGCCCGCTGGCACGCCACGAACCGGGTGCCGTCCTGGAGGTACTTGTCCGCGGGCGCCCAGCCCCACCCCGGCTGCGCCGACAACGCGACGAGCCGTGACATGTCCGGCGCCAGCCGCAGGTCACCGTCCGGCCCGCCGAGGTAGCGCCCGGCGACCATGACGTCGTCCGACCCGAACGCCTCGAAACACGGCGATGCCCCCACCGCGACCGGCAACCGGTCCAGCGGCACGGTCTTCACACGCGTGATCCCGGCGTTGTCCACGAACGACAACTCGACGAGCACCACCCCAGCACCCCGAAGCTCCTCAGGAGTCATCCCCCCATCCTGGCCCCGAACACCGCGAGTCGCGCTCTCGCGCATACCGAGTTGTCAGTTTCGTGCACCCACACCTGCACGAAATCGACAACTCGGTGTGCGTGCGAGCGCGACTCGCGGTGTCCTGGCGGGGGTTATCGGGGGGTCAGCCACGTGTGCAGGGTCGTGGCGTCTGCGTGGAACGACTCCGGTGAGTCGTCGCGGACGAACTCCAGGAGTGCGTGCCGGTCGGCGGGGAGGGCCGCGAACACCGGGCGCCACAGGGACTCGCGTGCGGCGAGCGGGAGGCGGGTGCCGTCGTCGGCCCAGCTGAACACGTGCACCGCGACCGGGTCCAGCGCGGGCACGGCGGCCAGCGCGTCCTCGACGGTCGAGCCGATCGGCGGCTGCCAGTACGGTCTCAGCGCCGGTACCGCGGCGAACAGGTCCAGCGCCGACTCGAGCGTGTCGGTGAGCGTGTTCGCGTGGTACTCCACCGCGATCTCCACGCCTTCGCCGTTCGCCAGCGCCGCGGCCTTCCGCAGTTCCTCGACCACCGCCGCCCGGTCGGGTTCCTCCGCCGAGCCCTGCGCGCCCGCCCACACGCGGATCCGCGGCGCGCCGAGGGCGAGCGCGGTCTCGAGCACGGGACCGAAGTCGCCGTCCGCGCGGTAGTAGGAGCCGTACGCCTCGACCGCGAGGCCGTGGTCGGCGCCGCGGGCCGCGACCTCGCGCGCGGTGCGGAGGTCGCCGACGGGGACGTGCACGTCGCCGCCCCACTCGATCGCCGCCAGGCCCGCCCCGGCCGCGAGCGCGATGACCTCCGCAGGCGTCAGCTGCCGGAACGTCACCGACACCAGGCCCGGGATCACGTCACGTCCCGCGGCGTCCAGCCGAGTTCGCGGCGGGCCTTCTCGATGCTCATGGTCTTGCCGGTGGCGTCACCGCTGATCGCGTACACGTCGAAACCGTGGCCGCGGCGGTGCAGGGCCGCCTCGATCGCGGCCGCCACGTCCCGGCCGGACGTGCTGATCGCCCGCTTCATGGGGGTGTCCCCACGCGGCCACTCGTCGTCCGCCGCGGGGAAGCACAGGCGCAGACAGATGGCGTCCATGCCGTCCCACCGGTCGGTCGCCGTGCGGCACACCTCCTCGCCGAGGCGCTTCGCGAGCCCGTAGAAGTCGGTGGCGGACGGCGGCACCGACTCGTCGGGGAACGTGATCATGCCGGTCAGTTCCTCGTACGGGTACACCGACATGCTGCTCGTGTAGACCACGTGCCGGACCCCCGCCTTCGCGGCGCCGGTGAGCGCGAGGTACAGCCCGGACACGGCGACGTCGAAGTGCTGCCGCGCGTTCTCCGGGCTCCCCCAGCCCGCCAGCGGGCCCATCGCCATGAACACCAGCGAGTCCACTTCGGACGACAGGGACGCGACGAGGTCCACGTCGTGCAGCTCACCGGTGTGGTAGTCCACTCCGGACACCGGCGTGCGTGGCGCCTTCAGGTCCAGCACGCGGACCTCGTGCGTGCGTGCCAGCACCGGCACCACCAGCGAGCCGACCAGACCACAGCCACCGATCACCAGCAGGCGCATCCGTTCCTCCCCTTCACACCTCGACGTGCGCGTCCCGGCCCGCGCGCAACCCGATCAGCGCGTGCGCCGCGGCGACGCCGACGAGCACCGACAGCGGCACCCGCCAGCCACCGGTCGCGTCGTGCAGCGCACCGAACAACGTCGGCCCGACCGCCGCGACGAGGTAGCCGATCGACTGTCCCATACCGGACAGCGCGGCGGACGAACGCGGGTCCGCGGCCCGCAGGCTGAAGAACGCGAGCGCCAGGAAGAACAACGCGCCCGCGCCGATCCCGGTGACCAGCACCCACACCAGGGCGAGGTCCGGCGCGACCAGCAGCCCGAGGTAGCCGGCCATGGCGAGCAGCGACGACGTGCACGCGACCGCCCGCTGGTCCCGCAACCGGACGAGCAGCAGCGGCACGACGACGCTCATGAGCACGCCGATGATCTGGTACGCGAACAGCAGCCAGCCCGCGGTGGCCGGGGTGGTGCCGTAGCTGACCAGAATGGACGGGTACCAGGACAGCACGGTGTAGAAGCCGGTCGCCGACAGCGCCATGAACACCGCGCACTCCCAGGCGAGCAGCGACCGCCACGGCGTCGCGCCCTTGCTGACCTCGGGCACCACCTGGTTGCGCCGCGACAGCCGCGGCGTCCACACCGCCAGGGCGATCAGCACGAACCCCGCCCACACGCCGAGCGCGGTCCGCCACCCGCCGGGCAGCGCGTCCGCCATCGGCACGGCCACCCCGGCGGCGGTGGACGCGACGATGCCGATCACGGCCGTGTACACGCCGGTGACCGCGCTCACGTGGTCCGGGAAGTCGCGTTTGATCAGGCTCGGCATCAGCACGTTGCCCGCCGCGATCGCGGCGCCGAGCAGGACCGTGCCCACCCACAGCAGCCCGCTGACCGGCAGCGACCGCAGCACGATCCCGGCCGCGAGCAGGGCGAGCGCCAGCCACAGGAGCCGGTCGGTGCCCAGGCGCCTGGCGAGCCGGGGGACCTGCGGCGACACCACGGCGAACGTGAGGAGCGGCAGCGTGCCGATGAAGCCGGCCTCGCCCGCCGTGAGCCCGATGTCCGCGCGGATGGTCTCCAGCACCGGCCCGACCGAGGTCAGGGCGGCCCGCAGGTTCGCGGCGAGCAGCAGGAACCCCGCGATCATGAGGACGCGACGAGCAGTGCCCTCGTTAGCAGTCCTCACGATCGTCACGGTGGTCAACCTCTCACACGGTCGAGTGAGGCGGCAATGATGAGATGACGGGGTGCGCTGGATCGAACTCGAGAACGCCGTGAACGTCCGCGACCTCGGTGGGCTGCCCACCGAAGGCGGGCACCGCCTCCGCACCGGACGGCTCGTCCGGTCGGACAACCTGCAGGACCTCTCGCCCGCGGACGTGACCCGTCTCGTCGACGAGGTCGGGGTCACCACCGTCGTCGACCTCCGCAGCACCGGGGAGGTGCAGTCGGAGGGCCCCGGGCCGCTGACAGCGGTGTCCTCGGTCGAGCACCTGCACCTGTCGCTGCTGCCGGAGTTCGGCGAGATGACCGACGTGGCGAAGGACGCGCTCGCGCTGAACCGGGAACGCGCGCTCCAGCGCGACCCGGAGAACGTGGCCGACGCGTTCTACTTCGGCTACCTGGAGGACCGCCCGGACAGCGTGGTCGGCGCGTTGCGGGCGATCACGAACGCCCCCGGCGCGGCGCTCGTGCACTGCGCGGCAGGCAAGGACCGGACCGGGGTGGTGATCGCGATGGCGCTGTCGGTCGCCGGCGTGCCGCGCGCGGAGATCGTGGCGGACTACGAGGCGACCGGCGAGCGCATCGAGCTGATCCTCGACCGGCTGCGGTCCTCCCCCACCTACGCGCGCGACATCGACAACGTGCCCGCCCACGAGCACGACCCGCGCCCGGACATCATGCGCCGCTTCCTGGCCCGCCTCGACGAGGACCACGGCGGCCCGCTCGGGTGGCTCGCCGCGCACGGGTTCGACAGGGTGGACGCGGAGAAGCTGCGGAACAAGCTGGTCGAGGAGTGAACATGACCGAGTCGGTGCTGGTCACCGGTGGTACCGGCGGCCTCGGCACGGCCGTGACCACCGCGTTCGCGGAGGCCGGCTGGCGGGTGGTCGTGCCGTACCGGTCGACCCCGCCGTCGGGTGTCGTGGGCGTGCGGGCGGACCTGACGGACCCGGCCCAGGTGGCGGCGGCCGTCGAGGTGGCGGCGGCGGAGGGCCCGCTGCGCGCGGTCGTCCACCTGGCGGGCGGGTTCGCGATGGGCGGCCGCGTGCACGAGACGCCGGTCGAGGAGTTCGAGGCGCAGTTCCGCACGAACCTGCGCCCGACGTACCTCGTGTGCGCGGCGGCGATCCCGAGGTTGATCGAGGCGGGTGGTGGCTCGATCGTGTGCGTGTCGTCGAAGGCCGCGCTCAACCCGTTCGCGGGCGCGGCGGGCTACGTGACGTCGAAGGCGGCGGTGCTCGCCCTGGTCGACGCCCTGGACGCCGAGTACCGCGCGGACGGCATCCGCGTGAACGCCGTCCTGCCCGGCGTGATCGACACGCCGGCGAACCGCGAGTCGATGCCCGGCAGCCGCAAGAACTGGGTGGACCCCGCGGACATCGCGAGGACGATCCTGTTCCTGGCGGGCGACGCGTCGAGCACGGTCAGCGGCGCGCACATCCCGGTCGACCGGGCGTGATACCGCCCAGGACGTAGCCGGGGAGCCGCCCGCGGGCCGACGCGGCGGGCGGCGCGGCACGCGCATGCTGGCGGCCATGCGCATCAGCCTGAACCTGACGAACTTCTCGTGGCCCGACGGTGTGGCCGGGCTGCTCCCGGTGGTCCAGGCCGCCGAGGACGCGGGCGTCGACACCGTGTGGGTGCCCGACCACCTGATCCAGGCCGACCCGTTCGCGTCGGTCGAGGAGCCGGTGCTCGAGGCGTACACGACGCTCGGTTTCCTGGCGGCGCGGACCGCCCGGGTCCGGCTCGGCACGATGGTGACCGGCGCCCCGTACCGGCCGCCCGCGCTGCTGATCAAGGCGGTCACCACGCTCGACGTGCTGTCCGGCGGCCGCGCGTGGCTCGGCATCGGCAGCGGCTACCACGAGGCGGAGGCGTCGATGATGGGCCTGCCCATGCCGCCGGTCGCCGAGCGGTTCGAGCGCCTGGAGGAGATCCTGCGGCTGGCGCACCGGATGTGGGCGGGCGACGAGTCGCCGTTCGAGGGGCGGCACTACCGGCTGACCCGCCCGCTGAACATCCCGAACGCGGCGAAACGCCCACCGATCCTCATCGGCGGCTCGGGTGAGAAGAAGACGCTGCGGTACGTGGCCCGCTACGGCGACGCCTGCAACCTGCCCGACATCCCCGACGGCGGCGCCACGCTCCGGCACAAGCTCGCGGTGCTCGCCGCGCACTGCGCCGAGGAGGGCCGCCCGTTCGAGGCCGTCGAGAAGACGGTGGCGAGCCGGTTCGACCCGGCCACGCTGCCCGACCGCGTCGCCGAGCTGTCCGCGCTGGGCGTCGACCACCTGGTGCTGATCACCACCGGACCGTGGACGGTCGAGGCGGTGACGTCGATCCGGCTCTGAGCTTGCGCTGGAGCGCGCTCCAGGTCGTACGTTGGCTGTCGTGAAGCTCGGAGTGCACCAGATCGCGTTCACCGTTCCCGACGGGGCCGCCGGCATCGCGCCGGAGCTGGTCCGCCTCGCACACGCCGTCGAGGAAGCGGGGGTCACCCACCTGTCGGTGATGGACCACTACTTCCAGATGGAACAGGTCCTGCCCGCCACCGACCCCATGCTGGAGGGCTACACCACGCTCGGCTTCCTGGCCGCGCACACGTCGACCGTCCGCCTCGGGTTGCTGGTCACCGGCGTGACCTACCGCCACCCGGGCCTGCTCGCGAAGATCGTGTCCACGTTGGACGTGCTGTCCGGCGGCCGGGCCGAGCTGGGCATCGGCGCCGCGTGGTACGAGCGCGAGCACCGCGGCCTCGGCGTGCCGTTCCCGTCGACGGCGGAGCGGTTCGAGCGCCTGGAGGAGACGCTGCGGATCTGCCGCCAGATGTGGGACCAGGACAACGACGGCCCGTTCGAGGGCAAGCACTACCAGCTGGCGGAGACCCTGTGCCACCCGGCGCCGATCTCCAAGCCCCCGATCCTGATCGGCGGCGGCGGTGAGAAGAAGACCCTGCGGCTCGTGGCGCAGTACGCGGACGCGTGCAACCTCTTCACCCCGTCCCCGGAGGACGTCGCCCACAAGCTGGACGTGCTGCGCCGCCACTGCGACGACGTGGGCCGCGACTACGACTCGATCGAGAAGACGGCCAACCTCTACGGCCCGATCACCGACACCTTCGTCGACGACGCGGCCACCTACGCCAAACTGGGCATAGAAACCATGATCGTCATGCCCCCGGGCGACACCCCAGCCAAATACGTGGACGAAGTGGTAGCTCCACTGGTCCCCCGCCTAGCCACCCTGTAACCCCGCGAGTCCCCCTCTCAAGACCCGCGAGTCCCCCGTTCAAGACCCGCGAGTCCCCCGTTCACGACCCGCGAGTCGGCGGTTCGGCGCTGTCGCCGTTCGAGCCGAACCGCCAGTTCACCGGCCCGGAACGGAAGACTCGCGACTTCCGATGGGGAGAGGATTCCGGAACTGGTCGCCCGGATCCAGCAGGTCACGGGTCCCCGCGAAGCGGGGGCGGCCGCCCGTGTTGGGGTTGCGTCGGCGGGTGGCGCTGACGCTGGTGGCGTTGCGGTCGGGTCCGCCGGGCGGATGGTGATCGTGGACGGCACGAACGTGCCGGTGGGAATCGCCGCAAAGATCGGGCCACCCACGACGTTGCCTACTCGGGAAACTCCACACGCGGGGTCCCCACGCTCGGAGACTCGCGGGTCCCGAACGGGAGACTCGCGAGTCGCGAACGGGAGACTCGCGCGTCCGGAACGGGAGACTCGCGGGTTCTGGGCGGGGGACTCGCGGGGTTCCGGGGAACCTCAGGGTTGGGTCAGGGTTTCGACCGGATGCCCTGAGTGGGGCCGGGGCAATACGTTGAGCGCGTGCCACTCATCGAGACCAGCGCGCTGCAGAAGCGCTACGACAACAAGGTGACCGCGCTCGCGGATCTCACCGTCGCGATCGAGCCCGGGGTCGTGGGCCTGGTCGGGGTCAACGGCGCGGGCAAGAGCACCCTCATCAAGCTCGCACTGGGGCTTCTCGAACCGACCGCCGGGCAGATCCGCGTGCTCGGCCTCGACCCGGTCGCCGACGGCGACCGGGTCCGCGCCCGCGTGGGCTACATGCCCGAACACGACTGCCTGCCACCCGACATGATCGCGGCCGAGTTCGTCACGCACATGGCGCGCGTCAGCGGCCTGCCCAAGGCGATGGCCCGCGAAAGAGCCTCCGAGACCCTGCGCCACGTCGGCCTGTACGAGGAGCGCTACCGCCGCATCGGCGGCTACTCCACCGGCATGAAGCAGCGCGTCAAGCTCGCGCAGGCCCTCGTGCACGACCCGGAGCTGCTGCTGCTCGACGAACCGACCAACGGCCTCGACCCCGCTGGCCGCCGCGCGATGCTCGACCTCGTCCACCGCATCGGCACCGACTTCGGCATCTCCGTCGTCGTCTGCTCGCACCTGCTCGGCGAGATCGAACGCATCTGCACGTCGCTCGTCGCGATCGACGCGGGCCGGCTGCTCCGCTCCGCCACCCTCGACTCGATGACGCAGGCCCGCGACCTGCTGATGGTCGAGGTCGACGAGGACGCGGACGCGCTCGCGCGGCTGCTCGTGAGCCAGGGCATGGAGGTCCGCACGGACAACCGCGTCCTGTACGTCCGGTTCTCCGACGACGAGGTGTACGACCGCATCCGCGACGCGGTCGCCGACCTCGACCTGCCCCTGCACCGCATCGAACGTCAGCGCCACCAGGTGGCCGACCTGTTCCGGGAGGTGGCCAGTGCCTGACACCGGCGTCATCCACGACATCGGCTACCAGCGCTACGAAGGCCCTCGGCTGGGCCGCGGCTACGCGGCGCGGTCGCTGTACGTCCACGGCGTCCGCTCCGCCTACGGCCTCGGCCGCAGCCCGTGGGCGAAGGTCCTGCCGATGGCGGTCCTGGCGTTCGCGAGCCTGGCGTCGCTGATCCTGGTCGTGGTCAACACCCAGCTGCCCACGCAGGTGATCGACTACGTGGGCATCGCGTCCACGTTCACCTACGCCGCCACGGTGTTCGTCGCGGTCGTCGCGCCCGAGCTGGTGTCGGTGGACCTGCGCAGCAACCTGCTGCAGCTCTACCTCTCCCGCCCGCTGCGCAAGAGCGACTACGCGCTGACGAAGCTCGCGTCGCTGGCGACGGCCACGTTCCTGCTGTTCGCCATCCCGATGCTGATCATGTTCCTGGGCATGGCGTTCAACACCGACGCGGGCATCGGCGGCGTCTTCGACGAGCTGGGCGGTTTCGCACAGGGCCTGATCGCCGCCGCGATCCACGCCGCGCTGCTGTCCGCGCTCGGCCTGCCGCTCGCGTCGCTGACCGGCCGCCGCGTGTTCGCCTCCGGCATGATCATCGCGTTGTTCCTGCTCACGGCCCCGATCTCGGGCGCGCTGCGGGCGTTCGGCAACGGCGCGCTGGAGTACCTCGGCGGCCTGCTCGACCCTTCGAGCCTGCTCAACGGCGTCGACCAGTGGCTGTTCGGCCCGGGCATCGGCATCGTCCAGACCGGTGACTACGGCGCCGTGTACGCCCTGGTCACCGCGGCACTGACCGCGCTGGGCACGTTCCTGCTGGTGCTGCGCTACAAGAAGGTGAAGTCGTGACGGACATCGAACTCAACGGCGTCTCCCGCTGGTACGGCAACGTCGTCGCGGTCAACGACGTCACGCTCACCATCGGCCCCGGCCTCACCGGCCTGCTCGGCCCGAACGGCGCGGGCAAGACCACGGTCCTGCACCTCATGGCCGGGCTGATGGCCCCGTCGCAGGGCGACGTCACGGTCGGCGGCCAGCCCGCGTGGCGCAACCCCGAGATGTACCGGACGCTCGGCCTCGTCACCGAACGGGAGAGCGTGCCGGGCTTCCTCACGGCGTGGGAGTTCGTGCTGGCCAGCGCGAAGCTGCACAAGCTGCCGGACCCGGCGGAGGCGGCTCGGCGCGCGCTCGCCATCGTCGAGCTGGAGGACGCGCAGGACCGCCGCATCTCGACGTACTCGAAGGGCATGCGGCAGCGCAGCCGGGTCGCGGCGGCGCTGGTGCACGACCCCGGCGTCCTGTTGCTGGACGAGCCGTTCAACGGCATGGACCCGCGTCAGCGGCTCCACATGATGGAGCTGCTGAACCGCATGGCGGACGAGGGCAGGACCATCCTGTTCAGCTCGCACATCCTCGAAGAGGTCGAGCAGCTGTCCGGCACGGTCCAGGTCATCGTCGCCGGGCGGCTCGCCGCGTCCGGCGACTACCGGCACATCCGCCGCCTGATGACCAACCGGCCGCACCAGTTCACGGTCACCTCGTCCGACGACCGGCTGCTGGCGACCGTCCTGATGGGACTGGAGTCGGTGTCCGGCGTGAGCCTGGAGCCGGCCGGGGTGCTGGTGCAGGCCAACGACTACGGCACGTTCACCCGTGCGCTCGCCAAGCTGGCCCGCGAGCACAAGATCCGCATCACGCAGCTCATCCCCTCGGACGAGTCCCTCGAGAAGGTCTTCTCCTACCTGGTGGCGACATGAACCTGACGATCATGAGTCTCACCGCGCGGGCCATGCTGGGCCGCAAGCGCGTGCTGATGCTCCTCCCGATGCCGGTGATCCTCATCGGCCTCACGCTGCTGGGTGTCACGTCCGGCGAGAGCGAGGCCGAGTGGGGCCCGGTGGTGTTCTCGTCGCTGGGCATCAGCGTGATCCTGCCGCTGACGGCGTTGATCGTCGGCAGCAGCGCGCTGGGCCTGGAGATCGACGACGGCACGATCACGCACGTGCTCACGAAACCGTTGCCGCGCAGCGAGATCGTGCTGTCCAAGCTGGCCGTGGCGTGGCTCGTGACCACCGTCGCCACGGGCGTGCCGCTGGCCGCGGCCGCGCTGATCGCGGGCTCCGGCAAGCTGGCCGTCGGGCTGGTGATCGGCGCCGCGATCGGCGGGCTCGCCTACAGCGCGTTGTTCCTCGCGCTGTCGGTGATGACGAAGCGGCCGGTCGCGGTCGGCCTCGTGTACATCGTGCTGTGGGAGAACATCCTGGTCAGCTACGTCAGCGGGGCCCGGGTCTTCAGCGTCCGCCAGCACGCGACAGCCATCGCGGACTCGATCGGGAACACGCGGCTCATCGACGCCTCGGTGTCCGTGACGACGGCCCTGATCATGTCGGTGATCTTCATCGTGGTGGGCACCGTGGGCGCGACGCAGCGGCTGCGGTCGTTCGCGCTGACCGGCGAGGCCAACTAGCGCCACGGGTGAGCCGGGCCCGTCCCGGCTCACCCGTCCGTCGCCAGGACGGCCATCGTGTACGTGTTGTGCCACCTGCCGTCCCACCACAGGGCGTCGCGGTGTTCGCCCTCCACGCGGAAGCCGCACTTCTCGTAGACGTGGCGGGCACGCGGGTTGTGCGCGAACACCTCCAGGTGGACCCGGTGCAGGCCCGCGTCCTCGAACGCGTACCGGACCGCGAGCCGCGTCGCCTCCGTGCCGATGCCCTTCCCGAACGCGTGCGACGCCAGGACGATCCGGAAGTTCACCGAGCGGTTGTCCTCGTCGAGGTCGTTCAGCACCACCTCGCCGACGAACGCGCCGCCGTGCAGGACCGCCCAGTCGGCGCGGTCGTCCGCCTGCCGCACCTGCTCGAGCCACGACCGGATCTGCGCCCGCGTGAACGTCGCGTGGGTGCCGGTCAGCCGCCGGGACTCCGCGTCGTGCAGCACCGCCCACTCGCCATCGAGGTGCTCCGGGCCCAGCGGGACGAGCGTCACCCGCTCCCCGGTGAGCGTCCGCTGTTCCTGAAACGCTGAGATCACACTCTCAGCAAATCACGGGCAGTATGAAAGCGTGATCAGAGACCTCGTGCGCCGATCGGCGCTGTTGGTGCCGGTCGGCGCGCTGGTCGGCGCCGGCTGGCAGGTGCCCGCCGCGATCGGCGGCCGTCCTCAGGGAGCGCGCCTGGACCGCATGCGGCGCTCGCCGCACTTCCGCGACGGCAGGTTCCACAACGACGTCGAGACCGCGGTGGCGGGGCCGCCGCCGTCCGGGGCCATGCGCGACCTCGTGCTCGGCAAGGAGGTGCGCCGCCCCCGCCGGCCCGTGCCGCTCGAGAGCGCACCCGACTTCACCGGCGTGGACGGCCTGCGCGTCTCCTGGCTCGGGCACGCCACCGTGCTGGTCGAGATCGAGGGCAAGCGCGTCCTGTTCGACCCGGTCTGGAGCGACCGGGTGTCGCCGTCGACGCTGCTCGGCCCCAAGCGCCTGCACCCGGTGCCGTGGGCGCTCGACGAGCTGCCGGAGCTGGACGCGGTCGTGATCTCGCACGACCACTACGACCACCTCGACATGATGACGATCCGGCGGCTCGCCGCCCGGCAGCCGTCGCTGCGGTTCGTCGTCCCGCTCGGCGTCGGCGCGCACCTCGAGCGCTGGCGCGTCGCCCCGGCGAACATCGTCGAGCTGGACTGGGACGAGCGGACCGCGCTCGACCACGTCGAGGTCGTCGCCACCGCCGCGCAGCACTTCTCCGGCAGGCTCCGCCCCGGGGGCAACGGCACGCTCTGGGCGTCCTGGGTGCTCAAGGGCCGCGACCGGAGCGTCTTCTACACCGGCGACTCCGGGTACTTCGACGGATATCGCCGGATCGGTGACGAATATGGCCCGTTCGATGTCACGTTCATCCAGATCGGCGCCTACTCGCCGTACTGGCCGGACATCCACATGACACCGGAAGAGGGAGTGGAGACTCACCGGGCCGTGCGCGGAGAGTTGCTCGTGCCGGTGCACTGGGCGACGTTCAACCTCGCCATGCACTCGTGGTCCGAGCCGGTCGAGCGGCTGCTCACGGCGGCCGACGACCTGCGGGTCGCGATCCCGAGGCCCGGTCAGGCGCTGGACGTCGACGAGGTGCCGTCGCCGGACGGCTGGTGGCGTGCCGTGGCGTGACGCCGCGCGAACAGCACGGTCCCGATGACCAGCAGCGGTGACACGAGCGCGACGCCGCTGCTCGCCACCACCAGCACCGCGAGCCCGCCCTCGCGCACGGCGTCGTCGCCGAGGGCGCGGACCGGGATCGTGTCGCCCGGCTCGTCGTCGAAGGCCAGCTCCACCTCGCCCGACCGGCCGTCCCACCGGGACTCGCAGTCGTCGTCCTCGCAGCTCACGACCCGCGCCTCGGTGTGGGCGCCGCGCACGTACGTCCACGAGGCGTCGAGGTAGGCGAAGCCGAACACGACCGCGGTGAGCAGGGCACCCACACCCGCGTACGCGGCGGAGACCAGGACGAGCCCGGGCTGGTGCTCGACGATCGCGCTCACCACCGCCACCACGACGAGCACCACGCCCGCCGCCACGGTCGCGAAGACGAACACGCGCCCGCCGGTGATGGCCCACGCGCCGGCCGCCACGACGAACAGGAGTCCGAAGAGGACGGTCAACCACCCGCGGGCGCCGCTGGGCTCGCTCACAGTGACTCCGTTCCGTCGGCTGTGCCGGGAACAGAGAGTCTGCCCAGCTCTCCGGCGCGTGGCAACCGCCGGCAGGCGGTCACGGGGTCAGCGCCCGTTTGACGATCTTGCCCATCTCGTTGCGGGGCAGGGACTCCCGATAGCGGACCACCCTCGGGCGTTTGTGCGGGGCGAGCAGGCGAGCCACGTGGTCGGCCAGTTCCGCCGGGTCCGGCGCCGCCCCGTTCGGCACCACCCACGCGACGATCCGTTCGCCCAGGTCGTCGTCCGGTTCGCCGGTCACGGCGACCTCGGCCACCGCCGGGTGGTCCAGCAGCGCGTTCTCGATCTCGCCCGCGCCGATCTTGTAGCCGCCGCTCTTGATGAGGTCGGTGGCGCGGCGGCCGACGATCCGCACGTACCCGTCCGGGTCGCGGACCGCCATGTCGCCGGTGCGGAACCAGCCGTCGTGCATCACGGCCTCGGTCGCGTCGGGGCGGTTCAGGTAGCCGAGGAACAGGTTGTCGCCCCTGACCTCGATCTCGCCGACGGTCTCGCCGTCCCGCACGGCCAGCTCGTCGCCGTGGTCGTCCACCAGGCGCAGGTCCACCCCGGGCAGCGGCAGGCCGACGGCCCCCGGCCTGCGGTCGCCCGACGCGCGGACGCTGCAGTTCATGAGGGTCTCCGTCATGCCGTAGCGCTCGACGACCCGCTGCCCGGTGGCCGCGGCGAGCCGTTCGTGGTCGGTGGCGGGCAGCGCCGCCGAGCCCGAGACCAGCAGACGGGCGCCGCCGATCGCCCTGGCCAGCGCGGGATCGGCCGCGCAGTCCTGCGCGAGGCGGTGGTACATGGTCGGGACGCCGAACATCATCGTCGCCTCGCCCGCCAGCGCCTCCCCCGCCGCGCTCGACGAGAACCGCCCCAGGTGGTGCAGGGTGCCGCCGCGGCGCAGCGGGCCGACCACGCCGACGATCAGGCCGTGCACGTGGAACAGCGGCAGCCCGTGCACCAGCACGTCGTCGCCGGTCCACTCCCACACCTCGGCCAGCGCGTCCAGGTTGGACGTCACCGCGCGGCGCGGCAGCACCACGCCCTTCGGCGGGCCGGTCGTGCCGGACGTGTAGACGATGAACGCCGGGGCCTCCGGGGGCAGGTCGGCCGGGGTGACCTCCCGGTCGGCGGGGGTCGTGGGGACCGCCCGCCTCGGCAGGTCCGCCAGGCCGCCCGGGAGGTCCACGTCGGCGGCCAGCACCAGGTCAGGGGTGCTGTCGGCGACGATGTGGGCCAGTTCGCGCTCGCCCACCTTCGGGTTGACCGGCACCACCGGCACCCCCGCGACCAGGGCCCCGACCACGGCGACGCACGTGTCCATGGTGTTCGTCGCCCACACCGCCACCCGGTCCGCGCCGCGGAGCGTGTCCGCCAGCTCGGCCGCCAGCAGCGCCAGCTCGTGGTAGGTGAGCGAGTCCGCGCCGAACCGCAGCGCCACGCGGTGGTTGCCGGTCACCAAGTCCGGGAACATGCCTCTCCCTGCTTTCGAGCCACTGTCGACCGCCGTGCCCCACCCTAGGTGGCATGGACCTCGCAGACCGCGCCGCCGTCACCGACGTCGTCACCCGGTTCGGCTGGTGCCTCGACCGGCGGGACTGGGACGGGCTGAAAGCGCTCTTCACCGACGTCGTCCACACCGACTACACGGCGCTGTGGGGCGGCGAACCGCAGGAGGCGGGCGTCGACGAGCTGCTCGCCACCGGCAAGCAGGGTTCCTGGCGCCGCACCATGGACGGTCTCGAGGCGACCCAGCACCTGATCACGAACGTCCTCGTCGACGTGGCCGGGGACACCGCGACCGCCACCGCGAACGTCGTCGGCGTGCACCGGCTCACCAACCCGCACGGATCTCCACTGTGGACGGTCGGGGGCACGTACGGTTTCCGCCTGACCAGAAGCGGCGACGGGTGGCGCATCCGGGCGATCAAGCAGGACATCACGTGGGTCGACGGCAACCAGCAGGTGCTGTTCCTGGCGGCCATGCGCGCCGCGTGAGCACCGGTCGTCCAGGGAACCTGCCCGCGCGTCCATTCCGGTACCGCCAGGCGGATCCGACCGCGTAGCGTGACCGGCCATGGTGGCACTGACCCTCGTCGTCGCGCTCGTGAACCTCGTCCTGCTCGGCGCGGTGCACGGCGTCTTCTTCGCGTACTCGAACTCGGTCGTGCCCGGACTCGACCGCGTCGACGCCGAGCAGGCCGCCGCGGCCATGCGCGGCCTGAACGTCGTGATCGTCAACCCGAGGTTCCTCGCGACGTTCGCCGGGCCGCTGCTCACCGCGGCCGCCACCGGGTTCCTGCTGCTGGGGCTCGACGAGACGACGCCTGCGCTGCTGTGCCTCGCGGCCGCCGCCGTCTACCTGCTCGGCTGCCTGGCCGTCACCGGGCGCGTCAACGTGCCGATGAACAACGCGCTGGAGGCCGGGTCGCTCGGCTGGGCCGAGTTCGCCCCGCGCTGGCGGCGGTGGAACACGGTGCGCACGGTGTCGAGCATGGTGGCCCTCGTACTGTGCGGGATGGCCCTGTACCTCTGGCATCGCTGACCCAGGTCGTACCCCGAGCGCGCCAAGTTCCAACCCCAGGTGGACGACAACGCATGCCCCGGCGCCGTAACTTCCTTGCACACCACAGGAAGGGGCAAGGACATGCGATGGTTGACGGTACTCGCGGCGGTGGCGTTGGCGACCGCGACGGCGGCCGCGCCCGCGGCGGCGAAGGGCGAGGACCCGCGCGCCGCGTTCGCACGGATCCTCCAGCAGCAGAGCGACGCCTGGTACGAGGAGGACGGCGCCGCGTTCGCCGCGACGTTCACGCCGGACGGGGACGTCGTGACGTTCAACGGCGACCACCTGCGCACACGACAGGGCATCGCCGAGGGCATGCAGTACTACTTCGACACCTACATCGACCACACCAGGCTGCGCACGCTCGACGAGCACGTCCGGTTCGCCGGACCGGACCTCGCGGTCATCGTGCGGACCTCGTGCCAGCTCGTGCCACCCGCGACGGAGTGCAGGCCGGATTCGTTGTCACGCAACACCAACGTGATGGTGAAGCGGCACGGGCGGTGGCTGCAGGAGTCGTTCCAGAACACCAGGGTCGTCGCATTACCCTAGTGTCCGTGGGCCTCCTCCAGGGAGGCGCCGGCGAGGCGTTTGGCGCGGCCGCGGATGAACGTGGGGCACTCGCGGACGTCCGGGTGCGTGCACGCCAGCCCGTGGGCGATGGCGGTGCGCGCCGCCTGGGCCTTCGCGATCCGCTCGTCCAGCTCGGCGAGTTTCCGCTCCGCCAGCTCGCGCCACGAGCCGCGCCGGGTCATGACCTGCCTGACCTCGCGGAGGGTGTAGCCCGTGTCCCGCAACAGGAGGACCTCCCCCACGAGGTCGACCGTCGACGGCGGGTAACGCCGCCTGCCCGCCACCCGTTCGGGCGCGGGGAGGACGCCGAGCTCCTCCCAGTACCGCAACGCGGAGGTCGCGACACCGGTCGCCTTGGCGAGTTCACCGATGGTCAGCATGTTGACGTCAAGGGTACTTGAAGTCGTTGGCTGGGCCCATGACGTTCAAACAGTGGATGATCAGCCAGTTCGGGCGGCCGAGGGGTGTCGGCGGCCGGGTGTCGGGGTGGGTCATGGCCCACCGCGGCTCCAACCGACAGCGCAACCGGTGGGTGGTGTCGTTGCTGGACGTGGGCCCGGACGACCGGGTGCTCGAGATCGGCTTCGGCCCGGGCGTGGCCCTCGCCGAGCTGGCGCAGCGCAGCAGGCACGTCCACGGCATCGACCACTCGGACCTGATGGTGCGCCGGGCCCGCAAACGCCTCGGCGAGCGGGTGACGGTCACGTGCACGTCCGTGGCCCGGTTGCCGGACTTCGCGGAAAAGCTCGACGTCGTCCTGGCCGTGAACTCGATCGGGTTCTGGCCGGAACCGGCCGACCGACTGCGCGAGCTGCGCGAGCGCCTGCGCCCGGGCGGCCGGATCGCACTGGCCACCCAACCGCGCTGCCCGGGCGTGACCACGGACGCGGCAGGCGAACAACTGCGCACCCTGCTCACCGAGTCCGGCTTCACCGACCTCCGCACAGAGCACCTGACCCTCACACCGGCGGTCGTCTGCGTCATCGCGGCCACCCCGAACACCCCATGAGCCCCGTTGACGTGCCCCGCGTACGCAGGCGGCCGCCGCCGCCCAGCAACAGCCCCGCCACACCCCGAGCACCCACACCGCCCGAGCAACAGTCAGGCGATCCAGCACCGCGCCAAGCCACCCCTGGCCCACGACACCCCGAGCGCTGACTGCCTCAGGAACCAGACCCCACCGGCACCCCCACCCAACCCTGGCGACCGGACCAACAACACCGCCAGCGCGCCCCACACCGAACCCCCACCCGAGCACCGACGACTTCCGGGAGCCAACCCCACCCGGACCCAACCCCCGGCAGCCAACCAACAACCCTTCAGCGCCTCCCGGCATCAAAGCCATCACCAGCTCACCACACCCGAGCACCGACAGCTTCGAAACCAACCCCAACCGCCCCCCCCCAGAACCAACCCGACAACCCAACCAACAACACCGCCAGCGCACCCCACACCGAACCCCCACCCGAGCACCGACGACTTCCGGGAACAACCCAACCGGACCCAACCCCCGACAGCCACACCAACAACCCCTCAGCGCCTCCGGGGACTGCCCAGACTGTGGTTGACGGTCGGGGTGTGGTGGTGTGCGGCAGTGTGGACGGCGACCGGGGCGAGTCGGCCGAGGCGTCCCTGTCGGCGTCGTCGGCGGTAGGTCTTCTCGATCCAGGTCCATCGCAGCGTTGTCGCCACACGCGCCGACCCGTCCCTGTCCGAGTGCACGACCGTGGCGTTCACAGGGCGATCACACCTCACTTCGACCTTCGACGCGGTGCGGTTCCGGTCGACCAGGTTGTCACGCCCGGCTGGCCCGGCGGCGTTCGTCAGGTGCGCGTCGTCCCGACACCCCGGGACACTGGGTCACGTTTCCCACTGGTGGAACGCCTGCGTGGAGAAGCCCAGCACCCGGCAGGTCACCGCCACCGGACCGGCGTGTCCGTGGCGGCGATGTCCCGCCAGACTCGCCATCAAAACCCCACCACACCCCGAACGCCAACAGCTTCCCGAAACCGACGCTCGCCACACCGACCCCGGGCAGCCGATCGAGCACCGTCGACGCTCCCACCACGCCAACAGCAGCCGCCGTCAGTGCCCACCCTCAGCGTCGACGCCCGCGAGCATCAACCTTGGCAGCAACACCGTCAACGCTCCCCCACCACACCGAACGCCGTCAGTCCCAGCGCACCTTGAGGGTCGGCGGCTTGCGGAACACCAACCCGGACGGTGCGGTCGGTTCCGCCAGGCGCAACCGCGGCAGGCGGTCCAGCAGCGCGGTCATCGCGATCTCCGCCTCCGCGCGTGCCAGGCGGGCGCCCAGGCAGAAGTGCGGGCCCAGTGCGAACGCCAGGTTGGCGCGAGCGTTGTCCCGGCGGATGTCGAACACGTCCGGGGCCGGGAACACCTCGGGGTCGCGGTTGGCGCCCGCGATCGACACGCGCACCAGGTCGCCCTTCGCGATGTCGGCGCCTGCCAGTGTCACGTCGCGGGTCGCGTAGCGGTCGACCACCGACGCGGCCGGCTCGTAGCGCAGGGACTCCTCGATGGCGTTCGGCAGCAGGGTGCGGTCGGCGCGGATGGCGGTGAGCGCGTCGTCGTGTGTGAGGAGGTGCAGGACCAGGTTGGCGATCATGCTCTCGGTGGTGTCGATGCCGCCGAACATGAGCACCGCCGTGTTCGCGACGACCTCGTCCGGTGCGAGGTCGATGCCGGTGAGCAGGGAGTCCGCTGCCGGGTCGGCGATGGTGCGCAGGACGCTCTCCCCCAGTTCGCGGAACGCCGCGGCGCCCGCCTCCGTCGGTGGCTGTCCCGCCGTCACCGCCGACACCGAGTCGACCAGCGCGGCATACCACGTGCGGACCGCGGCCGGGTCGACGCCGGTCAGGCCGAGCGCGTCCGCCACGACCGCCAGCGCCAGCGGGCCCGCGAACTCCGCCCGCAGCTCCGCCGAGCCACGCGGCAAGAGGTCGTCGATCAAGTGCTTTGTCGACGTGGCGACGAACGCCGCGTAACGATCCCGCACCGGCGCCGGGCGGAACGGTGGCACGAACGGGTCCCGGTGCCGGGCGTGCACCGGGCCGTCGAGTGACAGCATGCTCGGGCCGACGACCGTCGCCGTGGAGAAGCGCGGATCGTCCACTGTGAACGTCGCCGCGTCCCGCATCACCTGCTGGGCCAGCGCGTAGCCGGTGACCAGCCAGCCGTCGAGGACCGGCACCCACGCGACCGGCGACGTGGCGCGGAGCCGGGCCAGCACGGGGTGCGGGTCGGTGGTCAGGTCGTCGAGGGTGACGGTCACGCGGCCGAGTGTAGGCACGCTCCCCGTCCCGCTATTGAAACGTGTCAATCCTGGTGTCTTGACGCGCTCACCAGCGCTCGGCTACGTTGCCTGAAACGTTTCACGAACCCGTGCAGGCGGTGAGCGCGTGACGGCAAAGGTGCCCCCGCTACTCGAGCTACGCGATGTCCACAAGTCGTTCGCCGCGGTCCACGCGTTGCGGGGAGTCTCCCTGGAACTGCACGCCGGCGAGGTCCACGGGCTCGCCGGCGAGAACGGGGCGGGCAAGTCCACCGTGGTGCGGACGATCGGCGGCGAGCACCGCCCGGACGCGGGCGTGGTGCTCGTCGACGGCGAGCCCGTCGAGTTCGCGGGCCCGCGCGACGCGCAGCGGCACGGGATCGCGGTCATCCACCAGGAACCGAGCCAGTTCCCGGACCTCACGGTCGCGGAGAACGTGTTCATGGGCCGCCAGCCGCTGCGGTCGTTCCGCCGCATCGACCGGGCCGCCATGAACGCGAAGGCCGCCGAGCTGTTCGAGTCGCTCGGCGTGCCCATCGAACCGGGCCGGGTCACCCGCGGCCTGTCGATCGCCGACCAGCAGATCATCGAGATCGGCAAGGCGCTGTCGGCCGACGCGCGGATCATCGTGATGGACGAGCCGACCGCCGCGTTGTCCACTGTGGAGGCGGCGCGGCTGTTCCGGGTGGCGCGGCGGCTCGCGGAGAACGGCGCCGCGCTGCTGTTCATCTCCCACCGGCTGGAGGAGATGTACGAGATCTGCCACCGCGTGACCGTGCTGCGCGACGGGTCGCTGGTGACGAGCTCCCCCATGGCCGAGATCGACCGGGACACGCTGGTCCGCAGCATGGTCGGCCGGTCGGTGGCGCAGCTGTACCCGTCGCAGGACACGGAGGCCGGGGACGAGGCGCTGGTCGTGACGGGCCTGACGCGGGCCGGGGTGTTCGCGGACGTGTCGTTCTCCGTGCGGCGCGGGGAGATCGTGGGGCTCGCCGGGCTGGTCGGGTCGGGCCGGTCGGAGGTCGCGCGGGCGATCTTCGGCGTCGACCCGCTGGACTCCGGTCAGGTGTCGGTGAACGGCAGGCGGTTGCCGCTGGGCGATCCGAGGGCCGCGATCCGGGCCGGGGTGGCGATGGTGCCGGAGGACCGGCGTGAGCAGGGCCTGGTGCTGGACCTGTCGATCGAGCGGAACGCCACGCTGCCCCGGCTGGGCGCAGTGTCGCGGTGGGGCCTGGTGAGCAGGTCGCGGGAGCGGTCGCTCGCGGCGAAGTGGGCCGACCGGCTGCGGGTCAAACGGCGGCGGCTGGCCGACCCGGTGGCGACGCTGTCCGGCGGGAACCAGCAGAAGGTCGTGCTGGGCAAGTGGCTCGCGACCGAACCGGACGTGCTGATCGTGGACGAGCCGACGCGCGGCATCGACATCGGCGCGAAGGTCGAGGTGCACGCGCTGCTGGCGGAGCTCGCGGCGGCCGGGATCGCGGTGCTGATGATCTCCTCCGAGCTGCCGGAGGTGCTGGGCATGGCCGACCGCGTGCTGGTGATGCACGAGGGACGCCTGACCGCGGAGCTGTCCAAGGAGGACGCCACGGAGGAGTCGGTGCTGCAGGCCGCGACGGGAGGTGCGTCATGACCGCACGGCGGCGGTGCTGTGCAAGGCGCCGGGTGGCCGGGGGTGGCGGGTGATCAAGCCGTCCGCCAGGGAGTCCGCCTTCGCCGGGCGTGAGCTGGGGATCGTCGTCGCGCTCGTGGCGGTCGTCGGGGCCGCCACCATCGCGCGGCCCAGTTTCCTGTCCGGGCAGGGCATCCACGACCTGTTCCTGAACGCGTCGATCATCGGGCTGCTCGCCATCGGGCAGGCGCTGCTGGTGATCACCCGCAACATCGACCTGTCCGTCGGCTCGGTCATGGGGCTCACCGCGTACCTGTCCGGGCAGCTGTTCCTCGTGGACAAGGACCTGCCGGTCGTCGTGGTCGTACTGGCGGGGATCGGGCTCGGCGCGGTGTGCGGGGCGATCAACGGCGCGCTGGTGGCGATCGCCAAGGTGCCAGCGCTGGTGGTCACGCTCGGCACGCTGTACGTGTTCCGCGGCATCGACTACGCGTGGGCGTCCGGCACGAACACCACCCAGATCAACGCCTACCAGATGCCGCAGGGCTTCCTCGACCTCGGCAGCGGCTCGCTGCTCGGCATCCCGAACCTCACGCTGATCACGCTGGTGGTCCTCGCGATCACCGCGTACGCGCTGCACAACTTCCGCGCGGGCCGCGAGCTGTACGCGATCGGGTCCAACCCGGACGCCGCGCGCCTGGACGGCATCCCGACCGGGCGGCGGGTGTTCTCCGCGTTCGTGATCTCCGGCGGGCTGGTTGGGCTCGGCGGGGTCATGCACGCCGCGTACTTCGGCACCATCAACGCCTCCGTCGGCACCGGCCGCGAGCTGGCCGTGGTCGCGGCGGTGGTGGTCGGCGGGGTCGCGATCTTCGGCGGCGGCGGGACCGTGCTGGGCGCGGTGCTCGGGGCGCTGCTGCTGACCACGATCACCAGCGCGCTGCCGATCCTCGGCGTGCCCGCGTTCTGGCAGCGCGCGGTCGACGGCGCCGCCCTGCTGGTCGCGATCTCACTGGACCGGGCGTTCATGGTGCGCCTCGCGGAACGACTACGGGCCGAGAGGGCGGTGCGCCGTGCTTGACCGGTTGCTGCGCTGGGAGAGCGTTCTCCTGCTGCTCTGCGTCGGGGTGTTCGCCGTGGGTTCGGCGAGCGACGGGTTCGCCGAGCAGGGCAACATCAGCTTCCTGCTGCTGGACTACAGCGAGGTCGCGCTGCTCGCGTTCGCGTTGCTGCCGATCGTGCTGACCGGCGAGATCGACCTGTCGGTGGCGTCCACGCTGGGGTTCTGTTCCGCGCTGACCGGCACGCTGTGGGACGCGGGCATGTCGTTCGAGACGATCGTGCCGCTCGTGGTCCTCGCCGGGGTGGCGCTCGGCTCGGTCAACGCGGTGCTGGTCGTGCGGTTCGGGTTGCCGTCGCTCGCGGTCACGATCGGCACCCTGGGGCTCTACCGCGGCCTGGCGTACGTGCTGCTCGGCGACCGCGCGGTGACCGGCTTCCCGGAGAACTACCGCCCGTTCGCGACCGACTCGGTCCCGGGCACGTTCCTGCCGTACGCGACGATCCTGGTGCTGGTGGTGGGTGCGCTGATCGCGGTCATGGTGCACGCCACGACGGTCGGGCGGTCCCTGTACGCGATCGGGCTCGGCACCGAGACCGCGCGGTTCTCCGGCATCCGGGTGAACCGGATCAAGTTCGGGCTGTACCTGCTCTCCGGCGGGCTGGCGGCGGTCGCGTCGCTGATCTACACCCTCCGCTACAACAGCGCCCGCGCCGACAACGCGAACGGCATGGAGCTGGTCGCGGTCGCCGCGGTGCTGCTCGGCGGGGTGTCGATCTTCGGCGGCCGCGGCACCGTGCTCGGGGTCGCGACCGCGCTGCTGGCCATGGCCGGCCTGCGCAACGTGTTGTTCCTCGACGATGTCAGCAACGAGATCCAGAACGTCATCACGGGACTGCTACTGATCCTCTCCGTGCTCGTCCCGGTCGTGTTCAAACCGAGGAGGACCAAAGATGCTCCGCTCGAACCGTCTGTTGTGGACGCTGAGCGCCGGACTGGCGCTGACGCTGGTGGCGAGCTGCGGCGGGACCACCAAGGGGTCTGACGCCGCCGCGGGCGACGGCGCGGGCGCGACCGCGAAGGAGGCGGACCCGAACGCCCCGGTCAAGGAGGGCCTGAAGATCACCTTCCTGCCGAAGGAGATCGACAACCCGTACGAGGTGCTGGTCGACGAGGGCGGCATCGACGCGGTCACGGAGCTGAAGGGCACGGGCAAGGAGGTCGGGCCGTCGGACGCGTCGGCGTCCTCGCAGGTGTCCTACATCAACACGCTGATCCAGCAGAAGCAGGACGCGATCGTCATCGCGGCCAACGACCCGAACGCGGTCGCGCCCGCGCTGAAGGACGCGATGAGCAAGGGCATCGCGGTCGTGACCTACGACTCCGACGCGGCGCCGGACGCGCGGCAGATCTTCGTCAACCAGGCCGACTCCGAGGAGATCGGCCGGTCGCAGGTGAAGCTGATGTCCGACCAGATCGGCGGCAAGGGCAAGATCGCGATCCTGTCGGCGACCCCGAACGCGACGAACCAGAACACCTGGATCGAGTTCATGAAGGACGAGCTGACCAAGCCGGAGTACAAAGACATCGAGCTGGTCAAGATCGCCTACGGGGACGACGACGACCAGAAGTCGTTCCAGGAGGCGCAGGGTCTGCTGCAGTCCATCCCGGACCTGAAGGGCATCATCTCGCCGACCACGGTCGGGATCTCGGCGGCCGCGCGGTACCTGTCGTCGTCGCCGTACAAGGGCAAGGTCAAGCTGACCGGCCTGGGCACGCCGAACCAGATGCGGCAGTTCATCAAGGACGGCACGGTGACCGAGTTCGCGCTGTGGAACCCGGTGGAGCTGGGGTACCTGGCCGGGTACGCGGCAGCGGCCCTCGCGTCCGGGCAGATCAGCGGCGCCGAGGGTGAAACGTTGAAAGCGGGCAAGCTCGGCGAGCGGGAGATCGGCAAGAACGGCGAGATCATCCTCGGCCCGCCGACCAACTTCAACGCCGGCAACATCGACGACTTCGACTTCTGATGCCCATGCCGCGAAAGGGGTGCCGCCGACGCGCCTTTCGCGGCACCGGGCGGACGGGGGTGGGCTGATGCGGCGGGTGTGCTTTCTCCTCAAGGTCCGCGAAGACCGGATCGAGGAGTACCGGCGGCGGCACGCCGAGGTGTGGCCGGACATGCTGGCGGCGCTGCGCGAGACGGGCTGGCGGAACTACTCGCTGTTCCTCCGGCAGGACGGGTTGCTGGTCGGCTACTTCGAGACCGACGACCTCGACGCGGCGCTCGCCGGGATGGCGGCGCGCGATGTGAACACCCGGTGGCAGACCGAGATGGCGCCGTTCTTCGCAGGGCTCGACGGCGCGCCCGACGAAGGCATCACGCCACTGACCGAGGTCTTCCACCTCGACTAGGAGAACCGATGATCGACCAGTCAGCCGTCAAGGCGGCGCTCCGCACCCAGCACATCGAGACCCCGTCGTGGGCGTACGGCAACTCCGGCACCCGCTTCAAGGTGTTCGCGCAGGAGGGGGTGCCGCGCAACGCCTACGAGAAGGTCGACGACGCCGCCACCGTGCACCGGTTCACCGGGGTCGCGCCGTCCGTCGCGTTGCACATCCCGTGGGACCGGGTCGACGACTACGGCGACCTCGCGAAGCACGCGAAGGAGCGCGGCATCGAGCTGGGCGCGATCAACCCGAACGTGTTCCAGGAGGACGACTACCGGCTCGGCAGCGTCTGCAACCCGGACGAGGCGGTCCGGCGCAAGGCGCTCGACCACCTCCTGGAGTGCGTCGACATCATGAACGTGACCGGGTCGCGGGACCTGTCGCTGTGGTTCGCCGACGGCACGAACTACCCCGGCCAGGACTCGATCCGCGCGCGGCAGGAACGGCTCTCCGAAGCCCTGCACGCGGTGCGCGACCGGCTGTCCGGGGACCAGCGGATGCTCATCGAGTACAAGCTGTTCGAGCCCGCGTTCTACACGATGGACGTGCCGGACTGGGGCACCAGCTACGCGCACTGCGCCGACCTCGGCGAGCGCGCCAAGGTGCTGGTGGACACCGGGCACCACGCCCCCGGCACGAACATCGAGTTCATCGTCGCGTTCCTGCTGCACCGCGACAAGCTCGGCGGGTTTCACTTCAACTCGCGGTTCTACGCCGACGACGACCTGATGGTGGGCGCCGCCGACCCGTACCAGCTGTTCCGGATCATGGTGGAGATCGTGCTGGGCGGCGGGCTCGACGCGAGCGCCGGTGTCGCGTTCATGCTCGACCAGTGCCACAACATCGAGCCGAAGATCCCGGCGCTGATCCGGTCCGTGCTCAACGTGCAGGAGGCGACCGCGAAGGCGCTGCTGGTCGACCAGGACGCGCTGCGGGCCGCGCAGCAGGACGGGGACGTCCTCGCGGCCAACGCGGTGCTGACCGACGCGTTCGCCACCGACGTGCGCCCCCTGCTAGCCGAGCTGCGCGAGGACATGGGCATCGACCCCGACCCGATCGCCGCCTACCGGCGGTCGGGGCACTTCGAGAAGCTCCGCGAAGACCGCAAGGACGGCGCCGCCGCCGGTTGGGGAGCATGAGATGAGAAAACTGGGTGTCCTGTTCGCGGCGCTTCTTATGGTGGTGCCGACGACCGTCGCCGCCGAACCGGTCGCGGGTCCCGCGGTGCGCCTCCTGCGGGACACCCAGCTCGACCCGGCGGCGCTGTACTTCGTGTCCTACGACGGGCTGGTCAACAACGAGTCGTTCGCGCAGGACCCGATCCTGACCTACGGCGCGTTCCAGTACGCGACGTGGTACACGGCCGACCGGAGCGCGGTGGTGGCGCGCCGCAAGACCGGCACGGCCACGTGGCAGAAGGTCGTGCTGCCGCACCGGCTGTCGGCCAACGACTCGCACAACGTGATCTCGCTCGGCGTCTCGCCGCGTGACGGCCGCCTGCACGTCGCGATGGACACCCACAACACGCCGGTGTTCTACGTGAAGTCCACGGCGGGCGTGGTGGACCGTCCACAGTGGTCGATCGCCGACTTCGGCCCGGTGCGGCGCACGCTGGACGGCGTCGATCTCGGCGGCATCAGCTACCCGCGGTTCCTCGTCACGCCCGAGAAGAACCTGCAGCTGAGCTACCGCACCGGCGGCTCCGGCAACGGCACGCTCGAGCTGGCCGAGTACGACGGCACCTGGCGCAAGCTCGGCAGGTGGACGTCGGCGACCGGCAGCTACACCGGCCCGAACGGCGTGGTCAGCACCACCCGCAACATGTACCTGCACGGCCTCACCTACGGCCCGGGCGGCCGCTTGCACGCCGCGTTCACCTGGCGCGAAGGCAACGCCGAGGTCCTCTGCAACCCCGGCGGCCTCACCAACCACGACACGGGTTACGTCTACAGCGACGACCGCGGCCGCACCTGGCACCGCGACGACGGCACGCGGGTCCAGACACCCGTCGCCGTCGACCCCAACCTGGTCGTCGACCCGCTCGACCCCGACCACGGCCTGATGAACCAGGAGAGCCAGGCCGTCGACTCGACCGGCACGCCGCACGTGGTCATCAGCTACGTGCCGGGCCGGTTCACCCAGTGCGTCACCAGCTACGCCGCGGACCGCACCCGCTGGGCCCGCACGTTCCACCTGACCAAGAAGAACGGCGTCTGGACCAAGCAGGAGGTGCCCGTCCCGCCGAACGCCACCGGCCGCACCCGGATCGTGTTCGACCGGGACGACAACGCCTACCTCGTCATGCCCTACGGCCGGATCGTGGCCGCGTCCGAGGCGAGCGGCTGGACGGACTGGACCGTGCTGTACGACCGGCCGGGCATGAACGTCTTCGGCGAGGTGAACGTCGACCTCGCCGGCGACGTGCTTTCCGTGCTGTACCAACAACGTTCGACCGGCACCACGCCGTCGCCGATCCGTGTCGCCGACTTCCGGATCGGCTGAGGAGGAGAACCATGACCAACAGGCGCCCCAGGATCGGCCTGATCGCGGGTGGGCTCGGCGCGTACTGGCCGCAGTTCCCGGACCTCCTGCCGACGCTGCAGGAGTCGTCGCGGTACGTCAGTGAGCGGATCAAGGGCTACGACGCCGAGATCGTCGACGTCGGGTTCATCTCCGACGCGCAGGAGGGCGCGAAGGCCGCGGAGCGGCTGCGGGAGGCGGGCTGCGACCTGATCGTCGGGTTCCTCACCACCTACCTGACCGCGACCATGCTCATGCCGGTCGCGCAGCGCAGTGGCGCGCCGGTGCTGCTGATCAACCTGCAGCCCACGGAGTCGATGGACCACGCCACGTTCGACACCGGGCAGTGGCTGGCGTACTGCGGCGCGTGCCCGCTGCCGGAGATGGCGAACGCGTTCACCCGTGCGGGCATCGAGTTCCGCAGCGTGTCCGGCTACCTGCGGGACGAGCGGGCGTGGGCGCGGATCGGCGCGTGGATCAAGGCGGCGAGTGTGCGGAAGGTGCTGCGGCACGGCAGGCACGGGCTCATGGGGCACCTCTACCCCGGCATGTACGACGTGTCGACCGACCTCGCGATGGTCAACGCGCACTTCGGCGGGCACGTGGAGGTGCTGGAGTTCGACGACCTGCGGGTGCGGGTCGAGGAGGTCACCGACGCCGACGTGGCCGCGCGCGTGGCGGCGGCGCGCGAGGTGTTCGAGGTGACCGAGTCGGTCGACGACGAGGACTTCGCGTGGGGCGCCAAGGTGTCCGTCGGCCTGGACCGCCTGGTCGACGACTTCGACCTGGACAGCCTCGCCTACTACCACCGCGGCCTGAACGGCGAGCAGCACGAGCGGCTGGGCGCGGGCATGATCCTCGGCGCGAGCCTGCTCACGGCGCGGGGCATCCCGGCGGCCGGCGAGTACGAGCTGCGCACCAGCCTCGCCATGCTGATCATGGACGTGCTCGGCGCGGGCGGCTCGTTCACCGAGTTCCAGGCGCTCGACTTCACCCGCGGGCACGTCGAGATGGGCCACGACGGGCCGGCGCACCTGGCGATCTCGGCGAAGAAACCGCTGCTGCGCGGCCTCGGCGTGTTCCACGGCAAGCGTGGCTGGGGCGTGTCGGTCGAGTTCGACGTGGCCACCGGACCGGTCACGCTGCTGGGTGTCGGCCAGACCCGCGACGGCCGGTACACGCTGGTCGCCGCGGAGGGCACGGTCGCCGACGGGCCGCACATGAAGATCGGCAACACCACCAGCCGCGTCGACTTCGGGCGCGACCCCGGCGAGTGGACCGACGACTGGTCCGCGAGCGGTGTCGGGCACCACTGGGCGCTCGGCACCGGCCACCGGCTGGCGGAGCTGAAGGCGGTCGCGAGCCTCCTCGGGGTGGAGCTGATCACGGTAACGTGAGGCCGTGACGCGCCTGATCATCGACACCGACCCCGGCATCGACGACGCGATCGCGTTGTTCGCCGCGCTCGCCTCCCCCGAACTGGACGTGGCCGGGCTGACGACCGTGTTCGGCAACGTGACGGTCGAGGTGGCGACCCGCAACGCGCTGACGCTGCTGGACGTCGCGGGCCGCGCGGACATCCCGGTCGCACGGGGCGCCGCCGCGCCCATCGCCATGGACTACCTGGGTGCGATCCCGCACGTCCACGGCGAGGACGGCCTCGGCGACGGCGGCGAGCTGGTGGCGCCCACCCGGGCGGCGCTGGACATCAGCGCCGCCGAGTTCCTGTGCCGGGAGGCGCCGGGCGCGACGGTGCTGGCGATCGGGCCGCTCACCAACCTCGCGCTGGCGCTGCGGCTGCGGCCGGACCTGGACACGCTCGTCGAGCAGGTCGTCGTCATGGGCGGCAACGCGCTCGGCCCGGGCAACGCGACCCCGGCCGCCGAGGCCAACATGTGGAACGACCCGGAGGCGGCGGACGTCGTGTTCGGCGCGCGGTGGCCGGTGACGATGGTCGGCCTGGACGTCACGCACGAGGTGGTGCTGCCGGACGCGGGCATCGACGAGCTGACCGCGCGGGACACGGCGACCGCGCGCATGCTCGCGCAGGCGATCCCGCTGTACCGCGACTTCCTCGCGAAGGTCAGCGACGTGGACGGCATCTACCTGCACGACCCGAGCGCGGTCGCGTACGTGCTGGCCCCGCACCTGTTCCGCACGCAGCGGTGGCCGGTGCGCGTGGAAACGCACGGCATCAGCCGCGGCAAGACGTGGCCGAGCCTCGGCAACACCGACGACGCCGCCCCCGCGGCGTGGCAGGGGCGGCCGCCCGTGAACGTGTGCGTGGGCGTCGACGCCCCGGCGGTGCTCGACCTGCTCAGAACGCGGCTGTCCTGATGCCGTACCTGCGGGTCGCCGACGCGGCGTGGCGGTGGGTGCTCAGCCAGGTGCGGTGGGACGACGTCGTGTCGATCCCGGAGTCGCCGGGCACGCAAGCGGACCCGGCCTACCGGGACGGCATGCACTCGGGGATCGGCGGGCTCGCCTACGTGCTCGCGGAGATCCGCCGGTCGCGGCCGTGGACCGACGAGGAGTCGCGGCTGGCCGCTGCCATCGCCGCGCAGGTGAGCGCCGGGGTGCCGCATGCGACCGACTACAACTTCTTCGACGGGCTGGTCAGCGCGATCGGGGTGCTGACGGCACTCGGCGAGGACCCGTCCCCGGCGGTGTCCCGGCTTGTCGACCTGGCGACCCCGGACGGGTGGCCGCAGACGGGGTTCGACCCGCCGACGTTCCTGCCCGGTGTCCGGGTGACCGACGTGGTGCTCGGCACGGCCGGGATCCTGCTCGCCGCCGTGTGGTCGGACGCCCGCGAGCTGGCGGCGCTGGCGGCGGACGTGCTCATGGCGGAGGCCGAGGAGGTGCCGACCGGGCTCGACTGGGCGTTCGTGCCACGGCGGTTCCGCACCGACGAGATGGTGTGGCTGCCGAACTTCTCCCACGGCGTGGCCGGGATCGCGAGCGCACTGGCGGTGGCCGGTGTCCGCTTCGACCGCCCGGACCTCGTGACGGCCGCGACCCGGGGCGCGGAACACCTGCTGTCGCTGGGCGACGGCTACACCGTGCCGCGCCGGATCCCCGAGGTCGGCGAACCCGTCGCTCATGGGTGGTGCCACGGCGGGACCGGGACGTCCCTGCTGTACGTGGCGTTGGAGCGGGCCGGGGTCACCTCCGTGGCGGGCGAGCCGCCGCTCGTGTGGCACCGGCGGGCGCTGGAGGGTGTGCGCAGGTCGGGCGTGCCGGAGCGGCTGCGGCCGGGCTTCTGGGACAACGACGGCCGCTGCTGCGGCACGGCCGGGGTCGGGGACGTGTTCCTGGACTCGTGGTGCCGCGGCGGTGACCCCGAGGACCTGGAGTTCGCGGTGCGGCTGGCCGACGCGCTGGTGGAGCGGGCGATCATGGCCGGACCGCACGCCTGCTGGCGGTTCGTCGAGCACCGCAACCCCGAGCCGCTGCTGCCGCCGGGGGTCGGCTGGATGCAGGGCGCGGCCGGGATCGCGGCGTTCCTGTTCCGGATCAGCCGCACGCTGCGTGGCTCGACGGAGCCGGTGCCGCGCCTGGACTCGTGGTGGGCGGTGCCGTAGCCAGGCGCAGGACGCGGTCGCGGAGCAGTTCGTACTCCGCGCGGCAGCGCTTCGGTGGTCCGGGCGGCCGTTCGACCACCTGACCGCCGACGACCTCCTCGTCCTGGCGGAACTGGTCACGGGTGAGGTCGACCTCGAGCCCGGCGCCGAAGCGGTTCCACCAGTGGACGCCGGTCCGCTCCCCCGCGACCCGCACCTCCCCCAGCACCAGCTCGCCGCCGAACAGGTCGTGCAGCACCAGCGCGGTCACGCCGCACTGCCCGCGCGCGGGGTTGCCGGGGTGCCACTCCGCGCGGTCGACCGGGTCGCACGTGTCCACGCCCCAGCTCGCCCGGCACGCGTGCTCGACGTCGGTCAGGGTCCACATGCCGGTCATTGTGCCGAACCCCTGCGCGAAGCGGTCAGACCCGCAGGTTCGCCAGCCCGCGCAGCACGCGTTGCATCAGCTCCACGTCCGGCCCCTCGTCGGCCTCGACGCGGTTGTGGTGCACGGTGACCAGCCCGAGACCGGCCATGTCGTCGAGGAGCACGCGCACCACACCGATCGGCAACCGCAGCAGCGCGCCGATCTCCGCGACGGACCGGGTCTGCCTGCACACGCGGGCCACCGCCTGGTGCTCGCTGCGCATGGTGTGGAACAGCTCCTCGGCACGCGGCGCGGTGACGATGAGCGTCTCGATCTCCAGCCTGCCGCTCGACCTCGTGCGCCCCGCGGTCCACGCGTAGGCGCGCACGCTCGCGGCGTTCTCCCCGGCCGGCGCCGCCTCCTCGGCCTGCGGCGCCGGTCGTGGCGACTCGTGCCGGGGCCCGGGATCCGGGGCGCGCGCACGTTTGCGTGGCCGGGCGGCGCCCATCGTCAGCCCGTTGAGCACGTCGGCGAAGGTCGACTCGGCGGCTCTGTCATCGTCGTCGGTCATGACAGCTCCCTGGCGGGGCGTCAGCCCGCGGCCAGCGCGGCCCGCAGCTGCGGGGTGAGGATCTGGCCGACCTGGTCCACGAGCACCGTCATCTCGTAGGCGACCTGCGCGATGTCGCAATCGCGAACGGCGAGCACCGCGAGGCACGAACCGTCCCGGATGGACGTCAGCAGGAGTGCGCCCGCGTCCATCTCCACGACCGCGCGCACCACCGACTCGGCGCCGAGCACCTTCGCGGCGCCGAGGTTCAGGCTGACGATGCCCGCCGCGATCGCCGCCATCTGCTCGGCGCGTTCCGTCGGCAGGCGCACCGACGCGGTCAGCAGCAGCCCGTCGACCGACACCACCACCGCGTGGGCGACCCCGGGCGTGTTGTCCACGAAGTTGTTGACCAGCCACCCGAACTGACCCATCTGCTGCCGGTCGGCATGCGTCGCGGTCATGACTCCGACTCCCCTCTACGGACACCCGACTGGAAACCACTCAGGAAGCCGCGTGCCCGTGCGGCGTCACGTTTCGCGCCGGTGGACGGCTGCGGCCGCGCGGGCGGCGCGAGCAGCTGTCCCTTCGGCACCCGCTTCGGCAGGCCGTCGGGGCCCGCCTCGGCGACCGGTGCCCCGGCGGCGATCTGCGGGGTCCCGCCGGGCGGGGTGTTCAGCCACCCGAACCCGGTGCCGCTGATCGTCGCCGGGGTGCTCGCGGCGAACAGGATCGACGCGGGCGTGGTCGCCTGTGGCAGCTCCGGGAGCCGCACCGAGATCCCCGCCGACTCGAGCCTGCCCGCCACGTCGTCCTGCGACACCGCCACCGCCGCGGGGACCGACGCGGACACCAGCGCAGGCTCGGCCGCGCCGACCAGCGCGGCCGGGACCAGCACCGACGCGCACAGCCCGCCCTCGGCACGCGGCGAGAGCCGCACCCGGACGCCGTGCCGCGCGGTCAGCCTGCCGACCACGAACAGGCCCATCTGCCGCGAGATCGGCACGTCCACCCCGCCCCCGCCGGAGACGCGGTGGTTGGCCTCGCGCAGTTCCGCCGCACCCATGCCGACGCCGTCGTCGAGCACGTCGACCATCACCGAACCGTCGCCGCGCAGCCTGCTCTCGATGGCGACCACCGAGTCCGGCGGGGAGAAGGCGGTGGCGTTCTCGATCAGCTCGGACACCGAGCGGATCAGGTCGCCCGCCGCGTACCCGACGACGCGCACGTCCGGCGCGGACCGCACGATCGCCCGCTCGTAGTGCTCCACCTCGGAGATCGCGGCGCGCAGCACGTCGGGCAGCGGCACCGGCTCGGTGAACCGCCGCAGCGTGCCGGTGCCCGACAGCACCATCAGGTTCTCGTTGTTGCGCCGCATCCGGGTGGCCAGGTGGTCGATCTTGAACAGGCTCGCCAGCTGGTCGGGGTCGTCGGTCTTCTGCTCCAGCTGCTCCATCAACCGCAGCTGCCGCTCCACCAGGCCCTGGCTGCGGCGGGAGAGGTTGGTGAAGATGTTCGCGAGGTTGGCGCGCAGCGCGGCCTCCTCGGCCGCCGACCGCACCGCCTGGTCCTGCACCGCGTCGAACGCGCGCGCGAGCTGCCCGAACTCCTCGGTGGTGTGCAACGGAACCGGCTCCAGCACGGCGTTCCGCTCGTCGCCCGCGCGGATGCTCGCGACGGCGGCGGGCAGGCGTTCGTTCGCCACCTCGAGCGCGGAGCGGCGCAGCACCGTGAACGAGCGCACCAGGTAGCGGCCGAGGCCGCCGCCGACGCCTGCGGCGAGCAGCACCATCGCCAGCAGCAGCACCGACTCCAGGCCCGCGCGGTCGCTGATGCTCTCGGCGAGGTCGTCGGCCGTGGCGCGCAGGTCGCCCGCGGCGAGCTGCGTGACCTCGGTGAGCTGGCCGATCGTGGTGTCGGAGACGGCGTTCCACCGCTCCGCCGTGAACCGCGCCTGCGCCGGGCCCATGGTCCGGGCGGCGTCCACCATCTGCTGGCGCGCGGTCACGTCCTGGCCGGTCACGGTCGTGTCGTAGCGCTCGCGCAGCGCGGGCGGCGCCACCGACCGGAAGTCGCCGAGCTGGTCGTCGAGCCGGACACCGGCCTCGACCATCATCTGCCGCGCCGCGCCGGAGAGCCGGTCGTCGCGCAGCGCGAGGCTGCCGATCGCCTGCTGCAGCGAGACCTGCTCGCGCACCGACTGCAGCTCGCCGAGCGCGATCGACGTGTCGGTCAGGTCCTCGTCGGGGAACCGGCCGACGAGCGACCGGTCGAACTCCAGGACCGCGCTCGTGACGGCGTTGTAGCCGCCGAGGACGACGAGCCCGTCGCCGTTCGCGGCCCGCTGACCGCGTGCGGCGACCAGCGAGCCGAGCGCGCCGACCAGGTCGCGGTAGTCCGACGAGGCGCCGATCCGTTGCTGGTCACCGGAGGTCGCGCCGATCACGTCGGTCACGTCCCGGATCGCGGCGTCGGTCGCCGCCGTGGCCTCGGCGAGCTGCTTCCCGTCGCCGACGGCCTCGTTCCGCTCGTGCTGCAACGCCGACAGCACCCGCACGAGCTGCACGCGCACCTCGGCGACCCGTTCGATGCTGGCGTAGGACTCGGCCAGCTCGACGTCCGCGCGCACGCGCAGCACACCGAGCACGAGCGCACCGACCACCGGCACGACGAGGACGACGCCGAGCTTGACGAGCAGCGGCCAGTTGCGCCACTGAACGGCAGCTGACCACCACGTCGTGCCGGACGGGTTCTCGTGGGGCGGGTTCACGCGATGCACCTCTCCCCCAGGGGGTCACTGTTCACGGGCACGCCCCGTACCCGACAAGGCACCAGCCAACTTAGGTAAAGCGTCACATATTGTTCAAGCACCGATTACGCCACCGGCCGAACACCGTGCGTTGCTGAACGCCGATCAGTTTTCCCATTGCCGCACCTTTCGGTTACTTTCACACCTCGGGTCTTGACCTCGTGGTTACGCTTTCGATCGCCGCCCCGGTCGCGAAAGGGATTCCCATGACTCACGCCTCTTCCCACACGCGTGCCCCGGAAGCGGAAGAATATGTGGCATTCGAGGCGTTCGACGCGGAATTTCCGGCGAACGCGCCTGCCGCCGCACAGGATGGCCCGCCCGACTTCGCGGCCATTCGCGAGCACCCCGACTTCGTGCTCGTCCGGCGGCGGCTCGCCCGGTTCGTGTTCCCGGCCAGCGCGCTGTTCCTCGCGTGGTACCTGACATACGTCCTGCTGGCGGCGTACGCGCCGGGGTTCATGGCACACCGGGTCACCGGCAGCGTCACGGTCGGCCTGCTGCTCGGGCTGTCCCAGTTCGTCACCACCGTGGCCATCATGCTCGCCTACGCGCGGTTCACCAGGAAAAACGTCGACCCGAAGATCGCAGCGCTGCGCCGCGCGGCAGGAGAAAGAGATCATGAGCGGTGACGCCGCGCTGAACATCAGCATATTCCTGGTCATCGTCGCGGTGACCCTCTTCGTGGTGTACCGCGTGAGCAGCAGGAACACCACGACCGCCGACTACTACGCGGCGGGCGGCGCGTTCACCGGCATGCAGAACGGCGTGGCGCTGTCCGGCGACTACCTTTCCGCCGCGTCGTTTCTCGGGGTCGCGGGTGCCATCGCCGTCCACGGATACGACGGATTTCTCTATTCCATCGGTTTTCTTGTCGCATGGCTGATCCCGCTGCTGTTGATCGCGGAGCGGTTCCGCAACGTCGGCCGGTTCACCATGGGCGACGTGGTCAGCTTCCGCATGCGCCAGCGCCCGGTGCGCGCGGCGGCCGCCAACTCCACGCTCGTGATCTCCGCGTTCTACCTCGTCGCCCAGATGGCCGGCGCGGGCGTGCTCGTGTCCCTGCTGCTGGACGTGCACTCCAGCGGCGGGCAGGCGCTGGTGATCACCGGCGTCGGCGCGATCATGATCTTCTACGTGCTGGTCGGCGGCATGAAGGGCACCACCTGGGTGCAGATCATCAAGGCCGGCCTGCTGCTGTTCTGCGTGCTGATGCTGACCGTGTTCCTGCTCGGCAAGTTCGGCTACAGCCTCACGAACCTGCTCGACCGGGCCGCGCGGAACAACGCGCTCGGCGACGCGGTGCTGCAACCGGGCGCGCAGTACGGGAAGACGGGGACGACCAAGCTCGACTTCGTGTCGCTGTCGATCGCGCTGGTGCTCGGCGCGGGCGCGCTGCCGCACGTGCTGATGCGGTTCTACACGGTGCCGAACGCCTTCCAGGCCCGCCGGTCCGTGCTGTCGGCGACGTGGGCGATGGTGCTGTTCTACCTGTGCACGCTGGTCATCGGCTACGGCGCGAGCGCGATCGTCGGGTCGCGGGACATCCTCGCCGCGCCGGGCAAGGAGAACGCGGCGGTGCCGCTGCTGGCGTTCGAGATCGGCGGGCCGGTGCTGCTCGCGATCGTCGCCGCGGTCGCGTTCACCACGATCCTCGCTGTCGTGGCGGGGCTGACGCTGACCGCGTCCGCGTCGTTCGCGCACGACGTGTACGCCAACATGATCAAGCACGGGCGCCCGGAGCCGGGCGCGGAGGTGCGGGTCGCGCGGATCACCGCGGTGGTCATCGGCTGCCTGTCGATCGTCGGCGGCTACCTCGCGATCGGCCAGAACGTGGCGGCGCTGGTGGCACTGGCGTTCGCGATCGCCGCGTCGGCGAACCTGCCGACGATCCTCTACACGTTGTTCTGGCGGCGGTTCAACACGACCGGCTCGCTGTTCTCCATCTACGGCGGCCTCGGCTCGTGCCTGCTGCTGATCGTGTTCTCCCCGGTGTTCTCCGGCGGCCCGAACTCGATCATCAAGGGCGTCGACTTCCACCTCTTCCCGCTGAGCAACCCGGGCCTGGTCTCGATCCCCCTGTCCTTCCTGCTGGGCTACCTGGGCACCGTGCTGAGCCGAGACCACGCCGACACCACCCGCTCCACCGAACTGGAAGTCCGCTCGATAACAGGCATAGGCGCATCCCCAAGCTGACACCCCGCCCCCACGAGTCCCGCCCCCAGACCCCGCGAGTCCCGCCCCCAGACCCCGCGAGTCTCGCTCTCGCGCACACCGAGTTGTCGGTTTCGTGCAGACGCGATCGCCCGGGACATGCACGAAACTGACAACTCGGTATGCCTGCGAGCGCGACTCGCGAGGTGTGGGGGCGGGGGACTTGTGGGTGGGGGTCGTACTTTTGGGTGGTTCGGGTGGGGGGTGGCGCTCGTACCATGGGCCGGTGTTCGAGGTTGTCCGGGCGGTGTGGCGGGAGCCGCGGCCCGCGCCCGCGCCGCCGCCCGCGTGGTGGGACTGGGTGCTGGTCGGGGTGCTCGTGCCCGTCGCCGTGCTCGAGGGGGTGCTCCGGCCCGGGCTCGACTGGCGGTGGTTGTCCGTCGCCATCGCTGCCGGGCTCGTGTTCACCTTGCCGTTTCGGCGGGCTCGGCCGTTGCTGATGTGCGCGGTCGCCTTCGGGGTGTGCGGCGTGTCTCCCGTGCTCGTCGGGCACGAGTTCCCCCAGCAGGACGTGCTCGTCTACATCGTCCTGCTGCCCTACGCCCTGTTCCGGTGGGGGTCCGGGCGCGAGGAGGTGCTCGGGGCGGCGATCATCGTCGCGAAGCTCGGGCTCGACGCCGCGCTCGGCTTCCTCCCGCTCGGGGACGCCGTCGGCGGGTTCTTCATCGTGTCCGCGGTGATGGCGGTCGGCGCCGCGGTGCGGTACCGGACGCGTGCCCGGCACCGCGAGCTCGACCAGGTGAAGCTCCTCGAACGGGAACGGCTCGCCCGCGACCTGCACGACACCGTCGCCCACCACGTGTCCGCCATGGCGATCCGCGCGCAGGCAGGCATCGCGACCGCGGCCACCGACCCGGACGCGGCCGTCGACGCGCTGCGCGTCATCGACGCCGAGGCCGCCCGGGCGCTGGACGAGATGCGCGGCATGGTCCGCCTCCTGCGCGCCGACCCCGCCGCCCTCTCCCCCGGCCCGCGGGTCGCCGACCTCACCCGGCTCCCGCCCCCGGTCGAGGTCACCCTGACCGGTGACGTCGACGACCTCCCGGCACCGCTGCAGGCCGGGATCTACCGCCTGGCACAGGAAGCGGTCACCAACGCCCACCGCCACGCCCGGCACGCCACCCGCATCGAGGTGCGCGTCGACGCCGGCGAGCACGAGGTGCGCCTGTCCGTCCGCGACGACGGCGACCCGCCGGGCCGGGCGGGCGGGCACGGGTACGGCCTCGTCGGCATGGCCGAGCGCGCCGAACTCCTCGGCGGCACCTGCGAGGCGGGCCCCGCACCGGAACGCGGCTGGGCCGTGACGGCCGTGCTGCCGAGGGCGGCGCGGTGAGCATCCGCGTGCTGGTTGCCGACGACCAGGAGATCGTCCGGACCGGGCTCGCCATGATCCTCAACGCCCAGCCGGGCATCGAGGTGGTCGGCGAGGCGCCCGACGGGCGGCACGCGGTCGACATGGCCCGGCGGCTGCGGCCGGACGTGTGCCTGTTCGACATCCGGATGCCCGACGTCGACGGCATCGAGGCCACCCGCCGCCTCGCGGGCCCGGACGTCGCCGACCCCATGGCCGTCGTCGTGATCACCACGTTCGACCTCGACGAGTACGTCTACGCCGCGCTGCGGGCGGGTGCGCGCGGGTTCCTGCTCAAGAACGCGGGCGCCGACATGCTCTCGCAGGCCGTGCACGCCGCGGCGAGCGGCGACGCGCTGATCGCGCCGAGCGTCACGGCCCGCCTGCTCGCCACGTTCGCGGGCGGCGGCCCCGCGCGGCCCCCGGCGCAGCCCATCGACCCGCTCACCGAACGGGAGGAGCAGATCCTCGCCGCGGTGGCCAGGGGCCGCACGAACAACGAGATCGCCGACGAGCACCACATCACGCTCAGCACCGTGAAGTCACACGTCACGAGCCTGATGAACAAGCTCGGCGCCCGCAACCGCGTCGAGGTCGCGATCTGGGCGTACGAGACGGGCCGGACCCGCGGGTAGCCGAAAGTACGACGGCACGACGGAACCATCGCCCGATGAGGCGGGCGGCCCCGGACCGCCACCATTCTGGGCATGACGACACTGGCCCCGGCCCGCCCGCGGAAGCGGGTCACCGCCGCACTGCTCGCGCTCACCGCCGTGCCGGTGATCGCGGGCGCCTTCCGGGTCACGGAGCTGAGCACGGGCGCGGCGGTCACGCCGCACAACGCGCGGTTCTTCGCCGACCCCGTCCCGGTGCTGCTGCACATCGTGGGCGCGACCGTGTTCTGCGTGCTCGGCGCGTTCCAGTTCCTGCGCGGCCCACGGCACCGCGTGCTCGGGCGGCTGATCGTCCCCTGTGGACTCGTCGCCGCGCTGTCCGGGATGTGGATGGCGGTGCACTACCCGCTGCCCGCGCACGACGGCGACCTGCTCATGGTGCTGCGCCTGGTGTTCGGCTCGGCGATGGTGGCCGCGCTCGTGCTCGGGTTCGTCGCGGTGCGGCGCCGGGACTTCACCGCGCACCGCGCGTGGATGGTGCGCGGGTACGCCATCGGCCAGGGCGGCGGCACCCAGGCGGTGATCTTCGGGTGCTGGGTGGCGGCGGCGGGCCAGCCGGGGGTGCAGACCAGGGCGCTGCTGCTGGGCGCGGGCTGGGTGCTCAACCTCGTCGTCGCGGAATGGGTCATCCACAGGAAGGACACCCGGTGAAGGCGATCGTGCAGGACAACTACGGCGGCCAGGAAACGTTGGCGTTGCGGGACATCCCGGCCCCGGTGGCGGGTGACGACGACGTGCTCGTCGAGGTGCGTGCCGCCGCGCTGAACGCGTGGGACTGGCACATGATGCGCGGCGACCCCTACCTGTCGCGGCTCGCGCTGGGCGCACCGCGGCGTCCGAAGAGGACGGTCCGGGGACGGGACGTCGCCGGTGTGGTGGCCGCCGTCGGCAGGAACGTCACCGGTTTGCGGCCCGGCGACGAGGTGTACGGCGACCTCGGCTCCGCCGAGGGCGCGTTCGCGGAGTTCGCCTGCGTGCCGAGCGGCCAGGTGGCGCGCAAGCCGGTGAACCTGACGTTCGAGGAGGCGGCCGCGGTGCCGCTGGCCGCGAACACGGCCCTGATGGGCCTGCGGGACGCCGCGAACGTCCAGCCGGGGCAACGGGTGCTGGTCAACGGCGCGTCCGGCGGCGTCGGCACGTTCGCCGTGCAGCTCGCGAAGGCGTTCGGCGCGCACGTGACGGGCGTGTGCAGCACCAGGAACGCCGACCTGGTGCGCGGCGTCGGCGCGGACGCGGTCGTGGACTACACCCGCGAGGACTTCACCACCGGACGCTACGACGTGGTGTTCGACCTGGTCGGCAACCGCTCCCTCACCGCGCTGCGCCGCGCGACCACCCCGCGGGGCACGGTGGTGCTGTCCGGCGGCGGCGTGTACCGCGGCGGCAGCGTCGTCGGGCCGATGGGGCTGATCATCCGCGGGCAGCTGCTCCGCCCGTTCGTCCGGCAGCGGCTGGTGGTGCTGGGCGAGTCGCCGAGCACCGGCAACCTGGACGCGCTGCGCGAGCTGATCGACGCGGGCGAGGTCACGCCCGTGGTCGACCGCACCTACCCGCTGACCGACGCCGCGGCCGCCGTCCGTTACGTCGAGGAGGAACACGCCCGCGCGAAGGTCGTCCTCACGATGTGAGCGCCCAGAACGCGCGCATCCAGTCCGGCGCCACCGGGGAGTCCTCGCCCACCTGCGTGAACAGGAGCGCGACCGCCCCGGTGGCGAGGTCGACGTGGCCGGACGTGCCCGTGCCGCCCACCCAGCCGTACCGGGTGCCGTCGACCGAGCCGCCCATCCCCCAGCCGAGGCCGTCGAGGAACAGCGCGCCGATCTCGCGGTGGGCCGGGGTGGTGTGGTCGGTGGTCATCAGCCGCACGGCGTCCCGCGACAGCACCGGGTCGCCGCCCGCGAGCAGCATGCGGGCGAACGCGAACCAGTCGTCGACGGTGCCGACGAGGCCGCCGGACCCCAGCGGGAACGCGGGTGCGGTGGCCCACTGGCCGTCCGGGCCGTCGGCGAGCACCAGCCCGTCGGCGGTCTTCTTGTAGAAGCTCGTGAACCGGTCGCGTTTCGCCGCGGGCACCGTGAACGCGCTGTCGGTCATGCCGAGCGGTGTGCACAGCCGCTCGGCCAGGAAGTCCGGCAGCGGCGTGCCGGACGCGCGGGCGATCAGCACGCCCTGGATGGCCGAACACGTGTCGTACAGCCACGACTCGCCCGGCTGGTACAGCAGCGGCACCCGCGCGAGCGCCGCCACCCACTCGTCGGCGGGTGGGAACCGCTGCACCTCGCGCCCGTCGGGCTGCACCGGGAACAGCGCCCGCGCCGCGGGCAGGCTGAAGTCGGACGGGAAACCCCAGCCCGCCTGGCTCGTCAGCACGTCGAACACGGTGATCGGCCGCGTGGCGGGCACGACGTCGTCGACCGGGCTCGCCGGGGTGCGCACCACCACCGGTCCGGCCAGCTCGGGCAGCCAGCGGTCGATGGGGTCGTCGAGCGCGACCACCCCGTCGTCGACGAGCACGAGCAGTGCCGCGGCCGTGATCGGCTTGGTGAGCGACGCGATGCGGAAGATCGTCTCCCGTGTCATCGGCGCGGTGCCCTCGACGTCGACGGACCCCGCGGCCACCACCTCGACGTCGTCACCCCGCGCCACGAGCGCCACCGCACCCGGCAGTGCGCCCTCGGCGACGTGGTGGTCAAGCAGCTCGCGCAGTTCGGTCATGCTCCATCAGACCATCCGGGGGCGTGGAACTCATCGGTGGCAGACCACCGGCGACGAACGCGTCACGCGGGTGCTGCACCGACGCGAGGGACAGGATGTCCCGCCCGAACAGCGCCTGGGTCAGCCAGATCGCGAGCACGCGGACCTTGCGTTCCCACGACGGCACGGCAAGCACGTGGTAGCCGCGGTGCATGAGCCACGCGAGCAGCCCGGTGATCACGATGCCCCGGTACTGGAAGATCCCGCGGCCCAGCCCGAGCGTCGCGATGGCGCCGAGGCTGTGGTGGAGGTACGCCTTCGGCTCCCTGCCGCGCAGCGTGGCGACGATGTTGCGGGCGAGGAGCTTGCCCTGGCGGTACGCGTGCTGCGCGTTCGGCACGGTGCGCGGCGCGTCCGGCACGGCGAGGTCGGGCACCGCGGCGGCGTCGCCCGCGGCCCACGCGTCGGGCACGGGCGCGTCCTCGGTGCCGACTCGCAGGTCGGCGCGGACCACGACGTTGCCGCGCGCGTCGACGGGCAGGTCGGTGTGGCTGCTGACGACCGGGTTGGCGCCGTTGCCCGCGGTCCACACGATCAGGTCGGAGTCGAACTCCTCGCCCGTCGACAGCACGACGTGCCCGTCGACCGCGGCCGTGACCTGCGTGTCCAGGTGGACCCGCGCGCCACGCCGCGCCAGCTCCCGCACCACCCACCGGCCGGGCCGGTCGGTGACCTCGGGGAGGATGCGGCCGGTCGCCTCGACCAGGTGGAACCGCAGCTCGTCGCGGGTGATCTCCGGGTAGCGCTTCAGCAGCGCGGTCGCGAGCGACAGCAGCTCGCCGAAGCCCTCGACGCCGGAGAACCCGCCGCCGACGACCGTGACCGTCAGCAGCTTCTCGCGCAGCGGTCCCGGCGGCAGCGCTGCGGCCCGGTCGAACGCGGTGAGCAGCCGGTCCCGGATCGCGACGGCCTCCTCGACGTGCTTGAGGCCGATCGCGGTGTCGCCGATGCCCGGCACGGGGAACTTGCGGGTGACCGCACCCGCGGTCACCACGATGACGTCGTAGGCCAGCTCGATGGTGTCGCCGTCCGCCGGCTGCGCGGTGACGACGCGGTGCCCGTGGTCGATGGCGGTCACCGTCGCGGCGACGACCCGCGTCGAGCGCAGGTGGCGCCGCAGCGAGACCGCGGCGTGCCGCGCCTCGACCGAACCGGCCACGACCTCGGGCAGGAACGGCTGGTAGGTCATGTAGGGGCGGGGATCGACGAGCGTGACCTCCGCCTCGCCGCGGCGGAGCTTCCGCTCCAGCCGCCAGGCGGTGTAGAAGCCGGCGTAACCACCGCCGACGATGAGGATCCTGCGCATGATGCCCTTCTCTCCGATCACCGTGTGGACGGGTGGCCCCGCCCGGATGTGACGGCCGGGGACCATGGCCCCGCTCACGTCCCCACCGGGACAACAACGCCGGGGGCGGCGACCATCCCGGCCGTGGCCGCGGTCACGGCCGTCCCCGGGCAGCCGATTCCGGACCGGCACGATCGCCGTTCGGCTACCGTGGTGGTCAGAGACATGGATGATCTACGCATTCGTCGCGCCAGCGCCGCCGACCACGACGTCCTAGTCGCAGAACTGGGGCAACGGCGGTTCTTCGACGACCGCTTCGCCCGCCAGGACAACGGGCTGGGCGTGCTGCTGGTCGCGTGGCGCGACGACCGCCCGATCGGCGTCATCTACCTGTGGCTCGAACGTGCCGAGGAACCCGAGCTGCGGCGGCACCTGCCCGGCACGCCCATCCTCACCCACCTGGAGATCCACCCCGCCCACCGCAACGGCGGCGCGGGCACCGCACTCATCCAGGCCGCGGAACGGCGATTACGCATGCTGGGGTTCGAGCAGGTCGCCCTGGCCGTGGAGATCGACAACGACGGCGCGGCCCGCCTGTACAAGCGGCTCGGCTACGAGAACTGGCCCCACGGCACCGTGCAATGCCTGTCACTGACCGACGGCAATGGAGAACGGCAGATCGAAGTGTGCCAGATCATGGTGCGGCGGCTCCGACGGAAGCCGTAGGTGCGCCGTCCGATCGCGCAGCCCGAGCGACCGCAGCATCGCCCGCACACCCTTCAGTGACCGCCGTTCCGCGTCGTCCATGCCCTTCGTGACGGAGCGGAACGTGTGCTCGACGTGCCGCCGCCACGTGGTCCGGTCCCGTTGCCACGCGTGGACGTACCGCACGCACAGGTCGGGCTCGATGGACTGGCACCGCCCCCGCGCCGCCTTCAACGCGCCGAGCATCCGGTCGCGGTGCCCCGGCTGACCGTCCATGCGCGCCACCATGGCCATCACGTCCGTGATGAACCGGACGCGTTCGTCCAGGAAGTTCCGCCAGTGCGCGGCGGTGGCGTCGCTCAGCGGCCGCCCGTTGTCCAGCAGCCAGAACAGGCCCTCGGCGAGCACGTCGCCCAGTTCCTCCATCCTGGCGCGCTCCTCGCGGTACGGGTCGTACGGCTGCTGGACCGCGGTGCCCGTGGTGGTCGTGCGGCGCAGGCCGTCGTCGTCGAGGAGGAAGAACCAGTCCTCGTTGTAGATGTTCGGGAAGAACGACGTGATCTCCCTCGTCCCGACCGCCATCGCGCCGCCGCCGACGAACGTGTCCTGCTGTCCGCCCGCGTCGCGGTAGGCGTGGCAGACCACCGAGTTGTCCGGCATGCCGTCGATGGTGAGCCCGACGGCCGCGTAGTGGTCGGTGAGACCGGCCGCCTCCCGCAGGTGCGTCGATTCGGGCACCTCGATGTCGTCGTCGAGGAAGACGACGCGTTCCCACCCGATGAGCCGTGCGAGCAACAGCCCGAAGTTCCGTTTGAGGCTCAGGTCGGTCCACCGCTCGAATCGGCTGCCCGCGAGCACGCGGCAGGTCTCGAACCGCGGGACCACGCCCTGCGGCACCTCGGCGATGTCGACGGCGATCAGCTTGGTCCTGCCCTCCGCGAGCGCGACGACGTCACGTGCCGAGGACCACTTGCTGCACAGGGCGACGAGCGTGCAGTTCAGCTTGGCCGCCAGCTCGATCACGGGTACGAGGGCCGCGGCGTGCCGGGCGGTCGGCACGATGATCGCGTCCGGTTCCCTCGGGAAGGGCACGACCGAGAGGTCCTTCAGCAGGTCGAGGTGCGAACCGTGGTGGTGGCGGGACAGGTTCACGCGGCCTGCCACTCGTGGAGCACGTCCTCGCCGCTGCTCCAGTCCGGGGTGACCGTCTTGCCGAGGATCACCTTGACGCGGCTGACGATGCTGAACGGCTTCCCGGCGGTGAACCGGTCGCGCAGGTACCGCTCGTTGCGGACGCGGAAGCGCTTGTCGGTGAGCGCTCGGACAGCGCCGTACACCCCACGGGCGTACATGCCGTTGCAGATGGTCACGGTGCGGTTCTCGTTGAGCGGGTTCGGCGCCCGGAAGAAGTGCGCGACGTCCTCGACGAGGGCCTCCCGCTCGTCCTGGGTCTCCAGCACCGGTGAGAACAACTGCCTGCCCTTGCCCTTGCCGACCTGGAAACCTCCCGGCTCGGACTCGTCCTCCCGTGCCAGCTGCCGCACGGGCACGTCGAGCCGGTGCATCAGCTCCGCCGTGGTCGGGTTCCAGTCGACCCCGCCGAGCAGCACCAGGTGGGTGGTGTAGTCGTCCTCCCTCAGCTCGGCAGCGGTGCGGACGCGCACGGCACTGAGGGGGTTGGCCGCGCGGAGGTGCCCGAACAACTCGAGGAGCGCGTCCAGATCCGCGAACCGGTACAGGTTCACGTAGTCCGGCGCCTTCGGGTCCGTGTACGGCATCGACTCGAGGTACTCCGGGGGGAGCGCCGAGCACACGATGGTGATGTCCTCGTCAGGCGGAAAGTGCCAGTGGCCGTTGGCGAACACGTCGACGGTGGGTGGGCCGGGCTTGTGGCCCTTCACCTCGTCCCAGAGGCTGGTCAGCTCTCGGAGCAACTCGTCGTGGCGCGCTCGCTCGGCATCCGTCAACTGCGACGCCGGGAGCACCCGGAACGGCTTCTGCGCGACCGACCGGTCGGTGGCGAAGAACCTAGCGTAGCGATCGAGACGAGCGCGCGGCGGGGGCTTCGGGCTGTCCTCCCGCTCCCACGAGGAGATCGACGGACTGCTCGTGCCGATCGCGATACCCAGGTCACGCTGGGTGATCCGGGTGCCCGCCAGCCCGGCGACACGCAGCGCACGCAACCGCGCGGCGAGCGCGAGCGCCGGGTCCACCTCTGGGTTCACCGCCACCACACCCCTTCGGGTGAATTTCAGCGTCAAGTGCCGAAAAGCTGAAGTATACAACCGGCGAATGTCGAACGCGCGAGGAATCCTACCGTGGCGCTACTCGGATGCGACCGCAGGTCGAGCACACGAGCTGCTCAATCGGGGAGTTCTCAGGCATTCGGCCGCTTGCTTCACAAGCATACAGCGACTTACCCTTAGTTCCTCGAAGGTTGGCCAACTTTGCTGAAGTTTTCTGAAGTTGGCGAACAACTGGAGGGGACCATGAATGAGGTGACCAGACTCCATCCACGCCAGCGTGTCATCATCGCCTGCGATGTCGAAGGATCCACCAGCAGGACGAACCCTGCCAAGGCGGCTCTTCGCTCGGACATGTACGACCTGCTCGAGGAGACCCTGACCGCGTGCGGCATCCCGGAAGACGTGTGGGCGCCGTTCCACGACCGCGGGGACGGGGCCATGCTGCTGCTCCGCCCGCACGACGACGTGCCGAAGACGCTGCTGCTGCACACGCTCGTCCCGATGATGACCGAGCGGCTCTCCGCGCACTCGGCCACCTACCCGGGACGGAGCTTCCGGCTTCGCGTCGCCATCCATTCGGGTGAAGTCCACTTCGACACGCGCGGGGTGTTCGGCGCGGACATCGACCTCACGTTCCGGCTGCTGAACTCCCGCGACCTGAAGCTCAGGCTGCAGGAGACCGACGCGCCGCTCGTGCTCGCGGTCTCCGACTACATCCACCGCGCCGTGATCAGCCACGGCTACGACGGGATCGACGGGCGCACGTTCGAACCCGCCATCTGCCTGCAGGTGGCAGGCGACCGGCACGTCGGCTGGGTGCAGATCCCGACGGCGCCGTCGGCCGGGCTGTCGGCCTAGCCCGCGTCCGGTAAGCGGGGCCGCCCCCTTGGGTCGTGGGTGCACGGGGTGGGGTCACCGACAAGGCATGGGCTCGGCCCGAGCCGTTGTCGCCGCGTTTGCGGACCGGCGCCGCCGGACCCACGGTGTCGATGACGCCATGGGCCGGAGTGCGCGACCTCAGAGCCGGTACGCGCGGACCGCCGTTCCCGCGAACACCTCGTCCTGTTCGGACGGGGACAGCTCCTCCGTGCACGCCCGTGCCGCGGTCAGGACCTCGTCGTACGTGGCGGCCAGTTCGCACACCGGCCAGTCGGAGCCGAACATCACGCGGTCCGGGCCGAACGACTCGAGGACGTGCGCGGCGTACGGGCGCAGGTCGTCAACCGTCCACTGTGTCCAGTCTGCTTCCGTGACCAGGCCGGACAGCTTGCAGTACACGTTGGGGCGGGCCGACAGTTCGGTGATGAACCTCGCCCACGGTTCGTGGCCGCCATCGGCGATGGCCGGTTTGCCCGCGTGGTCGAGCACCAGGCGCGCCTCGGGCACCGCGTCGGCCAGGGCGATCGCCGCCTCGTGTTGCGGGGGCAGGATGAGCACGTCGTAGGTGAGGTCGGCCGCCGCCACCGCCTTGATGCCGCGGACCACCTCGGGGCGCACCAGCCAGTTCGGGTCCGCCTCGTCCTGGGCCGGGTGGCGGATGCCCACCAGTTCGTCCGTCGTCAGCGCCGCCAGGCGGTCCGCCACGTCGGGTGCCGTCAGGTCCACCCAGCCCACCACCCCGGCGATCAGCGGGGTCGCGGCGGCCGTGGCCAGGAACTCCGCCGTCTCCTCGACCGCCGGGACGGTCTGGACCAGCACCGTGCGGTCCGCGGGAGTGACCGCGACCAGGTCGTCCACTGTGTACGGTCGGCGGATGGGGTCGAGGCCGGCCAGCCAGTCGTAGTCGCGGCGGGCCAGGTCCTCCCACAGGTGGTGGTGGGCGTCGACGATCACCGCAGTAGTCCTTCCGCTGCCAGGGCGTCCCAGAGCGCCGACGGTACCTCGGTGGCCGCGCGGGCCGCGTTCGCTTCCACCTGGCGCACCGAGCTGGCGCCCAGCACCACCGCGTCCACCGCCGGGTGCCTGGCGGGCATGGCGATCGCCGCGGTCGGGAGGTCCACGCCGAACCGCCCGCACACGTCGGCGATCCGCTGCGCGCGTTCGACCAGGGCGGCCGGGGCCTCCTGGTAGTTGTACGTCGCGCCCGGGGCCGGGGTGGCGAGGATGCCGCTGTTGAACACGCCCGCCGCCATCACGCGCACGCCGCGTTCCTCGCACAGCGGCAGCAGGTCGTCCAGCGCGGGCTGTTCCAGCAGCGTGTACCGGCCCGCGATCATCACCGTGTCCACATCGGACCGGCGGACGAACTCGGCGAGCACCTTGTCGAAGTTCATGCCGAGCCCGACGCCCCGCAGCACGCCCTGCTCGCGCAGCTCGACCAGGGCCGGGATGGCACCGTTCAGGGCCTCCTCGACGTGGTCCTCCGCGTCGTGCACGAACGCGATGTCGATCCGGTCGACGCCGAGCCGCGCCATGCTGGCCTCCAGCGACCGCAGCACGCCGTCGCGGGTGTAGTCGCGCCGCCGCACCAGGGTGGCGGGCACGTCGAAGCCCTCGGTGTCCCGCTCCCCCGCGTACGCCGGGTTCTCCTCCAGCAGCCTGCCGACCTTCGTGGACAGCACGTACTCGTCGCGTGGCCGGCCGCGCAGCGCGGCGCCCAGCCGCCGCTCCGACAGGCCGAGACCGTAGTGCGGGGCGGTGTCGAAGTACCGGACACCCGTGCGCCACGCCGCGGCGACGATGGCGGCCGCGGTCTCGTCGGTCATCGCGCGGTACAGGTTGCCCAGCTGGGCACAGCCCAAGCCGACCGCCGCGGGGCGTGCGGAGCGACCACCGGCCACGGTCATGACAGTGCCCACACCAGCTTGAGGCCGGTGTCGTTGCCGGAGTAGTCGTCCTCGACGTCGAGCAGCCCGGCCATGCGCCGCTGCCACGGCACGTTCGCCGGGTGGTCGCGCAGCGCGTGCCGCATGGCCTGGTAGTCGGCGACCTCCAGCACGTGGAACAGGTCGAGCCCGTCGCGGTAGATGGCCCACGACGACACCCCGGCGTCGCGGAGCGCGATCTCGAGGTCACGCGGGATGACGGCGTGCACCTGCTCGTACTCCGCTTCCTTGCCCGGCTTGAGCCGGGTGTGCAGTGCTACCCGCATCCGTTCGCCTTTCGTGGCACTCTAGAGGGAAACATCCGAGGTCTGATTGAGGAGTCCGACGCCATGCCCGTGACCGACGAAGCGATCGACAAGATCAAGGGCATGATCATCTCGGGTGAGCTGGCGCCGGGCGACCGGCTCCCGAAGGAGGCCGACCTGGCCCAGCACCTCGGCCTGTCGCGCAGCTCGCTGCGGGAGGCCGTGAAGGCGCTGTGCCTGATCCGCGTGCTCGACGTCCGGCAGGGCGACGGCACGTACGTCACCAGCCTCGAACCGAAGCTGCTGCTCGACGCGATGACGTTCGTCGTGGACTTCCACCGCGACGACACCGTGCTCGACTTCCTCGCCGTGCGCCGGATCCTGGAGCCCGCCGCGACGGCGATGGCCGCCATCAACATGACCGAGGAGGACATCGCCGAGCTGGCGAAGCTCCTCGAGGGGCTCGAGGAGTCGCCGACCGTCGAGGCGCTCGTCGCGAACGACCTGGAGTTCCACCGCCGCATCGCGCTCGGCACCGGCAACCCCGTGCTGTGCTCGCTGATCGACTCGCTGTCGGGCCCGACCACCCGGGCGCGGATCTGGCGCGGCCTCACCCAGGAGGGCGCGGTCGCGAAGACCCGCGAACAGCACCGGGCGATCTACGACGCCATCGCGGCCCGCGAGCCGGAGCTGGCCCGCTCGTGGGCGACCGTCCACATCTCCGGCGTCGAGCAGTGGCTGCGGAACGCTCTCGGTGAGCATGACTAGGTCTGCGGCTTGCCGCCGGTGAACCGGGCGAGCATCAGCGAGACCAGGATGATCGCGCCGTAGACCGCCTGGATCCAGAACGACGGGACCTGGGCCAGCGTCAGCAGGTTCTCCACGACCGCGAGCAGCAGCACACCGGTCAGCGCACCGAACATCGTGCCGCGCCCGCCGTCGAGCGAGATGCCGCCGATGACCGCCGCCGCGAACACGGTGAAGATCATGCCGTCGCCCTGGTTGGCGTTGATCGCGCCGACGTACCCGGTCAGCACGAGCCCGCCGATCGCGGCCAGTACGCCCGCCACCACGAACACCAGCCACGAGATGCGGTCCACGTTGATCCCGGCGGCCCGCGCGGCCTCCCGGTTGCCGCCGATCGCGTACAGCGACCGCCCGACCCGGTGGTAGCGCAGCAGGAAACCCGTGACGGCGAACAGGACCAGCGCGAGCCACACCGAGATCGGCAGCCCGATGAACGTGGCGGTGGCGAGCGTGAAGAACGCCTCCGGCATGTCGAACAGCGTCTTGCCCTCGGTGGCGCCGACGAGGAGGCCGCGCAGGACGATCAGCATCGCGAGCGTCACGATGAAGGCGTTCAGCTTGAGCTTCACGATGAGGAAGCCGTTGAACGTCCCGATCACCGCGCCGACGACGAGGATCAGCGCGATCCCGGCCGCGGCGGGCCACTCCGTGCCGAAGCCGGCCGGGATCACGAGCAGCGCGCCGATGGCGGGCGCGATGCCCACCGTGGACTCGAGCGACAGGTCGAACTTGCCGGTGATCAGCACGAGCGACTCGCCGAGCACGACCAGCGCGAGCGCCGCGGACGCGCCGAGGATGCTGATCAGGTTGCCGGTGGTCAGGAAGCTCTCGTTGACGATCGCGCCGATGACCAGCAGCACCACGAGCGCCGGCACGAGCGCCAGCTCCCGCAGCCGCGGGATGCGCGAGGACTTCCTGCTGGTGGCGGCCGCCTTCGCCGCGCGCTCACCGGAAAGAACCTCAGTCATGCGTGACCCCTTCGATGTCGGCCACCAGGTCGCCGACCGACCAGCCGGCGTCGTGCTCCGCGACCAGTTCGCCGGACCGCAGCACCAGCACCCGGTCGCACGGCCGCAGGTCGTCCAGCTCGTCGCTGACGATCAGGACCGCCTTGCCTTCGGCGCGCACCCGCTCGACCTGGCCGAGCAGCGCCTCCTTGGACTTCACGTCGACCCCGGCCGTCGGGTTGATCAGCACCAGCACGTCCGGGTCGCTCGCCAGCGCCCTGGCCAGCACCACCTTCTGCTGGTTGCCGCCGGACAGCGCGTCGGCTGGCTGGTCCGGCCCCGCGGCCACGATGTCGTAGTCCTCGATCGCCTTCGTCGCGACCGCCGTCCGCGCGCCGGGGGACGCCAGCCCCGCCGAGCCCATCCGGTCCAGGATGGACATGGCGGCGTTGTCCGCGATGGACATGCCCAGCACGAGCCCCTGGTGGTGACGATCCCGCGGCACGCAGCCGATCCCGGCCCGCAGCGCGGCCTTGACGTCGCCGCGGGGCAGCGGGCGGCCGTGCACCGACACGACACCGCGCACCGGTGCGCGCAGCCCGTAGATCGTCTCCGCGACCTGGTGCTTGCCGCTCGCGTTCGACCCCGCGATGCCCACCACCTCGCCGCGCCGCAGCGCGAACGAGACGTCGGTGAACGCGTCGCCGGTGAGCCCCGCGACGGTCAGCACGTCCTCGGCGCCGGCGGCGACGCTCTCCCGTTCGGCCGCGTCGGCGACGGTCAGGCCGCCGCTCTCGCCGGTCATCGCGTCGATCAGCTGGGCGCGCGTGAGGTCCGCGACGGGCGCGGTCACCACGTGCCGCGCGTCGCGCAGCACCGTCACCGCCTGGCAGACCTCGTGCACCTCCTGCAGGTGGTGGGAGATGAACAGGAACGTCACCCCGGCGTCCTGCAGCTCCCGCATCCGCACGAACAGCCGCCCGATCGCGTCCGAGTCGAGCTGCGCGGTCGGCTCGTCCAGCACGATGAACCGCGCCCCGTACGACAGGGCACGCGCGATCTCCACGAGTTGCCGGTCCTCGACCGACAGCTCGCCGGCGGGCAGGTCCACGTCGACGTCGACGCGCCAGGAGTCCAGCAGCTCGCGCGAATCCCTGCGCAGCCGCGACCACGAGATCACGCCGCGCGTGGTGGGCTGCCGGTTGATGAACAGGTTCTCCGCGACCGTGAGGTGCGGGATCACCGTCGAGTGCTGGTAGACGCAGGCGACCCTGGTGCGCCACGCCTCCCGGTCACCGAGCGGCGGCGCGGGCTCCCCACCGAACGCGACCGTGCCCGTGTCGGGTTTGGACAGTCCGGTGAGGATGGACACGAGCGTCGACTTGCCCGCGCCGTTGCGGCCGACGAGCGCGTGCGACTCGCCCGCCGCGACGGTGAGACTGACGTCGGCGAGCGCCACGGTCGGCCCGTAGCGCTTGCCGACACCGACCGCCTCGACGACTGGCACGACGGCTCCGCTCACAGCGAGTTACCCCACAGGGCGTCGTCGTCCACGTTCTCCTTGGTCACCACCGGCGCGGGCAGCTGGTCCTCCAGGATGCCCGGCATGGTCTCGACGACCGTGCTGCCGTGGTCGGTCGGGCCCTCGTTGAAGGTCTCCCCCGCCATGGCCTTCTTCAGCCAGTACATGCCGTACTTGGCGTAGTCGTCCGCGGGCTGCGAGACGGTCGCGTCCAGCTCGCCGTTGCGGATCGCGTCCAGTTCCTGCGGGATGCCGTCGTTGGACACGAGCACGATGTGCTTGGGGTCGCCGACGGGGAACTTCAGGTTCTTGCGCTCCAGCGCCTGCAGTGTCGGCGCGAGGTAGACGCCGCCCGCCTGCATGTAGATGCCCTTGACGTCCGGGTTCGCGGTCAGCAGCCCCTCGAGGCCCGACGCCGCCTTCTCGGCCTGCCAGTCGGCGGCGATCTCCAGGACCTTGATGCCCGCGTACTTGGTCTTCATGCACTCGCGGAACGCCTCGGACCGGTCGCGGCCGTTGACCGACGCGAGGTCGCCCATGATCTGGATGACCTTGCCGGACTTGACCTTCTCGCCGATCACGTCACACGCCTTGGTGCCGTACGCGCGGTTGTCGGCACGCACGACCATCGCGACCTTGCCCGACTCGGGCGCCACGTCGACCGACACCACCGGGACGCCCTTGCGCTCGGCCTGGTTGAGGCCCGCGACGATGGCCGCGGAGTCGAGCGGGGTCACCACGAGCCCCTTGACGCCCTGGTTGAGCAGGTTGTTGATGTCGGTGATCTGCTTCTGGGTGTCGTTGTCCGCGTTGACGGTCGGCAGGACGTCCAGCCCGGCGTCCTTCGCCATCCGCGGCACGTAGTTGTTGTACGCCTGCCAGAACGGCGAGGTCAACAGCGGCACCGTGGCGCCGACCTTGCCGTCCCCACCGCCACCACCGCCGCCGCCCGCGGTGTCCTTCGTGGACCCGCAACCGCTCACCGCGACGGCCAGCGCGGCGACTGCCGCCACCGCACCGAAGGTCTTGCGCATGTCGCATCCTCCTTGATGCTGTATTGAATGGCTCGCTTCGTTCATCCGCTCAACCGCCGTCTTCCCTCGTCGCGTGCTCGGCGCTGACGCGCCTGCGCGCGCTCCTCAGTCCAGACGGCGGCCGCTCCTTCACTCCGCTCGCCGGGCCCGGGGTCGGGGACGCAGGCCGTACATGCCACCGTCGACCGCGAGCGCGGTCCCGGTGGTCGAACCGGACAGGGGGCTCGCCAGGTAGGCGATCGCGTGCGCGACCTCGTCGGCGGTCACGAGCCTGCCCATCGGCTGGCGGGCGGCCAGCGCGGCGCGTTCGGCGGCGGGGTCGTCCGCCGCGTCGAGGAGCCGCTGCACCCACGGGGTGTCCGCGGTGCCGGGGCAGACGCAGTTGATCCGGATCCCGTCGTCGAGGTGGTCGGTCGCCATGGCCAGCGTCAACGCGAGGACCGCGCCCTTGCTCGCGGAGTACAGGGCCCGGTTCGGCAGGCCCTGCCACGCGGCGATCGAGCAGGTGTTGACGACGGCCGCGTGCGCGCTGTTCTTCAGGTGCGGCAGGGCGGCGCGGGTCACGCGGGCCATGCCGACCACGTTCACGTCCAGCACGCGGTGCCACTCGGCGTCGTCGTTGGCGGTCACGTCGCCCGCCGCGCCGATGCCCGCGTTGTTGACCAGCACGTCGACGCCGCCGAACCGCTCGACGACCGCGTCGATCGCGGCGCGGACCTCGTCGTCGGACGAGACGTCGCAGCGGATGCCCGCGTCGTCAGGGCCGTCGCCGGGCTTGACGTCGAGTACGGCGACCCGCGCACCACGTGCGGCCAGGACAGCGGCCGCCGCCGCACCGATGCCGGACGCACCGCCCGTGACAACCGCTGTCAGACCGTCAAAGTCGGTCACTTGACCCTCCACTCCGGACCGTCGGGGAAGGCGTACCGGGCGAGCGCCTCGTCGTTGATCCGCGCGGAGAAACCCGGGGCCGTGGGCGCGAGATAGCGCCCGCCGCGCACGATAGCGGGATCGGTGAAGTGCTCGTGCAGCTGATCCACCCACTCGATCGCGCGGTCGGCCTGCGTGCCGGAGATCGCGACGTAGTCGAACATCGACAGGTGCCGGACCATCTCGCAGAGGCCGACGCCGCCCGCGTGCGGGCACACCGGCACCCCGAACTTCGCGGCCAGCAGCAGGATCGCGATGTTCTCGTTGACCCCGCCGACCCGGGCCGCGTCGATCTGCAGCACCGACAGCGCCCCCGCCTGCAGGTACTGCTTGAACATCACGCGGTTCTGGACGTGCTCGCCGGTGGCCACCCGGATCGGCGCGATGGCCTCGGCGATCGCGCGGTGCGCGAGCACGTCGTCCGGCGAGGTCGGCTCCTCGATCCAGTACGGCTCGAACCCGGCGAGCGCCTGCATCCACTTGATCGCGGGCTCGACGTCCCAGCGCTGGTTGGCGTCGACGGCGATCCGGACGCCGGGACCGACGGCCGCCCGCGCGAGCCGCATGCGCCGGATGTCGTCGTCGAGGTTGCCGCCGACCTTGAGCTTCAGCATCGTGAACCCGTCGGCCACGGCCTGCTTCGCGAGGCGCACCATCTTCTCGTCGGAGTAGCCGAGCCAGCCCGCGCCGGTGCTGTAGGCGGGGTAGCCGTCGGCCTCGATCTCGGCGATCCGCGCCGCCCGGCCCGGCCTGCGCAGGATGTCGAGCGCCTCCTGCTCGGTCAGCGCGTCGGACAGGTACCGGAAGTCGACCTGCGCGACGAGTTCCTCCGGCGACAGCCCCGCCAGGAACTTCCACAGTGGACGTTCCGCCCGGCGCGCCGCGAGGTCCCACGCCGCGTTGACCACGGCGCCGATCGCCATGTGCGCGACGCCCTTCTCCGGGCCGAGCCAGCGCAGCTGCGAGTCGCCGACCAGGTCGCGGTTGAGCGCGGCCAGCTCGAGCGCGGTCTCGGGGACCCGCCGCCCGACGACCATGTGGTCCAGCGCCCGGATGGCGGCGGCCTGCACGTCGTTGCCCCGGCCGATGGTGAACGCGAGCCCGTGGCCGTCCGGCCCGTCGTCGGTGCGCAGGACGACGTAGGCGGCGGAGTAGTCGGGGTCGGGGTTCATCGCGTCGGACCCGTCCAGCTCCCGCGAGGTGGGGAAGCGGATGTCGAACACATCCATGCCGGTGATGCGCGCCATGTGAGCCGCCGTCCCCTTTCACCCTCGAAGCAAGACATCCGATGTATACCCGAGTCCGATCGCAGAATCCAGCCTTGACACCATCCTGTGTCCTCATTGATCGGATCAGTAGGGGGTGGTGTCGGACGTCCGACATGGCGGAAGATCGCCATGTCGATCTATGGGCACGCAGCGTGCCGCCTCGAATACTGGGCGGGCGCGGCGCCCGCACGGGGGCGTCGCCGGAATGAAGGGCACGTTCATGAGACCGAGAATCCCGTTGCTGATAGCGACGGTCACGGCGGTGACCGCCGCGTTGGTGCCGGGCCAGGCGGCCGCCGCTCCCGCGGCGAACACGGCCGTCGACACCGTCCCCGCCGTCGAGAACCTCCTCGACCCCCTGCACATCGACCTCGCGCGCGCGGAGCTGTCCCCGGCCGACCAGGCCCGGCTCGACGCGATCACCGCGCACCTGCCCGCCAACTGGCAGCAGCGGCTCGCGCAGGTCCGCTCCGACCTCGGCATCGAGTCCCACGGCGTGGAGGAGGCCGTCGCCAAGGCCATCGACCCGTCGCTGTACGAGTGCCAGCCGACCCAGTTCAGCAACTACGCGAACGCGCTGCTGGACGGCGTCGACTTCGGCACGCTGATCATCCTGGTGCTGCTGGGGGTGCTGGACTACCCGACCTACGACGCGCTGCTGTACGGCACGCCGGGCAACAAGGCCGACTACGGCCTGCCCGAGGGCTACAAGGCCCCGGTCACCCAGGCGGTGAAGCAGTCGCAGAAGTTCTGGGACGTCGACCTGTTCGACGTGAAGACCATGGCGATGCAGAACGACATGCTGGCCGACCACGGCCGCATGACCCGCATCATCATGGCGCTGTTCGGCGACACCGAGGAGGACGCCGCCGAGGCCGCCACCCTGATCATGGACGTGATCGCGGACTCGCCGCCACTGCAGGGCGGCGACAACCCGATCTTCACGCTGAACGCGTTCGCGTTCTCCGCGGAGGGCGAGACCGACCCGCTGTTCAAGGACCTGCCGGACAAGATGGTGTTCGGCGAGGGCCTCGCGACCGCGCTCGACGCGCTCGACCTCGGCACCACCGGGGCGAAGGCGGTCGTCGGCCACGAGATGGCGCACCACGTGCAGTACGAGCAGGGCTACTTCGACAGCCCGCTGACCGGCCCGGAGGCCACCCGCCGGACCGAGCTGATGGCGGACGCCTTCGGCACGTACTTCGTGGCGCACAAGCGCGGCATGAACTTCAACGCCGTGCAGATCCACAAGGCGGAGCAGTCGTTCTACCAGGTCGGTGACTGCTCGTTCGAGAGCAACGGCCACCACGGCACGCCGAACCAGCGCCTGAAGGCGTCGGTCTGGGGCGCCGAGCTGGCCCGCGCGACGACGTCGCCGTTCCCGGTGCTCGCCTCGGACACGCTGTACAACAAGTTCGAGAAGAAGCTCCCGAGCTTCGTCAAGCCGGACGCCAAGCCGGCCGCGTGACCCGCCGGTCCGGCGCGGGTCAGAGCCAGCCGCGCCGGGCCGCCTGCACGCCCAGCTGGAACCGGCTGCGCGCGGCGAGCTGATCCTGCAACGCCATGATCCGCCGGTTGACCGTCCGCTCGCTGACCCCCAGTTCGCGGGCGATGGCCGCGTCGGTGAGGCCGGCGCCGAGCAACGACAACAGACGGCGTATGTCGTCGCTCGGCGCCTGGTCCTCCTCGACCGCGAGCTGGTCGGCGGTGATCGGCACGCCCAGCGTCCAGTACGTCTCGAAGATCCCGATCAGCGACTCCATGAAGCCGCCGCCACCGAAGAACACGACGGCGTGCACGCGTTCCGGCCCCGGCATGGGCGCCATCAGCACGGCCCGCTTCCCGTCCGCGATCTGCAGGTTGCACGGCACCGTCGGGAAGACGCGCGCGGACTCCCCCGCCGCCGCGGCCTCCTGCACCAGCGCCATCACCTCGGCCTGCCGCAGGATCTGCGCGCCGTACACGACCCGGTAGGCGACCCCCCTGCGCATCGCCTCCAGCGCCCCCGGCTGCGGGTTCGGCCGGGGCGGCGCCTCCCCGTTCGGCCCGATCGACAACGCCCGGACCTCGGTCTCCGCGTCGGCGTGCAGGCGCTCGGCGACGTCCATGACCTGCGCGGTCGTGGTCAGGACCTCCATGTAGTCCGGGGTGGCCGACTGCCGCGCCCACACCTGCGCGAGCACCTCCGACGCCTCCCGCGCTGCCGCGGCCGCGCGCACGTACTGGTCGGCGAGCGCCTGCAACGGCAGCCGCGGCGGCAGCGGCTCGAGCACCCCGGCGTCCACCTGGACGAGCCCGACCCGCGTCAGCTCGTCGATGGCACGCACGGTCTCCTCGTCGTCCCCGAGCCGGTCGGCGAGCGTGTCGTAGTCACGCACCCCGTCCTGCACGATGATCCGGTACACGCGCTCGGTCAGGCCGGGAATGCCCGGAGTACCGGGAAAGTCCAGAACCGACATGATCTCCCCCTGATCCAAAATCGAGTCATGCTAACTCCGGGGTCGACCGTCCTGGTAGGGATCGACCGCAGCGGGTCAGGCCGGGGAGGCGGCGTGCGGTCAGGCTCGTTGCGCCAGCGTCACCACACGCATGGCACTTCCTTTCTCGGGCGTGGCCACGGGCCGATCCCAGCAGGCCGGGCGCGCAGCGCCCGGCCCCCGCGAAGCGGGCGAAGCCCCAGAACCCCCTGAGGGGTGCCTGCCATCCCGTCGACCTGGCGAAGCCCGATCACACCGTGTCAAGGGGGCCCGAAGCACGACGCAACCCCCTACCCAAAGCCGCCGGGCCCCCTTGACGCGGTGTGATAGCCCTCCGGGAGGTCGACGGGATGGCAGGCACACCACGGACACCAGTCCCTGCCAACCCAACCCCGTGCAAGACCCGCCGCCATCCCGGAGACCAGCCCGTCCGGCGAGGACCCCCCGGAGGGAAACCCCACGCAGGGATCGACCGCGGTCCTCAGCACCCCTCGCCGCGGGTCAGGCCGGGGAGGCGGCGTTCGGTCAGGCTCGTTGCGCCAGTGTCACCACGCATGGCACTTCCCCTTCCTCGGGCGTGGCCACGAGCCGATCCCAGCATGCCGGGCGCCCGGCCCCCGCGAAGCGAGCGCAGCCCAAACACCCACCGAGGGTGCCTGCCATCCCATCGACCAACCCCCGCCATCCCGGAGACCAGCCCGTCCGGCGAGGCCCCCCGGAGGGAAACCCACCGCAAGGCCAACCCCACAGCCAAGAAAGACCCAGCATCCGCCGTCCGGACTAACCGGCGATCAGGACTTCCAGGTTGCGCGGCCCGTGCACGCCCTCCACGCGGTCCAGCTCGATGTCGCTGGTGGCCGACGGCCCCGAGATGAACGTCAACGGACGCGTCGGGTCCAGGCGGGCCAGGGCTTCCGGCACGGTGGCCACCACCTGGTCCGCGCGCACGACACACAGGTGGTAGTCCGGCAGCAACGTCAACGCACGCCGCCCCTGGGCGGTCCCCGCGTCGAGCACGATGGTCCCCGTCTGCGCGATCGCCACCGCGCAGCCGGTCAGCACCCCGTCCGCGCGGTCCAGGGCCGCGTTCGGCAACGGCCACATGGGCGCGTCCAGCGACCACACGAACTCGCCGACGCGCCACCACGTCGGCACGTCCGCCGGCGTCACCACCACCCGCGCACCACGCGCTACCAGCGACGACTCGATCTCCGCGGGCAGGGACGACTCCGGCACCCGCCGCACGACCGCGCGGTAGTCCGCCACCTGCTTCTCGAACAGGGTCAGCACGTCGCCGAGATCACGAGTGCGCGCGTACTCACGCGGCACCGTCACCGGGCCCGGACGGTCGCGCAGGGCCGCGCGGATGCGGCCCAGAATCTCAGCACGTGCCTCAGCCACGGGTCCTCCGCCACCACGCCGAGAACGACTCCGCCGGTGGCACGGGCAGGTCGCGGGAGTCCGTCCACTTCGAACCCGGCCACGGCAGCCGTTTCACGCGGCCGCCCCGCGCGATCAACCGCAGCACCGACGCCGCTCGTTGCGCAAGGCGGAACCGGGACGGCGACCGCATCACCCACGACGCCGCCGCCATCGCCACCGCTTCCGGGGAGTGCGAACCGGCCACCGCCTTGCCGCGCAGGTGCACCAGCACCGACGGGATGTCGATCCGCACCGGGCACACCTCGTAACAGGCACCGCACAGCGACGACGCGAACGGCAGCGACTTCAGCAGCGCCGCCGTCGACGGGTCGTCCGTGCCCGCGCCCAGCTGCGGGGTGAGGATCGCGCCGATCGGACCCGGGTACACCGACCCGTACGCCTGACCGCCGGTCCGCTCGTACACCGGGCACACGTTGAGGCACGCCGAGCACCGGATGCAGCGCAGCGCCTGCCGCCCGACCCGGTCCGCCAGCGTCGCCGTCCGGCCGTTGTCCAGCAGCACCAGGTGGAACTCCCTCGGCCCGTCGCCCGGCGTCACGCCCGTCCACACCGACGTGTACGGGTTCATCCGCTCCGCCGTCGACGACCTCGGCAGCAGCTGCAGGAACACCTCGAGGTCCGACCACGTCGGCACGAGCTTCTCGATGCCCATCACGGTGATCAGCGTCTCCGGCAACGTCAGGCACATCCGCCCGTTGCCCTCGGACTCCACCACGACGACCGAACCCGTGTCCGCGACCGCGAAGTTGGCGCCCGAGATGGCGACCTTCGCCGACAGGAACTTGCGCCGCAGGTGCGCCCGCGCCGCCTCCGCCAGCTCGGCCGGCCGGTCCGACAGATCGTCCACACCGGACATCCGGGACCGGAAGATGTCCCGGATCTCCGAGCGGTTGCGGTGGATCGCGGGCACCAGGATGTGGGACGGCCGGTCGTCGCCGAGCTGCACGATCAGCTCCGCCAGGTCCGTCTCGATGGCCGACACCCCGCCCGCCGCGAGTGCCTCGTTGAGGCCGATCTCCGCGGTGGCCATCGACTTGACCTTGACGACCTCGGACGCGCCCGCCTCGCGGACCAGCCGCAGCACGATCTCGTTCGCCTCGGCGGCGTCGCGCGCCCAGTGCACGACCCCGCCGCGCGCGGTGACCGACGCCTCCAACCGTTCCAGGTAGACGTCCAGGTTGGACAGCACGTCGTCCTTGATGGCCTGGCCCGAGCGCCGGAGCTCTTCCCAGTCCGGCAGTTCCGCCACCGCGGCGGCGCGTTTGGTGCGGATGGTCGACGTCGCGTGCGCGAGGTTGCCGCGCAGCTGCACGTCGGACAGCGCGTCCCTGGCGGCGTCCGGGAAGGTCGGGCTGCCCAGCCACGTCACGGGGTTGCGACCCATGGCTCCTCCTCCGTGCTCGCCAGGATCTCCGCGAGGTGCAGCGACCGGACCCCGGTCCGCAGCCGGGACAGCCCGCCGCCGATGTGCATCAGGCACGAGTTGTCACCCGCGGTCACGACCTGCGCGCGGGTCTCGAGCACGTGCGTCATCTTGTCGGCGAGCATCGCGGTCGACGTCTCCGCGTTCTTCAGCGCGAACGTGCCGCCGAAGCCGCAGCACGACTCGGCAGCGGGCAGCGCGACCAGGTCGAGCCCGCGCACGTGCCGCAGCAGTTCGAGCGGCTTCTCCCCCACGCCGAGCATGCGCAGCGAGTGGCACGTCGGGTGGTAGGTGACGCGGTGCGGGAAGTACGCGCCCACGTCGGTCACGCCGAGCACGTCGACGATGAACTCGGACAGCTCGTAGGTGCGCGCGGCGACCGCGCCGGCACGTCTGTGCAGGTCCGGGTACACCTCGCGGACCATGCCCGCGCACGACCCGGACGGCGCGACCACCGCGTCGTAGCCCTCGAAGGCCTTCGCGTGCCGTTTCGCGAGCTTCGCCGCGTGCGCGCGGTAGCCGGTGTTGTAGTGCATCTGGCCGCAGCAGGTCTGCGCGGCCGGGAAGTCGACCTCGCAGCCGAGCCGAGCCAGCAGCCGGACCACCGCCCGCGCGGTGTCGGGGAAGAACGTGTCGGTGAGACACGTGGCGAATAGAGCGACCCGCGTGCCCAACTCCTCGTCCCTCCCTGGCTCAGGCCTTGACGACTACCTGCCGCTGCCTGCCGAGCCCGTCGATCTCGATCTCCACCACGTCGTCGATCGAAAGGTATGGGAACCGGCCCGAGAGCGCGACCCCCTGCGGGGTGCCGGTGTTCACGAGATCGCCCGGTTCCAGCACGGTGTACTGGCTGATGTCGTACACCAGCTGGGCGACCGAGAACAGCATGTCCGCGGTGTTGGAGTCCTGCCGGACCTCCCCGTTCACCCAGGACCGCAGCCCGAGGGCCTGCGGGTTGCCGACGTCCTCGGCGGGCACCAGCCACGGGCCGAGCGGGTTGAACGTCTCGCACGACTTGCCCTTGGACCACTGCCCGCCGGAGACCTCCAGCTGCAGCGCCCGCTCCGACACGTCGTTGGACAACACGTAGCCGGCGATGTACGCGAAGGCGTCCTCCGGTGACGGCACGTAACGGGCCCGCTTGCCGATCACGATGCCCAGCTCAACCTCCCAGTCGACCTTCTCCGCCCCTCTGGGAAGGATCACGTCGTCGTTCGGTCCGACCACAGTGTTCGGATGTTTGTAGAAGATCACGGGGTGCTGGGGCGGCGCGGCGCCGGACTCGGCGGCGTGTGCGGCGTAGTTCATACCAACGCAGACAACGGCGGGCGGGCGTGCTATCGGGGCACCGATCCGCAGGCCGGCGACGTCCGTGGCCGGCAGTTCGCCCGCCGCGAGCGCGGCCCGGGCGCGTGCGATGCCGTCGGCGGCCAGGAAGGCCCCGTCGATGTCGCTCGTCAGCCCGGACAGGTCGAACGCGCGATCCCCGTCGTCCAGCACGACGGGCCGTTCGGCACCGACGTCACCCACTCGCATCAGCCGCAAGGCGAACCTCCGTGTTGACCTGCGCCGCCACCCGCTCGCGACGACACGTACGACGTACGCGGAGCCTAGCAGCCGTCGTTAGGTACGCGAAGCAGTCGATCCAGCAAACATCTGACCTTTGTGCACTTTCGGGTTATCCATGCTCGGATGGGCCGGTGGAGAGTTTCGTTCTCGGCGACGTGCTCAGGTCACGTGCGGACAGCCACGGGACCGAGCCCTTTCTCCGTTTTCGTGACGGCGATCTCACCTTCCGCGACGTGGACACCGAGGCCAACCGCGTCGCACGAGGGCTGATCGAGCTGGGGGTCGGCAAGGGCGACCACGTCGCCGTGATGCTGCCGAACTGCCCGGAACTGGTGTCGGTGGTCTTCGCGCTCGCCCGGCTGGGCGCGGTCGCGGTGCCGGTGAACACGGCGCACCGCGGCGAGGTGCTGAGACACGTCCTGTTCAGCTCCGACTCGACCACGCTGATCATCGACGAGGAGTATCTGGAGCGGCTCCCGCTGGCACGGCTTCCCGGCCTGACCCGACTGGTGGTTCGGGGAACACCACCAGAAGGAATGGTGAGCCTGAACAGCCTCCGCGGCCGCGACGCGACGGAGCCGAGAGCGGGTGTGGTGTTCTCGGACCTGCAGGCGATCATGTACACGTCGGGCACCACGGGCCCGTCCAAGGGCGCGATGGTGTCCCACTCGCTGGCGCTGACCTGCGCGTACGACTCGCTGAACTACCTCGACCGCTGGACCAAGACGACCTACTGCCCGCTCCCGCTGTTCCACGCGGCGGGGTTGTGGGACGGCGTCTTCTCCGCGCTCCTCGCGGGCACGTCGATCGCGGTCGTGGACCGGTTCAGCGCGTCCCGGTTCTGGGACGACGTGCGGTACTTCGACGCGCAGCTCGCGCTCAGCGTGTTCTCGATGATCCCGATCCTGATGAGCGCGCCGCCGACCGAGCGGGACCTCGACCACCCGCTGGAGATGTTCTACATGGGCAAGTCCGTGCTGGACGAGCCGCTGAAGGAACGGTTCGGGGTGCGGTCGGTGGAGACGTACACGTCGACCGAGGCGGGCATCGCCACCGGCAGCCCCTACGGCGAGTGGCGGCTCGGCTCGTGCGGCACCGTCCACGAGGAACGCTTCGACGCGGCGGTGGTCGACGAGCACGACCGCGAGGTGCCCGCCGGCGAGCCGGGTGAGCTGGTGCTGCGGCCGAAGCAGCCGTACGTGGTCACCACCGGGTACTACGGGACACCGGAGGCCACGGCCGACGCGTTCCGCAACCTGTGGTTCCACACCGGCGACCGCGTCTGGCGGGACGAGGACGGCTACTTCTTCTTCCTGGACCGCATGAAGGACTCGATCCGCCGCCGCGGCGAGAACATCTCGGCGTTCGACCTGGAGATCGAGGTCAACACGCACCCGGCGATCCTCGAGTGCGCGGCCATCGGGGTGCCGTCGGAACTGGAGGACGAGGACGTGAAGCTCGTCGTGGTGCTGCGGCCGGGGAAGAAGCTCGGCCACGAGGAGCTGCTGGAGTTCTGCGCCGAGCGGCTGCCGAAGTTCATGGTGCCGCGCTACGTCGAGTTCACCGACGCGCTCCCCCGCACCCCGACCGACAAGGTCGCCAAGTACAAGCTGCGCGCGCAGGGCGACCACGGCATCACCGACAACACCTGGGACAGCGAGGCGACACGGTGAACTGGGACGACACCGAAGAGGAGGCCGAGTTCCGGGCGGAGGTGCGGGCGTTCATTTCCACGCACTTCCCCGAGGAGTACCGGCCGGACCACGAGGCCGAGCACAGCCTCGAACCCGAGGACGTGTGGGGCTACAACTGGGCCGCCGACCGCGTCTCCCCCGACCCGGAACGCCGGGAGGGCGCGCGGAAGTGGGCGGCCGCACTCGCGGAACGCGGGTGGATCGCGCCGCACTGGCCGGAGGAGTACGGCGGCGCGGGGCTCTCCGCGAAGCAGGAGTTCATCCTGCAGGAGGAGATGATGAAGGCGCGCGTGCCGACCGTGAACGGCATCGGCGCGTTCCTGATCGGCCCGACGATCCTCGAACTCGGTACGGACGAGCAGAAGGCCGAGCACCTGCCGCGCATCGCCCGCGGGGAAACCACGTGGGCGCAGGGCTTCTCCGAGCCGGAGTCCGGTTCGGACCTGGCGTCACTGCGGACCAGGGCGGTGCGCGACGGGGACGACTACGTCGTCAACGGGCAGAAGGTGTGGACGTCGCTGGGCGTGCAGGCCGACTGGCTGTTCGTGCTCGTGCGCACCGACCAGGAGGCGCCGAAGCACAAGGGCATCACGTTCCTGCTGGTGGACACGAAGACCCCGGGCGTGACGGTCCGGCCGATCACCGACATCCGCGGTGACACCCCGTTCGCCGAGGTGTTCTTCGACGACGCCCGTGTGCCGGTCGCGAACCGGGTCGGCGAGGAGAACCGCGGCTGGTACGTGGCCATGACCGCGCTCGGCTTCGAACGGTCCGGCATCGGCGCGACCGTCAAGTTCGAGCAGGCACTGTCCACTTTGGTCGACCACTTGAAGTCGCCGGAGGGTCGCGCGCACGCCCGGCCCGACACCGAGGGCCTGCGGCTGGAGATCGCACGCCGGTACGCGGAGATCCGCGTGCTGTACAACCTGGCGCGGCACTCGGCGTCGTCCGGCGACTACGCCGGCTCGGTCAGCCAGCTGTACGGCGCCGAGCTGCACCAGCGGCTCGCCCGCACCGGCGCGAAGGCGTTCGGGCACCTCGCGGAACTGTGGCAACGCGAGGGTGCGCCGCTGGGCGCCGCGTTCACCCACCTGCGGTTCGACTCGGTAGCCGCTACGTTTCTCGGTGGGACCACCGAGATCCAACGCAACGTCATCGCCACGAGAGGGCTCGGACTGCCCAAGAGCTGATTGTTCGGTCGGGGAAAGGGAAACATGGCATACGAAACGCTGGACGTCCGGATCGAGGACCGGGTCGCGTGGCTCACGCTGAACCGCCCGGAGAAGCTGAACGCGCTGACGCCGGAGTCGATGCGGGAGCTGCGGCGGTTCTGCACGGAGACGGACGACGACGAGAACGTGCACGTGGTGGTGCTGCGCGGCGCCGGTGAGCGGGCGTTCTGCGCGGGCATGGACCTGAAGTGGTCCGAGGGCCTCACGAAGGCCGAGCGCATCGAGCAGGGCAGGCTCGGGGAGAAGACGTTCGCCATGCTGGAGCGCCTCTCGGTGCCGGTGATCGCGGCCGTGCACGGCTACGCGGTCGGCGGCGGCCTCGAACTGGCGCTGGCGGCGGACTTCATCGTGTGCTCGGACAACGCGAAGATGGGCCTGGTCGAGATCACGCTGTCGGCACGGCCGCCGTACCAGCCGAAGTACATGAACGGCGAGCCGGACCCGGACCAGCCGGAGGTCGGCGGTTCCGCCCCCGGCTGGGGTGGCGTGAAGCGGCTGCCGAAGCGGGTCGGCAAGGCGCGGGCGAAGGAGATGCTGTTCACGGGCATCCAGCTCGACGCGGCGCGCGCACTGGAGCTGGGCCTGGTGAACAGCGTGTTCCCGGCGGACGAGTTCGACAAGCAGGTCGCGGCGCTGGCCGAGAGGGTGGCCGCCATGAACCGCTACAACCTGCGGCTGGTCAAGGAACTGGTGGACAACGAGTACGACTGGATCGAGCCGCACCCGAGCTGAGAGGAGCCGCGCCATGCAGATCTACCGGATAACCCATGTCGCACAGGCGGTTCCCGCGCTGGAGCCGCAGGTGGCGTTGCTGGAGAAGCTGTTCGGCTTCCGCGCGACGCACAAGTGGGACAACCCGGCCGCGGGCGTCCGCGGCGCGCGCCTCGAGATCCCCGGCACGTGGGGGCACGAGTGGCAGGTGCTGGCGCCGGCCGGTGACGGCTCGCCGATCCAGCGCTGGCTGGACGAGCACGGCGGCCGCGGCGGCCTGCACCACATCGGTGTCGAGGTCCCGGACCTGGACGCCGCGGTGTCCGAACTGGACGAACGCGGCATCAAGATCACCGACGGCCTGCCCGGCAAGTGGGTGGAGGCGTCGCTGTCCCCGCCCGCGCACGGCCCGGGCGTGCTGTTCCGCCTGCGCGGCCCCGGCACGCTGACCATGACCGGCGACGAGGCCGCCGTGCCGGTCCCCGCGGCGCATGTGGACGGTCCGGTGCTGGGCATCGTGAACCTGGACCACGTGTGCCAGGCGTTCCCGGACCGCGACGAGCTGTCGGCGTGGTACCAGGACCTCCTCGGCGTGGTCGAGGTGTGGCGCACGGCCGACGACGAGCACCCGGACATGGCGGACCTGGTGCTGAACGTGCCCGGGTCCAGCATCTGTCTGGAGGTGATCACCTCCCGCGGCGCGGAGTCGTTCATCGACAGGTTCCTCGACCGCAACGGCCCCGCCGCCCACCACGTGACGTTCCAGGTGCGGGACTGGGAGGCGGCGCTGGACGCGTGCCGCCACCACGAGGTGCCGACGTTCGACGACGAGGAGGGCGTGACGGACGGGGCGCGCTGGAAGCACACGTTCATCCACCCGAAGCAGACCGGCGGTGTGCTGGTGCAGCTGTTCTGGGAGGAGCGGCCGGGGGTCTGGGTGCGGTCGGACAAGATCCCGGGCAGGCGCTGATGGCGGACCTGGCCCTGACGGAGGACCAGCTCCTCGTGCAGCGCACGGCCCGCGAGTTCCTGGCGGGCCGTGCGCGCGACGACGTCTGGAAGGAGATCACCGACCTCGGCTGGCAGGCACTGCCGTTCGAGGAGTTCGGCTTTCTCGAGGGCTGCCTGATCGCCTCGGAACTGGGCCGCGCCGGCGTGACCGTGCCGTACGTGTCGTCACTGATCTGCGGCATGGCGGTCCCCGAACTGCGTCCTCGCGTGGCGGCGGGCGAGGTGTTCGCGTACGTCCCGTTCTCGGGTGCGCTGGTCCCGTGGGCAGCGGAAGCGGCTGCGTTGCTGGTCCGCACCGAGTCAGGCGTGGCGCTGACGACGGAGGCGTCGTGCGCCCCGGTGACGGTCGTCGGCCCCGCCCCGACGTACCGCGTGACCTACGCGGTGTCAGGTGGTGCGCCCGCCCCGCTGATCGAGTCGTTCGGCGCGGCGGCCACGTGCGCGGAGATGGTCGGCGGCGCCGAGGCGGTCCTGGACAAGACGGCCGCGTACGCCAAGGACCGCCACCAGTTCGGCAAGCCCATCGGTGCCTTCCAGGCGGTGCAACACCACTGCGCGAACATGGCCATCGACGTGATGGGCGCGAGGTTCATCGCGTACGAGGCGATCTGGCGCCTGGCACAGGGTCTGGACGCGGCGGTGGAGGTGTCAGTGGCGAAGTCGTGGGTGAGCGAGGCCTACGAACGCGTGTGCGCGGTAGGCCACCAGGTCCACGGCGCCATAGGCTTCACCGCCGAACACGACCTGCACCACTACACCCGCCACGCCATGTCGTCAGCCCTGGCTTTCGGCGACGCGGACACCCACACGGACCGGCTTGCCACCCAGCTGGGCATCTAGCTCCCCCGCCGCACCTCGACAGAATCGGGCAGGTGGGCCGTTCCGGAGATCCGGCGCGCCTTGCCCACAACGTGCACTTTGAGGTCAGCTGCTCCGGCCAGGGCCGAGACATCGACCGGCTGGTCACCCCAGATGTGCAGGTCCCGGAGCCCAGGCAGATCACACAAGGGAGCCATGTCGGGCAAGTCGACGCCCGCCATGCCGATGTGCAGCCTGCTCAGGTGGGACATGTCGCGTGTGAAGTCAAGCGACCGGATGGGGGTGTGGGCCAGATTGGCGAACTCGAGGAGCGGCAGGCTTGCGAGCGGTTCGACGTTGTCCACGGCGGCGGCATGAAGATACACACCAGTCATGGTGTCGGCCCATCGATCGATACCGAACAGCGAAACGAGCCGATCAGCACGCCCCAACAAGAGGAAATCCAGTTCCGCCATTCGGGGGGACGCCGCCAGTGCCGTCAGGTTAGTTCCCAGGGAGTGCCAGACGTTCAGCCTCATCAGTGGCTCGCCTTCTGCGAGAAATGGCAACACCCAATCAATGTCCACTCGGTCGCTGAAACCCAACCGCTGTATGCGGAAGAGGTGCTTCAACTGCTCCCGCCGGGCCTGCGCATGACGCAACTCGACTTGACGCAGGTTTTTCGCCGCGGCGAGCGGGGACAAATCCACACCGGAGGGGTGGCAGTCCAGATACATGGACGCCAACGACGGATGACCGGCAACCGGATCGACACTCCGCAACTCTCCGTCGTCCACGTCAAAGTGATCCAGTATTGGCAGGTTCACGATATAGTCGATGTTTCCGTAGCCGTGGGCGAACCGACATTTGAGATGTGTCAGATCCGGCAGGTGTCGCAGACCGGCGAGCAGACTCGGATCCGTGAGTTGAACGGTCACCTGGCCCGCGACGGCGAGCACCTCCCGCGCGAACAGCTCAGGGTCGAACTTCGGCCAGGCGCGTTCGACCTCGTCCCGGACGGCCTGGTGCGGCTTGCTCCGCACCAGGTCGGCGATGATCGGCAGAGCCTGTTCGCCGCCGATGGTGGCGGCCATTCGGATAGTGGCGATCGTCTCTGGCAAGGTGTATTTCGTGCGTGCCGGAAGTAGTTCCAGCGCGAGATCACCGGCTCCCGCGAGCGCGACCGCCTGCTTCATTCCCTTGGGTGGCAGTAGGTTTGAGGCAACCTCCTGCATCTGCTTCTGCAGATCCAGCGACAACTGCGGTGCGTGCTGGATACAGCCGACGGCCAATGCCTCCAGGACGTACCTGTGCTTACTCTCTTTGAGCGCCCGTCCGAGCAACCTGCGCAGCAGCTCATCGGCCTGCGTAGCCCTGGCGTGCCCAATGGCCATGAGTACGACTTCGCGCCACTGGTCGTCGTGGGCGTTCATCACCAGGGCACCGATATCGTCCGCTGCCACCGCGGCGCGTCCGGCCAAGAACTCCTGGAACGTCTTGTGCACGAAGTCGATTTGCCCGTCGATCGGCTCCCGCAACAGGCCGCTGCGGTCCAGCAGGTGCTTGAGCACCTCGTCGGCATCGCTCTTAACGCGGTGGAGGTCGGCCAGTTTGGCCGTCAGCCGCTCCAGCACCCGTTCCGTCGGTGCGCTCGACAAACCATTGCGCACCAGCCAGTACGCCAAATCTTCCAGGAGGAGCATCTTGTCGACCCGGGTGATGACGACAGCGGGGTTGTCGATCTCGCGTTCCGTGTCTCGCCGTTCCAGCAGCATCTCCAGCGCGATCGAGTAGAGCTCCAGCCTGTCGTGCGGGAGCTGCATTCGGCGGTCGAGGTGGAGCGCGCAGATCAATGCAGTCATCAGCGGGCTGACCGCAAGCATGCGCAGGTGGCGGTGGGTGCGGATGGTGCGGATCAACTCGGTGCGGGACAGCTCGACGCGCTCGCGTTCAGCGGTGGTCCGCCCCCCTTCCGCCATCGCTGCGTGCCAGTGGTCAACGAAGGCGTCGAGGTCGCCCAGTGTCATCGGCTGGATCTCGAGTGCGTCGAAGGACTCGTCCTCGAGCCAGTTCTCCGCAGCAGCCGCCGGGCGGGAGGTGATGACGTAATGAGCGTCTGGGTAGGCCAGCAACAGTTCGCGCAGCCACTCGCGAGCGCGGCGGCGCTGTTTCTCCGGCAGCTCGTCCACCCCGTCGACCAGCACGAGCGCGCGACCGGTCCGCAGGAGGTCGTGCACCCACTCCATCGGCATGGTGTGCGCAATGGGTCCGCCGACGTCGTACAGGAACTCCTCGGGTCTCGGCAGTTCCTCTCCCGAGTACCGCCGCAACCGGATGAGGAAGGGCACGAAGCCGTTCCATTCCTGGAGCGGACCGTCGAACCCGTTGCGGGCGCAGCGAACGGCCAGCCACTGCAGGAGCGTCGTCTTACCGGAGCCCGCCTCACCTCGGATGAAGGCGCGCTGCGTGCTGCCCAGCGCCTCCTCGATCGATCCCACCCACTGTTCGGGCCTCCTGGCAAGGGCAGCGTCCTCGAACCGGGACTTCGAGGCGATCGACAAGCTCACGTAAGCGACGCTTAGTGGGTAGTTCTCGACGCGGTCGCTCACAGACACGCCGAATAGTTCCACCTTGTCGAGTTGGTTCGCGACGAGCCGCAGGTAGTTCGGCTCGAAGGTTATCGCCCCCGCGCCGCCAAGTTGCATCGGCAGGCGGTCGAAGCGCTCCTCGACGTGCCGGATGATCTCCTTCTGCCGCGACAGGAGTTCGCCGAAGACGCCGACGTGGAAACCGGGCAGCGAGTCTGCAATCTCGATGATGTACGCGCAGCAATCCCGCAGGACCCGCTCGTACAGTTCGGTCGCGGCCTCGCCGAGGTCGCGCGAGAACCGCTTCCCCACCGGTCGCACCGCTTTGAGCAGGTGTAGTGCGTCGAGGTCGGCCGCGAAGAGATGTGCGTTGGTCAGTTTCGCCGTGCCGAGGGTGTCGGCTACAGCCAGGACGGCCGCGTCGCGTTCGTTCTGTACCAGGCCGCGGAATTCGGTGCCCGTGGTGCTGAGCACGTTGTCCGCGACACGCTCTTCAAGATCCTCGAACAACCGCTGCACCCGACGACGTTCACGGGTGTCCGACACTTGTGATTGGATGATGTCCACAACACTGACGGCCGCATCCGCGCCTATCGCGTTGTCTTTCAACCAGACCTTGCACGCGATCTTGACGACGGCGGCACCGACCATGAACGCGGAGTCAATCACCCACGAACTATGTCACAGGGCGCGGGCCATGATGAGGGAGTGCGTGTACGCGTGCACGTCGGTGAAACCCATGCGGCGGTAGAAGCCGATCGCGTGCTGGTTGGCGGTGCCCACGCCGAGGTGGATGCCCGGCGCGCCGGCCGCCGCGAGCCCGTCCAGCAGGGCGGTCAGCAACCGCCGGCCGTCGCCCTTGCCCTGTAGGCGGGGCAGGAGGTCGATGTGGAGGTGGGCCGGGTAGCGCTCGACCACGTCCGGGCTCGCCGTCGGTGGGTTGTGGATCAGGCGCACGATGCGGTCGTCCGGCGAGCCGTCGGGGAACGTGCCGAGCGGGTAGCGGGATCGCAGCCCAGGCCACCACTCACCCTCGCACCAGGATTCGAAGGCGGCCGTGTCCGGGACGCCCAGCACGTAGCCCGCCGCGCCCGCGTCGTCGGTGCCGACCAGTGCGATGGCGTCGGCGTACCGCAGGTACGGGCCGACGTACACCTCGCCGAGCAGCCGCGGGTCCCGGTAGAGGCCGGTGGCGTCCTGGCCGCTGTCGCCCGTCAGCAGGCAGATGTCGTACAGCGCCTGCTCGTCGGCCGGCTCGTAGGGCCTGATCGTCGCGCTCACCCGGTCATTATCGGCTTCCGCCGCGCGCGCAGGCGCCAGCCGGTCATCGCGGTGCGGCCCCTCGCGTCGCGGGGCCAGTCGGTGTAGCCCTCGGGGATGACGCCGAGGATGTCGGCGGGCACCAGTTCGTCGATCGTCCAGTCCCCGGCGAACAGCTCACGCACACGGGTTTCGGTGAGACCGGCCCGGCCCGGGGTTCGCGCGCCGGGACGATCCGCGAAGCAGAGGACCGCGACCCGGTCCCGGCAGACGCGGCGGAGCACGTCCAGGTACCGCGCCTGCGCGTCCGGGTCGAGGCTGTGCAGCAGGCCGCTGTCCAGCACCGTGTCGAAGGAACCGTCCAGGGTCGTGATGTCGGCCGTGCGAAAAGTGGCTGCCATGCCCCGTTCGGCTGCCTTTCGCGTCGCGCGTTCGACGGCGGCCGGCACGAAGTCGACGCCCAGCACCTCGTGGCCGCGCGCCGCCACGGCCAGTGCCAGCTCGCCGGTGCCGCATCCGGCGTCCAGCACCGTGCCCACGCACCAGCCCGCGTCGACCAGCTCGGCCAGCGCCGGCTGCGGCTCCTCGATGTCCCACGGGAGGCTGCCCTCCCGGTAGGCCTGTTCGAACTCCACGGCCCGTGACCCTCTCACCTCGGCAGGCGGGACGCGACCGGGCCCGCGAGCGTGGTCGCCATGCGGCACAGTTCCGCGACGTCCGGGTCGCCCTCGACGACCACCATCGCGACCTCCGCCAGCAGGTCGCCGTCGGCGGCCCGGTACTCGCGGTTCACGACGTCCGCCTGGCAGGTGTCCTCGCCGAAGTCCTCTTCCTTCAGGTACACGTCGCGGCCGGCGAGGGTGGAGTGGACGCCGCCGCGGACGCTGTCCGCGTCGCCCTTGTCGAAGATGACGCGTGCGGCCGCGGTGCCGTGGGTGTCGGGCCAGCGGCAGTCCCAGTTGCCGAACCCGCGCACCGGCTCCGCGTTCGCGAAACCCGGCAGCTCGCGCAGGTCCGCCGGGGTCAGCAGCATGCACGCGTCGACGTCGAGCAGCGAACCGGCCACGGCCGCCGGGCGGCGCGGGATCTCGTCGTTGACCCGCAGCACCGACTCGGCCTTGTCCGCGGCCGCGGTCGCCATCGCGCACAGGTTCGCGTCGGCGCCCTCGTCGGCCTTCGCGACGACCTCGACGAGGTTGCCGTCGGTGAGGGTGAACGTGATGTCGCAGCTGTCGTCGTCGCGTTCCGCCGGGCCGCGTTCGACCTCCTCGCCGCCCGCGTCGCCGCTGCGCAGCTCGACGCGGACGTCGGCGTCGAAGCGGTCGCCCAGGTCCACCACCACGTCGCAGCGGTTGAAGCCGCCGTAGTCGGCGTCCAGGGTGGCGTCGCCGAACCCGGCCAGCGACTCCGCCGACATGAGCGCGCACGGGTCGGCCGTGTGCGGGTCGCCGAGCACGGTCCGCGCGGGGCCCTGCCCGTCGCCCTCCCACGGGCGCAGCAACGCCAGCGCCAGCAACGCCACCACCCCGACGGCGGCGCCCGCCACCATCGCGGGCCGCCGCCCGCCGGTGACCGGGGGCCGCCACGCGGGCACGGGACGCCCCGCGGCGACCAGCTCGAGCATCTCCTTCGCCTGCGACGCGGTCGGCCGCGCGGCGCGTTCCCGCTGCAGCAACGCGTCCAGCACCGGCGCGAGCGGACCCGCCTTCGTCATCGGCTCCCGGCGGTTCGCGCGGATGCGGGTGAGGATCACGTCGGGGTCGCCGGACCCGAACGGCGGCGTGCCCTCGACGGCGTTGAACAGCGTGGCGCCCAGCGAGAAGACGTCCGACGGCGCCTTGGCGGCCGCCCCGTCGGCGACCTCGGGCGACACGTACGCGGCGGTGCCGGAGATCTTGCCGGAACCGGTGATCGTCGCGGCCCGCCACGCGGAGATGCCGAAGTCGGTCACCTTCACCGCGCCGTCCGCGCCGACCAGCACGTTGGCGGGTGTGACGTCCCGGTGCACCACGTCGGCGGCGTGCGCGGCGGCGAGGGCGGCCGCGACCTGCGCGCCGATGTCCGCGACCGCGCCGGGGTCGAGCGTGCCCGCCGCGGCGAGGCTGCGGGACGGGAAGTACTCCATGATGAGCCAGCAGTCGTCGCCCTCGCCCGCCACCTCGTACACCTCGATGGCGCCGGGGTGCTCGACGCGGCGCGCGATCTCGGCCTCGCGTTCGAGGTCGGCACGGACGCTGCCGCCACCGTGCGGCCGCTTCACCGCGACCTGGCGGTGTTCGACCAGGTCGTCGGCCAGCCAGACGATGCCCATGCCACCGTGCCCGATCAGCTCGACGAGCCGGTAGCGGCCGGCGATGACGTCGTCACTACGCACAGTGGACGATCCTATGGGCGTCCGTGTGGCTGACTCACACCGCCTTCAGATGGATGAGCCACGCCTGCTCCGGCGTCATGACCGGCGGCCGGATCCCGACCTCGGTCAGCACCCGCCCCGGCACGACCCGCGTCTCGCCGCCCGGCGCCGGGACCTGCTGCGTGCGGGGTGCGCCGCCGGGCGTCACCGGCGTCACCGCGTACCGGCGGTCCGGGTCGAGGCCGGGCAGCCGCACGGGCGGCGGCACGGTCCGCGCCGACGACGTGAGCTGTGCGTAGCAGAACACCGCCGCGGTCTCCGACACGACACCGGTCAGCATCACCGACGGGTCCGCGACGTCGCCGCGCACGAGCGTGCCGCTGTGCAGCAGCCCGCGCACCGACTTGTAGAACGCGATCGCGTCCGCCAGGCCCCGCTGTTCGCCGGGCGACGCCGACGCGATGTCCCACTCGATGCCGAAGTGCCCGAACAACGCGGTCGCCACCCGGAACGACAGGTCCTGCGTGCGGCCGGTGGTGTGCGAGTGCGGCGGGCCGACGTGCGCGCCGATCAGTTCCAGCGGCAGCAGCAACGCGGTCCACCGCTGGATGGTCTGCCGTTCCAGGGCGTCGTTGCAGTCCGACGCCCACACGCGGTCCGTGCGCGCGAGGATCTCCAGGTCCGTCCGGCCGCCGCCGCTGGAGCAGCTCTCGATCTCGACGCCGGGGTGCCGGGTCCGCAGCTCGTCCAGCAACCGGTACACCGCAAGCGTTTGCTCGTGCGCCCGGACCCCGATGAGGTCGCGGTTGTGGTCCCACTTCACGAACCGCACGTCGTTGTCCCGCAGCAGTTCGTCGAGCCGCTCGAGGACGTACGCGTACGCCTGGGGGTTCGCGAGGTCGAGCACCTGCTGGTGGCGGGAGGTCGGCGGCAGCGTGCCGTCGCCGGGCGCCAGCACCCAGTCCGGGTGCGCGCGGGCCAGGTCGGAGTCGGGGTTGACCATCTCGGGTTCGACCCAGATGCCGAACTCCATGCCCAGCCCGGTGACGTGGTCGATGAGCGGCGACAGCCCGTCTGGCCACACGCCCTCGTCGACGTACCAGTCACCGAGGCCCGCGGTGTCGTCGCAGCGGTGCCGGAACCAGCCGTCGTCCAGCACGAACCGTTCGACGCCGATCCGCGCGGCCACGTCGGCGAGGCCCGTCAGCCGGGTCAGGTCGTGGTCGAAGTAGACGGCCTCCCACGTGTTCAGCACGACCGGCCGCGCCCGCACCGGGTGCGACGGCCGCGCCCGCATCCACCGGTGGAACGCGGCGCTGACGCCGTCGATCCCCTCGGCGGAGTAGGCCGCGTACAGCCAGGGCGACGTGTAGGTCTCCCCCGGCGCGAGCACCACCTCGCCGCTGCCGAGGAGTTCGCCGCCGCCCAGCACGCCGCGGCCCTCGTGCACGCGTTCGGCGTAGGTGACGTGGTTGCCGCTCCACGCGACGTGCACGGCCCACACCTCGCCGGTGCGGAACCCGAAACCGGTGGTACCGGCCAGGATCGCCGGGGTGGCGTCGTGCCCGGTGCGGCCGCGGCGGTTCTCCCGCACCCACGAGCCGAGGTCGAAGGCCCGCCGCTGCGGGTGCTTCTCGCGGATCCACCGGCCGTGGAAGTCCAGCAGCTCGGTCGCCTGCTCGGGCACGGGAAGCGCCGTCTCCAGGCCTTCCAGGGTGTACGCACGGGAGCCGTCGTTGCGGAGTTCGTGCCGCACCCGGAGCACGCCCGACGGTGTCAGCTCCACCGTGGACCGGACGCTCAGCCCGCCGCCCTCGAGGTCGAACACGGCCTCCGACGCCGACCGCCCCACGGCCGTCCGGGTGAGCGACGGCAGCCAGTCGCCGCCGGAGCGGTGCCCCCGCACCCCGGGCCGTCCCGGGTACCCCTGGCGGGCCGACGGCAGCAGCCCGATCGGGATGGGCACGTCCGGCGCGTTGTTCGGGATCGGCGGGACGGCCCCGTCCGCCAGCGCCGGCAGGTCGTCGTCGGACAGGTCGCCGAGCGGTGCGCCCCAGTGGACGACCGACGGCAGCGCACGCGCGTCGATCACCACGCTGACGGTGTCGGCGCGCAGGTGGACGATCGTCATCCCTTGGTGGCTCCCAGTGTGAGACCGGCACGCAGGTGCCGCTGCAGCAGGAAGAAGATCACGAGCGTGGGGATCGCGACGATCACCGAACCGGCGGACAGCAGGTTGTAGTCGGTGAAGAACTGGCCGCGCAGGTTCTGCAGCGACGACGTCACCGGGAACTTGTCACCGGTCCGCATGAACGCGACGGCCCAGAAGAAGTCGTTGTAGACCCACGTGATCTGCAACGTCGCCAGCGCCGCCAGCGCCGGGCGGCACAGCGGGAGCACGACCTGCCAGAACTGGCGGAACACACCTGCCCCGTCGACGAGGGCGGCCTCCGTCATCTCCTTCGGGATCGTCTTCATGTAGTTGCTCAGCACGAACGTGCAGAACCCGGTCTGGAACGCGATGTTCACCGCGATGACCGCGTAGTACGTGTCGTAGAGCGACCCGGAGTCGCTGAACCAGAACGGCACCTCGATGTTGAGGAACATCCGGAACAGCGGCACCAGCAGCGCCTGCTGCGGCAGCAGGTTCGCCGCCGTGAACAGCGCGAGCAGCGCCAGGTTGAACTTGAACGAGTACCGGGCGAGCACGTACGCGGCCGACGACGCGAGCAGCAGCGTGATGACCACCGACGGCACGGTGATGATCACCGAGTTCCAGAACGTCTGCCCGAAGTTGCCGCGCGTCCAGGCGTTGACGTAGTTGTCGATGGTGAAGCCGCCGAACGAGAAGTACCCGTGCGTGGACGTGAAGTCGTAGTCCCGCAACGAGTTGTAGACCGCCCACGCGACGGGGAAGAGCCACCCGACCGCCATCACGGTCAGGAACACCGTCAGCACGACCCGCGCCGGGCGCTTGCGCCTGCCCACTGCCGCCGTCATCGCTGCTCCCGCATGACCTGGACCAGGTAGATCACGATGAACACGGTGGAGATCGCGATCATGATGGTGGCGAGCGCGGACCCGAAGCCGACGCGGCTCGCCTCGCCGATCACGTTCTGCGTGACCAGCGTGGAGATCAGCTCGAGCCCGTTGCGGCCCTTGTTGATCACCCAGACGATGTCGAACGCGCGCAGCGACTCGATCACCGTGATCACCAGGACCACGATGTTGACCGGGCGCATCACCGGCCAGATGACCTTGAAGAACGTGCGCACCTCGCTCGCACCGTCGACGGCGGCGGCCTCGCGCAGCGCCGGGTCGACGGCCTTCAGGCCGGCCAGGTAGAGCAGCATGATGTACCCGGTGTGCCGCCAGCCCGCGGCCACGAGCACGGCCCACAGATTGATGTCCGGGTCGCCGAACCAGTCGGTCTCGCCGCCGAACACGGCGTTGAGCAGGCCCTGGTCGCGGGAGTAGATCAGCTGCCAGATGAAGCCGATCAGCGCGAGCGACAGCACGACCGGCAGGAAGAAGACGCTCTGGTAGATCCGCGAGCCGCGGATCTCGCGGTCGAGCAGCACCGCGAGGAAGATGCCGAGCAGCGTGGGCCCGAGGAAGAACACGACCAGCCAGATCAGGTTGTGTTCCATGGCCGGGCCGAACGGCGGGTAGTTCGACGTGACGTCGGTGTAGTTCTTCATGCCGACGAAGTTCATGTCGGCGATGTTCCCGATGCCGTTCCAGTCGGTGAACGACAGCACGATCGTCGAGATCGCGGGGACCCACACGAGCCCGGTCACGATGATCGCGGGCACCGCGACCATCAGCACGACGATCAGCTTGTCCATCGTGGACAGGGTGCGCGCGTGCTTCGGCCGGGGCGCACGGGACGTGGTCTCCGTGCGCTCCGGCCGGGTCATCAGATCAGCCACCGAAGATCGACTTCTTCTGGCTCTCGATGTTCTTCGTCAATCCGTCCACGTCGTTCGGGTTCTTGATGAACTCCTGCAGCGACGGGATCATCACGGTCGACGCGAAGTCGGGCCGGGTGTCGCGGTCGAGGAACTGCGAGATCGACTTGGCGCCGCTGACGAGCTCCTCACCCTTCTTCTGCAGCGCGTTGTACCCGCTCGTGTCGGCGTCGTTGTGCGCGCCGATGTTGTTCGGGTCGGACTTGAGGTAGGTGTCCTCGGCCTTCGCGGTGCCCAGGTACTTGAGCAGCTCCTTCGCGCCGTCCTCGTTGCGCGGGCGGGCGGCCATCATGAAGCCGTCGATCGGCGCCTCGACCACGTCCGAGCCGACCGCCGGGTCGATCTCGGGGAACGGGAAGAAGTCCAGGTCGTCGCGGTCCGGGCCCTCGGGGAACTGCTGGCCGACGAACATGCCCAGGGTGTACATCCCGGACTCCTTGTTCAGCAGCGACTGCGCCGCCTCCTGCCAGGTGCGGCCGAGCGCGTCGGGCTGGTGGTACGGGAGGATCTCCCGCCACGCGTCGAAGACCGCCTTGACCTCCTTGGACTCCCACGACTTGTCCCCGGCCATCAGCTCCTTGTGGAAGTCGTAGCCGTTGATGCGCAGGTTGAGGTAGTCGAAGGTGCCCATGGCGGGCCAGCCGTCGGAGTCGCCGAACGCGATCGGGTTGAGGCCGTCGGACTTCATCTTCTTCGCCAGCGCGACGAGGTCGTCCATCGTCTTCGGGGCCTCGTAGCCCTTCTCGGCGAAGACGCTCTTCCGGTAGAAGATCGCCCACGGGTAGTAGTAGAGCGGCACGAAGTACTGCTTGCCGTCCGAACCGGTCGACTGCTGCTTCATCGCGTCGGAGAAGCCGCCGCCGATCTCGGACCACACGTCGGAGATGTCGCCGACCAGGCCCTGCTCGGCGAAGAACTGCATGCGGTAGCCGGCGAACCAGCCGAACACGTCGTCCGGGCCGCCCTGCAGGTAGTTGTTGATGTTCTCCTGGAACGAGTTGTGGTCGATCGTGTTGACCTTGACGTTCCCCCCGGAGAAGCCCTTCATCACGTCCGCGATGGCCTTCTTCGGCACCTCGTCGGACCAGTTCGAGCCGAGCGTGACGTCACCGCCGCCGCCACCACCGCCGCCGTTGCCGCCGCCGCAGGCGGACAGGCCCGCGAGCGCGCCCGCGCCGAGCATCCCCTTCAACAGCGTGCGCCGTCCGATGTTGATGGCGGAGACGCCGCCTGCACCGAACGATCGAGGGCTCATCATTGTGCGCCTCCTCAGGGAGCGGCCCAGAAAACCAACACTTGTGAACGTGACCTCTCAGAATCGAAACCTTTGCGGGCCGCCCACGCGCCTGTCAAGAGGGCGAACACAAACCGGTGGTACTTTCGTGACCTACCCCGTTCACCTCTCCGACACAGGACTTACGCTCCGTAGACGTCCGATCTCTGAGCGCTCTTGCCTGGTCACGCCCCGCGGCGATATGGTCTGGACCATTACCGGACCCACTGCCACCTGGGCCGGGTGGCAGGGCTTCGGTTCCGGTGTTCACCGCACACCGGAACCGGCCGGTGCGGTGGAGGGTGTGGTCACCGCCGTCACCCTCCACCGCGTCCGGCCGATCACACCGCGCCCGCCACTTCCCGCACGTGCGCACATATGTCAACATGGACAGCGCACGGGGATCGCACAAACATCGGATCAACAGGCGCGCCGACTACATCAGTACGACGATTGCCCCAGGAAACGACCGGTACGGCCGACGGATCGGGGTGTGTGGTGCTGACGTCTGGGCCTGTGCGAATGAGTCGGTTTATGATTGGATCGGCGACCGACTCGGGGGTGCCCTACCGGTTGGGAGAGGCAATGCTGGCAGCGGAGAGGCAAGCCCGGATCGTCGAGGAGATCCACAGGCGGGGCGCGGTCCGGGTCATCGAGTTCGCGCAGATGCTCGGCGTCTCCGACATGACGATCCGCAGGGACCTGGACGCACTCGCACAACAGGGGCTGCTGGACAAGGTGCACGGCGGTGCGACCCGCGCCCGCGCGGCCAGCACCGAGGAACCGGGCTTCGAGGCCAAGTCGCTGCGGCAGCAGCCGGAGAAGGAGGCGATCGCGCGCGCCGCGGTCGAGCTGGTCTCCCCCGGCACCGCGGTCGGGCTGTCGGCAGGCACCACGACGTGGGCGCTCGCGCACGCGCTGCGCGCGGTCGACGGGCTCACGATCGTCACGAACTCCATGCGGATCGCGGACGTGCTGCACGCGCCGCCGCGCACGGACCAGAACGTGGTCGTCGTCGGCGGCGTGCGCACGCCGTCGGACGCGCTGGTCGGCCCGATCGCCGTGTCGGCGCTCGCGCAGTTGCACCTCGACATCGTGTTCCTCGGGGTGCACGGGATGGCCGAGCGCGCCGGTTTCACCACGCCGAACCTCCTCGAGGCCGACACCGACCGCGCGCTGGTCGCGGCGGGCCGCAGGCTCGTCGTGCTCGCCGACCACACCAAGTGGGGCACGGTCGGGCTGTCGACGATCGCCCGGCTCGCCGACGCCGACGTGGTGATCACCGACGACGGCCTGCCCGCCGACGGCCGGGAGGCACTCGCGGAACACGTCGACGACGTGCGCATCGTCAACGTCGAGGCGGCGAAGTGAAGCGGACAGCGGCACAGCTGGCCGACGGCCGGGAGATCATCTACTTCGACCACGACACCGCGCCCGCCCGGGAGCTGCACGACCCGAGGCAGCTGGACCCGGTGTCGACCGCGTCGCAGATGCGGCACGACCCGGTGCTCGACGAGTGGGTGGTCCTGGCCGCGCACCGGCAGACCCGCACCTACCACCCGCCGACCACGGACTGTCCACTCTGTCCGTCCACACCGGAACGCCACACCGAGATCCCGTCGCCGGACTACGACGTGGTGGTGTTCGAGAACCGCTTCCCGTCGCTGTCCATGCACGCGGTCGGCGACGCGGGCCCCGGCCTGCCGCCGCTGGTCGCGCACCGGCCGGGCGTCGGCCGCTGCGAGGTGGTGTGCTTCACGAGCGACCACGACGCCGCGTTCGCGACGCTGAAGCCCGAACACGCGCGGCTCGTGGTGGACACGTGGGCGGACCGGACCACGGCGCTGGCCGCCATGCCGGGCGTGGAACAGGTCTTCCCGTTCGAGAACCGCGGCGCGGCGATCGGGGTGACGCTCGCGCACCCGCACGGCCAGATCTACGCGTACCCGTTCGTGACGCCGAAGAGCCGCCAGATGCTGGGCAACGCGGCGTCCCACCACGCCCGCACCGGCCGCAACCTGTTCACCGACGTCCTCGCGGGCGAGCGCGACGCGGGCACGAGGGTGGTCGCGACCTCGGCGCACTGGACCGCGTTCGTCCCGGCGTACGCCCGCTGGCCGGTGGAGGTCCACGTGTACCCGCACCGGCGCGTCTTCGACATCCCGTCGCTGACCGACGCGGAACGCGACGACTTCGCCGTGCTGTACCTGGACGTGCTCCGCAGGCTCGACGGCCTGTACGCGGCGCCGCTGCCGTACGTGGCGGCGTGGCACCAGGCCCCGGTCGCGGACCCGCTGCGCGAGCACGCGTACCTGCACCTGCAGGTGTCGTCGATCCAGCGGGCCGCCGACAAGCTGAAGTACCTGGCCGGCTCGGAGACCGGCATGGGCGCCTTCATCACCGACGTGCTGCCGGAGGACGTGGCGGACCGCCTGCGCGCGGTGGTCGTCTAGCCCCGCGCGGGCGGCTCGTCGGGCCAGACCAGCAGCACCGGGCACGGCGCGTGGTCGACGACGAAGCGGGTGGCGGGCCCGAGGCTCTTCGGGCCGGGCCGGTGGTGACCGCCGTCGCGGGCGAGCACGAGCAGGCCTGCGGTCCCGGCCTGCTCGACGACCTCGTGCTCGATCCGCCCGCGGCGCTCGACGCGGGTCGCGGGACGGCCGAGGTGCGCCGCGGCCGCGTCGAGGAGTTCCCCGGCTGACGTCGCGGCGAGGTCGTCGAGCCGGTCACCGGGGTCGCGCTCCGGATGGCCCCTGCCGAGCAGCCCGGTGAACGCGCCGTGGGCGGCGGCGGGCACGTCGGCGTCGGTGACGTGCAGCAGGACCAGGCCGGCGTCCGCCGGTGCCAGGGTGCGCGCGGCGTCGACGCAGGCGCGCCAGGTGCCCTCGGTGATCCAGATGAGCACGTTCATGGTTCGTCAGCCTCCGATCAGCGCGACCCCGGCCCACAACCCCACCACGGCGAGGACGAGGGAGACCGGCACGGTGAGCAGCCCGAGCCGGGTGAACTCGGCGAGGTCGGGCCGGGTGTCGTGGTGGTGCAGGATCCGCCGCCACAGCAGCGTGGCGAGCGAACCGACGTAGGTGAGGTTCGGGCCGAGGTTCACCCCGATCACGACGGCCAGCACGACCGGCGTGCCGCCCACCGCGGCCAGCGGCAGCAGCACGAGCACGGCGGGCAGGTTGTTGATCAGGTTGGCGAGGACCGCGGCGATCGCCGCCGCGGCGAGCAGCGCGGGCAGCCCGTGCCCGGTGGGCACCAGGTGCGCCAGCACCGCGGCCAGGCCGTTGTCGACCACGGCGCGGACGACGACCGCGAGCGCGAGCACGAACACCAGGAACGGCACGTTGGCCGCACGTGCGATCGCCGCCACCGTGGTGCGCCGCCGGGCCAGGGCGTGCGCGGCCAGCACGACGGCCCCGGCGAACGCGGCCCACGCCGGGCTCAGCCCGGCCAGCGAGGTGCCCACGAACCCGGCCAGGGTCAGCGCGAGGACCACCAGGACGAACGCGGGGACCTCCCGCGCCGGTGCGGTCGCACCGCCGGTGCCCGCGTCCAGGTCGGTGGCGAAGAACCGGCGGAACACCAGGTACTCGGTGGCGACCGCGAGCAGCCAGGGCACGGCCATCAGCGCCGTGAACCGGAGGAAGGAGATCCCGGTCGCGGCGACGGCCAGCAGGTTGGTCAGGTTGGACACGGGCAGCAGCAGGGACGCCGAGTTCGCCAGGTGCGTGCAGGCGTAGACGTGTGGCTTGGGCCGGGCCCCCAGCCGCGCCGCGGTCGCGAACACCACCGGCGTCAGCAGCACCACCGTGGCGTCCAGGCTCAGCACCGCGGTGATCACCGCGGCGACCGCGAACACCGCGGGCAGCAACCGGCGCGGACGCCCGCCGCTGACCCGCGCCATCAGCGCCCCGGCGGCGTGGAACAGGCCCTCGTCGTCGCACAGCTGCGCGAGCACCAGTACCGCGGCGAGGAACCCGACGACCGGCGCGAGCTGCGCCACCTCGGCGGCCGCGTCCTGACTGGAGAGCGCGCCGATCGCCAGGACCAGCCCGGCGGCCGGAACGGCGGCGACCGCCTCCGGCCACCCACGCGGCCGCACCACGGCGAAGGCCAGCACCGCCAGCAGGAGGACCACGGACATGACAGCGGACAGCGCGCACCTCCCACACTCGCGCGCCCAGTGTGACACCGCGAGCGGAGATCATCCGGCTACGTGGCGGTCAGATCCGGCACCAGCTTCTCGGCAAGCGCAACCGAGTCCGGTGCGGACACGTACAGCTCCACGTCGGCGTCGTCACGCAAGCGGACCCGCACCACCGGCGGGTCGAGCAACGCCTTGGCGGCCTTGCCCGCGATCCGGATCGGGTAGTCCGCGGGGTGCCGCAGGTGGTCCGCCGAGACGACGATGTTCCCCTGCCCGACCCGCAGTCGGCACTCACCCTTGTCAAGCGCGTCCGCCACCCGCGCTCCGGAGACCACCTGTTCGACGACCGTGCACAGCCGCAACGCCTGCACCGGGGTGGGCAGGTCGACGAACTCAGAGGCCGCCGGAGTGCTGACGTAGCGCACCCGCCCCCGATCATCGATGTCAGGCAGCGGGTCCCCGTCCTTGACGAGCAGTGGAACGATCTTCTCGAGGACGCGTGCGCCGATGTCCCGCTGCTGGTCGAGTTCGCCGCCGATCACCTGCAGCTCCAGGACCCGGCGAACCGGGTAGGACTGCCGGGGCGCAGGACGAAGCGCGTCGTCGGTCAGCGCCAGGGTGAACACGACGTGGTCCGTGGTCGCCACTGCGGCCGGCCGTCCGGCGACCGTGCTGTCCCCCTCGAACGCGACGTCGGAACGCACCAACTGCATGGCGACCATGCCCAGCTCGGTGGCGATGTGACAGCCCGCATCGGGTGCGTTGAGCGGCCTGCGGCCGATCTCCCCGTCGAGCAGGCGCTGCCACTCGTCCTTGTCCAGCAACTGGCACAGGATCTGCGACGCCGTCTCCGGTTGCACATATCCGAGTGCCTTCCCACTCGTCATCCGGACCGGCCGCAAACGCTCGTCCTGGAACAGGGGCCGCTTGGTGGTGGGTCTCGTCGGCGTGGTCACCGGACCGTCGTCCGGTGTCGTGCACCCCGCGAGCACCATCGCCAGCACGCCGAGCACGACCACCGCTGTCCGCCCGGCCCCCGTCATGGTCGTCCCCGCCTGCGCGTGATCGACCGCTCCTCGTAGGGCGCCTCCTCTTCGGCCTGCTTCCGCGGGGGCCGGGGCGGCGGCGCATCGAAGGGCGGTGGCGGCAGCAACACCGGGATGCCCCGCACGATTCCCTCACCACGCAACGGTTCGTACACGTCCCGCACCGCGGCCCTGGCCCGCGCGGCCGCCTCCTGGGACACGGTGACGACGAGGCGCGCCAGGTCTTCCGGTGTCGCGCGCAGTGCCCCAGGGGTCAGCACGAGACCGGTCAGCATGCCCGCCGCGTCGACCGTGACCCGTACCGAGCCGTCGGCGGCGGCCGACTCACCCGTGGCGGCGAGCGCCTGCGCCTCGGCGGTACGCAGCGCCTCCTTGCGCCGCTTGGTCATGCTGTACACGTGCTCGGCCTCGGCAACCAAACGGGCGGCTCGTTCGGCGGACTCGTTCATGCCGGCCCCTGTTCCTGGTACCGGTCATGGCCGTCTCCGGCCCGGTCGAACGGACCGTCCGCGCGTTTCCTCGGCTCCGGCACGAGATCGCTGGTGTCGGTGGGCAGGGGATGACCGGCCTGCACGTGGTCCGCCATGCCGAACGACCTCGGGTCGAAGCTCGGCGCGGTGATCACGTCGGGGCGGTCCGGCCGCACCTGGCCGAGATTGCCGTCGGTTATCGTGCGGACCAGTGACCGGAACGCCTTCTCGATCCGGAGCCGCTCGATGTCGATCGTGTGGAGCATGGCCTCTGCCGAGTCCACGAAGTTGACGAGCACCCCCAGTTCGTCCTCGGCGGCGTGCGCCGCGACGGCGACGCCGGCCGCGCCGGCCGCCATCTCCCCCGCGACCAGCCCGAGCACCATCCCCAGCGACATCCCGCCGACGCCGGCGACACCGGTGGCGAACGCGGCGACGGCACCCGCCACGGTGACACCGACCTCCCAGCCGTCCGACTCCGCGGCCGCGAGCCCGTCGAGCGTCTTCTGCACCAGGTCGAGCACGTCCTCCCGCATGGCCTCGACGAGGATCCCGTGCGCCTGCAGGATCATCTTCACGGTCGCGAGGCGATCGCGCAGGATGTTCGCGCTGTCGGCGAGATCGTTCACGAAGGTGAGGAACCCCTTCGCCGCGTCTCCCTGCCACTCGTCCAGATCGTCACGGATGCCGCCGAAGTTCCGCTCGTGGTCGTTGGTCATCACGGAGATCGCTGCTTCGAGGTGCTCGGACATCCGCGTCACGCCGGAGTTGTCGCCGAAGCCCTCACCACAGCTGAAGAGGTTGAAGACCCGGTCGATCCGGTCATAGAGACGCGCTGACTCGCCGATGCCGTCGTCGTCGTGTTCCCGGAGGATCGCCTTGAAGTTCTCGCTGAGATCGCTCATCCGGGCCGCCCACTCGATGTCCACCGGGCCCCCTACGCCTGGCCGTCGGCTTGGCGGTACCGGAGCGCGATCTCCTTGATCGCCTGCGCCGCCAGCTGAACGTTCTCGTGGTTGTCCTGGAACACCTGGCGGAGGAGATCCATGGCGTAGTAGCACTCGTTGCCCGGCCGCCAGAACAGGTAGTACTCCTGTGGTTGCTCCGCGTTCCACGGGCCTTCGTCGTAGGACTTGCCCCGGGTGTCGAACGTCCGCGTTATCCAGCCGACCGCCTCCCGGAGTTGCGCCTCGGCGTCCGCGATCGACTTCGCGACGGCGGGCAGGTGAGTGCCGCCGACGCGGTCGAGCGCATCCAGCTGTACCTCGAACTGACTCACGTCTCCCCCTCGTGCTGTGATCACAGCGTGACCAAACGTAGCGTAGCCAGGGGTGGGCGGCGTGGCGGCCGTTTCCGGTGAACTGACCCCGGTGCGGTGATAAACAAGATCTCTCAACGGATAAGCACTAGTGCTTTGACCTGCGGGAAAAGCGTTGAGAGAGTCAGTGGCATGACACCCGGCGCAACGGCGGGCGGGTCTCCACTGGAACGCCACGTGCGCTCGGCGGTCGCCGCGCACCGGGGTGTGCGGGGGCCGCTCCTGCCGATCCTCCACGACATCCAGGCCACGTTCGGCTACGTCGACCCGGCCGTGGTGCCGGTCCTGGCCGAGGAACTGAACCTCTCGCGCGCGGACGTGCACGGCGTGCTCACCTTCTACCACGACTTCCGCTCGGCGCCCGCTGCCGGGACGCACGTGCGGATCTGCCGTGCCGAGGCGTGCCAGGCCGCGGGTGCCGACGACCTCGTCGAACACGCGAAAGCCAAGCTGGGCACGGAGATCGGGGGCACCGCGCCGGACGGGTCGGCCACGTTGGACCAGGTCTTCTGCTTCGGCAACTGCGCGCTCGGGCCGGCCGTGGAGATCAACGGCAGGCTCGCGGGGCGGGTCACCGCGGAGCGCTTCGACGTTCTTCTCGGCGAGGCGGTGCATACAGTATGAAAACTAGGGTCTACGTGCCCCGGGACTCCGCCGCGCTGTCCGTCGGCGCCGACGAGGTCGCGGTCGCCATCGCCACCTCCGCGGCGGCCGCGGGCCGCGAGATCGAGTTGGTGCGCAACGGTTCCCGCGGTCTGCTGTGGCTCGAACCGCTGGTCGAGGTCGAGACCGCGCGGGGCCGCGTCGCGTACGGACCGGTCGCGCCCGACGAGGTCGACGACCTGGTCCGCGCGGGCCTGCTCGACGGCGCGGGCACCGACCACAGCCTCGGCCTGACCGACGAGCACGAGTGGCTGCGCGACCAGCAACGCGTCACCTTCGCCCGCGTCGGCGTCGTCGACCCGCTGTCGGCCGACGACTACGAGGCGCACGGCGGCATGCGCGGCCTGCGCAACGCGCTCGCGATGGCCCCCGGCGAGGTCGTCGAGGAGGTCACCGCGTCCGGGTTGCGTGGCCGCGGCGGCGCCGGGTTCCCCGCGGGCGTCAAGTGGAAGACCGTGCTCGGCGCGCAGGCGGACGTGAAGTTCGTGTGCTGCAACGCCGACGAGGGCGACTCCGGCACGTTCGCCGACCGCATGCTCATGGAGGGCGACCCGTTCACCCTCATCGAGGGCATGACGATCGCCGCGTACGCCACCGGCGCCACCGAGGGCTTCGTCTACGTCCGCTCCGAGTACCCGGACGCGGTCGCCACGCTGCGCCGCGCGATCGACATCGCTTATGACCGGAGCTGGCTCGGCGCGGACATCCTCGGCAGCGGCACGCGGTTCGACCTCGCCGTGCGGGTGGGCGCGGGCGCGTACATCTGCGGCGAGGAGACCGCCATGCTGGAGAGCCTCGAGGGCAAGCGCGGCACGGTCCGCGCCAAGCCGCCGATCCCCGCGCTGGAGGGCCTTTTCGGCCGCCCCACCGTCGTGAACAACGTGCTCACGCTCGGCTCCGTGCCGATGGTCCTGGCCGACGGCGCCGACGCGTACCACGGCTTCGGCGTCGGCCGGTCCCGCGGCACGCAGGTGTTCCAGCTCGGCGGCAACGTCGCGCGCGGCGGGATCGTGGAGCTGCCGTTCGGCGTCACGCTCGGCGAGCTGGTCGACGGCTACGGCGGCGGCACCCGCACCGGCCGCCCGGTCCGCGCGGTGCAGGTCGGCGGGCCGCTCGGCGCGTACCTGCCGGCCGAGCGGTTCGACCTGCCGATGGACTACGAGGCGTTCGCCGCGGCGGGCGCGATGGTCGGCCACGGCGGGATCGTCGTGTTCGACGACACCGTGGACATGGCGAGGATGGCGCGCTTCGCGATGGAGTTCTGCGCCGAGGAGTCGTGCGGCAAGTGCACGCCGTGCCGCGTCGGCGCGGTCCGCGGCCGCGAGACCCTGGACAAGATCATCGCCGGCACGGACGTCGAGGAGAACCTGGTCCTGGTCGAGGACCTGTGCGAGCTGATGACCGACGGGTCGCTGTGCGCCATGGGCGGGCTGACCCCCATGCCCGTGCGCAGCGCCATCCAGCACTTCCCGGCCGACTTCCGGCGGAGTGTGCCCCTGCCCATGCCGACCTTCTGGAGTAAGTCATGAGCCTGCTCAAGGAACCCGACCTGGGCACCCCCGCACGCACGGGCGAGGCCACGGTCGACGTCGAGATCGACGGCCTGTCCGTCACCGTCCCCGAAGGCACGTCCGTCATGCGTGCCGCCGCGCTCGCCGGTGTCGACGTGCCGAAGCTGTGCGCCACGGACTCGTTGGAGGCATTCGGTTCCTGCCGCCTGTGCCTGGTGGAGATCGACGGCGTGAAGGGCACCCCCGCGTCCTGCACCACGCCGGTGCGGCCGGGCATGACCGTGCGGACGCAGTCGGAGAAGCTCGCGAAGCTGCGGCGCGGCGTCATGGAGCTCTACATCTCCGACCACCCGCTCGACTGCCTCACCTGCGCCGCCAACGGAGACTGCGAACTGCAGGACATGGCGGGCGTGACCGGGCTGCGCGAGGTCCGCTACGGCGTCGGCGAGGGCGAGAACCACCTCGACGCGCCCAAGGACACCTCCAACCCGTACTTCGACTTCGACGCCGGCAAGTGCATCGTCTGCTCGCGGTGTGTGCGGGCGTGCGACGAGGTGCAGGGCACGTTCGCGCTGACGATCGAGGGCCGCGGCTTCGACTCGAAGGTGTCGCCGGGCGGCACCGACTTCCTGTCGTCGGAGTGCGTGTCGTGCGGCGCCTGCGTGCAGGCCTGCCCGACGGCGACGCTCGAGGAGAAGTCCGTCGTGGACCTCGGCATGCCGAACCGCACGGTCCTCACCACGTGCGCGTACTGCGGCGTCGGCTGCTCGTTCAAGGCCGAGCTGAAGGGCGACGAGCTGGTCCGCATGGTGCCCTACAAGGACGGCGGCGCCAACGAGGGCCACAGCTGCGTGAAGGGCCGCTTCGCGTTCGGTTACGCCACGCACCCCGACCGGCAGCTGAAGCCGATGGTGCGCGAGAAGATCACCGACCCGTGGCGCGAGGTCTCCTGGGCGGAGGCCATCGGCACGGTCGCGACGACGATGCGCGACATCCAGGCCCGGCACGGCGTCGGCGCGATCGGCGGCATCACCTCGTCCCGCTGCACCAACGAAGAGGTGTACGTGGTGCAGAAGATGGTGCGCGCCGCGTTCGGCAACAACAACGTGGACACGTGCGCCCGCGTCTGCCACTCCCCCACGGGTTACGGTCTCAAGCAGACGTTCGGCACGTCGGCGGGCACGCAGGACTTCAAGTCGGTCGACGCCGCGGACGTGATCATGGTGATCGGCGCCAACCCGACCGACGCGCACCCGGTGTTCGGGTCGCGGATGAAACAGCGGCTGCGCAAGGGCGCCAAGCTCATCGTCGTGGACCCGCGGCGCACCGACCTGGTCCGCTCGCCGCACATCCGGGCCGACCACCACCTGGCACTCGCGCCGGGCACGAACGTGGCGATGGTCAACGCGTTCGCGCACGTGATCGTCACCGAGGGCCTGGTGGACGAGGACTTCGTCGCGGAGCGCTGCGAGGACTTCGACGAGTGGGCGTCGTTCGTGGCACGGGAGGAGAACTCCCCGGAGGCACTGGCGGAGATCACCGGCGTCCCGGCGGCGGACGTGCGTGCGGCGGCCCGGCTGTACGCGGCGGGCCCGAACTCCGCGATCTACTACGGACTCGGCGTCACCGAGCACAGCCAGGGCTCGACGATGGTCATGGGCATGGCGAACCTCGCGATGGCCACCGGCAACATCGGGCGTGACGGTGTCGGTGTGAACCCGTTGCGGGGCCAGAACAACGTGCAGGGCTCGTGTGACATGGGCTCCTTCCCGCACGAGCTGCCCGGCTACCGGCACGTCGCCGACGAGAGCGTGCGCGACATCTACGAGACGCTGTGGGGCGCGCCGATCCTGCCCGAGCCGGGGCTGCGGATCCCGAACATGTTCGACGCGGCCATCGACGGTACGTTCAAGGCGCTGTTCGTGCAGGGCGAGGACATCGCGCAGTCCGACCCGAACACCCAGCACGTGTTCGCGGCGCTGCGGTCGCTGGAGCTGTGCGTGGTGCAGGACCTGTTCCTGAACGAGACGTCGAAGTTCGCGCACGTGTTCCTGCCCGGCACGTCGTTCCTGGAGAAGGACGGCACGTTCACCAACGCGGAGCGGCGGATCAACCGCGTCCGGCCGGTGATGAAACCGAAGACCGGCAAGCACGAGTGGGAGATCGTCGCCGAGATCGCGCAGGCGATGGGCTACCCGATGCACTACGAGTCGACCGCGCAGATCATGGCCGAGATCGCGATGACGACGCCGACGTTCGAAGGCGTGTCGTTCGAGCTGCTGGACCGGGTCGGCAGCGTGCAGTGGCCGTGCAACGCGAACGCGCCGCTCGGGACCCCGATCATGCACGAGGGCGAGTTCGTGCGCGGCAAGGGCCGCTTCATGCCGACCAACTACGTGCCGACGAAGGAACGCAGCACCAGGAAGTACCCGCTGATCCTGACGACCGGCCGGATCCTGTCGCAGTACAACGTGGGCGCCCAGACCAGGCGCACGGCGAACGTGGCGTGGCACCCGGAGGACACCCTGGAGATCCACCCGCACGACGCGGAGGTCCGCGGCATCAACGACGGCGACCGGGTCACGCTCGCGTCGCGCGTCGGCCGGACCTCGTTGCACGCCAGGATCTCGGACCGCATGCCGGTGGGTGTCGTCTACACGACGTTCCACCACCCGGTCACCGGCGCGAACGTGGTGACGACGGAACACTCCGACTGGGCGACGAACTGCCCGGAGTACAAGGTGACAGCCGTCCAGGTGGGCCTCGCAACGGCGGCTTCCTCGCCGGCTGAGGACAGGGTCGCGATCCCGGTGGCGGGCTCATGAGCGGCCTGCCCTCGCACGTGCGCCTGGCGAACGAGATCGCCGTCCAGTTCGCGCACCTCCCCTTCGACGACGGCGCCGCACGGGTGGCCAGGCACGTGCACGACTTCTGGGAACCCCGGATGCTGCGGGCCCTGCTGGCCCACATCGACGCGGGCGGCGACGACCTCGACCCCATGGCGAGGGCGGCCGCGGAACAGCTCCGCCAGCCCGCGTGACCACCCGCACACCGGAGCTGACTGTGATGGAACCCTGCCCTGCCCGGGCGGGTCGAGGTTACCCTTCCTGGCTGAGCAGAGGAGGGGGCTCATGACCGACCCAGTGTGGCCGATCGTGACGACCACCGGGCCCGCGCCGCGGCCGGTGTGGCAGGAGACCCGGCAGGTACGGGGGACCGTGGATGACTGACCAGCGGGAGGAGAAGGAGCCCGGGCTGGCGGAGCACGTCGTCGACTCGCTGCTCGACACCGTGCGCGGATGGATCGCGACCATCGGCGGGCTGGCCGGTGGCGCGGGGGCCGGGATGGCGATCTGGCAGGGCCGCGCCGGCACGGTACCGGGGGTGATCTGCCTGGTGCTCGGCGTGTGCACACTGGTCGCCGCGTTCTTCGGGTTGCGGGACCGCGACCTCGGCGGGTGGGCCGGGGCGTTCATCGCGGTCGTGCTGGGGATCGCCACGTTCGTGATGTTCCTCGTGGCGCTCGGCGCGTAGGCCGCGCCGGGCTGGTTGACTGGACAGCGCACATCACCGGCGACCCCGAGGAGCGCACCCATGGCCTTCCCGTCCGACCTGGAGATCGCGCGTGGCGCGAAGCTCAAGCCCATCGACGACATCGCCGCCGACATGGGCCTGCCGCCGCGCCTGCTGGAGCCCTACGGGCGGGACGTGATGAAGGTCGGCCTCGGCGCGATCGAGGAGCTGAAGGACGCCCCGCGCGCCAAGTACGTGCTGGTCAGCGCCATCACGCCGACCCCGCTCGGCGAGGGGAAGACCACCACGACCGTCGGGCTCGGGCAGGGGTTCAAGCACGTCGGCAAGCAGGCGACGATCGCGGTCCGGCAGCCGTCGATGGGGCCGACGCTGGGCATCAAGGGCGGCGCGGCGGGTGGCGGGTACAGCCAGGTCGTGCCGATGGAGCTGCTGAACCTGCACCTCACCGGCGACATGCACGCCGTCACGGCCGCGCACAACCTGCTCGCCGCGATGGTCGACAACCACCTCCACCAGGGCAACGCGCTGGGCCTCGACGTCGGGGAGATCACCTGGCGCCGCGTGCTCGACATGAACGACCGCGCGCTGCGCAACATCGTGATCGGGCTCGGGGCCAAGGCCGACGGCGTCACCCGCCAGTCCGGCTTCGACATCACCGCCGCGTCCGAGGTGATGGCCGCGCTCGCGCTCACCACCGGCCTCGACGACCTCCGCGAGCGGCTCGGGCGGATCGTCGTCGGCTACACCACCGACGGCGAACCGGTCACCGCGGAGCAGCTGGAGACCGCGGGCGCGATGACCGTGCTGCTGCGTGAGGCCATCAAGCCGAACCTCATGCAGACCCTGGAGAACACGCCCGTGCTGGTCCACTGCGGACCGTTCGGGAACATCGCGACCGGCAACTCGTCCGTCGTCGCCGACCTGATCGGGCTGCGGACCGGCGACTACCTGATCACCGAGGCCGGGTTCGGCGCCGACATGGGCGCCGAGCGGTTCTTCAACATCAAGTGCCGGGTGTCCGGGGAGGCGCCGGACGCGGCCGTGCTGGTCGCCACCGTGCGCGCGCTCAAGGCGCACTCCGGCAAGTTCAAGATCGTGGCCGGCAAGCCGCTCCCGGCGGACCTGCTCAAGGAGAACCCCGACGACGTGCACGCCGGCGCGGCGAACCTGCGCAAGCAGATCGAGAACATCCGCATGCACGGCGTCTCGCCGGTCGTCGCCATCAACGCGTTCCCCGGCGACTTCGCCTCCGAGCACGCCGTGATCCGCGAGATCGCCGAGGAGATGGGCGCGAAGGTCGCGGTGTCCACGCACTTCGCCGACGGCGGCGCGGGCGCGGTCGAGCTGGCCGAGGCGGTGGCGGAGGCCGCGGCCGAGCCGAGCGAGTTCCAGCTGCTGTACCCGTCGTCGGCGCCGCTGCGGGAGAAGATCGAGACGATCGCGAAGCGCGTGTACGGCGCGGACGGCGTCAGCTACGCCCCCGCCGCGCGCAGGCAGCTGGACCGCTTCGAGCGCAACGGGTTCGGCGAGCTGCCGGTGTGCATGGCGAAGACGCACCTGTCGATCTCGTCGGACCCGAAGCTGCTCGGCGCGCCGACCGGCTGGACGCTGCCGGTGCGCGAGGTGCGCGCGTCGGTCGGCGCCGGGTTCGTCTACCCGATCTGCGGCGACATGCGGACCATGCCGGGTCTCGGCTCGTCGCCCGCGGCCACGCGGATCGACTTCGACGACAACGGCGAGATCGTCGGGCTGTCGTGAAGTCCTTCCTGGACGCGGTGGCGGCCCGCACGGCGGCGCCGGGTGGCGGGGCGGTGGCGGCGACGACCGCCGCCGCGGCCGCGGCGCTGGTGGCGATGGCGGCCCGCTTCGCCGACGACGAGACCACGGCCGCGACCGCCGACGAGCTGCGCGCCACCCTGCTCGGGTTGGCCGACGCCGACGCGGCCGCGTACACGGCGTACCTGGCGGCGCGCGGCGAGGCGCGGAAGGCCGCGCTGGCCGCCGCGACCGAGGTGCCCAGGAAGATCGCGTCGACCGCCGCGCGCGTGGCCGGACTGGCCCGCGAGCTGGCCGAACGCGGCAACCCGAGGCTGCTGGGCGACGCCCGCGTCGGCGAGCTGCTGGCCGACGCGGCGGCGACGGCGGCGACGGTGCTGGTGGAGATCAACACCGGGTAGAAATCGGGTCGCTCGTGCCGCGGTGGGCTGGTTAGCCTCACCGCGTGGGGTATGAACAGCCGCTGTCGTACGTGCTGGGGGTGGAAGGTCTCGCGCTGCTGCGGGCCTTCGGCGGGGAGCACGACCGGGCGTTCGTCGAGGCGCGGATCGCCGAGATCCGGGCGCTGCTCGACGACCCGGCGCTGGCCGAGGGCGTGACGTCCACCCCGGTCAGCACGGTCGACGGGTACGGCCTGTGGGCGCCGGCGTACGACGGTCCGAACTCGGCGTTCGACGTGGACGAACCGGTGCTGGCGGAGGTCCTGGCCGACCTGCCTCCGGGCCCGGCGCTCGACGCGGCGTGCGGCACCGGCCGGTACGCGGCGCTGCTCACCTCCCGCGGGCACGAGGTGATCGGTGTGGACGCCTCCCCGGACATGCTCGAACACGCCCGCAAACGCTTGCCTGCGGCGGACTTCCGGGTCGGTGACCTGACGGCACTGCCGGTCGCCGAATCCAGTGTGGACCTGGTGACGTGCGGGCTCGCGCTCACCCACGTGCCGTCGCTGGGGCCGGTCCTCGCGGAGTTCGCCCGCGTGCTGCGGCCGGGCGGCCACGTGGTGATCGCCGACATGCACCCGGAGCGGGTGCTGCGCGGCGCGGTCCCGCCGCTGCGCGACGCCGAGGGCCGCCCGGTCCGCGTGCCCGCGCACCGCCACCTGATCGGCGACTACGTGCGTGCCGCGCTGGCCGCGGGCTTCCAGGTGCGGCGGTGTGTGGAACCGGTCCTGGACCCGCCGTCCGGGGAGCGAGCCACCGACCCGGGCCCGTGGGACGTGTGGCCGTGGTCGCTGGCGGCCATGATCCCGGAGGCGACGGCGGCCGCGGACGCGGGAATCCCGGTGATGGTCGTATGGCACTTCCAGCTCTGACGCTGCGCCCACCCGCACCGGCCGACGAGCAGGTGGTCCGGCGGGCCCACGCACGGCTCGCGGAGGAGGGCTTCGTGTTCGGCCTCGGCCTGTCGGGCCTGTCGTGGCCGGACTACCTGCACCACCTGGCGGAGGTCGAGGCGGGCCACGACCCGCACGGCGGCGTACCGGCGTCGTTCTTGCTGGCGGACGTCGAGGGGGCAGTGGTCGGCCGCACGTCGATCCGCCACCGGCTGGACGAGCAGCTCGCGGTGGTGGGCGGCCACATCGGCTACTGCGTCCTGCCGGAACACCGCGGCCGCGGCTACGCCACGGAGATCCTGCGCCAGAGCCTGGCGGTGGCCCGCGACCACGGCGTGACGAGGGCACTGCTCACGTGCGACGAGACGAACGTGGCGTCGCGCAAGGTGATCGAACACTGCGGTGGCGAGCTGGCGAGCACCGACGGCCGCACCCGCCGCTACTGGATCGGCTAGCCTCCGGCCCCCGGAATCCAGCGTACCGGCGACCACCGACAGAACCGGCTCCCCGCGGGCGACCATCCACAGGCGACGGCACCGTGCCTTCGCATCACGGGGAACCCAGCCCGCGCGACGCGCCCCACCGGCAGAGCGGCCGACCACAGGCATCCACAGCCGGGCCGCGGCCTCGGCATCCACGAAGCCGCCGACCACAGGCGCGCCTCCAACCCGGAAGCCAGCCACCCAACCCGACCGTCCAGCCAGCCAGCCCCAGCCCCCACCGAGACACGCGCCGCCAACAGCGGGGCCGACCACAGGCGTGCCCCCAAGTCCCAGCCCCGCACGACCGCCGTGAGTGGGCGAGCAGGCCACGGTCGCCGTGATCGTCGGCGTGCCCTCCCTCGGGGCGGCCTCCGGCCCCCGAAATCCAGCGTACCGGCGACCACCGACAGAAAAGGCTCACCACGGCGCAACCATCCACAGGCCCGCAACCCAGCCCACGAAACCCGCCGCCCACAAGGCAAGTCCCCGCGGCCTCCGGCCCCCGAAAACCAGCGTACCGGCGACCACCGACAAAACCGGACGCCGAGACCCCGCCCATCCACAGGCGAAATCAGACCGACCGGGCCGCCTTCGCCATCGCGGTGATGGTCGGCAGGCGCCAGGCGGGGGCCAGGCCCAGGTGGTAGAAGGCGAGCCCGGTCGCCCCCGCCGTGGCCACGGCCCGCGCGTGGTCGATGAGGCCCTCCTCCGACTGCAGGACCGTCACGTACGCGTCCACCGGCCGGCCGGTCGCCGCCGCGGCCGCCACCACGGGCGCGCTGTCCGTCGGCCACGCCGGGACCACCAGCGCCGACGCGTCCGGCCCCGTCGACGGGGTCAGGCCCGGCGACGATCCGGTCACCCACGGGTCCGGGTGCGCGTGGAGGATCACCGGCACGTCAAGGCCCGCCAGCACCTCCGCCCGCAGCAGGTCGGTCGCCTCGTGGCGGGTGGCCAGCAGGTCGTCCGCGAACGGCACCTCCGCCGACGCGCGCACGGCCTCCCGCAGCGTCGACAGCACCCACACCGGGTCCAGCCCGCGCGCCGACCACCCCTTCTGGCACGCCGCGCAGCAGCACACGGACAGCCACCGCTGGGCGGTCGTCGTCCACGCGTTCTCGGTCTTCTCGTGGTGGGAGCCGTGGACGAGACCGAGCTGGCCGCACGCCTCCAGCGACACCTCGTCGGCGTCCCGCGCGGCCTCCGCCGCCAGCAGCGCGGCGTACGAGCGGACCTCCTCGTGCGACGGGCACAACGCGTACGGGTACCGGTCGCCGAAGCAGTTCACCACCGCCACGTCCGGGAACTCGGTGCCCAGCCGCGAGTTGTGCGTCAGCACCACCCACGCCGACACCCGCAGCCCGGCCTCGCGCAGCACGTCGGCCGCCACGCCCCACGAGTCCGATGTGGACAGCCACGTCGGCTCGAGCGGGCGCAGCCGCCGCCCCTCCCACACCGACGGGCGCACCGGCCGGTACAGCGCCGCGTACGTCGCGTTGACCAGCTGGTGCTTCGGGTGCCCCGGCGTCGCGGCGCGGACCGTGTGGTACGCGGCCGCGAGCGCCACCGTGTGCATGCCCTCCGCACGGGCCACGAAACCCGGGTCCCCCAGCACGTCCCACGGATACGCGTGACCGGTGAGCCGCATGCCTACTCCTTCAACCTGGTGACGAGCTGCGTCGGGTTCACGAACCGTAGCGCGATCACCAGGAGGACGAGCATGGAGCCGGTGTAGATCACGGCCATGGCGTCCACCGCCTGCTGGGCGCGGATGCCCGCCGAGAACATGGCCTCGTACAGCGACACCACCAGCGTCTGGCTCCCCGGCCCGGCGGTGAGGAACGTCAGCTCGAACATGCCGACCGTCCGGACCAGCACGAGGATCGACGCGGCGAGGATGCCCGGCACGAGCAGCGGCGCCAGCACCCGGCCGAACACGGCGGCCGTGTTCGCCCCGCACATCCGCGCGGCGGCCTCGATCTTCGGGTCGATCTGCTCGATGAACGGGGTCATCGTGAGCACCACGAACGGCACCGACGGCACCAGGTTCGCGATCACCACGCCGGCGATGCCGCCCGCGAGGTCGAACTTGTACAGCACGGTGGCGAGCGGGATGCCGTACGTCATGGGCGGCATCAGGATCGGCAGCAGGAACAGGACCGTCACGAGCTTCTTGCCGGGGAAGTTCCGCCGGGCCAGCGCGTACGCGGTCGGCACGCCGATCACCACGGACAGCACCACGACGGCCACCGCGACCTGCAGCGTCACGACCAGCACGGCGAGCAGGTCCATCTCGGCCCACGCCGTCGAGTACCACGACGTGGTCAGCCCGGCGGGCCACCACGTGCCGAACCACTGGGTGGCGAACGAGTTCACGACGACCGACGCGACCAGCCCGAACAGGTTGACCAGGAAGAACGCGACCGCGCCCCACACGAGCCACGCGGAGAGCCTCATCCCTTGCCTCCCGTCGCGCCGCGGTAGAGCCGGGACCGCCACAGCAGCACCAGCCCGATCACCGCGAGCATCACGACCGCCATGATCATCGCGATGGCCGAGCCGAGCGGGTAGTCGGTGTCGCGGAACGCCGCCTCGTACGCGGCGATGGAGATGACGCGGGTCTCCCCCTGCGGCAGCCCGACCAGGTACGCGGACGGGAACACCGAGAACGCCAGCACGAACGTGAGGCAGAACGTGATCGCGAGGCCCGGCGCGAGCAGCGGCAGCGTGATGTACCGGAAGCGGCGCCGCCAGTCCGCTCCCAGCGTCGCCGCCGCCTGCTCGAGCGTCGGGTCGATGCCGGACAGGTAGGACAGCGTCAGCAGGAACGCGAACGGGAACCCGGTGATGATCAGCGAGAACAGCACGCCCCAGTAGTTGTGCACCAACCGGACGGGTTCGTCGGCGCCGAACAGGGCGAGGACCTTGTTGAACCAGCCGACCGGGTCGAGGTAGCGGATCAGGCCCTCGGCGGTGAGCACGGTGCCGAGCGTGATCGGGACGACGAGGATCGTGGTGAGCAGCCGTTTCCCGCGGAACCGGCCACGCATCCGGTACGCGATCGGGATCGACGCGAGCACGTTGACGAGCGCGGCGGGCAGCGCGAGCCGCAGGGTGATCCAGATCGTGTCGAACAGGTACGGGTCGGAGAAGAACCTCGTGTAGTTGGCGAACGGGCCGCCGCCCTCGGTCGGTTGGAAGGACAGCTGGAGTCCATAGAGGACCGGGTAGGCGAACAGGAGCACGACGAACAGCACGCCGGGCACGAGCAGCAGCAACGTGCGGTCGACGCCGCGTTCGGCCAGGCGGTGCTTGACGCTCGGCCGCTCCGGTGCTTCCACGGTCATGGCGCGAACACCAGGACCCGCTCGCGCGGCACGTGGAACAGCACCTCGTCACCGGGCGCGAGCCTGCTCCCGGTCCGCACGTGCAGCGGCTCGCCGCCGGGCAGCCGCGCCTCGACGGCCTGCTCACGACCGTGGTACTCGACGATCTCCACGGCCGCGCGCACGGTGTTCTCGCCCTCGGTGTCGGCGACGGTCACGTCGGTCGGCCGGAACGCGGCGACCGCGGCGCCCTCGGTGAGCCCGTCGCGGTTGACGCCGGCCAGGGTGAACCCGTCCCCGGTCACGGTGTCCGGTGTGGACACGGTGACCGGCAGCAGGTTGCGGTAGCCCATGAACGACGCCACGTACCGGTTGGCCGGGTGCGCGTACACCTCCTCCGGCGAGCCGTTCTGCTGCACCACCCCGTCGCGCAGCACGATGAGCCGATCGGCGAGCGCGAGCGCCTCCTCCTGGTCGTGCGTCACGTAGACGGTCGTCAGGCCGAGCGTCTGGTGCAGCCGCCGGATCTCGGTGCGCATCTCCAGCCGCAGCGCCGCGTCCAGGTTGGACAGTGGCTCGTCCATGAGCACGAGCCGCGGTTCGAGCACGATGGCGCGGGCGATCGCGACCCGCTGCTGCTGGCCGCCGGACAGCTGCGCGGGGAACTTCGTCGCGTGGTCGGTGAGCTGCACGAGCCGCAGCGCCTCGTCGACGCGGCGTTCCCGTTCGGCGCGCGGCACCTTGCGCATGGCGAGCCCGAACGCGACGTTCTTGCGGACCGACATGTGCGGGAAGAGCGCGTAGTTCTGGAACACCATGCCGAAGCCGCGTTTCTCGGGCGGCAGCGTGTCGATCCGCGTGCCGTCCATGAGGATCTGCCCGCCGGTCAGCGGCAGCAGCCCGGCGAGGCAGTTGAGCGCGGTCGACTTCCCGCACCCGGACGGCCCGAGCAGCGCGACGAACTCGCCGCCTTTGATCGTGAGGTCGAGTTCCCGCAGGGCGACGTGCTCCCCGAACGCCCTGCTGACGTGATCGATGTGCAGCTCGGCGAAGTTCACTTGGTCTTCCCCGACCCGATCTCCCGGTCCCAGCGCTGGAACGCGGCCACCTGCTGTTCCGCCGGGAGCGAGGTCTCCTGCGGGTTGCCGGCGATCAGGTCGTCGTACTCGGGCCGCCCGAACTTCTCGATCGCGTCCCGCGACTCCCGCGGCGCCATGTCCAGTGTGACGTCCTTGACCGCGGGCCCGGGGTAGAAGTAGCCCTTGTCGTACGCCTTCGCCTGCTGTTCCGGCCGCAGCATCCACTCGATCAGCGCCAGGTCCGCCGACAGCACGTCCTCGGACACGCCGCGCGGCACGACCGCGTAGTGCGCGTCGGTCACCCAGTGGAAGCCGTCGAGCGTGGTCGTCCTCATGTGCGCGGGCACGGTGCCGAGCACGCGCGGGTTGATGTCCCAGCCGGTGGTGGTGGCGACCATGTTGACCGTGCCGTTGGCCAGGTTCTTCATGGTGTCGGTGGTGCCGGTCGGGTAGTAGTCGACGTACTTGCCCAGCTCCGCCAGGTACGCCCACGTCTTGTCCCAGCCGTTCACCGGGTCCTTCGGGTCCTCGTCACCGAGCAGGTACGGCAGTCCCATGAGGAACGTCCGGCCGGGACCGGAGTTCGCTGGCTGCGCGTACTGGAACTTGCCGGGGTGCGCCTTGGCCCAGGCGAGCAGGTCGTCGGTCGACGTCGGCGGGTCCCGCACCACGTCCGGGTCGTACTCGAGCAGCGGACCCGACGGGTAGAAGGTGACGGTGATCCCCTGCCCCTGCGCGAGTTCCTGCATGTCCGCGGCCGCGGGCAGGTAGTTCTCCTCGAGCTTCGGGAAGCGGGACGCGAAGTCCGGCAGCAGCGTCAGCACCAGCTCCTGCTCGATCACCGACGCGAGCCCGTCGGTGCCGGTGAGCACGAGGTGCGTCTGCGACGACCCGCCGCGCTGCTCGGCCTGCAGCTTGCCGGGCATCTCCGGCGCGGTCGCCTTGGTGTAGTTGACCTTGCTGACGATGTCGGGATGCGCCGCCACGAAGTCGTCGATCATGCCCTGTGTGAGCTGCAGGTTGCCCGCCACGTCGAGGATGTTCAGCTCGACCGGCGCCGACGGCTTGTCCGGCACGCTGCTCGGCACGTTCGCCGGGGCCTTCGTCTCCGGCGCCCCGCATGCCAGCGCGGCCACCAGCACCGCGGTGAGCGCGAAGGTCGACCTCGTTGTCCTGCGCATTCGCCACGCTCCTATGTCGTGCCGCGCAACCGGTGGCGCAGCTGGGCTTCGTACAGGTTCACCGGGTGGACGGCCTCGTCGAGCGCGTCGGCGACCGAGGACAGCTCGCCGGTGAAGTCGGCCGGGTGGTCCGTCGGGCCGGTGGTGCCGCGCACCCCGACCATCGCGCTGTACGGGGCGTGCGCCTCCAGCCGGACACCGTGCGACCGGCCGCCGAGCACGTCGACGTTCCAGTGGCAGAACCGCGCGCCCCAGCGCGGCCCGGCGTCGCCCGCGCCGCCCGTGGTGCCGTTGTTGGTGATCGTGATCGCGGTGCGCACGCTTTCGAACGGCAGCACGCGGTGCGAGTCGAAGGTGCCCTCCATGGTCCCGTTCGACCACACGTTGCCCGACGAGAAGCCCTCGGTGTTGATGCCGTGGTGCGCGGCGCCGGGCGCGAGCGGAGTGGTGGCGGCGGGGATCTCGAAGTGGTCGACCAGCAGGTCGTGGGTCTGGACACGGCAGATGAACGTGTGGTGGCGGGCCCGGCAGTTCAGCGCGGCCTGGAAGTGCGGGCCGTTGAAGCCGGGGTCGAGGTGGTGTGCGGTCTGCGGTACCTGGCGCATCTCGATCGTCAGGTCCTCGATGCCGGACTCGGCGACCACCGGGCCGAGCGTGGCGAACCGCGGTGACCAGCCACGACGCAGGTCGATCTTGAGCGGCTGCGCGAGCACGACCGCGTCCCGCTCGACCCGGTGGACCTGGACCGGGAACCGGTACCGCGCGAAGTTCACGGCCGGCGGCCACGTCGTCAGCTCGGGCCGCAGCCGTCTGGCGGCGGTGGCCCACGGGTAGGGCTGGCTGCGCAACCGGGACCTGACGACCGTCACCGCCGAAGTCTCGTTGCCGGTGAACCCGCTCGCCTCGAGGTCCGCGCGCAGCTCGCGCGGGATGAACCAGACGAGCCCGCCCGACCACGACCACTCGTTGCGGGTGGCGGGGCGGTAGCACTCGGTCAGGGAGCGGTCGAAGAACAGGCGGGTGCGGCCGCGGCCCGCGCCGCGGATCGCGACCCGGCTGTGGTGGACCCACACGACGCCGGTGAGCAGGTAGGTGCCGGGCGGGACGTGGACGGTGCCGCCGCCCGCGGCGCCGACCCGCTCGATCGCCGCGGTGAACGCGGCCGTGCAGTCGGTGACACCGTCACCCACCGCGCCGAACGCGGTGACCGCGGCACGCACGCCCAGCCTGGGCAGCGGCAGCTCACCGCGCCGGTAACCGGCGTACGAGACGTTGGGGATCAGCGGGTGGGCGTCCGGGGCCGACAGGCACGAGCGCCAGTGTCGATTCCATTGTGGACGATCACGCGCGGCCGCGGCGCCGGTGGCGGCGAGCAGGCAATCGCTTGCCGCCGTGGTTCCGGCAGACCGCAGGAAGTCGCGCCGATCCATACTTCGAGAGGGTAGCGCCAGTTATTCGCCAGGAAAAGGCTTTCCTGTCGTGCGCGCTTCCGGAACTTTCGCGTTCACCCGCACGGCGGCACGGCCGGTCCCGGCCATCGAGATGTCCTCCGAAATTTTCTGCGGCAGGATGTCCCGAGCGGTCCGGCGGCTCCGACGTATCGCTGTAAGCCCCCGAACGGAGGAGTGACCATGAAGTACATCCTGCTGGCCTACACCAACGCCAAGGCCTGGGAGGAGATGCTGGCGAACTGGGACCCGGACCAGCCCATGCCCAAGGAGGTCCAGGAGGCCTGCGACTTCTACGAGGAGCTGGGCAAGGAGCTGACCGCGACCGGCGAGTTCGTCACCACGGAGGGCCTGTCGGACCCGTCGCACACGAAGACGCTGCGCAAGAGCGCCGACGGCGTGGTGGCCACGGACGGGCCGTACGCCGAGGTCAAGGAGGTGCTGGTGAGCTACGCGATCCTGGACTGCGCGTCGCACGAGCGGGCGATGGAGATCGCGGCGCGGGTGTGCGACGCGGTCGGCGACACGATCGAGGTCCGGCCCATCCCCGACGGCCCGGGGCAGCTCTAGGGAGCGAGAGCGAAGGCTTGGTGGATGAGCGACGCGATCCATTCGGCACCGAACGCCTCGGTCGCCCTCGAGGACCTGCTGCGTGAGCTGGCGCCGCAGGTCCTCGGGGCGCTCGTGCGCCGGTTCGGCGACTTCGGCGCCGCGGAGGACGCGGTGCAGGAGGCGCTGATCGACGCCGCCGTGCAGTGGCCGAGGGACGGCCGCCCGGACAACCCGCGCGGGTGGCTGATCCGGGTGGCGCACCGGCGGATGACCGACCACCTGCGCAGCGAGATCGCGCGGCGGCGGCGTGAGGACACCGAGGGCACGCACATCCCGCGCGACCACTTCCTGTCCCCGGCCGCGGACGCGCCGTCGGCCGACACGGACGACACGCTGACCCTGCTGTTCCTGTGCTGCCACCCGGACCTGAGCCCGTCGGCGCAGGTCCCGCTCACGCTGCGGGCGGTCGGCGGTCTGACGACGGCGGAGATCGCGAGCGCGTTCCTGGTGCCGGAGGCCACCATGGCGAAGCGCGTGACCAGGGCGAAGCAGAAGATCAAGGGGTCGCGGTTCCGGCTCCCGACCCCGGCGGAGTGGCCGGAGCGGCTCGGCGCGGTGCTGCACGTGCTGTACCTGGTGTTCAACGAGGGCTACACGTCGACGTCCGGCGAGTCGCTGCAGCGGGTCGAGCTGGCGGCGGAGGCGATCCGGCTGACGCGGCTGCTGCACCGGATGCTGCCGGACGACCACGAGGTGGCCGGCCTGCTGGCGTTGATGCTGCTGACGGACGCCCGCCGGGCGGCGCGGACGGGCCCGTCGGGCGAGCTGGTGCCGATGGCGGAGCAGGACCGCACGCTGTGGGACCGCGCCGAGATCGCGGAGGGCGTCGCGCTGGTGTCGAAGGCGCTGACGTCGACGGACCGCTTCGGCCCGTACCAGCTGCAGGCCGCGATCGCGGCGGTCCACGACGAGGCGGCGAGCGACGAGACCACGGACTGGCCGCAGATCCTGGCCCTGTACCGCCTGCTGGCGGGCATCACCGACAACCCGATGACAACCCTGAACGAGGCGGTGGCGGAGCTGAAGGTCAACGGCCCGGCCGCCGCCCTGGCCACCCTGGACCGAGCAGCCGCCGACGACCGCCTGGCGGGCCACTACCGCGTGGACGCCATCCGCGCCCACATCCTGGAGGCGTCAGGAGACAACACCGCGGCCCGCACCCACTACCTGAAAGCAGCCCAGTCCACCCAAAGCCTCCCAGAACGCACCTACCTACAGAAAAAAGCCACCACCCTCCCCTAACCCCCGCGAGTCCCGCTCTCAAACACCGCGAGTCACGCTCGCACGCACACCGAATTGTCGGTTTCGTGCATGTGGCCCACGTGCCCGCACCCCTGACGCGTCTGCACGAGACCGACAACTCACCCTGCCCCGGAGCGCGACTCGCGAGCCGGACCTGCACGAAACTGACAACTCGGTGTGTACGAGAGCGAGACTCGCGAGGGTCAGGGTGGGTTGCCTGGGGAGAGGGTGCGGACTTGTTGGAAGGGGAGCTGGGGTTTGCCGTGGGACTCGCTCGCCTCCAGCGGGGCCAGTAGGAAGCCCTCGTGGTCGCCGGTGTCGTGGCGGGACAGGACGCGGCCGGTGAACCACTGGTCGCAGTCGTCCAGCAGGGGCACGCCGTCCGGGCCCGGGCGCCACGCGATGTCGGCGAACTTGTCCTTCTCCCACCCGGTCTCGCCGCCGAACAGTTCGGCCAGCCAGTGGTCCTTCGCCCTCGGGACGTGCACGGCCAGCACCGTCGCCGAGCACGCCACCTCGTACGTCGCGTTGCGCTTGGACAGCCACACCATGAACCGCGGCGGGTCGATGCCGCACTGCGATCCGAACCCGACGAGACACCCCGCCCGCCGCTCCCCCGCCGCGGCCGTGACGATGTACATGGGGTAGTCCAGGCCGCTGACCAGCGCGTCGAACTTCGATCCGGCCGTCACCCGCCGCCCTTCTCTGCCTTCTTCCCGGCCTTCTCCGCCGCCTTGGCCGCCTTCCGCGCGTCCTTGGCGGCTTCCTTCGCTGCCTTCTTCTCCGCCTGGCGGGCCGCGTTGGCCTCGACCTGCTCCTCGGCCTTCGCGTTCCCCGGCGACGGCTGCGCCGCCGACGGCACAGACGTCGACGGCACAGACGTTACCGCCGGCGCCGGCACCACGATCGACGGCACCTCGGCGGGTCCCGGCACCTCCGCGACGGGCTCGGCGACGGGTGCCCGCGGCCGCCCCGACGGCAGCGGCCCGTTGATGACGGTCTCCGTGGTCGACGTCGGCTCGGCGAGCGCGGGCACGTCCCGCAGCGGGTCGCACCCGGCCACCTCGGGCGACGAAGCCACCGTGGTCACGGCGGTGGCGGCGATCGCGACCACGGCGGCGACCTTCGCGACCAGCGTCTTCGCGACCGTGGCGGGCGCGGCGGCGGGCAGGTACGCGGCGGCCAGCGACGCCCCGAGCAGCAGCGGCGCCACCGACGACCGCAGCTCGGCGTTGACGGTGGCGAGCGTGTCGGCGCGGGCCCGGCAGTCCGCGCACAACGCCAGGTGCCTGCTGATCTTGCGGCTGAGCGGGCCGGGCACGCTGCTGCGCACCCACCCGGCGAGCTTCGACACGGTCGCGCGGCACTCCCGGCTCTCGACCTCGGCGAGGTGCGCGCGCAGGTACGCCTGCCGCAGCCCTTCCCGGGCGCGGTACGCGAGCGCCGCGACCCCGTTGGGCCGCAGCCCGAGCAGCGGGGCGACCTCGGCGGGCGACTCGTCCTCGACCTCGGTGTGCCACAGCACGGTCCGCCACCGCTCGGGCAGGCTCGCGAACGCGCTGGCCGCGGCGTTGGCGTCCCACCGGTGGACGACCGGATCGCCGCCCGGGCGGGGGAGGTAGGTCTCCGGGACGTCCGCGTACAGCGACACCGTCGCGCCCCGCGACCCGCTGATCGCGGCGTTGCGGAGCGTGACCAGCAGGTAGGCGCGGAACTCCTCGGTCGGCCCGCCGCCCTCCCGCAGGACCCGCAACACCCGGGTGAAGGCGTCCGCGACCAGGTCTTCCCGTTCCGCGTCCGTGCCGGACAGGCACGACGCGGCCCGTTTCGCGGCGTGCAGGTGGCGTTCGTAGAGCGCGCCGTACGCCTCGGAGTCGCCACGCCGCACGGCGGCGATCAGCTCCGCGTCGGACCTCCGGTCCAGTGTCACCGAACCTACCTACTCCGTTGTGGACGTCGGCGTCAACGGCGGGGTCAACGCCAGTCGACGACCTCCCGCATGAGCCCCGGGTGCCGCCGCCGGACATATGCGGCGTATTCCGCCATGTGCTCGCGCATCAGTTCCTCGGCCCGGGCCGCGTCGCCGTCGATGATGGCGCGCGCGATGTCACAGTGGACATTCAACACCGCGGGCCGCCGCGACTTGGGAAACAGCGGCGGGGAAAGCCGGTCGCGGACAATGTCGCCGAGCGACTGCCCGTACAGGCTCATCACGGGGTTGCCGGACATGGCGGCGACGAGCCGGTGGAAGTCGGCCGCGTCGCGGGTGTACTCCTCGTCGTCGGTGCGGGCAGGCCGGGTGAACCGGGACATCTCGGCGACCAGCTGCTGGTCGTGGTGCTGCGCGGCGAGCACGGCGAGCGTCGGCTCCATGATCACCAAGGCGTCGAGCAGGTCGCCGAAGGTGACGCCGTCCATCTGGAAGAACAGGGTGGCCATGCGGCCGAAGTTCTCGGTGTGGACCTGGTCGACGGTGGGGCCGCCGCGCGGACCGGGCTTGATCGAGATGAGCCCGTGCACCTCGAGGATGCGCAGCGCCTCGCGCAGGGAGCCGCGGCCGACCCGGTACTCCTCGAGCATCTTGGCTTCGGGCGGCAGTTGGGTCCCCGGGGTCAGTTCCTCGGCGCCGATTCGCCGGACGATATCTCGTGCGATCGCCTCTGACACCTTGTCGCTGCGTCTGACCGGCCTCCTGGGCGTCCCCGCGCCTGTTGCTGCCACTCGCACATGTTAGCGACATTGGCGAGATTGTCTCCCATTTCGGTCAGGCTTTTTCCAAAGGCAACCGGAGGATTCCGGGGGTCTGGCCCACCGGTTATTCGCGGGCAATGGTTTACCCGCGCGGGTGACGAGTAGATACAGCATCGCTGCCCGGGCCGGTGCCGTTACAAGTCTCGCCGAGAGTTGTCACAGAAGCGCGAAAAATGTCACCGCGACCGCCCTTCGCCGAAATATCCACGGCAGCGGCGATCCGGCCACGCCCATCCGGTTCACGCCGACGGCGCGGGGCGGCCCGCGAGGTGGCGCCGCCACGTGCTGGCGCCCCCGGTGCCGGCGCGGTCGCGTTTGTGCGCTGCGCCCGAACCGGAGTCGTCTCGTGGTCAGACCACCAGCCGCGGGAATAGGCCCTGCGCCCGGTACGAGCGCAGGGAATTGGATAGGAGCAAGCCGAGGGCGGTAGCGCGCCGAATCAGGGGTCATGACCACCGAGAGGGTTGCCGTGATCGGGGCCGGTGTCGCCGGCCTGACCGCCGCCTACCTGCTGCAACGCCGCTACGACGTGCTGCTGTTCGAGGCCGCGCCCCGGCTGGGCGGCCACGCGCACACCCACGACGTGCCGACGCGGGACGGCACGGTGGCGGTCGACAGCGGGTTCATCGTCCACAACGAGCGCACGTACCCGAACCTGCTGCGCCTGTTCGGCGAGCTGGGGGTGGCGACCCGGGAGTCCGAGATGTCGATGAGCGTCCGCTGCCTCGGCTGCGGGCTGGAGTACGCGGGCGCACGGAGGCTGCCGGGCCTGTTCGCGCAGCCGGGCAACGCGCTGCGGCCCCGCTACCTGCGGATGCTGGCCGAGGTCACCCGGTTTCACCGGCACGCACGGCGGGTGCTGGCGGACGGCGGGGAGGACGTCACGCTGGGCGAGTTCGCCGCCGGCTACTCCCGCTACTTCACCGAGCACTTCCTGCTGCCGGTCGTGTCGGCGGTCTGGTCGGCGCCGGAGGAGGTGAGCCGCGCCTACCCCGTGCGGTACCTGTTCCGCTTCCTCGCCCACCACGGCCTGCTGTCGGTGGGAGGCTCGCCGACCTGGCGGACGGTGGTCGGCGGGTCCCGCGAGTACGTCGAGCGCGCCGCGAAGGGCCTGACGGCGGTGCACGTCAGCACGCCGGTGCGGGCGCTGCACCGCACGCCGGACGCGGTGGTGGTCCGCGACGACGGCGACGAGACGCACGCGGTGGACCGGGTGGTCGTGGCGACGCACGCCGACCAGGCGCTGGGGTTGCTGGCGGACCCGACGCCGGCGGAGGAGCGGGTGCTGGGCGCGTTCACGTACTCCCGCAACGAGACGTGGCTGCATTCCGACGACTCGCTGCTGCCGGTGGCCCGCGGTGCGCGCGCGTCGTGGAACTACCTGAAGCCGAGCTGCGCGGGCGGCGAGAAGGTGCTGGTCAGCTACGACATGAACCGGCTCATGCGGTTGGGTGAGCCGCGCCCGTACGTGGTGACGCTGAACGCGACCGACCGGGTCGACCCGGCGGCGGTGCACGCGACCATGACCTACGAGCACCCGGTGTACACGCCGGAATCCGTTGCGGCACAGGGCTTCCTGCCCGGCCTGACGACGGCCAGGACCGCGTTCGCGGGCGCGTACCACGGCTGGGGGTTCCACGAGGACGGCTGCGCGTCCGGGGTGCGGGCCGCGGCCGCGTTCGGGGTGGACTGGTGATCCTGTACGCGGCGCGCCTGACGCACGTCCGGCACCGGGCGCTGACCCGCCGCTTCACGCACCGGCTGCGGCTGTGGCTGGTGGACGTCGACGACCTGCCCGCGTCGCGGCTGGTGTCGTTCCGCGCGGCCGACCACCTCGGCGCGCCGCACCGGTCGATCCGCACGAACCTGACGGCGTGGCTCGCGACGCGGGGGGTCCCGGCGCCGGGCCGGGTGCTGATGCTGACGGCCCCGAGGTCGCTGGGTTACGTGTTCAACCCGCTGACCGTGTTCTGGTGCCACGACGACGCGGGCGCGCCGTTGTGCGTGGTGGCGGAGGTGCACAACACGTACGGGGAACGGCACTGCTACCTGCTGCGGCCCGACGAGCGGTGGCACGCGGAGGCGGACAAGGAGTTCTACGTGTCGCCGTTCTTGGAGGTCTCGGGCCGCTACCGGATGCGGCTGCCACCGCCGGACGACCGGCTGTCGCTGACGATCGCGTTGCGGCAGGACGGCGAACCGGCGTTCACGGCGACGCTGACCGGCGACCGCGTCGGTCCCGCGACGCGGCTCCGGCTGCTCGGCTACGCGATTTCCCTTGTGCCGCAACGGGTGCGGTTCCTGATCCAGCGGCATGGCGTCGCACTGTGGCTGCGGCAGCTCCCGGTCGTGCCGCGTGCTCCCCACGTACCGCAGGAGGGTGTGCAGTGACCACGACGACCGAGACCCCGCCCTGCTCGCCGTTCCGCGCGTGGGCTGCGGCACGGCTCTTCCGGTACGCGGTGAAGGACCTGCCGGTCACGGTGTCCTTCCCGGACGGGTCCCGGCTGGGCCGGGGCGGTCCGGAGCTGCGGATCGTGCGCCCGGCGGCGTTCTTCCACCGCCTCGGCGCGCAGGCGAACATCGGCTTCGGCGAGGCGTACATGGCGGGCGACTGGGTGGCCGACGACCCGGCGGCGGCGCTGACCCCGTTCGCGGCGCGGATGGCGACGCTGGTGCCCGCCCCGCTGCAGGTGCTGCGGCGGTGGGTGGACGCGCGCCGTCCGGTCGCGGAACGCAACACCCCGGACGGCGCGCGGGAGAACATCCACCGCCACTACGACCTGTCGAACGACCTGTTCGAGGCGTTCCTGGACGAGTCGATGACGTACTCGTCGGCGTGGTTCGCCCCGGGCGACGACCTCCACGCGGCACAGCTGCGCAAGATCGACGGCATCCTCGACTACGCGGGTGTGCGGGCGGGCAGCCGCGTGCTGGAGATCGGCACCGGCTGGGGCGCGCTGGCGATCCGGGCGGCCCAGCGCGGCGCGACGGTGACGTCGCTGACCATCTCGGTCGAGCAGCAGAAACTGGCGGAGAAACGCGTGGCGGCGGCGGGCGTGGCCGACCGGGTGCAGATCGCGTTGACCGACTACCGGGAGGCCGCGGGCACCTACGACGCGGTGGTGTCGGTGGAGATGATCGAGGCGGTGGGCGAGGAGTTCTGGCCGGACTACTTCGCGACGCTGGCGCGGGTCCTGGCACCGGGCGGCCGCGTCGGCCTGCAGGCGATCACCATGCCGCACGACCGCCTGCTGGCGACGCGGCGGTCGCACAACTGGATCCAGAAGTACGTCTTCCCGGGCGGCCTGCTCCTGTCGGTGCCGGTGATCGAGGAACAGGCGGCGAGGGCGGGGTTGCGCATCGTGCGGCGCCGGAGCCTGGGGCCCCACTACGCGCGGACGTTGGAGCAGTGGCGTACACGCTTCCGGGCGTCACACGACCAGGTGAGCGCGCTGGGTTTCGACGAGGTCTTCGAGCGGTTGTGGGAGTTCTACCTGGCGTACTCGGAGGCGGGGTTCCGTTCGCGGTACCTGGACGTGTGGCAGTTCAGCCTGCGCGCGGCGCCCGTCACAGGAGGATGAGGAGCAACCCAAGCACCCCGACCGCACCGACGGCGACGGTGAGCACAAAGGCCGGGAGGACGAAGTCGACGGGCTGCCGTGCGTCCAACCGGCGGGCGGCCCGCCGGTAACGCTCGTGCGACCACCCGACCACTCCGACGGCGAGAAGAGCAGCGGCAAGCGCGGCGCCGACGGCCCAGGGCTCCGCACGCACGACGGCCAGCCGCCCGGCGAGCAGAGCACAGGCGACAAGCCCAAGCGCGGTCCGCACCCACGCGAGGGAGGTCCGCTCGTTCTGCACCCCGGGCGGCTCAGTCACCGGCAACTCCCGCATCCATCAGGCAACGCTCCCGGCCCCAGCTGCGCCCCGAAATGTCGGCCCCACAAGGTAATGTGGAAACCGGGGGACCCCAGGCCGAGCCAATGGACCGCTCGCACGGCATCCGACCGCTCGCACCGCCTCCGCCACGCACGGACCCAACCCGGCTCCCCGCCCGCCGATCGCGGGGTCGGGGCCGATCGCGGGGCCGGGCCGGGCCGCGCCGCCGAGAATTGTCGGTCCCACAAGGTAAAGTCGAAACCGGGGGACCCCAGGGCGAACGAATGGACCGCTCGCACGACACCTCCCCGACCGCATCGCCGCCCCGGACCAATCCGGTCCGGACCGATCGGCACCAGTCCGGTCCCGGTCCGGACCGCTCCGCCCCCAGTCCGGTCCAGTGCGATCCGCCCCAGTCCGGTCTCGGTCCGGGGCGATCCGCCCCAGTCCGGTCCAGGGCGATCCGCACCGTTCCCGTCCGGACCTGGCACACCTCGCACACCGGCCCCGGCCCGCACGCAACCGCCGAAAATGTCGGTCCCCCAAGGTAAAATGGAAACCGGGGGTCCCCCGGCGAGCGAATGGACCGTTCACACGGCACCCCTATCACCGGCCGCCGCCCCGCACGGACGAAACCCGGGCCCACGTCGCCCACCTGTCCCCAGGTCGGGACCGCAGCTGCCCAGGATTGTCGGTCCCCCAAGGTAAACTTGAAACCGGGGGACCCCCTGGGCCGAGCGAATGGACCGTTCGTCCGGCAACCCCACCGTCCGCATCACCGCCGCGCCCGAGCCAGTTCGGCACACCTCGCGCACCGCCCTCCGCCGCACGCAACCCCGAAATGTCGGTCCCCCAAGGTAAAATGGAAATCGGGGGACCCCCGGCCGAGCCAATGGACCGTTCGTCCGGCAGCCGGGCCGCGGCGGCCTGCGATGCCGCCGCACCCCAGCCGAACGAACTGACCATCCGCACGCGAGAAGACACCTCACCGCAGATTGGCCACCACCAGCAGCACGAACACCGCCAACGCGACCGCGGCGATCCCGTACGACAACCACGGCGCCAGCCGGGGCGGCGGCAACGGCCGTCGCTCGCGCATCGCCTCCTCGCTGCGCAACCAGCGCCGGAACGCCACCCCGCTGATCCCCACTCCCGCCAGCACCAGCAACGCCGCCAGCACCTGCCGCAAGCCCGGCACCGCGAGCGGCGGCGCGAACGCCTCCAACCCGATGCCCGCGGCGAGCAGCGCCAGCGCCGTGCGGATCCACGCGAGAAAGGTCCGTTCGTTCGCGAAGCTGAACCTCGGGTCCGGGTCGGAGCCCCGCGCACGCAGCCGCGCCGCCCACCTCACCCCGCCCACTCCCCCGCGGGCAGCCCCGCCACCCCCGGGTCCACGGCGAACAACGACCCCGCCGACGGCTGGTCCCCGAAGTCCCGCACGCCGACCCGCGCGGTCGTGATGTACAGCGTCGACAACGCCGGCCCGCCGAACGCGCACGACGTCACCCGCTGCGCGGGCACCTCCACCGTCGCCAGCAACCGGCCGTCCGGGGCGTACCGGCGGACCGCCCACCCGTCCCACAGCGCCACCCACAGGCAACCGTCGGCATCGACTGTCATGCCGTCCGGCCAGCCACGGTCGATGTCGACGATCCGGCGCCGTCGCGACAGCTCGCCGGTCGACGGGGTGTGGTCGAACGCGTCGACGCCGCCGGTCTGCGTGTCGATGTAGTACATGGTCGTACCGTCCGGGGACCATGCCAAACCGTTCGAACAGGACACTCCGGTCACCATCGTGTGCAGCGAACGGTCCGGGTCCAGCCGGTACAGCGCGCACGCCCCGTGCGGGTCGTCCAGCATCGTGCCCGCCCAGAACCTGCCCCACGGGTCGGCCTTGCCGTCGTTGAACCGGCCGCCGGGCGGGTCGGTGTCCACGGCGTGCAGCAACGTCCGCCGTCCGCCGTCCTCGAGGCACGTGTACAGCCCGGTCGTCGTCGCGACCACCAGCCCGCCCGCGGCCCGCACCGCGACCGTGCCGACGTCCTCGCCGACCTCGAAGAACGTGTCCACCCCCGACGCCGGGTCGAACCGGTGGACCCGCCCCCGGTAGATGTCCACCCACCGCAGGCACGAGCTGCGGGCGTCCCACACCGGACCTTCCCCGAGCAGCGCCTCCGCCGCCAGCACCACGTCGACGATCACACACAGGACCGTACCCGGGACCGCGTGTTAGCGAGTTGTTAGCGCCGTCTCCGAGCATGGATTGCGCACGGGGAGGTGCACGCATGGAAACGTACGAAGGCATCCGGTACCGCCTGCTCGGTCCGGTCGAGCTGTACCACGACGGGTCCGCCGTCGACCTGTCGTCGACGAAGATCCGGCTGATGCTCACCGCGCTGGCGCTCGCGCCCAACACGGTGGTGTCGTTCGAAGCGCTGGGCGAGGTCCTGTGGGAGAGCGGCCCGCCGCCGTCGGCCCGGTCCAACGTCCGCACCTACGCGACCGCGCTGCGCCGCGCGCTCGACCAGGGCAGCCGCGACCGCCTCGTCTCCAAGAGCGGCGGCTACCTGCTCGCGACCGCACCGGACGAGCTGGACGTGCACGTCTTCGGCCGCCTCGCGGAGATCGGCAGGCGAGCGCTCTCCGAGGGCGAGGCCGCGTCCGCCCGCACCCACCTGCGCCAGGCGCTCGGGCTGTGGCGCGGCCACCCCGGCGAGGGCCTGCCGCCGCGGCGCGCGCTCGCCGGGCACCTCGACGCGCTCGCCGAGCAGCGGCTGCTCGCCGAGGAGGACCTGATGGAGGCGGAGCTGGCCGTCGGCAGGCACGCCGAGCAGGTCGGCGTCGCGCGCAGACTCGTCAACGACCACCCGCTGCGCGAACGCTGCTGGGCGGCGCTGATGCTCGCGCTGTACCGCAGCGGTGACGTCGCCGCGGCGCTCGAGGCGTTCACCGAGGCCAGGAAACGCCTGGTCGAGGGGCTCGGCCTGGAGCCGGGGCCGCGGCTGCAGCAACTGCACGCCGCGATGCTCAACCGGGACAGCGCGCTGCTGGCCCAGCCTGCCGCCGCCGCGCCGGTCGTCGCGGGCAGCCGCTGCCAGCTGCCGCACCAGGCGCCGCTGGTCGACCGCGGCGAGGAGGTGCGGTCGGTCGTGACCGCCGTCTGCGCCGACTCGGCCGGTCCGCAGGTCGTCGTCGTGCACGGCCCCACGGGCGCGGGCAAGTCGGCGGTGGCGCTGCTCGCCGCGCACCAGGCGGCGTGGCACTTCCCCGACGGCCAGCTGTACGTGGACCTCGCGAGCGCGGGCCTGTCCGCGGAGACCGCCGCGCGCTGGCGCGAGTCGCTGACGGGGAAGCGCGCGCTCGTCGTGATCGACCACTGCACGACCGCCGCGCAGCTGCGGCCGCTGCTGGTGTCGGAGCCGGGGTGCGCGTTCGTGGTGACGGCCGACTCGCCGCTCGCCGCGGTGGACGCGACCGCGCGCGTGCCCGTCACGCGGCTGAGCCCGTCGGCGGGGGTGGCGATGTTGAGCAAGCTGGTCGGCCGGGCGCGGCTCGTGTCGGAGCGGCACGCCCGTGACCTCGTGGCGCGCTGCGACCACCTGCCGCTCGCGATCCGGGCGGTCGCGGCGGTGCTGATCCAGAGCCCGCGGCTCGGCATCGAGGACCTCGTGCCGCGGCTGCACGACCGCAACCTGCTCGACGAGCTGGCCGTCGACGACCTCGACCCGAGGGCGCGGCTGCTGGGCCGCTACCGCGAGCTGACCGCGTCGGACCCGGTGGCGGCGACGGCGTTCCGGCACCTCGGCGGCGGTATGCCCGTCGACGAGCTGCCGCCGCACGTGGCGCGGCGGCTGGTCGAGCACGGCCTGCTCGAGGACGGCGGCATCGGGCGGTTCGCGAAGCTCGTCGCGGCGGAGCTGACCGAACAGGACACGGAAGCGGGCGTGGTGAACGTATCCTGACCTGCATGCGCGTGACGATCGCCGAGGTCGCCAGAAGAGCGAGGGTCAGCAAGACGACGGTGTCGCGCGTGCTCAACAACAAGGGCGACGTGGACGCGGCCACCGCCATCCGGGTGCGTGAGGTCATCGCGGCGACCGGCTACACGCCGAGCGCGGGGGCGGTCGGCCTGGCCAGGGGGCGTACCCAGACGGTCGGCATGCTGGTGCCGGGGCTGACCTGGCCGTGGATGGGTGACGTGCTGCAGGGCGTGGCAGACGTGCTGGAGGCGCGGGGGTACGGCCTGCTGCTGCACACGGTGAACCGTGGCGAGCAGTCGCTGACGCAGTTCCAGCGGCACGTGTCCGCGAACGCGTTCGACGGTTTGCTGCTGGTCGAGCCGCCGGACACGCTGTCGTACATCACGAGCCTGCACGAGAACGGCCTGCCGGTGGTCATGATCGACGACCGCGGCCACCACCCCGGCTTCCCGTCGGTCGCCACCAGCAACGACAGGGGCGCGGCGGACGCGGCCGCGCACCTGCTGGCACTGGGCCGCAGGCGGCTCGCCATGGTGACCGGCCCGTCGGAGTTCGGCTGCACGCGCGACCGCACCGCGGGCTTCCGCGACACGGCGGGTCCGTCGTGCGACCCGGCGCTGGTGGTGGAGGGCGACTTCACGCGCGGCGGCGGCCAGGCGGCGATCGAGGAGCTGCTGGCGAGGGACGTGCCGTTCGACGCGGTGTTCGCGCACAACGACCTGATGGCGGTCGGCGTGCTGGACGGCCTGCGCGCGGCGGGCAAGGACGTGCCCGGGGACGTGGCGGTGATCGGCTTCGACGACATCTCGATCGCGGAACACACCCAGCCGGCGCTGACCACGGTCCGCCAGCCGTCGCGCGAGATGGGCGAGGCGGCGGCCACGATGCTGCTGGCCCACCTGGCAGGCGACCCTCCACCGGAACAACCGCTGGTAGTCCCCACCTCCCTGGTGATCCGAGAAAGCGCCCCAGCCACCTGACCCAGCCCCTCGCGAGTCACGCTGTCAGGCACACCGAGTTGCCAGGTTCGTGCAGACGACCGCCGCCGGAAGCGCACCAAACCGACAACTCGCACCGCCTGACAACGCGACTCGCGACGCCCCGAACCCGCGAGTCACGCTCTCACGCACAACGAGTTACCAGTTTCGTGCACCTGCCGGGGCCCGAGGGTCTGCACCAAACCAGCAACTCGCACTGCCTGACAGCGCGACTCGCCAAGTCCTGCAGCCGCGAGTCGCGCTCTCGCGCACAACGAGTTGCCAGTTTCGGGCAGGTGCCGCGCGCCGTGAGGTGCACCAAACCGACAACTCGCACTGCCTGACAGCGTGACTCGCGAGGTCCTGGAGCCGCGAGTCGCGCTCTCGTGCATGCCGAGGGGGGCGGTTTCGTGTAGGTGTCGCGCGCGGGGATGTGCACGAAACCGGCAACTCATGCTGCTTGAGGGCGTGACTCGCGGGGGTTGAGGGCGGGACTCGCGGGGCTGGGCCGTTTGTTGGATTGACTTTGGGAGTTGGCGGCTTGTTAAATGCATCACAGGTTCGGAACCGGTTCCGGTACCGGTTCCGAACCGTTGTCCGATCCATCCCTGCTCGCTTTCTGGATCGAAACAGGTACGCCCATGAAACGCATCCTCGCCGTCGCGACAACGGTGTTCGCGGCCGCGGCCCTCCTCGTGGTTCCCCAGGTGCAGGCGGCTCCGCTCGCCTGCGGGACCACCAACGTCGCCCAGGGCAAGACCGCCACCGCCTCCTCCACGGAGAACGCCGGGACGCCTGCCTCCGCCGCCGTCGACGGCAACGCAGGCACGCGCTGGTCCAGCGCCTTCTCCGACCCGCAGTGGCTGCAGGTCGACCTCGGCTCCTCCCAGCAGATCTGCCGCGTCGGGCTGAACTGGGAGACCGCCTACGCGCGCGCCTTCCAGGTGCAGGTCTCCGACAACGCCAGCACCTGGACCACGATCTACTCGACCACCACGAGCGCCGGGGGCAACCAGTCGCTGGACGTCACGGGCACCGGGCGGTACCTGCGCGTGACCGGGACCGTGCGGGCCACCCAGTGGGGTTACTCGTTGTGGGAACTGTCCGTGAACACCGACGGCGGCGGCACCACGATCCCGCCGACGGACCCGCGCAACCCGAACTTCGGGCCGAACACGTTCGTCTTCGACCCGTCCACGCCGCAGTCGACCATCCAGTCCCGGTTGAACGCCATCGCGACCGAGATGAAGACCAACCAGTTCGGCACCCAGCGGTACGCGGTCCTGTTCAAGCCCGGCTCCTACAACGCCGACGTCAACCTCCGCTTCTACACGCAGGTCGCCGGCCTGGGTCTGTTGCCCGATCAGGTGAACCTCAACGGCCACGTCCGGGTGGAGGCCGACTGGCTCCAGCAGGGTGACAACCCCAACAACCTCGGCAACGCCACGCAGAACTTCTGGCGCTCCGCCGAGAACCTCTCCGTCACCCTCCCCAGTGGACAGATCGAGCGGTGGGCCGTCTCGCAGGCCGCGCCCTACCGGCGCATGCACCTGCGCGGCCAGGTCCAGCTCTGGAACGGCGGCGACGGGTGGGCCTCCGGCGGCCTCATCGCCGACTCGCAGATCGACGGGGTCGTCGAGTCCGGGTCGCAGCAGCAGTTCTTCACCCGCAACAGCGACCTGCGCGGCGGCTGGTCCGGCTCGGTGTGGAACATGGTGTTCACCGGCTCCACCGGCACACCGCCGCAGCACTTCCCGAACCCCTCGCACACCGTCGTCGACACCACGCCGAAGGTCCGCGAAAAGCCGTTCCTGTACCTCGACGGCACCGGCGAGTACCGCGTCTTCGTGCCCGCGCTGCGGGAGAACACCCGCGGCACCTCGTGGGCGGGCGGCAACCCCGCCGGCACGTCGATCTCCCTCGCCAACTTCTACATCGTGCAGGTCGGCACCCCGGCCGCCACGATCAACACCGCGCTCGCCCAGGGCAAGCACCTGCTGTTCACGCCGGGCGTCCACCACCTCGACGACACGATCCGGGTCACCAACCCGAACACGGTCGTGCTGGGGCTCGGGCTCGCCACGCTCACCCCGGACACCGGCAAGGCGGCCATCACGGTGGCCGACGTGGACGGCGTGAAGCTCGCGGGCATGCTGATCGACGCGGGCCCGACGAACTCGCCGGTGCTCGTCGAGGTCGGTCCCGCGGGGTCGACCGCGAGCCACGCGACCAACCCGACGTCACTGCACGACGTGTTCTTCCGCGTCGGCGGTCAGCACGCGGGCAAGGCCACGGTTTCCTTGCGCGTCAACAGCAAGGACGTGATCGGCGACCACATGTGGCTGTGGCGCGGCGACCACGGCACCGGCATCGGCTGGAACGTCAACACCGCGCAGAACGGCCTCGTGGTCAACGGCGACAACGTGATCATGTACGGCCTGTTCGTCGAGCACTACCAGCAGTACAACACCATCTGGAACGGCAACAACGGCCGGACCTACTTCTACCAGAACGAGATGCCCTACGACCCGCCGGACAACGCCACTTGGGGCTCGTCGGGCGGCGGCTCGCTCGGCTGGGCGTCGTACAAGGTGGCCGACTCGGTGACGAACCACGAGGCGTGGGGCGTCGGGTCGTACTGCTTCTTCAACACCAACCCGTCGGTCGTCGCGAGCCGCGGCTTCGAGGCGCCCAACCGGACGGGCGTCCGGTTCCACGGCCTGGTCACCGTGTCGCTGGGTGGCGTGGGCACGATCAACCGCGTCATCAACGACACGGGTGAGGTCGCGAACCAGCCGCACCAGGTGAGCTACGTCGCCAACTACCCGTGATCCTGCTACAGCGCAGGGGCCTTGGGACGGACCCGCGGGTCCGTCCCAAGGCTCAGCAGTGCCTCGACCGGGAGGGTGGCCGCGCCGACGGCCACCGCGTCGGGGCCGAGTTCACAGAGGACGATCGACGTCTGCTCGTAGGCGTGCCGCAGCGCGTGGGCGGCTGTGGCGGTGCGGATCTCGGGCAGCAGCCGGGAACCCAGCGCCATGCCCGCCCACCCGCCGAGCACGATCCGCTCCGGGTTGAACAGGTTGACGAGGTTGGCGATACCCGCCCCGAGGTAGCCGATGGTCTCCTCGACGACGGCGGCCGCGGTCTCCGACCGGTCCACCGAGGACAGCAGGAAGTCCAGTTGGGACTGTTCGTCGGTGCGTGGGATCGCCTTGCCGCCACGGGCTTTCCGGAACCGGTCGAGGATGCCTTCCGCGCCGACGTACGCCTCGAGGCACCCCGTCGCACCACACCGGCACGGGCGGCCGCCGTAGGAGAGCGTCGTGTGCCCCCACTCCCCCGCGCTGCTCGTCGCGCCCCGGTACGTGGTGCCGTCGGTGATCACCGTGGCCCCTATCCCGGACCCGATCAGCGCGATCACCGCGTGCCGGGCCCCGCGCCCGGCGCCGAACCACATCTCCGCCTGCCCCTGGGTCTTCGCGCCGTTCTCGACGAAGACGGGCACCGTGATCCCGTTGTGACGTACCAGATCCGCGAGCGCGACCCCGTCCCAGCCGATCGTCTGGGCGTGCACGCGGATCGTGTCACCCTGCTCGACCGTGCCGGGCACGCCGATGCCGACGCCCAGCAGCGACGACTCCGCCACCCCGGCCTCCGCGAGCAGCGCGCCGAACCCGGCCGCGATGATCTCACCGACCAGCGCCACGTCCGGCTGGGGAGTGGCCAGCGGCCGGTCGACGGTCGCGAGGCGGGTCATCGACAGGTCGAACAGCTCCATGGTCACGCCGGTCTCGCCGACGTCGATGCCGACCACGTGCCCGTACACCGGGTTGACCCGCAGGAGCACCCGGGGGCGGCCGCCGTCCGACTCCACCAGGCCGGCCTCGACCACCAGGCCGTCGTCGATCATCTCGCCGGTCACGTTGCTCACCGTCGCCGCCGAGAGGCCCGTCCGGCCACCCAGCTCGTGCCGGGACAGCGGGCCGTCGAAGAACAGCGTGGACAGCAGCGTCGACCGGTTGCGCCTGCGCAGGTCACGGACCGTCGCACGTCTCGGCTGCATGGGCACCGTCCTCTCCCGACCTGGTCGCGTCAGCCTAACGAGCCCGAACCATAGTTCATGCGCAGACTTTATTCGCGTCTTTAAATAAGGCTAAGTTCGTTACCTGTCCGTTATTGACGTGACCCTGCTCACCCGGTTGACTCCCCTCCAACAGGCAGCGTGCACGCTCGCGTTCCCTTTCCCCGACAAAGGAGTCCGGTTCCATGCGACTCAGGCGAAGGGCCGTGGCGGTCGCCGCGGCGTTACTGCTCACCGCCGGTCTGGCGGCCTGTGGCGATGGCAAGACGGGCGGCGGCGGCAACGCCGGTGGCGTGCTGAACATCGGCATGCCGAACGGCCCGCAGACGGAGAACCACAACCCGTTCCTGCCGTCCAGCTCGAGCAACTCGCTGGGCTACCGCTGGGCGCTCTACGAGCCGCTCGTCATGACCAACCAGGTCAAGCCGGCCGAGGAGGGCAAGCCCTGGCTCGCGACCGAGTGGAAGTGGTCGGACAACTACCGCAAGCTCGAGCTGACCATCCGCGACAACGCGAAGTGGTCCGACGGGCAGCCGCTGACCGGCGCGGACGTCGCCTACACGTTCACGCTGCTGAAGAACACCCCGGCGCTGAACATCAACGCCATCCCGTACGCCGACGCCACCGCGGACGGCAACAAGGTGACCGTGACGTTCACGAACTCGCAGTTCGTGAACCAGATGGACATCCTCACCCAGACCCCGATGGTGCCGGAGCACCTGTGGTCGAAGATGTCCGACCCGGCCACCGACACCGTGAAGGACCCGGTCGGCTCCGGACCGTACACGCTGAAGTCGTTCACGCCGCAGACCGTCACGCTGACCGTGCGTGACGAGTACTGGCAGGACCTGCCGCAGGTCAAGGAGCTGCGCTACACGTCCTACAACGACAACAACGCGCAGACCACCGCGCTCGCGAACGGCTCGTCGGAGTGGGCGTTCACGTTCATCTCGAACTACAAGGCCGTCTACGTCGACAAGGACCCGCAGCACCACAAGCTGTGGTTCCCGCCGGTGCTGGCCGCGCACGGCCTGTTCCTCAACACCGAGCTGAAGCCGTTCGACGACCCGGTCCTGCGCCGCGCGATGAACATGGTGATCAACCGCAACGACGTGTTCATGCAGGGCGAGGCGGGCTACTTCTACCCGGAGATCAAGAACGTCACAGGCATCCCGACGCCCGCGGGTGACGCGTTCCTCGCCGACGAGTTCAAGGGCAAGGAGTTCACGGTCGACGTCGAGGGCGCCAAGAAGCTCCTGACGGACAACGGCTACAAGTATCAGGGTGACACGCTGCTCGACAAGACGGGCAAGCCGGTGAAGCTCACCATGTCGAACCCAGCGGGCTGGTCGGACTACATCACCACGCTGGAGATCCTGAAGGACAACTTCTCCGACATCGGCATCGCCGCCACCGTCGACAAGGCCAACCAGGACACCTGGACCACCAACGTCGACACCGGCCAGTTCGAGGCCGCCATGCACTGGACCAACAACGGCGCCACCCCGTTCGACCTGTACCAGTCCATCATGGACGGAGCGCTGTACAAGCCGGTCGGCACGTCCGGGGTGAACGGCAACTGGGGCCGGTTCCGCAACGCCGACGCGACCGAGGCGCTCAACCAGTACGCCAACGCCGCCGACGAGCAGGTCCGCAAGGAGGCGATGGACGAGCTGCAGCGGATCTACGTCGAGCAGGCGCCGGTCCTGATCACCGGCGCGGCCAACGCCGGTGGCGAGTACAGCACCAAGAACTGGGTCGGCTGGCCCGACGAGAACAACCAGTACGCGCCCGCCCAGCCGACGCAGCCGAACGCGCTGGACATCATCCTGCACCTGAAGCCGGCCTCGTAACCCTCATGACGGCGAGCACCAAGCCCACCGCCCCCAGCGCCACCGACGTGGTGCTGGAGGCGGTGGGCCTCACCAAGCACTTCCCCATCCGGCGCAGGCTGCGGACCCTGTTCGCACCGCAGCGGGCGGTCCACGCCGTCGAGCAGGTCGACCTGGTGCTGCGCAAGGGCCGGGTCACCGCGATGGTCGGCGAGTCCGGGTCCGGCAAGTCGACCGTGGCACGGCTCATGGCGCAGCTCATCCACCAGACCGACGGCCGGGTGCTGCTGCACGGCGAGCCCGTGCGCGCCACCGGCCGGCGGTTCCGCGCCTACTGCCGCCGCGTGCAGATGGTGTTCCAGGACCCCTTCGCGTCGCTGAACCCGGTCCACACCGTGCGCTACCACCTCACGCGCGCGCTGAAGATCCACCGCAGCGACACCACGGCCGAGGAACTGCTCACGCGGGTGGCACTGACCCCGCCGGAGCGGTTCCTCTCCAAGTTCCCGCACGAGCTGTCCGGCGGGCAGCGCCAGCGCGTCGCGATCGCCCGCGCGCTGGCCGCCGGTCCGGAGGCGCTGCTCGCCGACGAGCCGGTGTCCATGTTGGACGTGTCGATCCGGCTGGGCGTGCTGAACCTGCTGCGGGACCTGCGGGACCGGCTCAACCTGGCCATCCTCTACATCACGCACGACATCGCGTCGGCGCGCTACTTCGCCGACGAGGTGCTGGTGATGTACGCGGGGCAGGTCGTCGAGGGCGGCAGCGGCGAGGCGGTGACGCAGCACGCGGCGCACCCGTACACGCGGCTGCTGATCGCCTCGGCGCCCGACCCGGACCGGATCGCGGGCGCGGAGGCCGAGGTCGAGGACGTGGGCGGCGGCGAGCCGCCGAGCCTGATCGAGCCGCCGACGGGGTGCCGGTTCCACCCGCGCTGCCCGCACGCGATGGCGCGCTGCACGGTCGAGGCGCCGCCGCGGCTGGCCGTCGAGTCCAACGGCGACGGTCCGCACTGGGCGGCGTGCTGGCTGTACGACAAGAACACGGTGGAGGCGACCTGACATGGGTTATGTGCTCCGCCGCGTCGGGTTCTACGTGTTCACCGCGTGGGCCGCGATCACCATCAACTTCTTCCTGCCGAGACTCATCCCCGGCGACCCGGTCCAGTCGCTGATCGCCCGGTCGCGCGGCCAGCTCGACGCCAACGCGATCCAGTCGCTGTACATCCTGTTCGGGCTCAACACCGACAAGAGCATCGTCGAGCAGTACGTCGACTACCTCGGCCAGCTGTTCCGCGGCGACCTCGGGCTGTCGTTCACGTTCTTCCCGACCCCGGTGTCCGAGGTGCTGGCGGACTCGCTGCCGTGGACGCTGGGCCTCGTCGGCCTGACCACGATCATCAGCTTCCTCCTCGGCACGTTCATGGGCGTGCTCGTCGGCTGGTGGCGCGGCTCGTGGGCGGACATGCTGATGCCGGTGACGACGTTCCTGTCGTCCATCCCCTACTTCTGGCTCGGCCTGATCGCCATCACGCTGCTCGCCGACGCCGGCGGGCCGTTCCCGTCGTCGGGCGGCTACGACCCCGGTGTCGTGCCCAGCTGGGACATGGACTTCGTGTGGAGCGCGGTCTACCACTCGCTGCTGCCCGCGATCACGATCCTGATCTCGTCGATGAGCGGCTGGGTCCTGTCGATGCGCAACATGATGCTGACCGTCTCCTCGGAGGACTACATCACGGTCGCGCACGCGAAGGGCCTCTCCGAGCGCCGCGTGATGATCGGCTACGCGGCACGCAACGCGCTGCTGCCGAACGTGTCCGGGTTCGCGCTCTCCCTCGGCCTGATCGTCGGCGGGACCCTGCTGGTGGAGATCGTGTTCTCCTACCCGGGCGTCGGGTTCCAGCTGTTCCAGGCGGTCGGCGCGAAGGACTACCCGCTCGTGCAGGGCATCTTCCTGATCATCACGCTGTCGGTGCTGGTCGCGAACCTGTTCGCGGACCTGATCTACCTCCTGCTTGACCCGCGCACCAGGAAGGAGGGCTGAGCCGTGGCACTGCCCACCGCGGACGTCATGACGGCCGTCCCGCCCGCCGCACCGGTCAAGCGCCGCCGCCGGTCGCGGCTCCTCGCCAACCGCAAGGCCGTGGCCGGTCTGGTGATCTTCGCCTTCTTCTGCCTGCTGGCGGTCTTCGGGCCGGTGCTCGCGCCCTACGACCCCGGCCAGCGGGGGCCGGACCTGCTGGTCTCGCCCGACGGCGACCACTGGTTCGGCACCACCCACCTCGGCCAGGACCTGTTCAGCCAGATGCTCGACGGCTCCCGCAGCGTCATGCTCGTCGGGATCGTCGCCGGGGTGGTGGCGACGGTGCTCGCCGTGCTGATCGGCGTGACCTCCGGGTACCTGACGGGCGCCGGCTCCGAGGGCCTGTCCGCGCTGTCGAACGTGTTCCTGGTGATCCCGGCGCTGCCGCTGATCCTGATCATCACGCTGTCGCTGCCGGACACCGACGACATGACGATCGCCCTGGTCATCGGCTGCACGTCCTGGGCGTGGGGCGCACGCGTGCTGCGCGCGCAGACGCTGTCGCTGCGGCGGCGCGACTACGTCGAGGCGGCCCGCGCGACCGGCGAGTCGACGTGGCGGATCATCGGGTTCGAGATCCTGCCCAACCTGACGGCGGTGATCGCGGCCAGCTTCATCGGCACGGTGATCTTCGCGGTGCTGTCGGAGATCACGCTCGCGTTCATCGGCGTACCGGGGGTGTCCGAGTGGAACTGGGGTGCGATCCTGTTCTGGGCGCAGAGCCAGCAGGCGCTCGCGCAGGGCGCGTGGTGGTGGTTCGTGCCGCCGGGTGTCGCGATCGCGTTGCTGGGCACCGGGCTGGCGCTGCTGAACTTCGGCATCGACGAGTACGTCAACCCGCGGCTGCGCACCAGCAGCACCGTCCGCGGCGTGAAGATGCGGGTCGGTTTCACGCCCGTGCTGAAGGGGGCGCGCGATGAGTGAGCCGGTGCTGGAGATCAGGAACCTGAACGTGCACTACGGCCTCGGTGACGAGGGCGTGCACGCGGTCCGGGACGTGAGCCTCACGCTCGACCGCGGCGAGGTACTCGGCCTCGCGGGTGAGAGCGGCAGCGGCAAGTCCACCCTGGCCTACGGGATGCTGCGGCTGCTGCCGCCGCCCGGGGTGGTCACCGGCGGGCAGGTGCTGTACCACCCGCGCGACGGCGAGCCCATGGACCTGATGACGCTGTCGACCGCGAAGCTGCGCCGGTTCCGCTGGTCGGAGATCTCGATCGTGTTCCAGGGCGCGATGAACTCGCTCAACCCCGTCCACACGATCGCCGCCCAGCTGTGCGACGTGATCGCCGCGCACGAGCCGAGGACCAGCCGGGCAGCACAACGCGCCCGCGCACGCGACCTGCTGAAGCTCGTCGGCATCAACGCCGACCGGCTGAACAGCTACCCGCACCAGCTGTCCGGCGGCATGCGGCAGCGCGTGATGATCGCGATGGCGCTCGCGCTGGAGCCGCGCGTGGTGGTGATGGACGAACCGACCACCGCGCTGGACGTGGTGATGCAGCGGCAGATCCTCGCCCAGCTCGTCGAGCTGCGCGAGCGGATCGGGTTCTCCGTCCTGTTCATCACCCACGACCTGTCGCTGCTGGTCGAGTTCTCCGACCGGATCGCGATCATGTACGGCGGGCGGATCGTGGAACAGGCGCCCGCGCGCGACCTCTACCGGGAGTCGCTGCACCCGTACAGCGACGGCCTGCTGCACTCGTTCCCGGCGCTGCGGGGGCCGCGCCGGGAGCTGACCGGCATCCCCGGCTCGCCGCCGGACCTGCGTGCGATGCCGTCGGGGTGCACCTTCCATCCCCGCTGTCCCAAGGCGTTCGAGCCGTGCGCCGACCGGTCGCCGGTGCTGTCGGCGCCGAGCGATGCGAGCAACCGGACCGTGGCCTGCTGGCTGCATTCGGTGGAGAAGGTCAACACCTGACCGAGATTACGGAGGATGGATCTCTTGGATACCACGGTGACACGGGAGGCGGCGGACGAGGCGGAGCTGATCGCGAGCCTGCCGTCGGACTTCCGGTGGGGGGTGGCGACCTCCGCCTACCAGATCGAGGGGGCGTACGACGAGGACGGGCGCGGGGTGTCCATCTGGGACACCTACTGCCGCACGCCGGGCATGGTCGACGGCGGTGACAACGGTGACGTGGCGTGCGACCACTACCACCGGATGCCGCAGGACGTGGCGCTGATCAAGTCGCTGGGCGTGGACGTGTACCGGTTCTCGGTGGCGTGGCCGCGCATCCAGGCCGACGGCACCGGCCCGGCGAACGAGAAGGGCCTCGGGTTCTACGACCGGCTCGTCGACGAGCTGCTGCGGTCGGGCATCGACCCGTGGGTCACGCTGTACCACTGGGACCTGCCGCAGGCACTGGAGGACAGGGGCGGCTGGCCGGAGCGGGACACCGCGTACCGGTTCGCCGACTACGCGATGCTGGTGTTCGACCGGCTGCAGGACCGCGTGCGCACGTGGACCACGCTCAACGAGCCGTGGTGCTCGGCGATGCTCGGCTACTACGAGGGCCGCCAGGCGCCGGGCAGGCAGAGCTTCGCCGACGCCATGGATGCCGTGCACCACCTGCTGCTCGGCCACGGCCTGGCCGCGCAGCGGATGCGGGCCGCGGCGACGGAGCCGATCGAGCTGGGCATCACGTTGAACATGGGCACCGCGATGGCGGCGTCGGAGAGCCTCGCCGACCAGGAGGCGGCGCGGCGGGCCGACGGTCTCGGCGCCCGCATCTACCTGGACCCGCTGCTGCGCGGGCAGTACCCGGGCGACATCGTCGACGACCTGTCCGTGCGCGGGATCAAGCTGCCGGTCGTCGACGGCGACCTGGGCATCATCAGCGAGCCGATCGACGTGCTGGGCGTGAACTACTACTCGTCGCACCGGTTCACCGGCGTCGACGCCGCGGGCCGCACCGAAGACGAGGACGGCAACCCGATCACGGTGAACGTGCCGCTCGGCCGCCCCGTGACCGCGATGGACTGGGAGATCGTGCCGGAGGGCTTCACCGAGCTGCTGGTGCGGCTGTCGCGGGAGTACCCCGGCACCCCGCTCGTGATCACCGAGAACGGCGCCGCGTTCGACGACGAGCCGGACCCGTCCGGGTACGTCGCCGACCACGACCGCACCGCGTACCTGTCGTCGCACATCGCGGCGGTGGCGGCGGCCCGGCAACAGGGCGCGGACGTGCGCGGCTACTTCGCGTGGTCGCTGATGGACAACTTCGAGTGGTCGTACGGCTACGCGAAGCGCTTCGGGCTGGTGCACGTGGACTACGAGACCCAGGCGCGCACCCCGAAGCAGAGCGCACTCTGGTACCGGGACACGATCCGCCAGGTCCGAGGCCACTGACCCCGCGAGTCCCGCCCCAGACCACCGCGAGTCGCGCTCTCACGCACACCGAGTTGGTGGTTTCGTGCAGTCCGGCACGCCGGTCGTCTGCACGAAACCGACAACTCGTTGTGTTCGAGAGCGTGACTCGCGGTGTTTGAGAGCGTGACTCGCGGGGTGGGGGGTCAGTGGGTGGTGAAGGTGCGCAGGCGGAGGCTGTTGGTCACCACGAACACCGAGCTGGCGGCCATCGTCAGGCCGGCGAGCATCGGGTTCAACAGGCCCGCCGCGGCCAGCGGGATCGCCGCGATGTTGTAGGCGAACGCCCAGAACAGGTTGCCCTTGATCACGGCGAGGGTGCGGCGGGACAGCCGGATCGCGTCCGCCGCGGCCCGCAGGTCACCGCGCACCAGCGTCAGGTCGCTCGCCTCGATCGCCACGTCCGTGCCCGTGCCCATCGCGAGCCCCAGGTCGGCCTGCGCGAGCGCGGCCGCGTCGTTGACGCCGTCGCCGACCATCGCGACCACCCGGCCCTCGTCCTGGAGTCGCTTCACCGCGTCGACCTTGTCGGCAGGCAGGACCCCCGCGATCACCTCGTCGATGCCGACCTTCGCCGCCACCGACCTGGCCACGGCCTCGTGGTCACCGGTCAGCATGATCGGTTCGAGGCCCAGCGCACGCAGCCGTCGCACGGCGTCGGCGCTGGTCGGCTTGATCGTGTCGGCCACCACGAGCAGGCCGCGGGCCGCGCCGTCCCACGCGACCGTGACCGTCGTCTTGCCTTCCGCCTCGGCCGCGGCCTTGGCCGACGCCAGCGCCTCCGGCAGCGCGGGCAGCCAGTCGTCCCCGCCGACCACCCGGCCCGCGGTGATCTCGTGGCCCTCGACGGTGCCGCGCACGCCGAGCCCCTCGCGGGCGGCGAACCCGGTCACGGCGGGCAGCGCGCCGACCCGGTCCCGGGCACCGTCCGCGACCGCCTTCGCGATCGGGTGTTCCGACGCGTCCTCCAGGGCGCCCGCGTACCGCAGCAGCAGCTCCTCGTCGACACCGTCGGCGGCGACCACGTCCTCGAGCGACATCCGCCCGGTGGTCACCGTGCCGGTCTTGTCCAGCACCACGGTGTCGACCCGGCGCGTGGACTCCAGCACCTCCGGGCCCTTGATCAGGATGCCGAGCTGCGCGCCCCGGCCCGTGCCGACCAGCAACGCCGTCGGCGTCGCGAGGCCGAGCGCGCACGGGCACGCGATGATCAGCACGGCGACGGCCGCGGTGAACGCCGCCGACGACGTCGCGCCCGTGCCGAGCCAGAAGCCGAGCGTGCCGAACGCCAGGACGATCACGACCGGCACGAACACCGCCGACACCCGGTCCGCGAGCCGCTGGACCTGCGCCTTGCCGGTCTGCGCCTGCTCGACCAGCCGGGCCATCTGCGCGAGCTGCGTGTCCGCGCCGACGCGGGTGGCGCGCACGACGAGCCGCCCGCCGACGTTCACCGTCGCGCCGACCACGTTCGCCCCGGGCGCCACCTCGACCGGCACCGACTCGCCGGTCAGCATGCTCTCGTCGACGGCGGACGAGCCGTCCTCGACGACGCCGTCGGTCGCGATCTTCTCGCCGGGCCGCACGACGAACCGGTCGCCGACGGCGAGCGACTCGACCGGGATCCGCGTCTCGGTGCCGTTCCGCAGGACGGCGACGTCCTTGACGCCCAACGACAACAGCGCGCGCAGCGCGGACCCGGCGCGGCTCTTCGCGCGTGCCTCGAAGTAGCGGCCCGCGAGGATGAACGTCGTGACCCCGGCCGCGACCTCGAGGTAGATGTTGCCGGTGCCGCCGGTCCGCTCGATGGTGATGCGGAACGGGTGCTCCATGCCGGGGATGCCCGCCGTGCCGAGGAAGAGTGCGTACAGCGACCAGCCGAAGGCGGTCAGCGTGCCGATGGAGATCAGCGTGTCCATGGTGGCCGCGCCGTGCCGGGCGTTCACCCAGGCGGCGCGGTGGAACGGCAGCGCGCCCCAGACGACCACGGGCGCGGTGAGCACGAGCGACGCCCACTGCCAGTACTCGAACTGGAAGGCCTGGACCATCGACATGGCGACGACCGGGATCGTAAGGACGGCGCTGACCAGCAGCCGCGTGCGCAGCGCCCGCAGTTCGGCGTCGTGGGGTTCCTCGGGCTCCTCCGCCTTCGGCGGTGCGGGGAGGGCGGCGGTGTAGCCGAGCTTCTCGACGGTGGCGATCAGGTCCTCGGCGGCGGCGGTGCCGCGGACCAGCGCCTTCTCCGTGGCGTAGTTGACGGTCGCCTCGACGCCGTCCATGCGGTTGAGCTTCTTCTCGATCCTGGCCGCGCACGACGCACAGGTCATGCCGCCGATCACCAGCTCGACCTGGTCGGTGGCCATGTGCCCTCCTAGTGCCCGTGCCCGCCCGCGACGGCGGTGAACTCCGCGGTCCGCACGACGTCGCCGTGCTTGAAGTCCAGGTACAGCCGGTAGGTGCCCGCCGTGGGGACCTCGGCGTAGAAGACGATGTTGGGCCCCGGCCTGGTCGTCCCGTCGCCGGGCTCGCCGTCGGGGTGGACGTGCAGGTAGGCGAGGTCGCCCTGGCGCAGCGCGATCAGGTGGCCGTAGGCGGCGAGGTACGGCTGCAGGTCGGTGACCGGCACGCCGTCCTTGTCGACCGACAGGGTCAGCCTGCTGGTGGTGCCGGGGGTGAGCTTGCCGCTCAGGGTCACCCGGTAGCCGTCCACGGTCGCGGTCAGCGCTGCGGGCGGCAGCGGCACCGGCCGGTAGGCCCCGGTGACCGGCACGTCGGCGCCGAGGGTGTGGCCCTCTTCCTCGTCGGCGAGCTGGAAGTCGGCGAACACTCGGAAGTCGCCCGCGGCCGCGAAGGTCAGCGGCACGCGCCACGTCCCGTCGGCGGCCATCTCGGGGTGCACGTGCTGGAAGCCGGACAGGTCGCGCCGGGCGACGACCAGGTGCATCAGCTTGTCGTGCGTGGGCTGGAAGTCGGTGACCGCGTGCCCGTCCTCGTCGAGGATCCGGAACGCGAAGTCGGTCGCCCGCCCCGCGGCGAGCCCGTCGGACAGCACGTCGAGCGTGACGCCACCCTCGCTGACCTGCAGCCCCTTGGGCACGGCCGCGCCGCCGTGGTCGTCGCCGTGACCGGCCTCCTGCGCCCCCATCCCCTCGTGCTCGGCCGCCGCCGGCTCCGGCTCCGCCGCGACGGGCCCCACGGCCTTGCCGATCCCGTAGGCGGCGCCGAACACGGCCGCCACGACCAGGACGAGGCCGCCGAGCTTCGCCGCGGGGTTCATGTCAGCTCGCCAGTTCGTAACCGGCCTCGTCGACGGAGGCGCGGACGGTCTCGACGTCGATGGGCTCGTCGCTGGTCACGGTGACCTGGCCGGTGGACAGGTCGACCTGGACGTCGGTCACACCCGGGATGCGGGAGACCTCGCCGCGCACCGCACCCACGCAGTGCTCGCAGGTCATGCCGGTCACCGTGTACGTGTTCGTCGCCACCGTTCACTCCTCGTGTCCGTGTCCGCGGCATACCCGGCCGCGCTGCGGTCAAACCTACTATACCCCCGCACGGTATCCAAGCGGGTGAGACTCATGTCCCGGTCGAGCGGCGCCTGAGACCCTCGCGACATGACCCGTGAGGACCTGGCCCGCGAGATCGACCGCCTCGCCGGAGTGTCCCATGAGGACGTTCACGCACTGTCGTCGGTGGACGTCATGCGCGTGGTCAACATGCTGCGCGTGCGCGGACTCCCGGTGACGTACCGTGATCTGGCGGCGGAGCCCGACTTCGACGCCTGGTGGACGCGAATCAGCCACCTCCTGGCGGCGAACCCCCATCTGGCGGCATGAGATTGTCATGCCCGATCCCTCACCGGCACACTGGTTCGAGGGACGTGACGGCGCTCACACTTGAGGCATGAGCACGCTGGAAGAAATGGGCCACGTGATGCGCACCGCGCCCGGCCCGGCGGCCAGCATTCACGAGGTCGCCGACTGGTACCGCCGCAAGGCACGGCTCCTCGACCACCTCGCCAACGGCGGTCCTGCCGCTGAGGCCACTCGTATGCACGCCTTGGCGGATCTGGCCCGGGAGCACGCGGATTCGTTGCTTTCCTTGTCGCGGAACGATCTCGCCAACGCTTCTTGACGGGATGACCGGGCTGCTGGCCGCCGGTTTTGTCGGTGGTGGCCGGCAGGCTTGGTTTCGGGGGCCGGAGGCCGTCGCTTGTGGATAACTCCGCTGTTGTCGGCCGGGACTGTCGGTGGTCGCGGCTAGGCTGGTTTCCGGGGGCCGGAGGCCGTCGCTGTGGATGACTTCGCCCTTGGTGGCCGGGATTGTCGGGGGTCACGGATACGCTGGGTTTCGGGTGCCGGAGGCTGGCTTCGCCCTTGGTGGCCGCGATTGTCGGGGGTCGCGGCTAGGCTGGTTTCCGGGGGGCCGGAGGCCGTCGCTGTGGATGACTTCGCCTTTTGTGACCGGGACTGTCGATGGTCGCCGCTCGCCTGGGTTTCGAGCCGGAGGCCGCAGTTGTGGATAGCTTCGCCTTGGGGCCGGGACTGTCGGGGGTCGCGGCTAGGCTGGTTTCCGGGGGGCCGGAGGCCGTCGCTGTGGATGACTTCGCCTTTTGTGACCGGGACTGTCGGTGGTCGCCGCTAGGCTGGTTTCGGGGGCCGGAAGCCGTCGCTGTGGATAACTATCGCCTTGGTCGGCCGCGAATGGTCGGTCGTCGCCGCTAGGCTGGTTTCGGGGGCCGGAGGCCGTGTTTTGTGGCTTACTCGGCTGTTGACCGTTGCGGCTTAGCCCAATCTCGGGGAGAGGTTGGGGATAATCGGCCGTCGTCGGCCGGGGGCTGTGATAGCCCGTTCTCAGGGCCGGAGGCTGCGGACAGGGCTCTCGTCGCTGGGATTGGCGGTCGTCGCGGCCAGTTTGGGTTTCGGAGGGCCGTCGCTTGTGGATGACCTCGCCGTTGTCGGCCGGGATTGTCGGGAGTCGCGGCCAGGCTGGAAGTTGGGGGCCGGAGGCGCTCGCTGTGGATAACCTCGCTTTTGGCGGCCGGGATTGTCGGTGGTGGCGGCTAGGCTGGATGTCGGGGGGCCGGAGGCCGCAGTCGATCTTGTCGTCCCCGTCTTGTTTGTTGCGTGGCCTCGGGGTTTCCCTCCGGGGGGTCCTCGCCGGACGGGCTGGTCTCCGGGATGGCAGGGGGTCCTGCACGGGGTTGGTTTGGCAAGGACTGGTGTCCGTGGCTGCCTGCCATCCCGTCGACCTCCCGCCGGGCTATCACACCGCGTCAAGGGGGCCCGGCGGCTTGGGCATGTGGGTGCGTCGTGCTTCGGGCCCCCTTGACACAGTGTGATCGGGCTTCGCCAGGTCGACGGGATGGCAGGCAGTCCTTGTGTGGTGGGGGGCTGTCCGGCTTTGGCGCGGTTCGTGCGTTTGGTCTGTGGTCAGAAAAGGGTGGGTGGGCTTGCCGCTTCGAAGGGGTCGTAGGTGTCCAGGCGGGTACCCGCCTCCACGGTGAAGCGCAGGGACAGTCCTGAGTGGTCGGTCAGCCTGGTGGACCTCGGCTCGTGGACGTACTCGCACTCCACCAGTTCCTCCGCCAGTTCCTTGCTGCAGTGCGCGTGGTCGTAGCGGTAACCGTCGCCGGTGCGGCCTATCCAGCTGTGCTCCACGCGGTCCGGGTTCAGGTGGCGGTACGCGTCGACCAGGCCGTGCTTGTCGGTCAGGCCCCGGTAGAAGTCGTACTCGAACCAGCGGAACGTCGTGTACGCCGGGTCGTGGTCCGGTTCGACGACGTTGAGGTCGCCCAGCACCACCGTCTGCGCGCCCGCGTCGGTCATGCCCGCGGCGCCCATGGCCGCCGAGAACTCCGACAGCCAGCGGCGTTTGCGCTCGGTCTTCTCGGCCGTGGCGTCTCGTGTCGGAACGTAGGTGCCCAGAATGCGGATCAGACCCATACGGGTGGAAATCAGTGCACCGGTCACCCGATTGGGTAGGTACGACAGCATTTCGCCGATCGGGTCGGCCTGGAGCGGGAGTTTGCTGACGATCATCACGCCGTACTCGGCCGGGGCGGGCTTCGGGTAGAGCACCGCGTAGCCGGCCGTGCGGAACGCGTCCGCGAGGTGTTTGCACCCGTCGCTCGTCCTCGTCTCCGTCAGCACCAGCACGTCCTCGTGCCTGGTGGCGAGCCACGCCAGCTGGCGGTGGGCACGCTCCTCGGAAGGGCTGCCGATGTTGAGCGTCAACATGCTGAGACCGGACATGAGAAGTGATGGTAGAGAGCTGATCGCTGCGGGAGAATTCCGCCCGTGAATGACGCCCCGGCCACCACCAGGTCACCCTTCGCCTCGGCGCCGGTCACCCTGGTCGCCGCCACGTTGTTCACCGCGCTCATGGCCGTCAGCACCCGGTACGGCTATCACCGTGACGAGTTGTACTTCCGCCTCCTGGGTGAACGTCCCGCGGCCGGGTACTTCGACACGCCGCCGCTCACGCCGATGGTCGCGAAACTCTCGGTGGCGCTCTTCGGCGACAACGTCGTCGCGCTGCGGGTCGTGCCCGCACTGGCCGTCGCCGGGACGGTCGTGCTCGTGGCGATGGTGTGCCGCGAGTTCGGCGGCACCGCCGGCGCGCAGGTGCTGACCGCGATCGCGATCGCCGTGTCGTCGATGGCGTTGATCGCGGGCCACATGCTCCTCACGCTCACCCTCGACCTGCCGCTGTGGGCGGCCGCGATCCTGTTCCTGTGCAAGGCGGTCACCGGCGACGGGCGGTGGTGGCTCGCGTTCGGGGCGGTCGTCGGCGTCGCCACCTACAACCGGCAGCTGATCGCCCTGCTGGTGCTCGGGGTCGCCGTCGGCATCGTCCTCGCCGGGCCGCGTGCGGTGCTCGCCGTCAAGTGGCTGTGGCTCGGGGCCCTGCTGGCACTGGTGATCGCGCTGCCCAACCTGCTCTACCAGTCCGGCCACGACTGGCCGCAGGCCCAGATGGCCGAGGCGCTCGAGCACCAGAACGGCGAGGACAACCGGCTCATGTTCGGGCCCCTGCAGTTCGGGCTGCTCGGGTTCGGGTCGGTGATGGCCGTCGTCGGGCTCGTGTCGCTGTGGCGGGGCCGCACGTTCCGGTTCCTCGTGCTCGCCTACCCGGTGGCCTGCGCGATCACCCTCTACACGGGTGGCCGCCCCGACTACGTCGTCGGGTTCCTGATGGCGTTGTGCGCCGCGGGGTGCGTGCCGACGGCCGAATGGATGACCACGACCGTGCGGCGGACGGCTGTCGTGCTCGGGCTCGTCGCCACCGCGGTCGTGTCCGTACCGCTGGGACTGCCCGTCCTGCCGGTGTCCGCGCTCGACGACCTGCCGGTGGGCGAACTGAACGAGACGGCGCCGGAGTCCATCGGCTGGCACCGGTTCGCCCAGCAGATCGCCGACGTCGCCGCCGTGATCCCGGCGGAGGAACGCGTGCACACGATCGTGCTCGCCGAGAACTACGGGCAGGCCGGCGCCGTCGACCGGTGGGCGCAGGAGCTGGACCTGCCACCCGTCTACAGCGGGCACAACGAGCTGTGGTGGCGTGCCGTGCCGGAGGACCACGTCGTGACGGTCATCGCCGCCACGGACTCGTCCCGCGTGCGGGACCTCTTCGAGTCGTGCGAAGCGCACGGTGTCGTCGACGACGGCGTCGGGTCGTGGAACGAGGAACAGGGCAAGCCGATCCTGCTGTGCCGCGGCCCGGTGCGGCCGTGGGCGACACTGTGGCCGGAGTTCCGCCACTACAGCTAGGACACGCATGCACCCCGGCACGCACCCCATCGACGACGACCTCGTGCGGCGGCTGGTCGCCGGGCAGTTCCCGCGGTGGGCGGGGCTGCCGGTGACCCGGTTCCCGTCCGGCGGCACGGTCAACGCCATGTACCGGCTGGGCGACGACATGGTCGTCCGGCTCCCGCTCGTCGCAGGCGGCGCCGGTGACGTGGCGACCGAACAGGCGTGGCTGCACCGGCTCGCGCCGCGCCTGCCCGTCGCCATCCCCGAGGTGCTCGGCGCCGGGCGGCCTGCCGAGGGGTACCCGTGGCCGTGGTCGGTGTACCGGTGGCTCGACGGCGAGAACCCCGATGCGGACGCGCTCGGCCAACCGGTCCGGCTCGCCGAGGACCTCGCCGCGTTCGTCACGGCGATGCGCGCCATCACCCTGCCCGGCGCGCCCACCGCCCACCGCGGCGGACCGCTCGTCGCGCTCGACGCGGAGACCCGCGCGGCGATCGAGCGGCTGCGCGGCATCCCGGAGGAGGGCGTCGACTGCGACGCCGCTGCCGCCGTGTGGGACGAGGCGCTGCGGGCACCGGGCCGGTACGGCCGGCCGGTGTGGCTGCATGCCGACCTCATGCCCGGCAACCTGCTCGTGTCCGGCGGCAGGCTGACCGCGGTGATCGACTTCGGCTGCCTCGGCACGGGCGACCCGGCCTGTGACCTGTTCCCGGCGTGGAACCTCCTCCCTCCCGGTGCGCGGCGGGCCTTCCGCGACGCGCTGGACGTCGACGACGCGACCTGGCGCCGCGGCCGGGCACGCACGCTCTCGCAGGCGTTGATCGCGCTGCCCTACTACCGGACGACGAACCCCGCCATGGCGGGCAACGCCCGGCACGTGATCCGCACCGTGCTCGCCGAGACCTGAGCTACGCCTCCGCCATCGCCAGCAGCTTGGTGACCGTGTTCCAGTTGCGCATGGTCGCGATCTGCCCCTTGCGCGCGGGGAACGCCGCGAGGAGCTTCGAGTTCTGGGTGCCGTCCGGCACCCAGAAGTACGCCTCGCGCTCGGCGAGGTGCACGCGCTCCGGCTCGAAGGCGGCCGCGTCGATCGCCGGCCACTCCCCCGCCACGTCCACAAAGGACACGAAGTAACGAGATGGGTTGGTGGCCACGTCCCCCAGCGGGTCGGCCGCGACCACCGCGCGTAACTCGTCCGCGGTCCGCAGCACGCAGTCGATGTGGAACCCGGCGCCCTCCTCGAGCGCCGCCTCGACCTCCTTGCGGACGGTCGCGGGCTTCTTGTTCGTGCGGAACACGGCGTTGCCGCTCTGCAACAGCGTCCGCACGTCCTCGTACCCGAGGCCGGTCAGCCACGCACGCAGGTCGGCCATCGCCACCCGCCGCTTGGCGGCGAGGTTGATGGCCCGCAACAGGGCGATGTACACCATGGCGCGCACGATAACGCGCGGCACCGACAACGGCGCTCGACGTTCGCTCCGCGAGCTCCGCTCAGCGGTGCCGCGCGTCGGCGAGGTTCAGTCGCGCAGCGCGGCCAGCGGATCGATGCCTGCCTGCGTTGCCTCGTCGTGGTCGGTCGACACCGACAGGTGCCGCCACTTCTCGTCCGACTCCTTGCGGGCCCGCGCGACCTGCTGGGCGTAGTGGTACGCGTCGCTGCCCAGCAGCAGGCGGACCGGCGGCTCGTCGAGGCCGGCGACGGTCAGCACGACGTCCGCGACCTTGGCGGGGTCGCCCGCGGCACGCGTGGCGAAGTCGCCGCGCATGGCCACGACCCGGCCGACCGTCTGCTCGTACGGGGCCGAGATCGGCGGGACCTTCATCGACGACCCGGCCCAGTCGGTGCGCATGCCACCCGGCTCCAGCACGGTGACCTTGATGCCCAGCGGCGCGGCCTCGAGCGCGAGCACCTCGGAGAAGCCGCCGACCGCGAACTTGGCGGCCTGGTAGGCGGACATGCCGGGCGTCGGCATGCGGCCGCCGACCGACGAGACCTGGATGATGTGCCCCTCGCCCTGCTCGCGCAGCACCGGCAGCGCGGCCTTGGTGACGTTGACGACGCCGAACAGGTTCGTGTCGACCTGCTCGCGGAAGTCGGCGTCGGTGATGTCCTCGACGGACACGGTGTTGGCGTACCCCGCGTTGTTCACGACCACGTCCAGCCTGCCGAACTCCGCGACCGCGACGGCGACCGCGTCACGGGCGGCCGCCGGGTCGGTCACGTCCAGCGCGATGGCCCGCACCCGCGGCCCGAACCGCTCGACCAGGTCCGCGAGCTGCTGGGGACGACGTGCGGTCGCGACCACCCGGTGCCCCGCGACCAGGGCCTTCTCCGCGATCTGACGGCCGAGGCCCCGCGAGCTGCCGGTGACCAGGAAGACCTTCGACATGGCTTCACACCTTCTAACTGACTGTTTGGTTAGCTCCGTTCTCCAGAGAAGCACCCTCGACCACCGCTGTCAACTAGACGGTTAGTCAGGTAGGGTGGATCACATGGCAGGCGACGCGGAGGCAACCCGGCGGCGGCTGCTCGACGCCGCCGCCAAGGAGTTCGCCGAGTACGGGATCGCGGGCGCCCGGGTGGACCGGATCGCGACCGCGGCCAAGAGCAACAAGGCGCAGATCTACCACTACTTCACGAACAAGGACGGCCTGTTCGACGCCGTGATGGGCGAGCTGGCCGCGCACACGCTGCGGGAGGCGCCCATCGACGCCGGCGACCTGCCGGAGTACGCGGGCAGGCTGTACGACCGCTTCGCCGCCGACCCCGTGATGGCGCGCCTCGCGAGCTGGTACCGGCTGGAGGGCGCCGGCTACCAGGCCGTCGACCTGGTCGTGTCCAGCACCCGCGACAAGCTCGCCGCGGTGACGGAGGCGCAGGAGGACGGCCGGATCCCGGACCGTTTCACGCCGGTCGAGGTGCTCGCGCTCGTGGTGCACCTGTCGTCGCTGTGGTTCGCCGTGACCCCCGAGATGGCCGCGCTCACCGAGGACATCCCGCACGAGCGGCGGCGCGAGGTGGTCGTGTCGGCGGTGCGGGCCCTGCTCAGGGATTGACCGCCAGGAACAGGAACGCCGCGAGCAGCACCAGGTGCACGCCGCCCTGCAGGCGGGTGGCCCGGCCTGGCACGACCGTGAGCACGCTGACCACGACGGTCATCACGAGCAGCACCAGCTGCGTCGACCCGAGGCCCAGCACCAGCGGGCCATCGAGCCAGATCGAGGCGAGCGCGATCGTGGGGATCGTGAGCCCGATGCTCGCCATGGCCGAGCCGTAGGCGAGGTTGAGGCTGGTCTGGATGCGGCCGCGGCGGGCGGCGCGGACGGCGGCGAGCGTCTCCGGCAGCAGCACCAGCAACGCGATCACCACACCGACGAACGACGGCGGGAACCCGACCGCGGCGACGCCCTCCTCGATGGTGGGCGACTCGACCTTCGCCAGGCCCACCACGGCGACCAGCGACAGCAGCAGCATCCCCAGGCTGACCAGCGCCTCCCGGCCGCTGGGCGGCTCGGCGTGCTCGTCGCAGTCCTCCTGCTCGCCCTGCCCCCGCTGCGCGACCGGGAGGAAGAAGTCGCGGTGCCGCACGGTCTGCGTGAGCACGAACATCCCGTAGAGCGCGAGCGAGGCCAGGGCGGCGAAGGTGAGCTGGGCCGGGGAGAACTCCGGACCGGGCTGGCTCGTGGTGAAGGTGGGCAGCACGAGGCTGAGCGCGGCGAGCGTGGTGACGGTCGCGAGCGCGGCGCCGCTGCCCTCCGCGTTGAAGAGCGTGACGTGGAACCGCTGTGCGCCGACCATGAGCGACAGCCCGACGATCCCCGTCGTGGTGATCATGAGCGCCGCGAAGACGGTGTCCCGGGCCAGCGACGCGGACTCCGGGCCGCCCGACACCATGAGCGTCACGATCAGCGCGACCTCGATGACGGTCACGGCGACCGCGAGCACCAGCGACCCGAACGGCTCCCCGACCCGGTGCGCGACCACCTCGGCGTGGTGCACGGCGGCCAGCACCGAACCGGCCAGCAGGATCGAGACGACCACGATCGCGATGACACCCAGTTCACGCCCCCAGGTCGCCGCGAGCGCGAGGACGGCGAGAACGGGCACGACACGGGTCCACTCCAGCCACGTCCTGCGCCCGTCCGTTCCCACTCCCCGACCCTAACCGGCCAGGGAGGACACACGTGCAGCGACCCGACCGGTATGTCCGATTGGTCACACTGGCGTGATCGAGGTTGGACCGAGGCTCCACCCCGTCGACCTACGGTCTCGGGTATGCACCTCCTCTTCCTCTCCAGGCCCGCCCCGGGACACCTGTACCCGACGCTGCGGCTCGCGGAGGAGCTCGGCGCGCGAGGTCACCGCGTCACGTTCGCGTCCTCGGACCCCTACCTCGACGAGCTGGCCGAGCCGGGGGTGCGGCCGATCCGGTTCGGCAGGAGCGAACGGCGCCTGCTCGACACCGCCGTGCTCGGCCTCGACGCCGTGGTCGCCGACCCGCGCACCGCCGCCGTCGCGGCCGACCTGGCCCGGACCTGGGACGTGCCGCTGCTCGTGGCGGGCGAGAACCTGCCGCCGTCCGCCCACGGCTGGCCCGCCGAGCAGGCCTACGGGTCGTACGTGTTCAGCATCCCGGGGGCGCGTGGCACCGTGCACAACCCGTGGCGCCGCCACGGGCACCGCCCGGTGGTGCTCGTCGACGGCCCGCCGATCGGCCCGCTGGTGCGGGCGCTGGGCGAGACCCGGTGGCAGGTGGTGGTGAGCGACACGGAGCTGCCGCACGCCGACGTGTTCCTCAACGACGGCCGCCTCGCCGCGGTGAGCGCGGGGCTGCGGGCGGGGGTGCCGATGGTGCTGGCGCCGCAGACCGCCGAGGACGTCGCGCACGCGGAGCGGGTCGCGGCACTGGGCGTGGGCGTGGTCGTCCCGTCGCTGGGCGACGCGCACGCGGAGGAGCTGCGCAAGATCGTCGAGCACCTGCGGGTCGACGAGCCGACGCTGACGACCGCGCGGTGGTTGCGCGGTCAGGTCGCGGCCGAGGGCGCGCCAGCGCGGGCGGCGGACCGGGTGGAAGAGCTCCTCGCGGCGCCCCCGCTCAGCGAGGCCGCCTGACCGGCTCACACGGCCGGGCTGACGTCGCTCGCCTTCCCGGTCACGCCGAGCTGGGCGAGCACCTCGTCGAAGCTGCCGCCGTCGTGCGCCGTGACGAGCACGTGCGCGAGGTCGCGCAGCTTCTCGTTCCGGTTCTGGGACGTGCGCTTCAGCAGGTTGAACGCCTCCTCGGACGGGCAGTCGAAGTGGCGCATCAGCAGCCCCTGCGCCTGGCCGACCAGCGAGCGGGTGCGCAGCGCGGACCGCAGCTGCGTCACCAGCTCCCGCGAGTCGTGGTAGAGCGACGCGTTGTCGAACGCGACGCCCGCGTGCAACGTCAGGAGCAGCACCACGTCGAACGCGGCCTCCCCGAACTGGTCCGGCTGACGCGACAGGAGGCTCAGTACCGCGGACTCCTCGCCCTCGGTCGACAGCGGAAGGCACAGGCAGCTGCGGTAGCCGGCGTTCACGAACTGCGTGCCGAAGGCGGGCCAGCGCTGGTCGTGCGCCACGTCGTCGAGCCTGCGCGGCTCGGAGTACGTCACCGCCTCGACGATGGGGCCGGGCACGAGCGGGTCGAAGCCGAGGTCGTGGGACGAGTGCACGGTCTCCACGCCGGACGCCGAGCGCACCGTGATGATCGCGTCGTCACAGCCCGGAACCGTACGCACGATTCGCGTGACGAACCGTGCCATGGTGGAGCCGAAGTCGTCGTCGGCGACCAGCTTGGTGATCTCGGCGAGTTCTCTCGCCATCGTCAGGATGTCGTCTTGCACGCAGGGAGTCTGAGCGTTCCAGCCCCCGCAGGCAACTCCCCCGGGGTTGGTAATGTGGTCGCGAAGTTCACGGTTACGAAGTCAGCCGTGCGTCCTCTTCCCCGGGAGACCACATTGGCTGACCTGTCATCGCTGCGCATCCGCCAGAGAGTCGTGACCACCGGTGTGGTCGTGGTGTCCGTGGCCGGGGAGATCGACCTGGCCACCGTCGACGGGCTCCGGGAGGGCCTCGCCCCGCACCTCGCCGATCCCGTCACGCGACTCCTCGTGTGCGATCTGTCGCAGGTCGGATTCCTGGCGTGCAGCGGGTTGTCGGCGCTCCTGGACGTGCGGTCGGAACTGGAGGAGAGGGGTTCGCGGTTCGCCGTGGTCGCCAACAGCCCCGCCGTGCTGAGACCGGTGACCATCACCGGCCTGGTCGACGTGCTCACCGTGCGACCGACGCTGTCCGCCGTGCTCCGTCAGTCCATTGTGGAATGAACGCGGTGCGGGGGCCGTACTCGGCGGGTCAGGTCCCTGGCCAGCGCGGTGAAGTTCGCCGCGGTCGCCGAGGGCTTCGCCGGGAGCGCGATCGCGAGGTCCACCAGCCGCACGAGCGGGCTGACCGGCACGAACACCACTTCCGGCCGTGGCGCGGCCGCCGAGTTCGGCAGGATGCTCACCCCGCACCCGGCCGCGACCAGCCCCACGATCGTCGGCAGCTGCACCGCTTCCTGCGCCACCGACGGGGTGAACCCGCCGCGCCTGCACAGCGCCGTGATCTCGTCGTACAGGCCGGGGCCGAGCGCGCGCGGGAACAGCACGAACGGCTCGTCCGCCAGCGTGCTCACCGCGATCCGCCGCCTGCGCGCCAGCCGGTGGTCGTTCGGCAGCACCGCGACCAGCGGCTCCCGTGACACCGACACCAGCTCCAGGTCGTCGGCCGGACCGGGCAGCGGCGGGCGCAGCAGGCCGAGGTCGAGCGCGGCCGCGCGCAACCGCTCGACCTGGGTGACCGTCGGCAGCACGTGGAAGGACAGCGCCACGTCCGGGTAGCGCGCCCGGAACGCCCTGATGATCGCGGGCAGCGGGTGCTGGACCGCCGACCCGACCATGCCGATCACCAGCTCACCGGTCTCCCCCCGGCCCGCCGCCCGCGCCCGTCGCGCCGCACTGTCCACCATGGACAACGCGGCGCGCGCGTCGGCGGCGAACACCTCGCCTGCCTGCGTCAGCGCGACCGCGCGGGTCGTGCGGTCGAACAGCGTCACCCCCAGCTCGGTCTCCAGTGCCTTGACCTGCTGGGAAAGCGGCGGCTGCGCGACCCCGAGCGCGGCGGCGGCCCGGCCGAAGTGCAGGTGGTCGGCGACCGCGACCACGGCACGCAGGTGCTTGAGATCCATATCACCATCGAATCAATGCACACGGTTCCTGTAAACAGTCGACACAGTTGCTCCGGACGGCGGCATCCTGCCGTCATGTTCACCGGCTTGGCCATCGCGTTGCTGACCACCGTCGTGCCCGCGTGGGAACCGGACCGGCTCGTGCGCCACGACTGGCACGTGCCCGGCGGCGCGGGCACGCTGCACGTCCGCGAGGTGCGGCTCTCCTCGGCGGCGCGGGCGCGCCCCGTGCTGCTCGTGCACGGCGCCCGCGTGCCCGGCGTCGCGTCGTTCGACCTGCCGGTGCCCGGCGGCTCGCTCGCCGGGGACCTCGCACTGGCCGGGCACCGGGTGATCGTCGTGGACGTGCGCGGGTACGGCGGCTCCGCCCGCCCCGCGGTGATGTCCGGCCCACCGGCGGCGCACCCGCCCGCGGTGACCGGCGACCAGGTCGTCGCGGACATCGACGACGTGGTGCGGTGGCTGCGCGCGGGCCGGGTCGACCTGGTCGGCTGGGCGACGGGCGGGCACTGGGCGGCGTGGTACGCGAGCGAGCACCCGGAGCGGGTGGCGAACCTGGTGGTGCACAACAGCCTCTACGGCGCGACCGCGGGCCACCCGATGTTCGGCGAGCGACCCACGGGCGCGTACCGGCTGAGCACGGCGGCGCAGCTGCTGCCCGCGTGGGACGAGAGCATCCCGGTGCCGGACAAGACGGCGTGGCGCGACCCCCGTGTCGCACAGTCCTATGTGGACGAGGCGCTGGCGAGCGACCCCACGGCGGGCGACCGGGAGCCGCCGAGCTTCCGCAGCCCGAACGGCGCGATGCTCGACAGCCACCACCTCGCCACCGGGGCCCAGCTGTGGGACGCCCACCGCATCCGCGCGCGGACGCTGGTCGTGCGGGGCGAGTACGACTTCTGGTCCCGCCCGTCCGACCTGACGGCACTGGCGGCGGACCTGACCCGCGCGCAGGACGTCCGCGCGGTCACCCTGCCCGCCGCGACCCACCACGTGCACCTCGACCGGCCGGAGCGGGGCAGGGCCCGGCTGCTGGCGGAGATCACCGCGTGGCTGGCGTAGCTGGCACAGTGGGGGGATGGATGACGTCATCGACCGCATCGCCGAGCGGGGCGCGGAAGCACGGCAGGCGCAGATCGTGGACGTGCTGGTGGCCGCGTTCGACGAGCTGATGAGCGCGGACCCGGTGGCGTTCCGCAGGAAGTTCCGGAAGATGGCGGCGGCGCCGTTCGCGTTCTACCGGGGCAGCGCGTGCCTGTTCTACGCGGACATGGCGCAGGACGGCGACCCGTGGGCCGACGAGCGCACCAGCAGGGTGTGGATCCAGGGCGACCTGCACGCGGAGAACTTCGGCACCTACATGGACTCGTCCGGCACGCTCGTGTTCGACGTGAACGACTTCGACGAGGCCTACCTGGGCTGTTTCACGTGGGACCTCAAGCGGCTGGCGGCGAGCGTCGCGCTGATGGCGTGGGGCAAGGCGATCTCCGACGACGACATCGCGCACCTGATCGGGACGTACCTGCGCGAGTACGTGCGGCAGGTGCGGTCGTTCGCCGACAACCCGGGCGACGAGGGCGTGCGGCTGCAGCTCGACAGCACGGAGGGGATGCTGCACGAGGTGCTGCTGCGCGCCCGCCTGCGCACCAGGACGGGCCTGCTGTCGACGATGACGAAGGTGGAGGACTACGAGCGGCAGTTCTCCCGCGGCCCGGGGGTGCGCGAGCTGGCGTCGGCGGAGCGGGACGCGGCACTGGCGGCGTTCGAGTCGTACCTGGACACGATCCCGGCGGGCAAACGCTTCGACGCGGCGACCTATCGCGTGAAGGACCTGGTGGGCCGCAGCGGCTTCGGCATCGGGTCGGCGGGGCTGCCCGCGTACAACGTGCTCGTGGAGGGGCACACGCAGGCGCTGGAGAACGACGTGGTGCTGTCGATGAAGCAGGGCAACGTCCCGGCGCCCAGCCGCATCGTCGACGAGCCGAGGATGCGGTCGTACTTCGAGAACGAGGGGCACCGGACGGCCGTGTCGCAGCGGGCGCTGCAGGCGCACGCGGACCCGTGGCTGGGCCACACCGCCATCGACGGCAAGGGGTTCGTGGTCACCGAACTGTCCCCGTACGCCTGCGACCTGGACTGGTCGGAGCTCACGGAGCCCGCGGACATGGCTCCCGTCCTCGCCTACCTCGGCCGCGCGACCGCCAAGATGCACTGCGTCTCAGACTCCGACTCGGAACAGACACTGGTCGACTTCCAGAGCGAGGAGGCCATCGCGTCGGTGATCACGGACGAGGACGCGTTCGTCGAGACGCTGACCCGGTTCGCGATGTCGTACGCGGCGCAGACCCGCGAGGACCACAGCCTGTTCGTGAACGCCTTCCGCGGCGGCCGCATCCCGGGCATCTAGCGGGGAAACGGGTGATCGCGGCGCTCCTCCGAGAGGGGGCGTGACGGGATGACGCGGAGCGTTTACAATCCGCAACTCCGGGTATGCAAATTGCATATTCCCCGCCGATCACCGAGACGAGAGATGATCGATCCGCCCGAGTTGATGCTCGCAACGCCGACCGATCGCCGTTTCTCCGACGACGACTGGCTGTTCGAACGGAAGCTGGACGGGGTGCGCGCCCTGTCGATCCGTGACGGGTGGCGGCCACAGCTGTGGTCACGCACCCACAAGCGCCTCGACGACGCCTACCCCGACCTGGTCGAACTGCTGGGCGAGGCCGGCACGAACCGCTTCGTCGCCGACGGTGAGATCGTCCGCGACGGCGACGTCGCGCACTACCACCTCTTCGACCTGCTCTCCTTCGAGGGCACGAACCTCACCGCGCGCCCGCTGTGGGAACGCAAGGAGATCCTGCGCACCGCCTTCCGCTTCGACGACCGGCTGCACTACACCGAGCACCGCGAGGGCGGCGGCGAGGAGTACTACCGGCACGCGTGCGAGAACGGCTGGGAAGGGCTGATCGCCAAGCGCGCCGACTCGCCGTACGTCGGCGGGCGGTCCGCGGACTGGCTCAAGTTCAAGTGCGTGCGCGGCCAGGAGTTCGTCGTCGGCGGGTTCACCGAGCCGCAGGGGTCGCGGGCCGGGTTCGGCGCGCTGATCGTCGGCTACCACGAGAACGGCGCCCTGCGGTACGCGGGCAAGGTCGGCACCGGCTACGACCACGCGACCCTGCGCGCGCTGCGGGCCCGCATGGACGCCATGGCCCAGGACTCCTCCCCGTTCGCCGACCCGGTGCCGGAACCGACCGCGCACTGGATCCGGCCCGAACTGGTCGTGCACGTCGGGTTCAGCGAGTGGACCCGGGAGGGCAGGCTGCGCCACCCCCGCTTCGGCGGCCTGCGCACCGACAAGCCACCCGCCGACGTCGTCCGTGAGCAGCGCTGACGTTTGCCGGGGCGGCGCGGCGGTATCCCCCGTGCGAGGTGATACCGGTGCGTGAGTTCGCGAAAGAAGGACCCCGGGCGGAGGGCAACCCGGTGGTGTGGGCGGGCCGTGAGGACGGTCCCGCCCTGGTGGTGGTCGACCCGGCAGGCACGGCCAGGCACGACGAGCTGCCACCGACGTGGGACCGGCTCGCCGCCCACTTCCAGGTGGCGTGGTGCCGCGTCCCGGCGAGCAAGCAGTCGATCGAGGACCTCGAGGACGTGTTCGAGACCCTCGCCGACCGGCGGTCGGCCGCGAACCTCGTGGCGAGCGGCGAGGCCTGTGAGGCGGCGCTCGCGCTGGCCCGCGAGTACCGCGACATCGTCACGTCCGTCCTGCTGGTCGACCCGCCGGACGAGGAGGAGGAACCGCCCGCGGACGACATCGAGGTCCGGGTGGTGGCCCGCAGCCACCCCGGCCCGGACGACCGCGTCGAGCCGCCGCTGCCCCTCGGGCACCCCGAGGTGGTCGCCGGCCTGGTGACCGCGCTGGCCGACCTGAAGTGACGTTTCCGCCGGTCAGCGACCGGGCACCCGGTGGCATGACCAGCGTGATCACCACGACCCGTGCCTCCGCGACCGACACCGCCCGCGTGCTCTCGACGGTGCTGCTGCCCACGCTCGCGGGCGGTGTCATCAAGCGGCGCCCGCTGCTGATGGGGCTCGCCGGGCGGCTCGGCGCCGACGACCGCGCGGTCCGCGAGATCGCCCGCCTCGCCGGCCGCTACGGCGACGGGCCGCTGCTGCTGCGCGTGCCGGGTGACCGTGCGATCGCCGTCGTCCTGTCGCAGGCGGACGTCGGGCGGGTGCTCGACGCGACGCCCGACCCCTTCACCCCGGCGAGCACCGACAAGGTCGGCGCGCTGAAGCACTTCCAGCCGCACGCGGTGCTCATCACCCGGGACGAGGCCACCCGCGCGAAACGCCGCGCGGCCAACGAGCGCGCGCTGGAGACCGCGCGCCCGCTGCACCACCTCGCGGACCCGATCCACCGGGTCATCACCGAGGAGGCGGCGGCACTGACCGGCCGCACCCTCGACTGGGACACCTTCGACACCGCCTGGCAGCGCGTGGTGCGCCGGGTCGTGCTCGGCGACGCCGCCCGCGACGACGAACGGCTCACCGCGCTGCTGGACCGACTGCGCCGCACCGCGAACTGGGCGTGGGCCGCGCCCCGGCGCGAGCAGGCACTGGCCGAATTCACCGGACGGCTCCGCGCGCACGTCGAGCGCCGCGACCCGGACGCCGTCGCCGCGGGCTTAGGGCCGGACGTCGACCCGGTGGGCCAGGTGCCGCACTGGCTGTTCGCGTTCGACGCGGCGGGCATGGCGATCATGCGCACGCTTGCCGTCCTCGCCACGCACGGGGAGGCCGCGGCGAAGGCCGAACGGGACGACGGCGCACCGGCGCAGCTGCCGTACCTGCGGGCGTGCGTGCTCGACACGCTGCGGCTGTGGCCGACGACCCCCGCGATCCTGCGCGAGACCACGGAGACGACCGCGCTCAGCGGCCACGAACTGCCCGCCGGCACGACGTTGCTCGTGTTCGCGCCGTACTTCCACCGCCAGGTGTCGCAGCGGTTCGACCCCGCCATGTGGCTGGACGGTCGCGCGCGGTCACACCCGGCGCTCGTGCCGTTCAGCGACGGACCGGGACAGTGCCCGGGCCGCAACCTCGTCCTGTACACGACGAGCACGATGCTCGCGGTCATGCTGGCGCACCGTGACTTCGCGCCGGCGCACGACCACGGTCTGCGCGAGCACGCGGACCTGCCCGGCACCCTGGACAACTTCCACCTGGTGTTTCGCGCCACGGCACGTTGACCCGCCGTCCTGGCGGGTACCCCCAGGACATGGAGATGACGAGGCCGGGCCCCGTGCGGTGGCTCCGCTACGCGTACGGCGGACGGCTGCCCGACCGCTACCGCGAGTGGGTGTTGCACGACGCGACCGACCGCGGCTGGCTGGCGCGCTTCGCGCTCCTGGTGGTGGCGCAGACGTTGCCGTGGCTCGTCGTGGCGTTCCTCGTACTGGTGCTGCTGACGCCGTTGCCCGTCGGCTGGGCGTTGCTCGCGGTCGGCGCCGCGCTCGCGCTGAGCCTGTTCTTCACGCTCACGAGCGCGGACGAGCTGACCGAGGCACGCCTGGTCAAGCACGGCTTCGCACCGGGAACGGGCAAGAACCGCCGCAAGGACAGACATGTTTCGTCGTGGTGAGACGTGGAACGTCTTGCCATGCACGCGATCGAAGGAGGAGAGACAGTGACCACCATCGAGAAGTCGGTGGATGTGCAGACTCCCGTGCGGACCGCGTACAACCAGTGGACGCAGTTCGAGTCGTTCCCGGCCTTCATGGAGGGCGTGGACCGCATCGAGCAGATCACACCGACGCGCACCCACTGGCACACCACGATCGGCGGCGTCAGCCGTGAGTTCGACGCCGAGATCACCGAGCAGCACCCGGACGAGCGGGTCGCGTGGCGGTCGGTGAGCGGGCCGGAGCACTCCGGTGTCGTGACGTTCCACCGCATCGACGACCAGACCACGCGGGTGCACCTGCAGATGGACTTCGAGCCGGAGAGCCTGACCGAGAAGGCGGGCGCGGCGCTGGGCGTCGTCGGCCACCGCATCCAGGGTGACCTGAGCCGGTTCAAGGAGTTCATCGAGCACCGCGGCGCCGAGACCGGTGGCTGGCGCGGTGACGTGGACCGGGCGCCGCAGCAGGGCGAGTCGCGCATGGCTCCCCGCGGCGGCAGCCCCGCCCAGAGCGTCCCGCCGATGGGCGCGGGACCCGGTGGCGCGGTGCCCGGCGACCCCGCAGGCATGGACCGCGACCGCAACAACCCGTTCTGACGGTGTGTGACCACCGGGGCGGCGCGATGAGTTTCGCGCCGCCCCGCGGTCTGTACGGACATGAACCTGCCGAGGATCGTGAGCCGCGCGGAGTGGCTCGACGCGCGGAAGGAACTGCTGGCCAGGGAGAAAGCCCTGACCAGGGCCCGTGACGAGCTGGCGGCGGCGCGCCGGTCGCTGCCGATGGTGCCGGTGGACAAGGAGTACGTGTTCACCGGGCCGGACGGGCCGCGGACGCTGCTCGACCTGTTCGACGGGCGCAGGCAGCTGATCGTGCACCACATGATGTGGGCGTACGACGTCGACGAGGACGGCAACGAGGTGCCCCGCGACACGGGCTGCCCGAGCTGCTCGGCGCAGGCCGACAACATCGGTGACCTCGTGCACCTGCACCAGCGGAACACGTCGTTCGTCGCGGTGTCGCGGGCGCCGTACGAGAAGATCGGGCCGTTCCACAAGCGGATGGGGTGGTCGTTCCCGTGGGTCTCCTCCCACGGCAGCGACTTCAACCACGACTACCACGTGACCGTGGACGACCGGGTCTGCCCGGTGCTGCTGAACTACCGCACCGCCGACGAGCTCCCCTTCGCGTGGACCCCCGCCCGCCGCGGCGACTACCCCGGGATGTCGTGCTTCCTGCGCGACGGCGACCGGGTGTTCCACACGTACTCCACGTACGCCCGCGGCCTGGAACAGATCGGCGGCACCCACTACTTCCTCGACATGACCGCCCTGGGCCGCCAGGAACCGTGGGAGAAACCCGAAGGCCGCGCGGCGGCGTTCGGCGCCCAAGCAGGCAGCCCCGACCTCCGCTTCCACGACGAGTACTGACCCGGCGTGCCACGCCCCCGAACCTCGCGAGTCACGCTCGCAGGCACATCGAGTTGTCGGTTTCGTGCGGACGCCGGGGATGGCGATGTGCACGAAACCGACAACTCGGTATGCGCGCGAGCGTGACTCGCGAGGGGTCAGGCGCGGCCGTGGGCTGCTCGGGAGCGGCGGGCCACCGAGTCGAGGGCGACGGCCAGTGCCAGCACCAGACCGGTCACCATGAACCGGAACGACGAGTCCAGGTCCAGCAGCGTCAGTCCACTCGAGATGGACTGGATCACCAGGATGCCCAGCAGCGCGGAGAACGCGCTCCCCCGCCCGCCGAACAGGCTGGTGCCGCCGATGACGGCCGCCGCGATCGCGTTGAGGTTGACGTCACCGGCGCCGCTCGCCTGGTTCGCCGCCGCGAGGCGGGCCGCCGCGATCAGACCACCGAGTGCCGCGAGCGAGCTGCACAGCATGAACACCGTGGTGTACATGCGTTTCACATTGACACCCGCGCGCCGGGCCGCCTCGACGTTGCCGCCGATGGCGAACACCGCGCGGCCCCACGCGGTGCGGGTGAGCACGTAGTTCATCACCAGCACCAGCGCCACGAACGTCACGAACATCCAGCCGACGCCGCGGGCCTGGTTCAGGTACCACGCCGCGAACCCCAGCGCCACCAGCACGGCCGCGCTGCGGATCACGAGCAGCGGCGTGGACCGGGCCGACAACCCGGCCGCGCGCCGGGCGCGGGCCAGCGAGTACCCGGTCACGAAGATCCCACCCGCCGCGAGCACGACCAGCACGTACGACAGCCACGCCGGCACGAACGCGAGCTGCGCGAAGTGCACCAGCCCGGAGTCGAACGGCAGGTTGATCGCGCCCTTGCTGCCGAGCAGCCACAGCTGCAACCCGAGGAACCCGAGCAGCCCGGCGAGCGTGGCGACGAACGACGGCACCCCGAGCCGCGTCACCATCTGCGCGTACACCCAGCCGATCGCCCCGCCCGCGGCGATCGCGGCGATGATCGACGCCCAGAACGGCCAGCCCAGGTCGACGAACGTGACCGCCGTGAGCGCGGCGGACAGCCCGCTGACCGACCCGACCGACAGGTCGATCTGCCCGACGAGCAGCACGCACACGACACCGAGCGCGATGATCCCGACGGACACGCTCTCCATCAGCAGGTTCACGAGGTTCGCGCTGGAGAGGAACACGGGGTTGAGGATCTGGAACACCGTCCAGATCACGACGAGCCCGACCACGATCGGCAGCACGCCGAGGTCCCCGCCGCGAACCCGCTCGGCGACGGCCCCGAGCACACCCCGCACCCCGTCCCCGCGCCGCAACCGCTCGTCGAGCAGGTCCATGGCGGGCGCGGCCGCCTTCATCCGCGTCATCGCGAGTCCCGCTCTCGAACAGCGCGAGTCGCGCTCTCGTGCATGCCGAGTTGCCGGTTTCGTGCACGTCCCGCCCGGGACCGGTGTGCACGAAAACGGAACTCGGTGTGTTGGAGCGCGAGACTCGCGGTGTCTGGGCACGAGACTCGCGCTGCTTGTGGTCGCGAGTCGCCCGTTCGGGACTCGCGAGTCGCCCGTTCGTGACCGCCGAGCCGGCGGTTCGGGTCAGTCATGGGTGTTCCTCCGCGCGCGTTGCGTCGCCACGTTGTCGGCCGCGCCGGTGATCGCGGCCACCAGGTCCTCGGTGGACACGCCGGCCGCGTCGAACTCGCCGTTGTTGCGGCCCAGCCGCAGCACCACGATGCGGTCGGCGACCGCGCGGACGTCCTCCATGTTGTGGCTGATCATGATCACGCCGAGGCCGCGCTCACGCAGCCGCTCGATGAGGTTCAGCACCTCCGCGGTCTGCTCGACGCCGAGCGCGGCCGTCGGCTCGTCCAGGATGATGATCTTCGGGTCGCCGAGCAGCGACCGCGCGATCGCGACGGTCTGCCGCTGGCCACCGGACAGCGACGCCACCGGCACGCGCACGGTCGGGATCTTCGCCGACAGCTGCCGCAGCAGCTCCCACGACCGGGTCTCCATCGCGACCTCGTCGAGCCGCCCGCGCCGGATCTCCCTGCCCAGGAACAGGTTCTCCACCACGTTCAGGTTCTCGCACAGCGCGAGGTCCTGGAACACGGTCGCGATGCCGAGCGCGTGCGCGGCCGCCGGGCTGCCGATGGTCACCGGCTCCTCGGCGAACATGATCGTCCCCGCGTCCGGCCGGTGCACCCCGGACAGCACCTTGACCAACGTGGACTTCCCGGCGCCGTTGTCGCCCACGATCGCGACCACCTGACCGGCGGACACGTCGAGGTCGACGTCGGTGAGCGCGGCGACCGCGCCGAAGTTCTTGCTGATGCCACGCAGCGACAGGACGGCGGTGTCCGTGAGCATCAGGCCACCCCGTGCTCCGCGCACGCCGCCGCGTACTCCTTGACGCACACCTCGGACGGCTTGATCTGGTCGGACTTCGACAGCACGTCCGCGATGTTCTCGAGCGTCACCACGGTCGGGTCGAACAGCTGCGACGGCGTGTCGAACAACGTCGTCTTGCCCTCGGGCTTCTCGCCCTTGACGAACCGGTACGCGACCTCGGCGGCCGCCTCCGCGACGATCTTGATCGGCTTGGAGATCGTGTTGTACTGGTCGCCTGCCACGATCCGCTGCGCCGCTGCGACCTCGAAGTCGTTGCCGGTCACCGGCGGCACCGGGTTGACCCCGGCGGCCTTGAACGCGGCGATCGCGCCACCGCCCGTGCCGTCGTTCGCGGCCACCACGCCGACGATCTTGTCACCGAAGCGGGTGATCTGGCCCGACACCCAGTCCTGTGCCTTCGACGGCTGCCAGTCCGGCGTGTCGTACTCGGCGAGCAGCTCGAACCCGCTGTCGTCGACGGCGGCGTGGATGCCCTTCTTGATCAGCCCGGCGGCGGCGTCCGTCGGGGAGCCGTTGACCTGCAGGATCCCGCCCTTCGCGCCGGTCTCCTTCAGGTGCTCCACCAGCGAGTCGCCGATCGACTTGCCGATCTTCTCGTTGTCGAACGAGATGTAGTAGTCGGCCGGGGTCGTCGGGATCGGCCGGTCGTACGCGATGACCGGCACGCCCTGCGCGCGGGCCGTGTTGACGATGGACGCCGCGGCCGTCGAGTCGACCGGGTCGATCACGATGGCCTTCACGCCCTGCGCGAGCGCGGAGTTCGCCTGCTGCTGCTGGCGGGACGCGTCGGCCTGCGCGTTCTGGTAGATGACCTCGCAGTCGGCGCAGAGTTCCTTCATCTTCGCCTTGAACAGCGGGCTGTCGTACAGCTCGTAGCGGGTCGAGGCGATGTCCGGCATCAGGAAGGCGATCTTGGCGCCCGCCGCGTCGCCGCCGCCGTTGCCGGACGAGCAGGCGGAGACGACCAACGCGAGCACCGCGACGAGGACCGGGAGTCGGCGCATGGAGGTGGGTCCTTTCAAGGCTGGCGGTTCATGGAGCGGATGGCGGCGGGCAGGGCCGGACCGGCGGGCAGCCGGATCTCGGTGAGCGCGACGTTCTCCAGCAGGGGGAAGACATGCCGGTAGTGCGCGACGGGCAGTCCGATGAGGACACAGAGGCCGATGCGGAACAGGCTGCTGTGCGCGACGACGAGCACGGTCCCGTCGTGTTCGGCGTCGACCGCGCGCAGCGCGGCGGCACACCGCTCCCCCGCTGCCCGCAACGGTTCGGCGTTCGGGAACGCGTTGGCCTCCGGGTTCTCGCGGAACCGGCGAACCGCTTCGGGGTCCATTTCGGACAACGTGTGGCCCTCGAGGTCGCCGAAGTCGACCTCGCGCAGGTCGGGGCGCAGGTGCAGCGGGACGCCGAGCGCCTCGGCGGCCGGGGTCGCGGTGGTGACGGCACGCCGCTGCGGCGAGCTGACCACCACGTCCACGCCCAGCGCGACCGCGGCCTTCGCGAGCTGCTCCGCCTGCCGCAGCCCGCGGTCGGTCAGCTCGGGTTCGCTGCGGCCACCGGCGTACCGGTTCTCCGCGTGCCACACGGTTTCCGCATGACGCGCGAGCAGCAGACGACTCACGACAGCACCTCCGGGTTCGCGCAGTGCAGCGGTGGTTCACCGGCCAGCCAGCGGGCGGCCTCGACGCCGACCATGCGGGCGGCCCGCGCGGCGACGGCCCGGCTCGCGCCCGCGAGGTGCGGCGTCATCACCACGTTCGGCGCCTCCCGCAACGGGTGCCCGGCGGGCAGCGGCTCCTCGTCGTACACGTCGACCGCCGCCGCGAACAGGTGGCCGTCGGTCAGCGCCTTGGCGAGCGCGTGGTAGTCGAGCAGGCCGCCGCGCGCGCAGTTCACGAGCACCGAACCGGCGGGCATGAGAGCGATCTCCCGCGCGCCGATCATGCCGCGCGTCTCGTCGGTGAGCCTGGCGTGCAGTGAGACCACAGTGGACCGGCGCAGCAGCTCGTCCAGCGGCACCGACTCGACGTCCGCGTACGGGTCGGCCACCAGCACCGTCGCGCCCATGGCCCGCAACGCGGCGGCCACGCGCGACCCGATCGCGCCGTACCCGACGAGGCCGATCGTGCTGCCCGCGATCTCCAGCCCGGTCTCGTCGTAGGCGAACATCGCGCTCTCCCACCGCCCGGCCACGACGGTCTCGTGCGCGACGGGGATCCGGCGCATCGCGGCGAGCATCATGCCGATCGTGTGCTCGGCGGTCGACTCGGCGTTGCGGCCGGGCGCGAACGTCACGGCGACCCCGTGCTCGGTGGCGGCGGCGAGGTTCGCGTTGACCGGGCCGCCGCGCGACACGGCGAAGAGCTCCAGGTCCGGGCACGCGTCGAGCACCCGGGCGGTCAGCGGCGCCATCTGGGTGAGGCACACCTTCACGCCCCGCAGCGCCCCGATGAGCGCGTCCTCCACATCGGACGCCTCGTCGACCTCCGCGACCGTGCCGAACGGCACGTGCGGCCACGGCAGCTCCAGCGTCCGCACGTCCCACGCGCCCGGCGCCAGCTCGGCCGCCAGCAACCGGTTCAGCACGAACCGGTCACCCGCCAACAGGATCGGTTCTGGCACAGTCATCCCTTCCACCAGCCGCGTTCGGTGAGCGCGGCGACGAACGACTCGTACGCGGGCATGAGGTCGGCGTGCCGCGTCAGGTCCGGCTCCAGCGTGCGGCGCACCCGCACGAGGCGCTTCGCCGCGGCCGGGATGTCACCCGTCCGCGCCCCCGCCGCGAGCACCGCCATGCCCAGCGCGGGTTCGGGGTTCACCGGGAGGCGCACCGGTACACCCAGCACGTCGCAGCGCAGCTGGTTCCACCACTCGTTGCGCGCGCCGCCGCCGGTGAACGTCACGGTCCCGCCCACGTCCGCGCCGGCCGACGCCAGCAGCTCGAACGACAGCCGCTCGACGTGCGCGACGCCCCTGCACACCGCGGCGAACACCGTCGCCGAGTCGCCGGTCAGCGGCCCGTCGCCGAGGAAGCCCCGGGCCTGCGGCGCCACGAACGGGAAGCGCTCGCCGTGCCCGACGAGCGGGTAGCACAGCGGCACGTCCCGCACCTGGGCCGCGGCGGCGGTCAGCGCGTCGAGGTCCGCGCCCGGGAAGAGCGCGCGCACGGCCCCGGCGCCGGTGCTCGACGCACCCCCGGGCAGCCACAGGTCGCCGTGCGGCGCCCGGTGCGAGTACACGGCGCCGGTCGGGTCGTGCGGCAGCGACGTGCTGACCCCCTTGAGCGCCAACGTGGTGCCGAGCACGGAGTTCCACTCGCCGACGTCCAGCGCACCGGCCGCGAGCTGCGCGGCGCACCCGTCGGTCATGCCGGCGACCACCGGCGTGCCGACCGGGAGCCCGGTGCGCGCCGCCGCCTCCGCGCACACCTCGCCGAGCACCGTGCCGGGCCGGACCACCCGCGGGAGAACGCTCTCCGGCACGTCCAGGGCGGCGAGCACGTCGCTGGGCCAGCGGTCCTCGATCAGGTCGTAGCCGGTCTTCAGCGCGTGGCTGGCGTCGCTCGCGACGGGGTGGCCGACGAGCGCGGCCGTGACCACGTCGGGCTGGTGCGCGAGCCGCACGCCCGGGCCGAGCAGGCCCTTGTCCCGCCACCACAACAACTTCGGCAGCGCCCACGCCGGCTGCATGCGGTAGCCCAGACGTGTCCACAGCGCCGCGCCCGCGTCCTGCGCCTGCCGGGCGAGCGCTCCCGCGCGGGCGTCGTCGTACATCAGGCCGGGGGTGCGCGGGGTGCCATCGGCGTCGGTCAGCAGGACGGTCCCGGAGGTCGCGCACACGGCGACGCCGCCGACCTCGCGACCACGCAGGTCCAGCTCGGCGAGCGCCTCCGCGGCCAGCACCCACCACGCGTCGGGGTCCTGCTCGTGCCGGGTGCCGGAGCGGGTGCCGCGCAGCGGCCGCTTCGCCGCCGCGACGGTCCTGCCGTCGTCGTCGACCGCCAGCGCGCGGATGCTCTGGGTGCCGACGTCGACACCGACCCAGGTCACCGCCACCGCGCCCACCTGGTCGCCGCGAGCGCGCGGGTCTCGAGGAACTCGGCGTGCGCGGCGTCGTACCGGGATCGTGCCCCGGGGTCGGGTTCGTACCGGGCCGACGGCCGGACGAGCGCGGCCGCGGCGGTGGTCAGGTCAGGGTACTCGCCGAGCGCGGTGAGCGTGTACACGAGCGCGCCCTTCGCACCCACCTGCGTGTCCTCGGTGGACACCGTGGGCACACCGGTGATGTCCGCGATCAGCCTGCACCACAGGGCGCTCGCGGCGCCGCCGCCGCACAGGCCCAGCTCGACCGGTCGGCCGGGGGCCGCGTCGAGGCAGTCGCGGATGACGTGCGCGAGCCCTTCGAGGACGGCCCGCGCGAGGTGGGCGCGGCCGTGCCCGAACAGCATGCCGGTGACCAGGCCGCTCGCGGCCGCGTCGAGGAAGGGCGCGCGCTCTCCCGCCGGCGACAGGTAGGGCAGCACGCGCAGCCCGTCCGCGCCCGCCGGTGCCTGCGACGCGAGCCGGGTGACCTCGGCGTGGTCGGACAGGCCGAGCAGGTCGACGAGCCAGTCGACCACGCCCGTGCCCGCGAGCGTGGGGAACGACCGCATCAGCAGGCCGGGCACGCCGAAGTCGAGCGTGAGGCCGGACGGCTCGCCGGTGGTGTCGGGGGCCTCCACCAGCATCTCCGTGCACAGGGTCGTGCCGAGGATGCAGGTCGCCTGACCCGCGGCCGTGGCGCCGGTGCCGAACGCGGTGGTCACGATGTCGTACGGCGCGAGCACCACGGGCGTGCCCGCCGGGAGGCCGAGTTCGGTGGCGGTCAGCGGGTGGACCTGGTCGGTCAGCAGCTCCGGCAGGACGGCCGGGTCGATGCCGTACAGGTCGGTGAGGTCGGTCGAGTACGTGCCGTCGTGGATGTCGAGCCAGGGCGCGGACGCCTCGGACTTCTCGATGCCGCGCACGCCGGTGAGCTGCGAGTACAGCCAGCCGCCGCAGGTGAGGACGGTGTGCGGGCGGGTCTCGCCGATGCTGCGGAGGATCGCGTTCGGCAGGCCGGCGTTGGTGAGGGAGCCGTTGATCCGGTAGGCCCGCTCGAGGGTGCCGTCGGCGCGCCAGCCGCGGACGACGTCGGCGGCGCGGCCGTCGTTCCAGAGGACCGCGGGGCGCAGCGGTTCGCCGTCCGCGCCGACGAGCCACGCGCCGTCCCCCTGCGCGGTGACCGCCAGCAGCCGCACCGGGCGGCCGACCCGCGCGACCGCCTCCCGCACGGTCGCGACGACCGCGGCCCACACCTCGTGCATGTCCTGTTCGCACTGCTCGCGGGTGGGGTGGCGCACCTCTGTGTCGCGCCGGGTGACCACCAGTTCCCGCCCGTCCGCGTCGAACACCACGGCCTTGATGACGGTCGTGCCCGCGTCGACACACACCGCGACTTCGCTGTCTGCCACGTGCGGTATTACAAGCGCGTCACCGAGAACTTCGCAACTTTTAACATTGATCTTGATCTGCCATCGGCGAATCCCCAGGTTGAAACGTTTGACGGGTCGCCGAACTTCACATCACTTAGCAACGACGTCGATCGTGGCACCACGGGCCCGCTCCCGGCGGACCACCTGTTCCGGCGTCGCGTCGTCGACCACGACCCGGTCCAGTTCCCGCAGCCCGACCAGCCGGTGCAGCGCGCGGCGGTCGAACTTCGTGTGGTCGACGAGCGCCACGCTGCGAGCCGCGGACGCGATCAGCGCGCGCCGGGTGATCACGGTGTCGAGCGACTGGATGTAGCAGACGCCGTCGGCGACCGCGGTGGTCGACAGGAACAGCAGGTCGTAGCGCAGTCCGGCCGCGGCCTCGGCGGTGGCCTGGCCGAGGAAGGAGTCGTAGGCGGCGTCGTAGCGGCCACCGAGCCCGATCAGCTCGATGCCGGGTTGCGCGGCGAGCGCGCGGATGACCGGCAGGAAGTGCGTGACGACGGTCAGCGGCGCCTTCTCCGGCAGCAGGCGCGCGAGCACGAGCGAGGTGGTGCTGTCGTCGAGCGCGACCACCTGCCCGGACTCCACTTCGGACCGCAGCACCTCGCGGGCGATGGCGAGCTTCGCGTCGACCTGCGCCCGCATGCGGTGCTCGAGGTCGCCGTGGAAGGTGGTGGTCGGCGCGCTGGTGGCGCCGCCGCGGACCTTGTGCAGGAACCCGAGCCGCTCCAGCTCGTCGAGGTCGCGGTGGACGGTCATGATGCTGACGCCGTAGTCGCGGGCCAGCGTGTCGACGCGCACGAACCCGGCCTCCGCGATCTGCCGCCGCATGGCGACACGCCTCAGCTCGGGGTTGCGCCGCGCGCTGTCCGGAAGCTCACTGACCACGGCCATCAGCATGCACCAGGCCCCGGACGACCCGCACGAACTCCCCGGCCAGCGGGTTGACCGGCGCGCGCGGCCAGGCGAGCACGATCCGCAGCGGCTCGACGTCGGTGATCGGCAGCCACACCAGGCCGGGGTGCCGGTAGTACTCGGCGATCGACGCGGACCCGACGCACACCGCGGTCCCGGCGGCGACGTGCTCGAGCATCTCGTCGGCGTTGTCGTTCTCCGGCCCCCACACGGGCTCCGACCCGTCGGGCCGCGGGTTCACCGCCCACCAGTCCACCCACTCCGCCGGGGCCTTCCTGGTCCACACGATCGGCTCGTCCCGCAGGTCGGCGATGCTCACGTGCTGCCGCGCGACCAGCGGATGTGTGGCCGCGACAGCGACCAGCCGATCCTCGGTCTCGACCGTCTCACTGTGCAACCCACTGAGGTCGGCGGGCAGCCACACGAACGCCACGTCGGCGAGGCCGTCGCGCAGCGCCCGCGGCTCGCCACCCCAGTCGAACCGCTTGGGCTCGACCGTCGCCCCCGTCCGCTCGGCGAACACGGCCCGTGCCCGGCGCGCGAGCGCCCCACCACCCGCGACGACGAACCCGAACCGCAGCACGTTCCCGTCGGCCGCGGCGGTGGCCCGGACCAGCCGGGTCGTGTGCTGCCAGTCGGCGAGGTGCCTGCGCGCGGCGGCGAGCAGGTGCTCCCCAGCCGCGGTGAGCCGGACGTCGGGCCGGGTGAACAGCTCCACCCCGAGGCGCTGCTCGAGCTGCCGGATCTGCCGCGACAACGAAGGCTGCGCGACGTAGAGGTCCCGCGCGGCCGCGGTGAAGCTCAACCGCTCCGCGACCGCGACGAAGTACCGCAGCACCCGCGTGTCGACATCCATGCCCGAAACGTATGGGCACAGGTATTGGCCTCGGGTGAGGTCGCGCCGGTTGCCTGGAGACATGCCGACACGACGACAGATCATCGCCGCCGGTGCGACGACCGCCGCCGCCACCGCGCTCACCACCGGCACCGCGGACGCGGCAGCCACGAACCCCAACATCAGGTTGATCCAGGAGTACTACGCGGCCTACGCGTCAGGTGACCTGACCGCGCTGCGCCGCTTCTTCCACCGCGACATCCGGTGGACGATCCCCGGCCACCACCCGCTTTCCGGCACGAAAGAGGGCGTCGACGAGGTGCTCGCGTTCTTCGCGGCGTTGGGCCGCGCGGGTTTCCGCGCCGAGCTGTACGCGCTGGCGGCCGACGGCGACTGGGTGATCGACCTGCACCGCGGCTGGAGCACCACCCCGGAGGGCCTCGACATCACGTGGGTGCTCGCGTTCCGCATCGCGGGCCGCGAGATCGTCGAGGCGATCAACTTCGCGGGCGACCAGCACGCCGCCGACGCGTACTTCTGGCGCACGTTCCCCCTGGCGCCGCTACCCGGGAGGTTCGAGTGAGGCACCCGCTGCCCGCGCCCCCACGGCGGGCGGTCGGCACGAGCTGGGCGCCACCGCCGGGAGCCTGACTGGACAAGACTGGCGGCATGACCGACACGATCACGGCCGCGCTGGCGGAGGTCGGGCCCCGGCTGCGACGGCTGCGCAACCGGCGCGGCGTCACGCTCGTGGAGCTGTCCGCGGCGACCGGCATCTCCAAGAGCACCCTGTCCCGGCTGGAGTCCGGGCAGCGCAGGCCGAGCCTGGAACTGCTGCTGCCGATCTCCGTCGCCCACCAGGTGCCGCTCGACGAGCTGGTCGGCGCGCCGGTGGTGGGCGACCCGAGGGTCCGCCTCGTGCCGAGGCGGCAGGACGACCGCGTGGTCGTGCCGCTGACCGGGCACCCCGGCGGGCCCATGGCGCAGAAGATGGTCTTCCCGCCGGGCAGGGCCGTGGAGCAGAAGACCCACGTGGGCTACGCGTGGTTCTACGTGCTGTGCGGCCGGGGCAGGCTGCTCCTCGGCGAGCACGACATCGCCATGTCCCCGGGTGAGGCCGCCGAGTTCGACTGCCACGTGCCGCACTGGTTCGGCTCGGCCGACGACAAACCGGTGGAGGTCCTCATCCTGTTCGGCAAACAGGGTGAGCGGATGCGCGTCCGGGCGAGGCCGGCCGGGTAAGTTGACGTGCATGGCTTGGCTGCCCGACGACTTCACGCATCCCACCTGTGTGCCCGTGCTCGACGGCTACCACCTGAAGCCGATCAGTGCGTCTCATACTGAGATCGACTACCCGGCCGTGATGGGCTCGCGCGAGCGGCTGTGGCAGATCTACGGCGAGGCCTGGGGCTGGCCGCCCGCCACGATGACCATCGAGGAGGACCGGGCGGACCTGGCCAGGCACGAGCGCGAGATCGCGGCCCACGAGTCGTTCAACTACGCGCTGCTGAACCTCGACGAGAGCGCCCTGTTCGGCTGCGTCTACATCGACCCGCCGGAGAAGGCGGGCGCGGACGCGGAGATCAGCTGGTGGGTCGTCGACGAGAAGGTCGGCACCCCGCTCGAGGACGCGCTCGACATCCTCGTGCCGAGGTGGATCGCGCGGGTCTGGCCGTTCGAGAAGCCCAGGTACCTCGGCAGGGACCTCAGCTGGGCCGAGTGGCTGGCCCTACCCGGCGCCTGACCCCTTACCCAGGCATCCCGACGCCCTCCGAGGCCCGGGGTAAGGGGTTTGGTGCGTGATCGTCCGATGCCCGGACCCCGGCCTCAGGACGACTCTTCTCCTTGTCACCGAAACGAGGAGAAGAAACCGATGTTCACCACGCAGGAAGCCGTCAACGCCGAGATCAGCTACCGCCTCGAGCAGGCCCGCCACGCGGCGCGCGGCGCGCAGGTCCGGCGCCCGTCCTTCGTCCGCAGGCTGTTCACGAAGAGGTCGCCGAGGGCCCGGTCCTCGGTGATCACCCGGGGCAGGCCGCTGTCCGCACGCATCTGACGTCCGGCAGCGGCACCTCGCGACCCTCGTCGTCGACGAACGCCACGCCCGGCGGGCGGTCGTCGACGGAGCGGCGCTCGACGGTGGGGCCGGGTCGCCCACTGTTGCAGCGCCCCGGGCACCACCCGCGGGTCCGCACGGTCCGCGCGCGCTGGTCCGGGCCGCTGCCGGACCTGTACCCGGACGTGGCTCGAGGCCGATATCGTCGCCCGGTGCTGGTACCGCCCACCGTCGAGGAGGCCGTCGCGCTGCAGTCGGCGCTGGCCCCAGCGGTGATCAGGACCCCACCGCCGGGCTTCGCGCCCCGCACGGCGACGGGCCTGGACGTCGCGTACGCGGTCGGCTCGCCGGTGGTCGCGGCGGCCGTGGTGACGGTCGACGTCGCGTCCGGTGCGGTGCTGGAGTCGGCGACCGCGGTCGGCGAGGCGTCGTTCCCGTACGTGCCGGGCCTGTTCGCGTTCCGCGAGCTGCCCGCGCTGCTGGAGGCGCTGTCACGCCTGCGCACCACCCCGGACCTGCTGGTCGCCGACGGCCACGGCCTCGCCCACCCGCGCCGCTTCGGGCTCGCGTGCCACCTGGGCGTGGAAACCGGTCTCCCCACGATCGGCGTAGCGAAAACCCCGATGGGTGACTACGACCCACCCGCCCAGACACGCGGCGCGACCACCCCCGTGGTGGACGGCACCGAAGAGGTAGGCGCCGCCCTGCGCACCCAACCAGACGTGAAACCAGTCTTCGTGTCGATAGGCCACAAGATCGACCTCCCCACGGCCCGCACCCTGACCCTCGCCCTCTCCCCCCGCTACCGCCTCCCGGAAACCACCCGCCAGGCCGACCACCTGAGCCGAACCACCCTGAAAACCCACACATAGCGGTCACGCCCCCACCTCGCGAGTCACGCTCTCGAACACACCGAGTTGTCGGTTTCGTGCAGGTGCCGCGCGCCGGGCATGTGCACGAAACTGACAACTCGGTGTGCCTGCGAGCGCGACTCGCGAGGTCTGGGGGCGAGACTCGCGGTGTGGGGGGCGTTAACTCTGTGTGTCGGGGGTCAATCATTTGGGTTTGGACTGGGTTATCGGGTTCAAGAGTGCGAGGATCGGGGTATTCGGGCACGCCGCGGGACTGTCAGGGGCCCCTGCCGGCATCGCCTGAACAAGCTGGAGGGTCGCGGTGACCAAGCAACAGTTGTCCGTGCAGTCCCCAAGACGAGTCCCACCCGTACACAAGCGGCCGCTGCCCGTGCCGGGCGAGCGCCTCGGCCGCGCCGTCGACGTCGTGCTCACCCGGTTGGGTGCGGGCGACGCTGACCTCACCCAGCTCGACGACGTCCTGCGCACCGCGCTCGCGTGGACCGCGGCCGCGGGAGAGACCTGCCGGATCGCCACCGCCGTGCGGCAGGTGCGCGACGCCCGCATCAGCCTGCACCAGGCCGACACCGAGCACGCCAGGTCGGCCCTGCTCGCGGCCCGTGACGACCTGCACGCCGTGCCGAACCAGCGCATGCACTGACATCCTTACCGGATGGATCAACAGCTGAGTGCGCTCGCCCGCGCGCACGGAGTTGCCACCTGGTACGAGAACGCCGACCGCCACCGGGTCGAGGTGGCGGACGACGTCGTGCGTGCCGTGCTCGCCGAGATGGGAGTGGACGAGAGCACTCCGCCGCCACCCAAGGTGAAGGTCGTCCGTGAAGGCCCGGACACTCCCCCACTCGGGTATCACCGGCTCGATGACGGTCAGGAGCTGATCGTCACGCCGCGTCGCCTCGCGCCGGTCGATCCGGCGTGGGGCTGGATGCTGCAGCTGTACGCGCTGCACTCACCCGGCTCGTGGGGCATCGGCGACTACGCCGACCTGCGCGACTTCACGAACGCCTCCGGCGCGGGCGTGGTCCTCGTCAACCCGGTGCAGGCCATCACGCCCGCCCTGCCCGTGCAGCGGTCCCCGTACTCGCCGTCGAGCCGCCGCTTCGCCAACCCCATCTACCTGCGGATCACCGAGCTCGACGAGTTCCACCGCGCCGACCCCGCCACCAGGGACGCTGTCGCCGCGCTCGCCCCGCCGCACACCGAACTGATCGACTACGACGCCGTGTGGACCGCCAAGCACCGCGCTCTGGAGCTGCTGTGGCCGGGCACCGCCGAGGACGTGCCGGACGACCTGCGCGACTTCGCCACGTTCTGCGCGCTCACCGAACGCCACGGCCCCGACTGGCGGCAGTGGCCCGCCGACCTGCGCCGCCCGGACAGCCCGGCGGTGGCCAGGGCACGCGCGGAGCTGGCCGACCGCGTCGCGTTCCACGCCTGGCTGCAGCGGCTCTGCGAACGCCAGCTCACCGCCGCCCGCGACGCCACCACCGCGAAGATCGTCCACGACCTGCCGGTCGGCGTCGACCCGGCCGGCGCGGACGCGTGGGCGCTGCAGGACGTGCTGGCCTCGGACGTCACCGTCGGCGCGCCGCCGGACGCGTTCAGCCAGCAGGGCCAGGACTGGAACCTGCCGCCGTTCCGCCCGGACCGGCTGGCGGCGACGGGCTACCGGCCGTTCCGCGACGTGATCCGCAGCGTGCTGCGGCACGCCGACGGCATCCGCGTCGACCACATCGCGGGCCTGTTCCGGCTGTGGTGGATCCCGCCGGGTCGCCCGGCCAGCGAGGGCACGTACGTGTACTACGACGCCGACGCCATGCTCGGCATCCTCGCGCTCGAGGCGCACCTGGCGGGCGCGATGGTCGTCGGCGAGGACCTCGGCACCGTGCCCGACGAGGTCACCGACGCCATGCACGACCGGGGCGTGCTCAGCTCGTCCGTCCTGTACTTCGAGCGCGACGACGAGGCACCGGGCGAGCCGCTGCTGCCGCCGAAGCGCTGGCCCGTCGACGCCATGGCGAGCATCTCGACCCACGACCTGCCGACCACCACCGGCTTCCTCCGCAAGGAGAACGTGCGCGTGCGTGCCGAGCTGGGCCTGGTCGGCGACCCGGACGGCGAGTACGCCCGCGCGGAGGCCGCGAAGCAGGAGATGCTGGCGGCACTGAACGCGCACGGCCTGCTCCCGGACGACCCGGCGGAGGAGGAGCTGGTCGTCGCCTTGCACCGGCTCCTGGCGACGGCCGCGAGCCGTCTCCTGCTCACGTCACCGCAGGACGCGCTCGGCGAGCCACGTCAACCCAACCTGCCCGGCACGGTCGACGAATACCCGAACTGGCGAATACCGCTCCCCCTGGAGGTCGACGACCTGCTGGCGCATCCCACATTGGTGGCCTCCGTCGCTGCGCTGCGTGACGCGCGGCCTGGCGGGGTATCACCCCACTGACAGTCCGTTGGCGGTAGCGCCACAACACCGGCGCTCTACGGTGGTAGAGCACAGAATCGATTCTTTTCGTGAGGAGCAGGCGTGCAGCCCTGGCCAGGTTCTCCCTATCCGCTCGGCGCCACCTACGACGGTGCCGGCACCAACTTCGCGTTGTTCTCGGAGGTCGCGGAGCGGGTCGAACTGTGCCTGTTCGACGAGAACGGCAACGAGACCCGCGTCCGCCTGCCCGAGGTCGACGGCTTCGTCCACCACGGTTACCTGCTGAACGTCAACCCCGGCCAGCGCTACGGCTACCGGGTGCACGGCCCGTACGACCCGGCGCAGGGCCTGCGGTGCAACCCGAACAAGCTGCTGCTGGACCCGTACGCGAAGGCCGTCACCGGTCAGGTCGCGTGGGACCAGGCGGTGTTCGGCTACAACTTCGGTGAGCCGGAGAGCCGCAACGACGAGGACTCGGCCGGGCACACGATGCTCGGCGTGGTGGTGAACCCGTTCTTCGACTGGGCGAACGACCGGTCGCCGAACATCCCGTACAACGAGACGGTGATCTACGAGGCGCACGTCCGCGGCCTCACCAAGCTGCACCCGGACATCCCGGAGGAGCTGCGCGGCACGTACGCGGGGCTCGCGCACCCGGTGATGATCGACTACCTGAACACGCTCGGCGTCACCGCGGTCGAGCTGATGCCGGTGCACCAGTTCCTCCACGACCACGGGCTGATCGAGAAGGGCCTGCGGAACTACTGGGGTTACAACACGATCGCATACTTCGCGCCGCACGCCGAGTACGCCACGCACTCGGCGGCGGGCAACCAGGTCCAGGAGTTCAAGGCCATGGTCCGCACGCTGCACGAGGCGGGCATCGAGGTGATCCTCGACGTGGTCTACAACCACACCGCCGAGGGCAACCAGCTCGGCCCGACGCTGTCGATGCGCGGCATCGACAACGAGGCGTACTACCGGCTCGTCGAGGACGACAAGCGGTACTACATGGACTACACGGGCACCGGCAACTCGCTGAACGTGCGCAACCCGCACACGCTGCAGCTGATCATGGATTCGCTGCGGTACTGGGTGAACGAGATGCACGTCGACGGCTTCCGCTTCGACCTCGCGGCGACACTGGCCCGCGAGTTCTACGACGTGGACCGGCTGTCGACGTTCTTCGACCTGGTGCAGCAGGACCCGGTGATCAGCCAGGTGAAGCTGATCGCCGAGCCGTGGGACGTCGGTCCCGGCGGCTACCAGGTGGGCAACTTCCCGCCACTGTGGACGGAGTGGAACGGGCAGTACCGGGACACGGTCAGGGACTTCTGGCGGGGCGAACCGGCCACGCTCGGTGAGTTCGCGTCACGCATCACCGGTTCGTCGGACCTGTACCAGGACGACGGTCGCCGCCCGTACGCGTCGATCAACTTCGTGACCGCGCACGACGGGTTCACGCTCAACGACCTGGTGTCGTACAACGACAAGCACAACGAGGCGAACGGCGAGGACAACCGCGACGGCGCCAACGACAACCGGTCGTGGAACCACGGCGCCGAGGGCCCGACCGAGGACGAGAAGATCACCGAGCTGCGGGCCCGCCAGCGCAGGAACATGATCGCGACGCTGCTGCTGTCGCAGGGCGTGCCCATGCTGCTGCACGGCGACGAGATGGGCCGCACGCAGCAGGGCAACAACAACGCGTACTGCCAGGACAACGAACTGTCCTGGGTGGACTGGTCGCTGCTGGAGACCAACGGTGACCTGGTCGATTTCGTGACCGGCGTGGTCGACCTGCGGCACAGCCACCCGGTGTTCCGGCGCCGCCGGTTCTTCGCGGGCCGGCCGATCCGCAAGGGCGAGGAGCTGCGCGACATCGCGTGGTTCACCCCGGCGGGTGAGGAGATGTCCGACGAGGACTGGGAGTCGGGCTTCGGCCGGTCCATCGTGGTGTTCCTGAACGGCGAGGGCATCCCCGACCTGGACCGCAGGGGTGAGCGCGTCACCGACGACTCGTTCCTGATGTGCTTCAACGCCCACGACGACGAGATCGAGACGAAGCTGCCGGACGGCAGCTACGGTGCCGAGTGGACCATCGTGGTGGACACGTGCACCGGCGAGGTGCTGGAACCGAACGGCGGCGGCACGGGCGAGAGCCGCACGTTCGAGGCGGGCACCGTGGTGCCGGTGCCCGCCCGGTCGCTGATCGTGTTGCAGCGCACGAGGGCCGGCGAGTGATCGCGTCGACCTATCGCCTGCAGATCAGCCCGGCGTTCACCATGGACGCCGCCGCGTCCGTTGTGGACTACCTGGCCCGCCTTGGCGTCTCGGCGATCTACACGTCCCCGCTGCTGACGGCGTCACCCGGCTCGACCCACGGCTACGACGTGGTGGACCCGACGAAGGCCTCCCCCGAACTGGGCGGTGAGGAGGCGCGCGGGCGGCTGGTGTCGGCCGCGCGGGCCGCGGGTCTGGCGGTGGTGGTCGACATCGTGCCGAACCACATGTCGGTGGAGGTGCCGTCGGCGAACCCGTGGTGGTGGGACGTGCTGCGGCACGGCCCCGAGTCGCGGTACGCGTCGTACTTCGACGTCGACTGGTCGCGCGGGCCGATCCTCCTGCCGGTCCTGGGCTCGGATTCGCTGGACGACCTGTCCGTGCGCGACGACCGCCTCGTGTACTACGACCACGAGTTCCCGCTGGCGCCGGGGACGGCGGGCGGGACTCCGCAGGAGGTGCACGAGCGGCAGCACTACCGGCTGGTGAACTGGCGCGAGGGCAACGCCGGGTTGACGTATCGCCGGTTCTTCGACATCACGACGCTGGCGGGCGTGCGCGTGGAGGACCCGGCGGTCTTCGAGGCGACGCACGGTGAGGTGCTGCGGTGGGTGCGGGCCGGGGAGGTGGCGGGCCTGCGGGTGGACCACCCCGACGGGCTGGCCGACCCGGGCGCGTACATGCGCAGGCTGCGCGCGGAGGCGCCGGACGCGTGGCTGGTGGTGGAGAAGATCCTGGCGGTGGACGAGTCCCTGCCCGCGTCGTGGCCGGTCGACGGGACGACGGGGTACGACGCGTTGCGGGAGGTCTGCGGAGTTTTCGTCGATCCCGCGGGCGAGCACGCGTTGACCGCGTTGGCGGCGAACCTTGGTGGGGGCGGCCTCCGGCCCCCCGATCACCAGCGTACCGGCGAGCACCGACAGGAATCGGCGTCCGGAACCGAGGCTGTGGACAACCCACTGGGAACGGTTACTGGCACCCCGACCGCGGAAGACGCCGCGCACGAGGCCGCTCTCGCGGCGGAGCGCGGCCTCCGGCCCCCCGAAATCCAGCGTACCGGCGAGCACCGACAAGAATCCGCCGCCGGAGCCCAGGCTGTGGACAACCCGCAGGGAACGGTTGCTGGCACCCCGACCGCGGAAGACGCCGCGCACGAGGTCGCTCTCGCGGCGGAACGCGGCCTCCGGCCCCCCGAAATCCAGCGTACCGGCGACCACCGACAAGAATCCGCAGCCGGAACCGAGGCTGTGGACAACTCGGGCGCACGGGGAACGCTCGCCGCGAGTCATGGCCTTCGATCCCCCGCGGCGGCGAGCATCCAGACCGAGGAAGAGGCCGCCCTCGCGGCGGAACGCGGCCTCCGGCCCCCCGAAATCCAGCGTACCGGCGAGCACCGACAGGAATCCGCGGCCGGAGCGGGCGCTGTGGACAACTCCAGTGCCGGGTCCGCGCCTGTGGACAACTCCCCGGAACTGTCGGTCCCTTCCGGTAGCGTGGAAACCGGGGGCCGGAGGCCGACCCTCCACGAGGTCGAGACCGAGTGCCGGCGGCTCATCACGCGTACCTCGCTCGTCGCCGAGATGCGGCGGATCGCCGCGCTCGCGAACGTGGCGCCCGAGGCGATCGCCGAGATCATGATCGCCTTTCCCGTCTACCGGTCCTACCTTCCCGAGGGCCACGACCACTGGACGACCGCCGTCGCCGCCGCGAAGCGGGGCAACCCGCACCTCGCCGCTGACATCGACACCGTCGACCACGCCGTGCGCAGCGATCCGCGCGGGGAGCTGGCCACCCGCATCCAGCAGACCTCCGGCATGGTCGTCGCCAAGGGGGTCGAGGACACCGCCTTCTACCGGTGGAACCGGTTCGTCGCGCTGAACGAGGTCGGTGGTGCGCCCGACCGGTTCGGCGTCACGCCCGGCGAGTTCCACACGCGCGCCGCCGCGCGGGCCGCCGGGTGGCCGCGCACCATGACGACACTGTCCACTCACGACACCAAGCGGTCCGAGGACGTCCGGGCGCGGCTCGCCGTGCTCTCGGAGATCCCCGACGAGTGGGCCGCGACGGTCACGCGGTGGTCCGGCAAGCACGGCATCGACGAGCCCTCGCTGAACAACCTCGCCTGGCAGTCGCTCGTCGGCGCCTGGCCGATCAGCGCCGACCGGCTCCGCGCCTACCTCGACAAGGCCGCCAAGGAGGCCAAGGTCCGCACCTCGTGGACCGACCACGACGAGGACTTCGAGGCCGAGATCCACGCCTGGCCGGACCGGGTGATCGAGGACCTCGGCGACGAGGTCGAGGCCTTCGTGGCGCGGATCGCCGGGCCCGGCTGGTCGAACTCGCTCGGCCAGAAGATCGTCCAGCTCGCCGGGCCGGGCATCCCGGACGTCTACCAGGGCACCGATCTGTTCGACCTGTCCCTTGTGGACCCCGACAACCGGCGGCCGGTCGACTTCGCCAAGCGGCAGCGGTTCCTCGGCCGCCTCGAGGACGGCTGGCTCCCCGACGTCGACGACACCGGCGCCGCCAAGCTGCACGTCGTCCGGCAGGTGCTGCGCCTGCGCCGCGACCGGCCCGACCTGTTCACCGGCTACCGCCCGCTCGCCGCGGCGGGCCCGGCCGCCGAGCACGTGCTCGCGTTCGCGCGCAGCCCCGAACTGGTCGTCGTCGCGACCAGGCTGCCCGCCACGCTGGCCAGGACGGGGTGGCGGGAGAGCGTGCTCCCCCTGCCCGCCGGCCCGGGCAACTGGCGCGACCTGCTCACCGGCAACCCCGTCGACACCGGCCCCGAGCCGCGCTGCGCGGTCCTCGCCGACCTGCTCTCCCACTACCCCGTCGCCCTCCTGCTGCGAGGAAACCGTTGAGCCACTTCTCCGTCTGGGCCCCCGAACGCGACCGCGTGCGCCTCCGGATCGGCCCGGCCATCCACGACATGACCCGCGACGACGGCGGCTGGTGGCACGCCGACGTCCCCGGCACGGGCGACGGCACCGACTACGCGTTCCTCCTGGACGACGACGACACCGCGCTCCCCGACCCGCGTTCCGCCTGGCAGCCCGCGGGCGTGCACGGCCCGTCGCGCCGCTACTCGCACGACGCGTTCGACTGGACCGACGACCGCTGGACCGGGCGAGCGCTCGCAGGCAGCGTGATCTACGAGCTGCACGTCGGCACCTTCACCGAGCAGGGCACGTTCAACGCCGCGCTCGAGCGCCTCGACCACCTCGTCGACCTGGGCATCGACTTCGTGGAGGTGCTGCCGGTCAACGCGTTCGACGGCACCGCGGGGTGGGGGTACGACGGCGTCGCGTGGGGCGCGGTGCACGAACCCTACGGCGGCCCGGACGCGTTCAAGCGCTTCGTCGACGCGTGCCACCGCCGCGGTCTCGGCGTGCTGCTCGACGTCGTCTACAACCACCTCGGCCCGTCCGGCGCCTACCTCGACCGGTTCGGCCCGTACTTCGCGGGCCGCACCATCTGGGGTCCCGCGCTCAACCTCGACGGCCCGCTCTCCGACGAGGTCCGGCGGTACGTCATCGACAACGCGCTGGGCTGGCTGCGCGACTTCCACGTCGACGGCCTGCGCCTCGACGCCGTGCACGCACTGGTGGACAAGGGCGCGACGCACCTGCTGGAGGAGCTGGCGTCCGAAGTGGACGCACTGGCCGCCGGGCTTCGGAAACCGCTCTCCCTGATCGCCGAGTCCGACCTCAACGACGCCAAGCTGGTGACCTCCCGCGACGCGGGTGGCTACGGCCTGACCGCCCAGTGGTGCGACGACATCCACCACGCGCTGCACGTCGCGCTCACCGGCGAGGTCGAGGGCTACTACACGGACTTCGGCGCGCCGGGCGCGCTGGAGAAGACCCTGGAGCACGCCTTCTTCCACGCGGGCACCTGGTCGTCGTTCCGGCAGCGCACGCACGGCCGCCCGTTCGACCGCTCCCGCGTGTCCGGCCACCGCTTCCTCGCCTACCTGCAGAACCACGACCAGATCGGCAACCGCGCGCAGGGCGACCGTCTCACCGCGACGATCTCCCCGGCGCGTCAGCTGTGCGGCGCGGCGATCGTGCTGACGTCGCCGTACACGCCGATGCTGTTCATGGGCGAGGAGTGGGCGGCGAGCTCGCCGTGGCAGTTCTTCGCGTCCTTCGAGGACCCGGAGCTGGCGCGGGCGGTGCGCGACGGTCGCCGCGAGGAGTTCGCCGAACACGGCTGGGGTGCCTCGGAGGTACCGGACCCGATGGACGTGGCGACGGTCGTGCGGTCGACGCTGCCGTGGGGCGAGCTGGCGGACCCAGCGCACCGGGAGGTGTACGACACCTACCGCGCGCTGATCGCCTTGCGCCGCGAGCACCCCGAGCTGGCCGATCCGCGCCTGGACCGCTACCGGGTGGAGCAGGTGGACGGTGCGCTCGTGCTGCACCGCGGTGCGCTGCGGGTGCTGGTGAACCTGGGCACGACCACCGCGGAGGTCACAGTGGACGGTCCGGAGCCGCTTCTCGGCACCGCGGAGGTCCGGGACAAGGGCGTCACCCTCGCCCCGGACACCTTCGCCGTCATCCGCGTGTGACGGCGTCCACCCCGGTCAGCTCCACCGAGTACGCCCACAGCCGGGCGGCCTCGTCGGGGTCCACCGCGTACGGGTAGACGCCCTTGGCGGTCATCTCGTCGCTCTCCCGGATCCCGGCGACGTCGCAGTCCTCGAGGAACAGGCCGCCGAGGTCGGCGAGCTGCGGCGACGTCGCGGCCCACACCTGGGTCGCGGCGCCCTGCTCCGGTGTCTTGAACCGGCCGGGGATGTCGTTGCCGTTCTCGTCCAGGACGCCGAGGGCGATCAGCTCCTCCTGCGTGAGGTGCCGCTGCAGCGGCGTGTGAATGCCGCCGGGGTGCAGGGAGAACGCTCGGACACCCTGGTCCTTGCCGAGTTCGTCCAGGTGGACGGCGAAGAGCGCGTTCGCGGTCTTGCTCTGCCCGTAGGCCTTCCACTTGTCGTAGCCGCCGGTGAACATCACGTCGTCCCAGCGCATGGCGGAGTGCCGGTGCGCGGCGGAGGACACGGCGACCACGCGCGCCCCCGGGGAGAGCGCTCGCCACAGCCGGCCGACGAGCGCGAAGTGGCCGAGGTGGTTGGTCGCGAACTGCGCCTCCCAGCCCGGCCCGACCCGCGTCTCCGGGCACGCCATGATCCCGGCGTTGTTGATCAGGATGTCGATACCGCGGCCGGAGGCGAGGAACTTCTCGGAGAACGCCGCCACGGAGGCCAGATCCCCGAGGTCCAGCTCCGCTACCTCCACATTGGACAGTCCGGCGAGCGCGGCGGCCGCGGTGTCGGTGCGCCGGGCAGGCACGACGACGAAGGCGCCCGCGTGCACGAGCGCCTTCGTCGTCTCGATGCCGATCCCCGAGTACCCACCGGTGACCACCGCCAGCTTGCCGGTCAGGTCGATCCCGTCGACGACCTCGGCCGCCGTGCTGGTGAAACCGAATCCCGAGCCGATCTTGTGCTGGTCAGTTGCTGCCATACCGCGACGGTACGACGTGGAGCACGCTCCAGGTCAAACCCCGGCCTTGAGCTTCACCGGCGCCATCTGCGGTTTGGTGTCGATGCCCGGAATGCCGTCGCCGCGGATGGAGCACGCCCGCGTCTCCGGCACGAACCACAGCGCGATCGCACCGACCACGCAGGCGGCCATCATGTAGTAGGCGGGCATGAGCTGGTCGCCGGTGGAGTTGATCAGCGCCTGGTTCACGGCGGGCGCGGTGCCGCCGAACAGCGACGTGGACACGTTGTAGGCGATGGCGAAGCCCGCGTACCGCACCTTCGTCGGGAACATGGCCGGGAACATCGCCGAGATCGTCGACAGCTGCGGCACGTAGAGCAAGCCCAGGACCGCGAACGCGATGATCGCCGGCACGAAGCCGGTGCCCATCAGTTTGAACAGCGGGATCGCCAGCACGAACAACCCGATGATGCTGATCCACCACATGGTCTTGCGGCCGACCCGGTCCGACAGCGCACCGGAGAACGGGATCACGAGCATCATGGCGGTCTGCCCGATGATGATCAGGATGAGCGACGCCCGCGACGAGAGCCCGATCTCACCCTCGAGGTAGGTGGGCATGTACGCGAGCAGCGTGTAGTTCGCGATGTTGAGCGTGACCACCAGGCCCATCAGCAGGACCAGCGGCTTCCAGTACTTGAACAGGTCGCGCAGGTGCGACTTGGCCTCGTGGTCGATCTTGCCCGCGGCCTCCGCCTCGCGGAACACGGGCGTGTCCTCGAGCTTGCTCCGCAGGTAGAGCCCGACGAGGCCCATCGGCGCGGCGACGAGGAACGGCAGGCGCCAGCCCCAGTCGGCCATGTTGTCGGCGCCGACGATCAGCTCGGTGATCAGCACGAGCGTGGCGCCGAGCGTGAACCCGGCGAGCGTGCCGAACTCGAGGAAGGACCCGAAGCGGCCGCGTTTGCGATCGGGGGCGTACTCGGCCATGAAGGTGGCCGCGCCGCCGTACTCGCCGCCGGTCGAGAAGCCCTGGATCATCCGGAGCACGATCAGGCCGATCGGCGCGAGGATGCCGATGGTGACGTAGCCGGGGAGGATGCCGACGCAGAAGGTCGCCGCGGCCATGAGCAGGATCGTGGTCGCGAGGACCTTCCGCCTGCCGAGCCGGTCGCCGAGCGGTCCCCACACCATGCCGCCGAGCGGGCGGATGAGGAAGGACACCGCGAAGACGAGCAGACTGCCGAGTGTGGACGCCGTCTCGTTCTCGCTCGGGAAGAACGCGTCACCGATGTAGACCGCGGTGTACGCGTAGACCCCGTAGTCGAACCATTCGGTCATGTTGCCGATAGCGGACGCGGATATCGCCCGTCGCAGTGTCTTGGCATCGGGTTCCGCCACCCGACCGGCAGTGCCGTCCGCATGAGCCGACGTCATGATTTCCCTCCGACCTGGGCAAACGCCTGCCCCCACCAGAGCGCAGGCGTAGCTGACCGGACGGGTGTACCCCCATCCGGACCAGTGAAACGCTCCCAAGTGGACGCGTACCCGAAGTGACCAAACCCGGGCGGCGTCCCCTAGGGGGAGGATCGAGGGCCTTCCCCGGATGTGGCGTGCCGCACGCGGTGCCACGGTTTTCCCCGCCACCGGAACAAGGGGAGAACCGTCCATGATCAGAACCGCGTTCGTCGCCGCGCCGTTGTTCCTCCTGCTCGGCGTGCTGGGCATGAAGCTCGGCTGGAAACCCCACCCCGATCTGGACTGGACGATCGCGCTCCCCCTGTGGACGGCCGCACACCTCGCGTACGTCATCGGCAACCTGGCGATGTTCGTCGTGATCGCGACTCTCTGGTCGCGGGTCCGGGACGCGGCCCGACTCCGGCTCGAGCGGGTCGTGGTCGGCGCGGTCGCACTCGCCGGGGTCGTCGGCACGGTCGCGATGACCGGTCAGATGGTGATTGACCTGATTGTCGGATTCCGCGCGGGGGCGCGGAGCGAGATGTCCGCGATCTCCCGCTCGATCCAGGAGCTACCCGGATTCGAGGCGTTCTTCTACGGCGCCGTCCCGGCTCTCGGTCTCACCGGTGTCGCGCTACTGGCCGTGGCCTCGGCGGCGCGGCGGCAAATGCCGTACTGGGCCGCGGCGGCGTTCTTCGCCGGCGCGCTGCTGATCGGCTCCGGCAGCACCGTGCTCATGATCATCGGCGGCCTGACCTCGTGCGTCGCGCTGCCCGCCATGGTGCGACCGGGGCGGGCCGCACCGGCGGCAGCTGCCGGTCGTGTCGCGGTTGTATCCTGATGGGATTCGGCTCGTAAATCCTGTCGGCTATTGCCGGTATCTTTTGGTGCCATTTGACAATTGCCCCGCGCACTTGCATCGGCACTAGCGAACACGGATTGTCATGCTGTTATCCTGATGCCCGCCGTCCGGGTGACACCACTCGCGACGGAGTTCCGAATGTCGCATCATGAGACACACATTCCGCCGATTCTTCAGGAGAACGCGATGTCCGAACCCTCGCACCGCGCGATATCGGGCTACGTGAACGACGACTGCATCTGGACGTACTCCGTGTACGACCAGAACAGCCGCGCGTGGCTGGACGTCAGCCAGAACCGGCACGAGGCCGAGCAGTACGCGGCCCACCTCCCCGAACCGCGACACGGCGACTAATCCATAGTCGACGCCGCATGGGACGAGTTCGTGTCAACGTGACGCGCATCTCGTCCCGACATCCGGGAAACGCTGACGATCTGCTCGGATAAATCAGCGCATCCCATTTGTCACCGCAGTTGGAATGCGAAGTGGATCCGTACGGGGTACTTCGGTAGTCCATCCGTCGCGCCGTCGGCAATGCCGGCGGCGACGATGCGGTCCAGGGTCGCCATGCCGTGCGTGACCCGGCCGAGCACCGAGTACGCGGGCGCGATGTTCGCGTGCGAGTGCACGATGAAGAACTGGCTGCCGTTGGTGCCGGGCCCCTGGTTGCCCATCGCGACCGTGCCACGCGGGTAGGTCTCGGCGCCCGTCACCTCGTCGGCGAACCGGTACCCGGGCCCGCCCTCCTCGACGCGGTGGATGTCGCCGCACTGGAGGACGCCGAGGCGCGCGGAGTTCGTCAGCCGGAAGCACTGCGTCGCGTTGTAGAACAGGCTCCGCACCAGGTGCGTGAAGTTGTGCACCGCGCAGGACGCGTTCCCCCGGTCGAGGTCGATCACCACCGGGCCGTAGTTGGTCCGCAGGTAGACCGTGGCCGTCCCACGGGTGGACGCCACCGGCCGCGGCGGGCGCACCGGCTTGGCCGCCGGCTTGTCCGGGGTCGGGACGAACTCGCAGTGCTTGACCGGCGGATCGGCGGGTGCGGCAGCGGCCGCCGACACCGGCGCGACCACGCCCAGCAAGCCGACGGTCACGGTGAGGATCCCTCGCAGCAGCTTCATGCACTCGCACCCTACTGGTGTCGCGATGTGGTGAGGAACACTTCCACAATCGGTTTAGCTACTCGGCGTGATACACACGCGGGTGGTTTTCGATTGATAGTGGGTGATCTTCATGGGGGTCCGGCGCCTCGAACGGTCGGCACGGCGAACGCTCGAACGTCTCCACGAGCAGTTGGGCACGGCGGGCCTGGTGGCCGCGGCGTCCGTCCCCGGCCTCGCGGCGGTGCTCGACCAGCACTCCGCGGCGGTCCGCGACATCCTGACCACGGGCGTGGAAGCGGGCGCGACGGTGGCCGGCGCGGTCCTGCTGGCGGGCTACGCGCAGGGCATCCAGGACCACATCCGGGAGCGCGGCCTGACCCTGCGGATCCCGGTCGACGTCACCGAGTGGCGCACGGCGAGCTGGTTCCACGTGCGGCTGCTGGCGGTGTGCTCACTCGCGAGGAACGTCCTGCCGGGCCACCCGGTCACGAGAACCGACGACCTGCCGTCGCTCGCCTGACGGGTTCGTCCTGAGCGCGGTGCTGGGTCTCAACCGCGTGCTCTCCGGGCAGCCCCGGACCGCGACGCCCCAGCGCCTTTCCGGACACGCAACACCCCGAAAGCGCCAGCGGAACGCGACCCCGGCAAGCCGCTGACCTGCGAAAACGTGCCCCCCAGTACGTACGGCAGGCCCCACCCGTTCCCGGGGGCCACCCGCCTTGCCAGTCTACCAGTGGGGGCTGACATTCCCGGCTCGGAGCGGTGGGGCTGTGGACAACCGGTGTGGCTGTGGACAACTCGGCGGCGGCCCGGGAGCCGGATGGGCTCACGGGCCGCCGCCGGGTAGGTCGGGTCACTGTTGCGGACGGTTGGGCGGCAGGGTGCCGCCCTGCTGGGGGTAGCCGGGGTTCTGCGGGTACTGCTCGTAGCCCTGCGGCATGCGCTGCTGCTGCATGCCCTGCGCCCCCGCCGTGCCGCCCGGCATCGGGCCGGTCTGGGCGCTGTGGGCACCGCTGTGCGCACCGCTGTGGGCGCCGCCGCCCGTGTGGGCCATGTGCTCCGTGCGGGTGGTGGTGGGCGCGCCGGCGCGGGTCGCGTCCTCCTTGCCGCGCTGGTACGCCTCGGCGGCCGCCCTGGCCTGCGGGAACTCGTTCTCCGCGCGGTTCAGCCAGGTCTCCCACCGCTGCTGCATCGGCCGCACGAGGCCGCCGCCGACGCCGATGATCGCGATGCCGCCGATGGTGGCGAGGACCGTGATCAGCACCGGGGTGGTCACCGAGGTCGCGACGCCGATCTGGTTCAGCGCGGCGATGATGCCCAGGCCCCAGATGAACACCGAGGCGAGGGTGCCGAGCAGCCTGCCGTACGACAGACCGCCGAGCGCACCCGTGACCAGGTCCTTGACGGCACGGGCCACCGCACCGGCCACGACGACGATGACGATCGCGACGACGGCCCTCGGGAGCCACGCCACGATGCCGGTCAGCATGGCGCTCACCGGGTTCGGGCCGAACACGCCGAACGCCATCTGGAGGGCGATCAGCAGCACGGCGTAGTACACGAGCTTCGCGATGATGTCCGATGCGTCGTATTTGCTCCGGGACATCATGCGGTTGATCCCGCCGCGTTCCACCACACGGTCGAACCCGACCCGTTCGAGGACCTTGTCGACGACCTTGCTGAGCGCCTTGGCGATCAGCCAGCCGATGAACAGGATCAACAGGAACGCGAGCAGTTTGGGCACGAACGTGGCGATCGTGCTCCACGCGTTCGAAATCCCCTGACCGAAATCGACGGCCGCGAGGTTGGAACTCTGCAACGCCATCGCCTCCTTCCAGGCGTGACGGCACGTCCCCTCTGGACGCGCGTTAGAGAAAGCCTGTACCCACTCTGTGACCTGCCACACTTCGGACCAGGGGTATTCACCTGGCCGGGTGAGGTCCACAGTCCATTCCGTACGCCTTCTACCTGCGGCGTCACGCTTGGTCGGCGCTCGGATCGATACGGTGTGCGAATACAGCCGGGAACAGATCCCGTGCGTTCCGTGAATCCGTCACTGGCGGCGAGGACCGCGGGCTGGAAACGTCGTAGGGAACGTTTGCTTCTCGACCGCGGCCCGAGCAGGGCCGCCGTTTTCCAGGGGGGCCGACATGCCGTTCGATGTCGACGGTCCTGTCACCATGGTCGCGGTGTCGGAGGTGCGCGGCGGCCATTCACCCCGCCAGAGCGGGGAGAACCTCGAGCACGTCCGCACGCTGGCCGACACCGACGGCGAGTTACCACCCATCATCGTCCGCCGCGATGACATGCGGGTCGTGGACGGCATGCACCGGCTTCGAGCCGCACGCATGCGCGGCGACGAGCGGATCGCGGTCCGGTTCTTCGACGGCGGCGACGACGAGGCGTTCGTGCTGGCGGTGCGCACGAACGTGACGCACGGCCTGCCGCTGTCGCTCGCCGACCGCAAGGCGGCGGCCACGCGCATCATGGCCTCGCACGCGCACTGGTCCGACCGCATGATCGCCAAGGTCGCCGGGCTGTCGGCGGCGACCGTCGCGCGGATCCGCCGGGAACGCCCGGAGCCAGCGCCGGACGTGCGGCTCGGGCACGACGGCAAGCTGCGGCCGGTCAACAGCCTGGAGCGGCGCCGGGTGGCACGCGCGATCCTGTTGACCGAGCCGGACCTGTCGCTGCGCGAGGTCGCGCGCCGGGCGGGCATCTCCCCGGAGACCGCCAGGTCGGTGCGCCGCAGGCTGGCGGAGGCCGGTCCCCCGCCGAGCCCGGACCCGGCGACGCTGGTGACGCGGCTGCGCAGCGACCCGACGCTGCGGTTCTCGGAGACCGGCCGGACGCTGCTGCGGCTGCTCGACGCCCGTTCGGTGCCGCCGGAGAAGTGGGCCGAGATCGCGGCGAACGTCCCGCCGCACTGGCGCGACACGGTGGCGCGGATGGCCGTCGAGTGCGCCGACACGTGGCGCACGTTTGCGGAAACCCTGCTGACCCCGCGCACCAAAGCAGGCTGACCCCCGCGAGTCACGCTCTCGAACAGCGCGAGTCACGCCCAGGAACACACCGAGTTGCCGGTTTCGTGCACACGCCGGGCCACCCGGCCTGCACGAAACCGGCAACTCGGTGTGCGCGAGAGCGCGACTCGCGAGGGCCGGGGGGTGGGTCAGGGGGTTTCTTGGCGGCTCAGTTTGGCCGGCCACCAGATCTTTTTGCCGATGTCGATGGTCAGGGCCGGGACCAGCAGGGAGCGGACCACGATCGTGTCCAGCAGGACGCCGAACGCGACGATGAACGCGATCTGGGCCAGGAACAGCACCGGGATCACCGACAGCGCCGCGAAGGTCGCCGCCAGCACCACGCCGGCCGACGTGATCACGCCGCCCGTCACCGCGAGACCGCGCAGCGTGCCCTTGCGGGTGCCGGACTCCAGCGCCTCCTCCCGCACCCTGGTCATCAGGAAGATGTTGTAGTCGATGCCCAGCGCCACCAGGAAGATGAAGCCGAACAGCGGTATCGCCGGGTCGGCACCCGGGAAGTCGAAGACGTGGTTGAACACGATCGCGGACACGCCCATCGTGGCCGCGAACGACAGCACGACCGTCGCGATCAGCAGGAGCGGGGCCACGAGCGCGCGCAGCAGCAGCGCGAGGACCAGGAAGATCACCACGAGCACGATCGGGATGATCAGCGTGCGGTCGTGGCGGGACGCGGTCTGCACGTCGAGCTGGATCGCGGTCTGACCGCCGACGTGCGCGTCCGCGCCCGGCACGTCGTGCACGGCGGCGCGGATGCGTTCCACAGTGGACAGTGCAGCCTCGGAGTCGGCCGGGTCGGTCAGGGTGGCCTGCAGCAGCGCGAGACCGTCCTTCTCCCCCGTCGGCACCACCCGCGCCACCCCGTCCACCGTGGCCGCCTTGACGACCTCCTCGGCCTGCGCCGCGTTGGCGATGATCACCGTGGGCGAGCCGGAGCCGCCGGGGAAGTGCGCCGACAGGATGTCCTGGCCGCGCACGGAGTCCACCTCGGTCAGGAAGATGTCCGACTGCGCGGTGCCGTTCGCCTTCAGCTGCGGCACGAACGCGACCCCCGCGAGCAGCACGACCGTCGTCACGATCCAGATCAGCCGGGGCCGGGCGCCGACGTGCCGCGCGATCCACCCCCACAACCCGCGGTGCTCCGGCTTCTCCGACCCGTGCCTGGGGCGGAACGGCCAGAACGCGGCGCGGCCGACGAGCGCGAGCACCGCGGGCAGGAACGTGAGCGAGGCGAGCAGCGCGGCGCCGATGCCGATCGCGGCGACCGGGCCGAGGCCCTGGTTGGAGCGCAGGTCGCTGAACAGCAGGCACAGCAGCCCGAGCACGACGGTGCCCGCCGACGCGGCGATCGGCTCGAGGGTCGCGCGCCACGCCGTGCGGATGGCGGTGTACTTGTCGTCGATGTCGCGCAGCTCCTCGCGGAACCGGGACACCAGCAGGAGCGCGTAGTCGGTGGCCGCGCCGAAGACCAGGATGAACAGGATGCCCTGGCTCTGGCCGTTGAGCGTCAGCACGTCGTGGTCGGCGAGCTGGTAGACGACGAACGCGGCGACCCCGAGCGCGAACACCGCCGACAGCAGCACGATCAACGGCAGCAGCGGGCTGCGGTACACGACGACGAGGATCAGCGCCACGACCAGCCCGGCGACCAGCAGCAACAGCCCGTCGATGCCGCCGAACGCGACGACGAGGTCGCCGATCTGCCCGCCCGGCCCGGTGACCAGTACCGTCAGCCCGTCCGGTGTGCCCTCGGCGAGCTCGGCACGCAGGTCGGCGACGACCTTGTCCGGCTCGCCCCCGTCGGCGGCGATCGGCACGACGAACTGCGCGGCCTGGTCGTCCTCCGACCGCTCCGGCGGCATCGCGCGCCCGGCGATCCCCTCGACGTCCGCGAGGGCCGCACCGCGTTCGGCGAGGAAGCGCAGGTCGTCCTCGGTGATCCCGGACTTCCGCTCGGCGACGACCACCGCGGGCAGCACCTGCTTCTCGCTGAACCGCCGCTGCAGGTGCTCGACCTCGGTCGCCTCCGCCGACTCCGGCAGGAAGGACGCGTTGTCGTTCTTCGCCACGTCGGCGAGCTTGCCCGCGAACGGCCCGCCGACCCCGCCGATGGCGAGCCAGACGACCACGAGCAACGCCGGTAACCACCATCGGACACGACCCATGCGCAGAGCCTAGAGGCACTATTGGCAGCGTGCTCAATAGCGGGTGGGGTGAGCCGCGGCACATTGGATTGTGCACAACTGAATTGTGCGTAATGTATCTGACGTGACGGCCGAGGACCTGAAGCTCGAGAAGCAGGTGTGCTTCGCGCTCTACGCGGCGTCGCGGGCGGTCATCAACCTCTACCGGCCCGCGCTCGACGCGCTCGGCCTCACCTACCCGCAGTACCTCGTGCTGCTCGTGCTCTGGGAGCGCGGGCCCGCGCTGGTCAAGGAGCTCGGCGAGGCGCTCGACCTGGACTCGGGCACCCTCTCCCCGTTGCTCAAACGGCTCGAGGCGAACGGGCTCGTGCGCCGGGAGCGGTGCGCGGACGACGAGCGCGCCGTCCGGGTCCACCTCACGGACGCGGGGAGCGCGCTCCGGGCCAGGGCGACCGACGTGCCGCGCAAGCTCTCCGGCGCGACCGGCATGCGACTGCGGGAACTCGAGGCGCTGCGGGACGACCTCGTACGCCTGACCGAAGAGATCACCGCACAGCGGGACTGACCGAGAAGGGGATCCACATGGAAGCGCTCTACACCGCGAAGGCCACGTCGTCCGGCGCGGGCCGCAACGGGCACGTCGCGTCGTCGGACGGCGTGCTCGCGCTCGACCTGTCCATGCCGAAGGAGATGGGTGGCGCCGGCGGCGCGGGCACCAACCCCGAGCAGCTGTTCGCCGCCGGGTACGCGGCCTGTTTCCACAGCGCGCTGCAGGCGGTCGCGCGCCGGGAGAAGGTGTCGGTGCGCGAGTCGACGGTGACCGCCGAGGTCGGCATCGGCAAGCAGGACGGCGGTTTCGGCCTCGCGGTCGACCTGGTGGTGTCGCTGCCGGGGGTCGAGGAGGAGACCGGCCGCAAGCTGGTCGACGCCGCGCACCAGATGTGCCCGTACTCCAACGCGACGCGGGGCAACATCGACGTGAACCTGCGGGTCGCCTGATGGGCGTCACCGCGCGGGAGATCCGCCTCGCGTCCCGGCCGAGCGGCTGGCCGACCGACGAGAACTTCGCGTTCGCGGACGTCGAGCTGCCCTCGCCCGGGGCGGGGGAACTGCTGGTGCGCAACACGTTCATGTCCGTCGACCCGTACATGCGGGGCCGGATGAACGACGTCAAGTCCTACACGCCGCCGTTCGAGCTCGGCAAGGCCCTCGAGGGCGGCGCCGTCGGCGAGGTCCTGGAGTCCGGTGTGGACGGTGTGGCGGCAGGCGACCTGGTGCTGCACAACGCTGGCTGGCGGTCGCACGCGCTGGTGTCGCAGTACACGCCGCTGACGCCGGTCGAGGGCGTGTCGCCGTCGCACTTCCTCGGCGCGCTGGGGATGCCCGCGCTGACCGCGTACGTCGGCCTGCTCGACATCGCGGAGTTCAAGCCGGGCGACGCGGTGTTCGTGTCCGGCGCCGCGGGCGCCGTCGGCAGCGTGGCCGGGCAGATCGCGCGGCTGAAGGGCGCGAGCCGGGTGGTCGGCAGCGCCGGTTCGGCGGAGAAGGTCGCGCACCTGACCAGCGACCTCGGTTTCGACGCGGCGTTCAACTACCGCGACGGCGACGTCGGCGAGCTGCTCGAACGGGCCGCGCCGGACGGCATCGACGTGTACTTCGACAACGTCGGCGGCGACCACCTGCGGGCGGCGATCGACGCGCTGCGCACCTACGGCCGCGTCGCCGTGTGCGGGTCGATCTCCATGTACAACGAGAAGGAGCCGCCGCCGGGGCCGCGCAACCTGCACCTGGTGGTCGGCAAGCGGCTCAAGCTGCGCGGGTTCATCATCCTCGACCACTACGACCGCTTCGGCGCCATGGCGAAGGAGGTCGGGCAGTGGCTCGCGAGCGGTGAGCTGGTCGCCGAGGAGACCGTTGTGGACGGTCTCGACAACGCGCCCGCCGCGTTCCTCGGCATGCTGCGCGGCGAGAACACCGGAAAGATGGTCGTCCGGCTGTGAGCGTGGGAGAGCGCTCGCCGCGGACGGCGAGCGCTCTCCAGCTCACCAGGGCAGCCTGCCGTCCACCGCGTACGGCCCGTTGCCGTGGTACCCGCCGGTGCCACCCGCGCCGAGCGCCAACCGCACGGGGAGCTCGGCGCCCTGCTCGACGGTCTGCACCCCGTCGCCGGGCGTGAACCCGTTGAGGTCGGTGCCGACGAGCCCCGGGTCGACCGCGTTGACCCGGATGGGCGCGAGCGCGCGGGCGTACATGACGGTGACGGCGTTCAGCGCGGCCTTCGAGGAGCTGTAGGCCATCAGCTGCCGCTGGGCGGGGCGGCTGTCGAAGTCGGCGAGGGTCGAGACCGAGCCGAGCGTGCTGGACATGTTGACGATCCGCGCGTCCGGCGAGCGGCGCAGCAGGGGCACGCAGGCGCGCGTGACCGTGACGACCCCGAACACGTTGACCTCGAAGGCGTCCCGCATCACGGCGGCACTCATGTCGGCGGGATCGATCCCCCAGTCGACGGCGACGCCCGCGTTGTTGACGAGCACGTCGAGCGCGTCGAGCCCGGCGACCGCCTTGGCGACCGATTCCTCGTCGGTGACGTCGAGCAGCAGGAACCGCGCCCCGATCTCGGCCGCGGCGGCCTTACCCCGGGTGGCGTCCCGTGCCCCGAGGTAGACGGTCATCCCCTCGGCCACGAGCCGCCGCGCGATCTCCTTGCCGATCCCCTTGTTCGCTCCGGTGACCAGTGCTGTTTCCATGGCTCCAGCCCACCAGCGGAACCCCGGGACGAGAAGGACCGCTTCGGTCCGGGTCCATACCGGGCGGGTATGAATGCCCCGGTAGTGGTTCGGTGGTGGCGGCGGGCACGGGCGGGGAGGCGCACCACCCGGTGACAGGTACGGGGCGGATCGGCGGAACGCCCGTGTCCCCCGGGTGGGTGGGGCACGTCGCCCAGCATTGTCGGCGGGCGCGGGTAGGGTGGGCGACCGTGTCATCGGAACCGGCAGCCAACGCGTCCGCCGCGCCGGCCGACCTGGCCGCGGACGAGGCGCGCCGGCTCAAGCTGTACGCCTACCTGGACGCACGCGAGCACCGGCGCACCTATCTGTGGATCATGCGGCTGTTCGCGTCGACGCTGCTCGCGGACCTGTCCGCGGGTGAGGTGTCGGCCGCGCTGAGCGCCGCGGAACGCAGGGGCGACATCGCCCCCGGCGAGTCGCGCGTGGAGAACGTGATCACCCGGCTCAAGCAGCTCGTCGAGTGGGGCAACCTGGTCGCCGGGCGGCGCGAGGTGGTCGCGTCGTCGATCGCCGAGTTCCAGCACGGCAGCGTCCGCTACCAGGTCAGCAAGCTCGGCGTGCGCGTCCAGCGGGACGTCGACGAGCTGCTGCGCACCACGGAGGGCGCCCGCGAGGTCTCCCGCGAGCTGCTGCCCGCCATCGCCGCGGGTCTCGACGAGCTGCTGGTCCGCCTCTCCCGCGCGAGCTACGAGCACGCCCGCGACCCGGGTTCGGACGCCGCGCAGAAGGCCGTCGAGCGGATGGCCGAGCAGGTCACCACGCTCTTCCTGCAGCACGGCGAGCTGGCCGCGACCGTCCGGGACTTCTACGCCTACCTCGGTCAGGTCGTCACCCGCTACCACCTGGCCTCCGACGAGATCTCCGGCTTCCGGAACCTGCTCGTCGAGTACATCCAGATGGTCGTCGAGGACGTGCTGCGCTACACGCCGGCGATCGCCGAGATCCTGACCCGCGACGAGTTCGCCGGCGCCACCCGCCACCTGCTGCGGCTGCTCACCCCGTCCGGCTCGCTGGGCCGCGACGTGGAACGCGCCCGCGGCCGCGCCGCCGCCGACTGGCGCGAGCTGACCGACTGGTTCGTCGACCGGCCGGGCCGCCCGTCGCAGGTCACGGCGCTGCGGGAGGCCACGGCCCGCGCCATCGGCACGCTGCTCGCCACCGTCAAGCGCGCCACGTCGGCGGGCGGTCCCGAACCGGGGCGCCGCGCCGAGCTGCTGCAGCTCGCCAAGTGGTTCGACGAGTCGACGCCCGACCAGGCGCACACGCTGGCCGCCGCCGCGTTCGGGTTGTACCCGGCACGCCACATCGGCCCGCCGCCCGAGCACGACGGCGACGACGAGCAGACCCCGTGGGCCGACGGCCCGGTGGTGGACGTGCTGGTCACGGTCCGCGGCCGGGGCGAGCGGACCCGCGGGCGCACGTCCCGCATCCTCGACAACCCGCTGGGCCGTGAGCAGCTGCTCGCCGAGGCCCGCAACGCCGACGCGCGGCACGCGGCGGCGGTCGCCGAGCTGGCGTCGGTGAAGCGGCTGGCCGACGTGACCCTGTCGGCCGACGCGCTGGGCACGCTGTGCGGTCTGCTGACCGACGCCATGGCGCAGCGCGAACGCGCCACCGACCCCGGCGAGGCCGTCGACCCGGTCGGCGGGCTGACGCTGCGGCTGCGCCCGGAGTCCGGTGGCACGGCGGTGATCCGCACGGAAGGCGGTGTGCTGGAGCTGCGGGACACCGCCGTCGAGTTCAGTACGGGCGGTGCTCGTTGAGCGCGGAAGTACTGGACAAGCTGAGTGAGATCGACCAGGCCGACGCGGTGCGCTGTGCCCGCGTCCTCCTGCGCCGCCCGCTCGTGCGCACGGGCGGCCCCGAGAGCGAGCTGCTGCCGCTGACCTACCGCCACCGCGCGGTGCTGTCCGAGCTGTTCGCCGGGGTCCTCGGCTACCGGCTCGTCGTGGAACGGCGGTTCGCGCGGCTGTACAAGTCCGGTCCCGGCCACGACGCCACCCGCGGCGAGCCGACGCTCACCCCGCGCGGCTATGCCTACCTGGCGCTCACGCTCGCCTCCCTCACCGGCATCGGCCAGCAGACGCTCCTGTCGCGCCTGGTCACCGACATCCGCTCGGCCGCGACGCAGGCGGGCATCGAGCTGTCCGACGACCTCGGCGAGCTGCGGGCCATCGCCTCCGCGCTGCGCTACCTGGTCTCGCTCGGCGTGCTCACCGAGACCGAGGGCACGGTCACCGGCGACGAGGAGGCGCTCCTCACGATCGACACGACGCTGCTCGGCCAGCTGGTCGCGGGTCCGCTCGGCGTCGCCACCACGCCGAGCGAGCTGGTCGCGCTCGCCGCCCGGCCAGGGCCGCGCGGCATCGAGCACGCGCTGCGCCGCAAGCTCGTCGAGAACCCGGTCACCCACTACGCCGACCTCACCGACGACGAGGCCGCCTGGCTGCGCAAACGCGCGCGGGCGGAGTCGCGGCTGATCGAGAAGTGCTTCGGGCTGGTCGCCGAGGTGCGGCGCGAGGGCATCGCGGTCACCGACCCGGAGGACTACCTCACCGACGTCTCCTTCCCCGGCCAGTCGACGGTCGCGCGGGTGGCGCTGCTCGCACTGCCGGACCTGCTGTCGTCCGGCGAGACCAGGGATGGTTGGGTTGCGGTGCCGGTCGAGCGCGTCACGACGGTGTGCGACGAGCTGGTCGACGCCTACCCCGCCGCCTGGTCGAAGCTGATGGTGGCGAGCATCCCGAAGCTGGTCGACGACGTCCTGCACCTGTTGCTGTCGCTGGGGTTGGCGAAACCCGCCGAGGACGGTTCGTGGCTGCTCAGCCCGGCCGCGCACCGGTGGGCGCCGGAACCGGACGGGGCGCCGCGCTCCGCCGAGGAGCCGGAGAAGGCGCCGGAACCGGAGCCGGGCTGGTCGCTGTTCGATCACCACGAGGGGGAGGAAGCCGGATGACCGCCACAGCAACGCGCTGGAAGCTGCACCGCGGCGGCATCGTCAACGTCTGGCAGTACGCGGTGGAGGAGTTCGACTTCTCCGGCGGCCGCGTGATCTTCCAGGGCACCAACGGTTCCGGCAAGTCCCGCACGCTGGAGCTGCTGCTGCCGCTGTGCCTCGACGGCGACCTGCGCCAGATCGGTTCCAAGGGCTACGACACGGTGTCCATGCGGCGCCTCATGCTCGACGACTACACCGGCGGCCCCAACCGCATCGGGTACGCGTGGATCGAGCTGCGCCGCGAGGTGAACGGCCGCGAGGAGTTCCTGACCAGCGGCATCGGCATCAAGGCGTCCGCGAACTCGCAGCAGATCGGCGACTCGTGGCGGTTCGTCACCGACCGCCGCGTCGGCGTGGACTTCCAGCTCGTGTTCGACGGCACCCCGGTCGGCGCGACCCAGCTGCGCGACCTGCTCGGCGCCGACTGCCTGCACGACGAGGAGCCGTTCCGCGCGAAGATCGCCGAGCTGGTGTACGGCATCCCGGCCGTCCGCTACGCCGACCTCCTGCACCTGCAGCGGACCCTGCGCAACCCGGACGTGGGCCTCAAGGTCCTGGAGGGGCAGCTGGAGCAGATCCTGTCCGACTCGCTGCCGCCGCTGGACCCGACGGTGATCGAGCAGCTGGCGCGGTCGTTCGAGGACCTGGAGTCCATCCGCGACAACATCCGCACCCTGGGCGCGGCCGACACCGCCCTGCAGCGGTTCCTGTCGAGCTACGCGGGGTACGCGTACCGTGAGCTGCGGTCGGCGGGCAAGCGCGGGGTGGACGCGTCGAAGGAGCTGTCGGCCGCGCGCAACGAGATCACCAAGCTCGTGGCGCGGCTGCGGGACGAGGAGGCGTCGGCGGAGAAGGCCGAGGTCGAGGTCGCGCAGCTGGAGGAGCAGGAGCTGACGCTCGAGGCGAGGATCGACTCGCTGAAGAGCAGCCCCGCCTACGACAGCGTGCGTGACCTGGCCGACCGCAAGCGGGTCGTGTCCGCGGCCCGTCAGGCGGCGGTGAGCGCGCTCAAGCAGCTGCGCACCCAGCGGGAGCACACCGAGCAGCTCGTCGACTCGGTCGTGTCCGAGCTGGCGCGGTTCGTCGACGACACCAACCAGGCCGCCGAGCTGGCCGACTCGGTGCGGTCCCGGATGCGCGAGGCCGGACTGGACCCGCGCCTGTGCCCGCAGGTCCCGGCCGTGCCGGAGGCGGCGGCGACGGAGGTGCACGAGTTCGTGCGCCTGTCGCTGGACCCCGAGGCGGCGCCGGAGGAGGCGACCCGGCGCGTGCCGCCGGACATCCAGCCGCACTCGCTGCGTGCCGCGCTGGAGGCGTGCGGCGCGCAGGCAGCGGAGGCGGTCGCGGCGCTGCGGGAGCGGTGCGCGGTCACGCTGACGCTGCTGGAACGGGCGCGCGAGCTGGACTCCGAGCGGTCCGAGGTCGAGCGGCTGCAGCGGGAGGCCCGCGAGGCGCAGCTGGAGGCGACCGAGTCGGTCGGGCGGCGCAACGAGGCCGCGCAGCGCCTGGAGGACGTGGCGGCGACGTGGCACGCGGCGGTGCTGCAGTGGTCGTCGGCCGGTCCGCTCGCCACCGTCGAACGCGGCGACGAGCTGGTGCCGCCCGCGCTGGCCGACCTGACGGCCGACGTGGACGCGGCCCGCGGCGCGACCGAGCGGGCGGCGGCCTGGCTGCGCGGGCGGCTGCCCGTGCTGCACGCCGAGGTCGACCGGGCCGGCCGCGGCGTCGACGAGCTGGACCGGCGGATGGCCGAGTCCGAGGACGAGCTGAACGCGCTGCGTGCCGGTGTCGACCCGGAGCCGGCGCTGCCGGTGTCCGATGTGGACCGCGACCCGGCTTCGGGTGCCGCGTTCTACCGGCTCGTGGACTTCGCGCCGACGCTGACGCCGTCCGAACGGGCGGGGTGCGAGGCGGCGCTGGAGTCGTCCGGGCTGCTGAACGCGTGGGTGACCGCCGACGGCACGCTCACCGACGCCGCGTCGCGGGACCTGACGGCGATCGTCGCGGGCCCGGCCGTGTCCCCGTCGCTGTCGGACGTGCTGGTCCCCGCGGTGCCGCCGGGCTCGCCGGTGTCGGCGGACCTGGTGACGCAGGTGCTCAGCCGCGTCGGTCTGGACACGGACGCCGGCCTGTCGATCTCCCTGGACGGCCGCTGGCGGGCCGGTGTGCTCACGGGTGCCATGACCAAGCCCGCGGCCGAGTTCGTCGGTGCGGGGGCCCGGGAGACCGCGCGGCAGAAGCGGATCAGCGACCTGGCGTCGGAGCTGGCGCGGCTGGCGGACGAGCGCGAGCTGGCCGTGAAGGCGCTGACCGTGGCGCAGGAACACGTGGTCGCGTGGGAGCGGCACAGCGACGAGTACCCCGACGACCGCGAGCTGCTGGCCGCGCACGTGACGCTCCGCGCGGCGGCCGCGTCGGCGGACGACGCGAGCAACAAGGCGTTCTCGTTGCGGGACAAGCACTCCGGCACCGGTGACCGCTACCGGGCCCGGCAGGACGCGCTGCTCACCGACGCGCGCGCGGCGGGCTTGGACGCGACGGCGGAGTCCCTGCAGCTGGCGCGCGCGTCGGCGCTGGAGGCCCGCACGACGGCGGAACAGCTGCAGACCGCGCTGACGAAGCGCTGCCTGGGTGGCGTGGACAGCCTCACCAGGTCGCTGGACAACCACGCCCGCGTCGACGCCGAACTGGCCGACGTGCAGGCGGGCGCCGACCGGGCGTGCCTGGACTACCTGAACGAGCAGGCCGGGTACGAGGAGCGGGTCCGCGCCATCGGCGGCGCCGCCGAGCAGCTGGAACGCGAGCTGTCGGCGGCCGAGGAGGAACGCGCGGCGGTCCGCCAGCGCCTGCCCGAGATCCGCCAGGAGGCGACGGCGGCGAGGGTCAAGGCGGGCAAGACGCAGACGCAGATCGACACGAAGCAGTCGAAGATCGAGGAGTTGACCGACCGCGAAGCCGCGGCACAGCAACGCTTCCGCGACGCGCTGTCCGCGGACGGCGTGTGGCCCGCGGCGGTCGAGGCGCCGATGCCGGACGACCTGGCGGAGGCGTACCAGGTCCTGACCGCGCACCCGCGCGACGGCGTCAGCGAGGACACGGTGCTCGGCAACCTGCAGACGCTGCAGTCGACCCTGGCCGGCAGCCACGACGTGATCGCGCAGCGGTCGGCGGACATCCTGACGGTCACGGTGACCGGTGCGCAGGGCCCGCAGCCGGTGGCGGTCGCGGCCCGCGAAGTGGCGGAACGCCTGACCGCGCAACGGGACCTGCTGTCGGAGGAGTACCAGCAGATCTTCGACGCGTTCATGCTGCGCGACCTGGCCGACAAGCTGGCCACGCAGATCGAGGTGGCCGACGACCTGTGCCGCCGGATGAACGAGACGCTCGACCGCGCGCGCTCCAGCCAGGGCGTGCACGTCCAGCTCGACTGGCAGCCCGCCCCGGACCTGGAGGACGAGATGCGCCAGGCCATGCAGCTGATCCGCACCCCGTTCGCCAAGCGCGCGGAAGGCCAGGACGAGGCGCTGCGTTCCGCGCTGACCGAACGCATCACCGCGGAACGCGACGGCCACTCGGGCGACTACGCGGAGGTTCTCGCCCGCGCGCTGGACTACCGCTCGTGGTACCGCTTCACGGTGCGCGTCAAGGACCTCGGCCCGGACGGCAGCCCCCGCACCCGCCGCATGCGGCAGCTGTCGTCGGGTGAGACCCGCCTGATCTCGTACGTGACGCTGTTCGCGGCCGCGTCGGCGTTCTACGACGCCGTCGGCACGGCAGCCGAGCGCCCGCCGGTGCGTCTCGTGCTGCTGGACGAGGCGTTCGAACGCCTCGACGAGCCGACGATCGCGCGGATGCTCGGCCTGCTGGTGGACCTGGACATGGACTGGATCATCACGTGGCCCAGCGGCTGGGGCCTGTCGGAGAAGATCCCGCGCATGCACATCTACGACGTGCTCCGCCCCAAGGGCGGCAGCGGGATCGCGTGCACCCACGCCATCTGGACGGGCAAGTCCCTCACCGACGACCCGAGGTAGTGCGGCGCGCCCGGTGGTGACCACCGGGCATGCCGCGACTCACGCCTGGCCGTGGCCGGGTCCCTCCGCCGGCCGTGCCGGGTCCGGCGGCACGACCCCACCGGACGGCGGCTCGTGCCCGGGCAGCGGCGCACCGGACCAGGCGGGGCCCGCCGCGGGTGGGGCCATCACCGGCACGCGGATCGGGCCGGTCGGGTCGTCGGGCCTGCCGACGGTCGCCGTCATGCGGTCCAGGTGCAGTGCCTGGACGGCGGCCAGGGCCACGAAGCCGAGGACGACCGCCACCAGCGGTGTCGTCGACGCCACGGAGAAGTCCTGCGCGGTCAGGTTCGCGTTCACCATGTACAGCCGCAAGGGCGCCGACGCGTCCTCCGGTGACTGCGTGGTGAGCAGGCTCCAGAACAGGTCCTGCGCGGTGAGGAACGCGACCACGACGACCATGACCAACGCGGCGGGCAGGGTCTGCAGCACGACCGTCCGGAAGAACGACCCCGCCGCGGGCGCGCCGGCCGCCGTCTGCTGCCGCCACCGCTCCGCCTGCCCCCGGCACAGCACGGCGAGCACCAGCAGCGACACGAGGCTGACGAGGATCGGCGGGAACACCGCCTCCTCGCCGAGCGATCCCTCGTCGCGCAGCGACGTGAAGAGCGCCACGCCCAGCGGGGCCGCCCCCACGAACAGCCACGGCGCGAACGGCATGAGCAGCCATTCGCTGTGCCTGCCCAGCGGGCGCAGGCCGCTGATCCCCAGCGCGGCGAGGTAGGCCACCCCCACCCCGACGACCGCCGACAGGACGGCGGGCTGCCAGGTGGGGCCGCCGGACGGACCGTCCGGCGCCGGGCCGCCCAGCGCGTCGAACCACGGCCGCGTGGTGAGCACGGCGACGACCACCACCGCGGCCAGCGCCAGCAGCGCGAGGACGATCGCGCCCCCGTTCACCGGGGTCCTCGGCCCCCGGGACCGCCACGGTGCCACGCTGACCCGCAACCGGGTCAGGATCACCACGAGGACCGCCGCCACCCCGAGCACGGCCAGCAGCGCCAGGAGCACGGTCGACGCGGCGGCGCCCACACCCAGGTTCCCGTGCTGGAACGCCTCCCGGAACACCAGGCCGGCCGGGGTCATGGTCTCGTCCTCCGGCCCGAACGCGGTCATCACGATCGGCAGCGTGAACTGCTGCAGCCCGACCGCGAGCAGGCCGAGCACGACCAGTCCCGCGAGGGTGAACAGCGTCGGCCACCGCCGGTGCCGCGCGCGGAAGGCGGGCAGGAACACCATCACCCCGATCGCGCACACGACGCCGAACGTCATCAGCGCCACGCTGGTCCGCACCGTGCCGCCCGCGAGGTCGGGGTCGGCCAGCAGCGCGGGTTCGTCCCGCAGCGCACGCAGCCACGCGATGCCGAGCGCCACCGGCGAGAACACCACCACCGCGAGCGACAGCACCACCCGCGTGGTCACCCGCGCCCAGCCGCCCGCCCAGTGCACGGCCGCCGCGAGCAGTGGCGCCACGACCACGGCGGCGAGGATCGGCAGCACCACGAGCGACACCGCGTACCCCAGCGCGGGCCAGAACCCGCCGTCCCCCAGCACGGTGCCGAAGTTGTCGAAACCGACGTCCTCGGCGTCCCGCTCACTCAGGAACGTCTCGTTCCGCGTGCTGGTCCCGACGGTCCCCACGGTCGGGACGACGAGCGTGATGATCGTGAGCACGGCGGCGGGCAGGAGCAGGAGCACGCCGACCGCCCTGGCGACCACACCCCCGTCCACCGACCGCGGTCGCTGCTGGGTGAGCACCTGTGGCTGCATCGCGGGCTTCCTCCGTTCCGAGTGGCGAACCGCTGACGCAGCGCCGGGACCCCTGGTTCCCCACACCCTGGCACGACCGGAACGTTCCGGCGATCGCAGCGGCGCTCAGGCGGGAGCGGTGACCGCGGGCCGCCGTGCCGCCCGGTACAGGTCGCGCATGAGCACGACCTCCGCGCCGTAGTGGATGATCTCGCGGTTCATGTGGAGGATCAGCGTGGTGAACGAGTCCTCGTCCGCGGGCTCGTGGACGCGGGCGCCGCGCCGCCAGTGCTCGTAGTGGGTCGCCAGGGCACGCAGGCCCTCCGCCGCGGTGCGCGGCCAGCGGACCGTCTCCACCGTCAGCGACCCGTCGCCGAACAGCGCGCTGGCCCTGATCCCCAGCGTCTGGATGCCCATGTGGGCGAGGCGCCAGGCGATCGTGGTGACCGGGGCCGGCGTGGGCGCCGGCCACTCCCAGTCCATCGACCACGTGCCGTCCGCGCGCTTGCGCACGGACCAGCAACCCGGGACGGGTTCCCAGAAGCACTCCTCGTCCGTGAGCCCGCGCAGGCGCGGCCACAGGGTGTGATCCCAGTAGAACTCCAGCTGTGCCAACAGCTCTTCACGATCACTCACGGCGCAGACGGTAGTACCACCGCGACCTCGGCTCCACCATCGGTCGCGTTCCGGAGCGTGAGTTCGGCCGACAGGACGCGTGCCTGTGCCAACGCGATGGTCAATCCGAGCCCGTGACCGTCGGAACGGTTGGGGTCGGCGGTGCGGAACCGGCTCGGTCCCTCGGCCAGGATCTCGGGCGGGAACCCGGGTCCGTGGTCCCGCACCCGGATCGTGGCGCCCTCGACGGTCACCGCCACGGGCGGCTCGCCGTGCCGCTCCGCGTTCTGCAGCAGGTTCACCAGCACGCGTTCGAGCCTGCGCGGATCGGTGCGGACCGTCTCCGCGTCCCTGACGACCGCCGACGGCACCCGCCGCGACACGAACTCGCCCAGCGGCACGTCCACCAGCTCCGCCCGTTCGGTGGCGGCGTCGAGCCGCGCCACCTCCAGGATGTCCTCCACCAGCGCCCGCAGCACGGTCACGCGGTCCCGCACCAGTTCGGCGGGCCGTGACGGGGGCAGCAGCTCGGCCGCCGTCACCAGGCCGGTGACCGGGGTGCGCAGCTCGTGCGCGATGTCGGCGGTCACCCGCTGCTCGGCCACCAGCCGCGCCCGCAGCGCCGCCGCCATCGCGTCCACCGCCTGCGCCAGCTCGGTCGCCTCGTCGCGCGGCCGGTCGCCGATCTCCGCGCCGACCGAGAGTGTCGCGTCGCCGTCCGCGACCCGGCGCGCGGCCACCGCGGCCCGGCGCAGCCGCCGCGACAACCGTCCACCGAGGACGATGCCGAGCACGCTCGCCAGCACCAGCACCGCCGCCGAGCCGAGGACCAGCACGTTGTCGAGCTGCCGGAGGGTGGCGTCGCGGTCGGCGTAGCTGCTGCGCAGCGAGAGCACCTTCCCGTCGGTCTCGGCCGCCGCCCAGATCCACGCGCCGTCGGGCGTGCGCTGCAGGTAGGTGGCGCGGCGGCCGCCGCGGACCGCGTCGAGCAACTCGGCTGGCACGTCGGCGGCGCCGATCCGGCTGCCGAGCGCGGCGCGCCCGGTCAGCCCGTAGTCCCGCACGACGAGCTGGATCCGCTCGTCCTGCACCCGCCGCGCGTCGGCGAGCTGCGCCCGGCTGAACTCCGACCGCACGAGCAGCGACAGCGCCACCGCGAGCACGACGCTGACGAGCGCGATCACGGCGGACAGCCGCCACCGCAGCGACTGCGGGAAGACCCTCACGAGCCGGTGTTCTTGAGCTTGTACCCGAAGCCCCGCACGGTCTCGATCATGTCCTGGCCGATCTTCGCGCGCAGCCGCTGCACGTGGACGTCCACGACCCGCGAGTCGCCGCCCCACTGGTAGTCCCACACCTGTTCCAGCAGCACGTCCCTGGTCAGCACGGTGCCCGGCGAGTCGACGAAGCACAGCAGCAGCCGCAGCTCGGTCGGCGTCAGCTCCACCGGCCTGCCTGCGAGGCGCACCTCGAGCGCGTCCCGGTCGACCTCGAGCGGACCGAACACGCTCCCGTTCTGCGACGGCACGGCCGCGCGGGTCATCCGCCGCACCACGGCGCGGATCCGGGCCACGAGCACGGTGCTGTCGAACGGTTTGGTGACGTAGTCGTCGGCGCCCGCCTCCAGCCCCAGCACCACGTCGACGGGGTCCGCGCGGGCCGACATCATGATCACCGGGGTCGGGCTCTCCTCGCGGATCTGGCGGCACAGCGACACCCCGTTCATGCCGGGCAGCATGATGTCGAGCAGCGCCACGTCCGGCCGCCGCGCGCGGAACGCGGCCAGCCCGGCGAGCCCGTCGGCGGCCACGTCGACGGTGAACCCGTTGCGCTCCAACGCGAGCTGCGTGGCCTCCCGGATCACGTCGTCGTCCTCCACCAACAGCACGATCATCGGGGCTCCCTCACAGGCTCGGTGCCGCGGTGGTGATGGTTCGCGCCGCGAGTTCCGCTCACCTGGGCACCTCGACGAGTCTCGAGCCGTTCCACCGGTAGAGCACCACCGACTGGTCGAACGGGCAGCACGGGTCGTCCGCCGCCGACCACGTGCCGCGGATCAGCACGAGGTCCTTGTCCTTGCCCGGCAGCACGTCGATGGACTGGCCCTCGACGCCGAGCAGGTGCGTCGGCGGTTCCGTCGCCAGGTCGTACACGAAGACCGCGTAGCCGGGGAACGGGACCACCACGACGCCCTCGGCGGCGGCCTTGGCGTACCGGTCGGAGTGGCAGTCGAACAGCAGCACGACCAGCTCCGCCGCACCGTCGCCGGTGAGGTCGACGTACCGGTCGTCGGCCGGGTACTGGCCGCCCTCGCACGGCACCAGGTTCGCCTTGATCTTGGGGCTGACCTGGGGGTCCGCCCGCAGGATCGCGACCGGGTCGGCGGAGACCGGGGTCCCGCTGGGCAGGGTCGGCGGGGACGGCGGCGGGCTGACCTGGCTCGCCCGGCCCGCCACCTCCACCCCGCCCCGGGTGGCGCAGCCCGCGACCAGCGCCAGGACGAGCCCGCACAGGGCCACCGCCCGTCGCACCGTTCCGCGCACGAGCACAGGAGACCACGACCGCGCCGGTCCGGCCACACGGGTCCCCCCGGCTGTTACGTCTCCGCGAAACGACCGCCGGACGGCTGTTACAGAACAGAGGCACCACGGCCGGAATCGGTCCATAACGTCGGGAACATGCTGGTGTGGGCGGGGAGGGCACTGGCGGCACTCGTGTCGGCCGCCGTCGTGGCGGCCGTCGGGTTCGGCTGGTGGACCTACCGGAGCGCCGACCAGGACGTGGTCCGCGACGACGTCATCGCCGCGGGCCCGCCCGCGGACCCGGTCGACCTGCCCTCGGCACGCGACCTCCCGCGCACCGAACAGACCATCCTGCTGGTGGGCCTCGACTCCCGCACCGACACGCACGGCGACCCGCTGCCCCAGGACGTCCTCGACGCGCTGTCCGCCGGTGCGGCGGAGGGCGAGCAGAACACCGACACGATGGTGCTGGTGCACATCCCGGCGGACCCGGAGAAGAAGGCGTTCGCGCTGTCACTCCCCCGCGATTCCTATGTGGACATCCCGGGCGGGTTCGGCACGCACAAGCTGAACTCCGCGTACGCGCGGGGGAAGAACGACGCCGCCGCCCGCCTGCGCGACGAGGGCGCCGACGACGCGACCGTCGAGCGCGAGTCCACCACCGAGGGCAGGAAGACCCTGATCGCGACGGTGTCCGCGCTGACCGGTCTCACCGTCGACCACTACGCGGAGATCGGCCTGTACGGGTTCAGCGAGCTGACGAAGGCCGTCGGCGGCGTGCCCGTGTGCCTGAACGAGGCAGTGCACGACTCCTACTCCGGCGCAGACTTCCGGGCGGGCAGGCAGACGCTGACGGGCGTGAACGCGCTGAAGTTCGTGCGCCAGCGCCACGGCCTCCCGAACGGCGACCTGGACCGGGTGCGCCGCCAGCAGGCGTTCCTCGCGGGCATGGCGCACCAGGTGTTCAGCTCGGGCACGCTGACCTCGCCCGCCAGGATCAGCGCGCTGGTCGAGGCGCTCACGACGTCCGTCGTGCTCGACGCCGGCTGGGACCTCATGTCGTTCGCGACGCAGCTGGCCACGCTGACCGGCGACGACATCGAGTTCTCCACCATCCCCACCGGCAGCATCGACCTGCGGACCCCGTCGGACGGCAGCGCGGTCGAGGTCGACCCGGCGCAGGTGCGTGCGTACGTGCAGCACCTGCTGACCGGTCCCCCGCCGAGCACCACGACCGGATCCGGCGCAGGGAAGCCAATCGTGAACGCTGGGAAGGTGACCGTGCGCAAGGTCGCCCAGGAGTCCGGTGAACGACCGATAACCGCAGGTGGGATCGCCTGCGTGAACTGAAACACCCGGCGCCGGGCACAGGACAAAAGCTGGACAACCGGGTCGCCGGGCCGTTCCAGGACCGGGAATCCTGGCGGGAAAGCGGTTGTCAACGGCTACAATTGGCGTAGACCTGCGACAGTTCGGGGAGGCGGCATGGCAAACCTGACGGATGCTGATCTGGACTCGCAATTGGTCGACCTGACCTCGGTCCCACTCGCCGAGCTGCGTGTCATGAGAACATCCGAGCTGGTCACGGCCCTGGAGGACCTGTACGAAGCCGCCGCGTGGAACACCGGCAACGAGCTTCAGGGACAGGAACAGTAACGACAGCTGATCTGGTTGGGGACACGCTGTTCACTCACCAACTGACCCGGGCAACGTTCGACGAGGTGTGTTCCGGTCCGATCACGGACGACACCATGCGGCTGCTCGAGGCAGCACAGCACAGCCACCGACGGCTGGCATTGCGCGCACTGCTCGACCAGCTCCAGGCGAACCCCGCGGCCGTGGGCGGGAACGTCGCCCCGGAGGCGGCCTGGGCGGTGCTCGCCGAAGCCGATTCCCGTGACCCCGCCGCGATGGCGGACATCCTCATGCACCCCGCGGTCGGCGTGTGGCTGACCAGGGCGCTATACCACACCCGTCCCGGCAACGACCGGCCGTGGCCGGAACTCGGCTACCTGCACGCGATCGCCGCGGCGGCGGCGGTGCGCACCGGTCTGGCACGCACGCTGCGGGTGCCGGTCTGGCACGGGATCGTCTCGCTGCCGACCGTCGGGCACGCCAGGATCCCCGGCTCGTTCCCCGTCGGCGCGGTCGACGTGGCCGGCGCGGGCATCGACGCCCGCATCGTGGTCGGCCCTTCGGTGTCGATCCCGCTCGACGGCTCGGACGAGGCGTTCACCCCGGCACGGCGGCACGTCAGCACCAGCCACGGCCTCACGCTCAGCGCGTGGCTCGACCACCACGACCCCTACCACGGGTTCGGCACCCCGCGCCCGCCCGCGGAACTGACGGACGTCGACCTGGCCGAGTGGCGCAAGCTCGTCGACGAGGCGTGGCACATCCTGACCCGCGACCACCGGCCGTACGCGCGGGAGCTCGCGACCGGGCTGCGTGTGCTGGTGCCGATAGAGCCGGGCAGCGACACGGTCGGCGCGTCGTCACCCGCCGCGTTCGGCGGGGTCCAGCTGTCCGCCAGCGAGTCCGCCGCCGAGTTCGCCGAAGCGCTGGTGCACGAACTGCAGCACTCGAAGCTGAACGCGGTCCTGGGACTGGCGAAGCTCACCGACGGCGACCTCACCCGGCGCTACCTCGCGCCGTGGCGGGACGACCCCCGCCCGCTCACCGGTGTCCTCCACGGCGTCTACGCGTTCACCTGCGGGGTCGAGTTCTGGCTCACCGAGACGGCCGCGACGGGCGAGGACGGGAGAGCCGCCTTCAGCATCGCGCACCGGCGCACCCAGGTCCGGCACACCCTCGAGACGCTGGCGGCGGACCCGCACCTGACGAACGCGGGCCGCACACTGGTCGAGATCGTCTCGGCCCGGCTCACGGAGTGCGAGGCGGCCCCCGTGCCACCTCTACTGTCCACAGTGGTCACCGCGATGGTCGACGACCACCGGGCGCTGTGGCGGCTGCGGCACGCGCACCCCGACCCGGCCACGGTCGACGCGGTGGCCGCCGCGTGGTGCGCCGACCGCCCGCCACCGCCGTGGCAGGACCGCACGCGGATCATCCCCGACGACAGCACGCGGCTGCCCGCGAACCGGCGGAACCTGTTGCGCGCCAAGGCGATCGACCCCGGCATGTTCACGTCGCTGACCCGCGGCAGGAACACCCTGCCCGGCACGACGCCGTACGCGGACGCCGCGTTCTGCACCGGCGACGCCGACAGCGCGGCGCAGGCCTACCACCGGCACCTGACGACCGACCCGGACGACGTCCAGGCGTGGGTCGGACTCGGCCTGTCCCTCGACGCGCAGGGCAGGGACGCCGCGCCACTGCTGCGGCACCCGGAACTGACCCTGGCCGTGCACCGCCGGGTCAGGGCACTCACCGGGCGAGGCCCTGACCCGCTGGCACTGGTCGCGTGGCTCGCGCCGGTTACAGCTGCATCGTGTCGGTGTCGACGTTCGCCCTGACGTTCTGGCTCGCCGCCACCGTCGCCGGGTGCTCCTCGCCCAGCACGGTGCGGAAGCTCGCGGCCGTCCTGGTGTGCAGGATGGCGGCCTCCTCGGACTGACCGAGCAGGTTGAGGTCGATCGACAGGTTGTGCGCCACGGCGAGCGTGCTCGGGTGCTCGGCACCCAGCCTCGCCGTGCTGCGGGCCAGCGTGTCCTCGTCGATGACCCGGGCCTTCTCCACCTCACCCAGCTCCGCGAGGTCGCTCGCCAGGTTCGTCCGCGCCACCATGACGTACGGGTGGTCCTCGTTGAGCCGCTCGAGCAGCCCGGCGACGGCGCGCTCGTTGAGGTTGCGCGCCTCGTCGAGGTCGCCGAGGAGCCTGCGCGTGACGGCCAGGTTGGTCAGGGCGATCATCACGTACGGGTGCTCGGGGTAGTAGACCTTCTCGAAGTCCCGGACGCCGCGAAGCCCGAACTCGAGGGACTTGCCGAGGTCGCCCGCGTGCCGCAGTTCGGTGGTCATGTCCATCATCGCGGTCACGGTGTCGAGGTGGCCCTCGCCGTGCCGGAGGCGGTAGCGGTTGTAGACGTCCTCGGTGAGCACCATGGCCTGCTCGTGCCGCCCGGCCTTGCGGCGGGCGACCGCGAGGCACCGGTCGCCACCGATGGTCATCGGGTGGTCGCGCCCGAGGATCTCGGTGGCGATCGCGCTGGTCTCCTCCTGCATGTCGCAGGCCTCGACGTAGGCGCCGCACTCGCGGATGTCCATCGCGAGCCCGCTGCGGGTGTTGAGCGTGGCGGCGTGGTTGGCGCCGAGCACCGTGGTGCGGCGGCGCAACGTCTGCTGGTCGAGGTCGCGAGCCGCGAAGAACTCACCGGCGAGCCGCAGCGTGGCCGCGTAGTTGTTGGCGTAGATCAGGGTGGAGGGGTCGTCCTCGCCGAGCACCCTGCGCGCGCTGTCCAGTGTGGTCTTGGCGGTGTCGCGCTTGTCGTAGAGCTGGCCCTCGACCTCGTGGACGAACGCGTTGGCGTTGCCCATGGCGATCGTGGCCTCGTCGTCGTCGCCGAGGTGCTCCCGCATCAACGCGTAGACGTCGGCGCTGAGATCGCTGGCCTCCTTGTTCCGGCCGACGCGGCGCAGCGCGTTGGCCATGTGGCGGCCCATGGCGAGGGTGTCGACGTGGGTGGGGCCGAGGGTGGTCGTCCACGACCCGCGCGCGTCCTCCGCGAGGGTGAGCGCGCCCTGGTAGTCACCGACGGCGAGGAGGTACTGGACGAGGTTCGTGACCATCGTCCGGACCCAGCTGTCCTCGCAGTCCACGGCCCTGGAGTTGGTCGCGTGCGGCAGCAGGTCCGCGTACACGGGCCAGTTGACGGCGTTGGCCGGATCCCCGGGGTCCCCGTTCACGAGCATGAGGTGGACCGCGTGGCGGGTGTCCTCCCACTTGGATTTGTCGAGCTGATCACGCAAGACTGCTTGCACCAATCGGTGTAGTTGGATCGTGTTGCGTGCGTGGTCGATCTTCGCGAGGCTGTAGCGGTGGATCTCGCGGATCGCCGAGTTGAGCTTGATCGGGTCCGCGAGCGCCTCCGCCAACGACGGTGGCACCGGAGCGCCACGCACGCCGGTGAACAGGCTGCGCGCGATCGGTTCCGGGCTGAAGAACGCGCACACCTGTAGGAGCTCCAACGCGGCTCGCCGGTCGGTTCGCAACCGGTTGAGAGGCACGTTCCAGGCCGCCGCCACCGACAACTCGTATTCGCCGGTCGCGCCAGCCTTCAGCAGCTCAGCACTGTTCTTCTCGAGTAGGTCGACGTACTCGGCGACTGGCATACCGGTCTGCGCACGCCACGCCGCCGCCTGTTCGACCGCAAGCGGAAGGTCACCGAGCGACTCAGCGAGACGGTCGGCGTCTTCGTCGGAGATAGTGCCACCGCCCCTGCGCCGCAGCAACTCAATGCTCTCCGATCGAGTGAACAAATCCACCTCGACGGTGCGGGCCACGCCGGCCCACTCGGCATTGCGCGAGGTCACCACGACGTGCCCGGAACCGGCGGGCAGGAACGGGCGCACCACGTCCGGGTGCTCCGCGTTGTCGAAGACGAGAATCCACTTCCGGTCCGGAATACCGCTGCGCAGCATTTCCAGCACCGCGGGAACGGCGGTCTCGGCACTACCCGCCTTGATACCGAGCCGTTTCGCCAGCTCGACGAAACTCGACCGGATCTGGGTCGTGTGCTCGGCCGGGATCCACCACACGATGTCGTATTCCGCGACGTGCCGGTAAATGTATTCGACGACGCTTTGCGATTTGCCGACACCGCCCATGCCGTGCAGCGCCTCCGGCAGCACCGCGGTCGCGCTCTCCCCGGGTTCGGCGAGCCGCTTGCGCAGTTGTTCCAGCAGCGGCTCGCGGCCGACGAAATCGGGATTCCGCAGCGGCACCGCGCCCCAGATCTGCGGTTGACGCACCATTGTGCGACCTTCCGGCTGACTCGATCCCGGGGCAGACATCGTGTTGTCTCCTTCGAAAGCGGCGGGCGTCGCGGTGTCGGACTCGTGGTGCTTGGACTGATCCGGCCGGGGCAGCATACTGTCCTGGCCGTCCCCGTCGCCGGGCGGCGGTGGTTCGACCCTGCGTTTGCGGCGCAGCCGCGCGGCGCGCAGCGCATATCGCCCGGACAACGCGCGGAACACCGCCTCCTGCACCCGCAGATAGGGGCGGTTCTCCTCGGTCACCTCGGGGTCGGGCGTGCGCTCCGGGTCGTCGAGCGCCTCCCGGAAATTGCGCAGCACCGGATTTCGCGCGCCCAGGTAACCGGCGATCAGCCGCGCCACCCGAATTGTGTCACCGCGCCGGCCCGCCGCCAGCAGTTCCGCGCGCACGCCTTTGTGGAACTCGTAGCCGACCCCGTCCGCCTGCGCCGCGGGGTCCGGTTTCATCGACGTTTTCCGCAACAACCCGCCGAGCACCACCTCGGCAATGGCGGAAATGTCCGCGCTGGGCAGCATCACCCGTTGCACGAGCTTGATGGTCGGCATCGACAACGGCACCGCGGCGAGCAATGTCGCGAGCTGGAACGCCGACGCGGACGCGAACGTGCGGAAACGCAACACGCGTTCCCTCGGCGCCAGTTCGGCGGGCGGCTCGGCGGGCACGACGAGGGGATCGGCGACCGGCGCGCCGGGTTCGACGAACACGCTCGTGCTGTCCACCCACCCCGCGCCCGGGGTGCCGAGCAATGTCGCCCAGTTGGCCCAGAACGCGGGCTCGAGGCTCAGCACCGGGATCGGCACCGCCCCGTCCGCCGCGAACGGGGCGCCCGCCTCGCTCCGCACCCGCAGCCGCGCGTTGGGCGCGCCGGGACTGCCGGCACGCAGCCGCACCCGGCGCGGCGTCAGCCCGCTCCAGTGCCACAGGCGTTCCGGCAGCAGGTTGACGATCGCGGTCGGCGTGTGCCGCGCCCACGAGGCCACCACGCGGGTGACGGCGTCGGAACGCCACCCCGCGCCGATACCGTCGGTGAGCACGACGAAAACGGTTCGCCCGGTCGGGTCGATCTGGTCCCGCCAGTCCCGCACCACGCCGTCCGGGCCGGGCGTGCGCAGCAGCACGTCCTCCTCGTCGGACACCGAGCCGTCGACCAGCAGCGTGCGCACGTCGCGGAACGCGCCCTGGCGGCGGAACAGGTCGCACAGCTCGTCGACCTGTTGCTGCCACACGTCCGCCGCGCCCGCCGTGTCGATCACGACGACCAGGTCGAACCGGCGCGCCCGCGCGGGGCGGAACGCGGGGACCCACATCCGGTCCTGCACCGCCCGCTCCGCCGTCGCTTCCTCGTCCAGCTCCTGCTGCCACGGCGAGTTCACCCGCCTGCCCAGCGGCCGCAGCGCCTTGGCGATCTGCCGCCGGTTCTCCAGCGCGGGGGCGGCGGGCCACGTCAGCGGCGCCGTCTCGGCGGCGGCGTTGCGGTCGAACACGGCCGCGCGGACCGGGTGCGGCCTGCCGACCTGCCAGTCCTGGTGCGCGGGCTCGCGCCCGTCCTCGGGCGCTTCCTGCTGCCTGCGCGCCTCCGGCGCCCCGGGCCGCTCCGGCTGGTCCGGCGCGGTGGCCTGGCCGTCGGTGCGCGGCGGCGGCCCGGCCGGGACCTCCGGCGGCCCGGGCTCCCCGTCCGGGGCGGGCGGTTCGCGGTGGTCCCCGTCGGGCGGGGCGGGCCGCAGCGTGCGCGCGAGCCACAGCGCGTCGCGGACCTCGTGCCACTCCAGATCGCCGGTGGTCAGGCGGGGCACCTCGGGGGCGTCCCCATCCTCGAAGTGCGGGAACACCCCCGAGGCGAGCCCGGGAGCGCCGTCCGGCGAATCGTCCAGTGGCAGACCGCTCATCAGGTCTCCGTGACGGACGAGGACAGCGGGTGCCAGATCGCGGTGAGCAGCTCCTGCCAGTCGTGGTCGGGCTGGTACGCCCCGGAGGTCGCGAGCTCCACCGCGAGGTGCACGGCGTTGAGCAGCTGGTCGGAGGCGAGCCCGCCGGTCGCCTCGCTCCGCGCGGTGAAGTCGGCGATCAGGCGGGCGACGTCGACCCGGTCGATCCCGTCGACCGCACCGAACTGCGCGGCCACCATCGCGCCGAGCTGTTGCGGCGTGGGCGGTTCGACGTGCAGTTTCAGGCAGCGGCGCAGGAACGGCGCGGGGAACTCCCGTTCCCCGTTGCTGGTGATGATGACGATGGGGAACGCGCGGGTCCGCACCCGGCCGCGCCGCACCACCGCGGTGCCGTCCGGGTCGCCGGTCAGCACCGTGACCTCGGGGTGCCTGCTCGCGAGCCGCGTCAGCTCGGGGATCTCGTACTCGCCGTCCTCGAAGACGTTCAGCAGGTCGTTCGGCAGGTCGATGTCGCTCTTGTCGAGCTCGTCGATCAGGAGCACGCGTGGCCGCTCGTACGGCAGGAGCGCGGTGCCGAGCGGGCCGAGGTGCACGAACTCGCCGATGTCGGGTTCTTCCCCGCGCCGCGCGTTGATCTCCTGCACGCGGCCGATGGCGTCGTAGAGGTAGAGGCCGTCCTTGAGCGCGGTGCGAGACGTGATGGACCACCGCAGCACCGGCCCGAGCCCCAGCTCGCGGGAGATCAGGTAGGCGAGGCTGGACTTCCCGGTGCCGGGCCTGCCCGTCACCAGCAGCGGCCTGCGCAGGTAGATCGCCGCGTTGACCATCGCGATCTCGTGCGGGTGCGGCACCCGGCCGACGCCGGGCACGCCGCCGATCCGCCGGTCGGTCTCCCCGCCGTCGTCCTCGGGCGCCGCGCACACGGGTTCGCCCGCGAACCGCCGCCACGGTGGCGGTGCGGGCAGTTCGTCGACGAAGCCGGGGGCGCCGGTGCCCCGGTACACGTGCCAGTCCACCGGCAACGGCTCGTTCGGCACAGCGCTCATGCCACGCTCACCTCACCGGGTGGCACGACGAGGCGTTCCGGGTCGTCCCACATCACCGCCAGGTGGTGGCCGATGTGACCGGGGTGCGACTCGTACGCGGTGGTCCGCAGGTGTTTGATCCGCTGCAGGACCGAGGCCGACTCGTCGTTGTGGAGCAGGTGCCGGACGGTTGCCAAGAATTCCTCCGAAACGCCGTCCTCGCGGTCCCACATGACGACCGGCACGCCGGCACGCAGACCGACCGAGATCTCGGCGCTGCCCATCGGTGGTTCGCGGAGGACGAGTGCGACCAGGTTGGGGTTGTTCTCGAAATCGACGATGAGCTTGCGGATCGCGTCGCCCTCCGCGACCCACCGCACCGATTCCCGTTCGACGGCACCGGAGTCGGCGATCTGGCCGGTGAGCACCGACCAGCGCACGTGCCACGGGCGGTGCCATTGCCCTTTCTGCATGCGTTCCAGGGAACGGATCGCGAACACGTACCGGCAGCCGATGGGCAGCTCCGGCAACGCGCTCTCCACCTCCCACGACCACTGCTCGATGTCGAGGTTCAGCAACTCGTCGGACAGGACCGCCTCGATGTGGATCGCGGGCTGGAACCTCGCCCACTTCGTCTCCACGTCCTCGATCAGTTCGGCGACGCGGCGTTTGATCTCGTCGAGCGTACCGGTGACGTCCTCGCCGCGTTCCGGGTGCCACCCGTCGGACAGGTCGAGCTGTGACCAGTGGGAGAGCTGGTAGGTGTCGTGCGCGAGCCCCGTGCGGCGCAACAACAGCACGACGTAGGCGGGTGCTCCGGGCGGCGGACCCGGTGACGGCGCGGCGAACGCGCGGCGCAGCGCCTGCAGCTGGGTGACCACGCCGAGCCGGTTCGCCTGCCGGTCGGCCCACCTGCGCAGCTCGTTCGCGAGTTCGGGCCTGCGGCCCTTGGCGAGGTGTTCGACGAACACGACCGGTTTCGGCAGCCCGTCCGGTTCCGCGTTCAGGCTCTCCAACGTCGCGAACACGTCGCGATAGGTGGTTTCCGCAGGGAGTTCGGGCGCACCCAGACCGGCGACCTGCCCGTACAGGTCCACCAGATCCTTGAAGATCATCCCTGACAGCAAGGCGAAGAGCCTTTCTCGTTCCTCCTCCGGCCACAGCTCCGAGGCGTCGCGCTCAGCGATTATGCGCGCAACCTCTCGCATGTGAATGGTGCCTTCGTCAAGTTCACCGAGAATGTCCAACAGCGCGGCCAGACCGTCCGATCGGCGGGCGCAGACCTCGACGATGCTCAGCACGTGCGGGCCGATTCGCGGGCTCTCGTCGATCTGCAACGGGCCGAGCCGGTCGATCAGGAGGCGGACGACGAAGTTGCGGTCCTGCTGCGAGGTCAGGCATGGCAGCGACTGCATCGCCTTCACCAGCGGCCACAACGGTCCGCCGGCACTACTCGACGTCACTGGAGCCGCTCCTTCCCGCACCACCGCGCTGGACGTCCCGCGGGCGCAGGATAGCGATCATGTTGCGCCTCGTGGGCAGGTTCGTCCAGGATGCCCACGCCGTTTCACGTCGGCAAGCCGCGGCGCGGCCGATCTCCCCGGAAGCGCGATCTGTCCTTGATTTGTCCAGTCCCCGGGCCCCTACGTGCCGTTGCCCAGCAACGAGACGAGGCGGTTCAACGGCAGTGAGCCACTCGGTTCCTGTTCGGAGATCGCGCTGACCAGTTGGACGACGCCGTCCTCGAAGTCCAGGCAGGTGCGCAGGATGCTCGTGACGTGCGCCCTGCGGTTCGGGAAGTAGCGGATGGCGCCCGCGAACCGCAGCTGGTCGATGACGAACGAACGGCTGTGCTCGCCCTGCATGCAGGGGATCGCCTCGATCGCGTCGACCACCTGGTAGAACTCCGGCGACGCCGGTCGCATGACCGGCGTGACCACGACGAAGGACGTGCCGCCGTTGGCGGGCGCGGTCTCCTCGCGCTTCTCGATCTCGCGCGGTCCCGGCGGTTCCGGGCGTGCCCCGTCCGGCAGGCGGATCCAGCCGATCCCGGTGGTCTCCTTGACGGTCACGTCGAACCGCACGTACTCCTCCGGGGCGTTCTCGGGGCGCTGGCGGATGACCTCGTCGTAGAACCAGGCCGAGGCGATCACGGCGAGCAGGCCGGTCGAGGTGCGTAACGCCTCCTTGAGCGGCGGCGCGTCGAGCAGGCGGGCGGCGTGGATGATGGCCGTGCCGGTGACGCCGCGGGCATGCCGGGTGATCTCGCCCGCGTGCAGTGCCATGCGCAACCGTAGCCGTTCCTCCGGCGGGTGTTCCGCGTTGTGCGCCCGCAGGGCGGAGACAAGTGCCGTCGGCAGGTTCGCGGCGAACGTCGCCTTGCCGACAGTTGACGGGGCGAGCGCGAGGATGCTGTCGCCCGCGCCTTCGTGGTAGCAGTTCTCCCACGGGATGTCCGACCGGTGGAAGGCGTCCTCGACGGCGGCGTACATGCCCTCGCGAAGTGCGACGTAGTTCGGCCGGGTCCGGTCACCGCCGCCGAAGCCCTCGATGTCCACCGCACAGATCGTCTTGTGCTCGTCGGTGGCCTGCTCGTCCGCCATGCTGCTCACCCCCGAAGTCGTTCCATTCAGGATGCCCACGGCATTTGACCCTCGGCAAGCGATCGCCGGAACCGGTCCGGGATTCCGCCGATGTGTCCATGTTTTGTCCAGTGGCGCCGTGCACCCGGTCAGCTGACCCGGAACACGGGCCCGCGCGGGGTGAACGGGAGCCGCACACCGGCGGGGATCAGGAACGCGTGCTCGCGGCGCACCCGCACCACGTCGCAGACGCCGTCGGTGATCACCAGGAGCGGGCCGCCGGCCGGGAAGTCCGGCGCCTGTTCGAGCAGCCGCACCCCCGGCTGCAGCACGGTGCCGCCGCGGCCGCGCACCTTCACGGTGCCCGCGATGTCGGACGGGGCGAGGTAGCCGGCGTCGTGGGCGACCGCGTCGCAGAACACGACCCTGGCGGCCGGGACGTCGCGTGCCATGGCGTACGACGCGATCGCACCCAGTGCCTTGCCGAGCAGTTGCGTGTCCATCGACCCGGACGTGTCCAGCACGACGCCGAACATCGCGCGCTGTGACAGGTCCTCCGGCCGGAGCTTGCCCGGGGTGGCGGACTGACGTCGCGACGCCCGTGCGTGACTGCGCTTCGGTTCCGGGACGCGGACGTGCTCGTCGAACCAGGGGTGTCCCGCGCGATCTGCTCTGGCGGGCAGAACTGGCTGCGCCCGCCGACGATCCTCGGCACCCCCATGAGGTCCTCGGGCGCGAGTTGCGTACCCAGCAACGACACGCAGTCGAGCCCCAACGACGCGGCGAACTGCCGCACCAGCGACGACCGCACCTGTTTTGTCCGGCACGGCCTGGCCGTGGGCGGGCTCGGCTAGGGGTGGGCTCGGCTGTGCGAGCGCGGGCCCGGCTGTCCTGGAAGGCAACTATCGCTGCGCGCCTGCGCCCATGCCCGGCCCGCGAAGCGGGCCTGATCACGCCGCGACATCACCACCCACGGAGCCGGGAACACCGCAACCCCGGGCGGCAGCACACCGGGTCACCACGCCAAGGCCCCGGGCACGCCCCCGGGCCACCGGCAGAACGGGGTGCGCCGGGGCACCCCCAGGGCCCCGGCACACCGGGGCTGATGATCGGACACGTGGCTAAGTCCTGACTACATTCTCCACAAGCCGCAGGTCAGAGGCCGTCACCCGATGACGAGCAACCCGATCGCGGCGCCCGCCCCGGCCAGCCCGGCGACCTGCCACCCGCTCAACCGCTCACGCAGCAGCGTCACCCCGAGCAGCACCGGGATGGCCGGGTACAGCGACGACAGCACGACCGCCACGGTCACGAGCTGGTGCCACGTCGCGAGCAGGTAGCACGTCAGCGCGAGCGCGGCCATGGCACCGCACGCCGCGGCGGGCGCCACTGCCGTCACCGGCCGTCGCACCGCGGGCAGCACCACGAGCGCGGCCGCCACCCGGCCCGCCACCACCGCCCACAGGCCCGCGTCGGCCTGGGCCAGTGCCAGGTACTGCACGGCGATGCCGACGCTGGCGAGCAGCGCGTCGGTCAGCCCCGCCGGCTTCGCGGGCCCCGGGGTGCGCGCGACCAGCCACAACGCGGGCACGGCCGCCACGATCCCCGCCCACGCGAGCGCGGAAGGGCGGTCACCGAGCAGTGCCACGCCGACCAGCACCGGCAGTGCGACCCCGCCGACCGCGCTGACCGGCACCACGACGGACATGGCGCCGCGGCTGATGCCGCGGTACAGGAACAGCATGCCGACGCCGGTGCCGACCCCGGACAGCGCACCCCACGCGAGCCCGTCCCACCCGACGTGGGCGGGCACGAACGGCGCCACCGCCAGCACGAACAGCAGCCCGCCGACCTGGCCGGCGAACGCCACGGTCCCGAAGTGCGCGCGGCGGGACAGGACCCCGCCCACGTAGTCGGCGACCCCGTACGCCAGCGCCGACGCGAGCGCGAGCAGCGCACCCACGTCAGCTCCGCGCGGCCTGGCCGACCGGGCAGGTCCCGCCGGTCGTGCACGCGGCCCGGTCGCACAGCCTGCACAGCAGGTCGGCGCTGCCGATGTCCCCGTACAGCCTGGTGAGCAGCTTCTCCAGCAGCCCGCCGAGCCGCGCCCGCTCGTCGGCGGACAGGGCCGACAACACGTCGGTCAGCACCACCGCCCGTGCCGCCAGCAGTTCCTCCGCCGCGCGGCGGCCCGCGGGGGTGAGACCCACGAGCACGACCCGGCCCGCCCGCGACGACCGTTCCGCCAGCCCCGCGCTGACCAGCGTGTCGACCAGCCTGGTGGCCGCCGACTGCGTCAGCCCGACCTGCCTGCCCAGCTCGGTGCCGCTGACCGGCCCGGACGCCAGCACCACGACCGCGGCGGCGCCGCTCGCGCTCAGCCGGGTCGTCACGTTCCGCAGCGTCAGGTCGGCGACCGCGAGGCCGCAGGCCCCCAGCAGGTTCGCGAGACGTGACTCATGCATGCCTCATGCATTCCACGGGCGCGCCTTCCGCAAACGCCGCCAGTACGCCGGGTACACCTCCGCCACGCGCGCGCAACGGGCCCGTTCCCGCTCCAGCAGCAGCCCGTAGGTGAACCCGTTCTCGCCCGCCATGTGGGCCTGCATGCCCAGGTCACGCAGCACGGGCTGGACGATCGTGCCGTCCTGGTGCTCGCCGAGCACCTTGGTGAAGTCCTTCGCCCGCTTCCGTGCCGTGCGCGCCGGCGTGCCGACGGCCGGTTCCGCCACCTCCAGCCCGTACCGGTACCGCTTGCCCGCCTTCCTGGCGCGGTGCAGCGTGCCGTCCGCCAGGCGGCGCTTCGTCTTCCGGTACGCCCGCCGCAGGTGCTTCGGCAGTTCCTTCGCCGCGGGACGCGACGCGCGCTTCGGCAGGTCGGGGTCGGCCAGTAGCCGCGCGAGGTCGTCGAGCACGCGGCGGTACCGCCTGTCCGCCAGCGTGGCCGTCACGGCCTCCTGCGCCGCCGCGGCCGCGGGCGAGAAGTGCCTGGTCAGCCGCGCGGACACCGGCCCGACGACCAGTTCCGCGGGCAGGGCGGCCACGGCCGAGGTCAGGTGCGCCTCCTGCACCTCCAGGTCCCGCGCGTCCGCGAGCCGCCTGCCGAGCCACCGCAGGTCGGCACGCAGGCGCGACGTGTCCGGCAGGAGGCGCCGGTACACGCGCAGTGCCGCCCGCAGCCGACGCGCCGCGACCCGCATCCGGTGCACACCGTCGGGTTGCTCCCGGCGGACGGCCAGGTCCTGGCGCACCAGCACGTCGTACTGGGCCCGCACGTAGGCGAGCACGGCCTCCCCCGCGGTGCCCTTCGCGTCGAACGCGACGGCCGCGGGCGGCGGCACGAGCCGCCCCAGCTTCGAGCTGTGCCCGGCCCGCTTGATGCCCGCCTTGCGGAGCACCTTCTCCGCACCCGCCAGCACGCCGTGCGCGGCCGGGTCGGCCAGCTCGACCTCCAGCTCCCGCCATTCCTCCACATTGGACGATCCGTCGAGCCGGGTCGCGGTGACCCGGTCGTCGGTCACCTCGGCGAGCGGCCGCCCGCCGTCCCCCAGCAGGTCCCACACGCGGCGGTGCGTCTTGAGCTGGGCGACCGGGCGCAGCGGGGCGCCGCGGGTCATCGCGGTCGTCAGGTCCGCCAGCTCGTCCGGCGGCGCGTTCGTCGCGCGCTCCGGCCGGTCGTCCAGCGGCAGCCGCAGCTCGGTGCGCGAGTCCGGCCCGGCGGGCACCTTGAGGTGCCAGCCCGCGTCCTCGCCACCCGTGCGCCTGCGCAGCGTGGCGCCGTACCGGGCGAGCCGCTGGTCGGCGGTGTCGAAGTAGACGGCCGACAGGTGTTCCGTGCGTGGCCCGCGCACCTCGCTGACCCCGGGGACGTCCGTCCACGCAGGCAGCTCGGTGCGCGGGGCGGCCTCGTACTTGCGTTCGGTCTCGGCATGGGCGGTGACAGCCATGCCTCCATGATTACCCGATCAGGGCCCGGCCACGCGGCTCCAGGTCCGCAGGTACACCTCCGCGCCCCTGCTCATGTCGGACACGACGGCCTGCCCGTCCGGTCCGGCGACGATCCGCAGGTCCTCCAGCCAGTCCGGCAGCAGGCCGTAGTGCGCGAGCCCGTCGGTGTTCACGTCGAACACCCGCTCCCCCGTCCGCTGGCGGTCCACAGTGGAGCCGCCGTCGAACGTGGTGAACGGGTACTGGACAGCAGAGCCGGGGCGGGGCGGCGGCTGGTGGCCGAACCCGCCGGTGTCGAAGCCCGCGCCGAAACCGAAGTCGGCGCCGGGGCCCGCCGCGGCCTTCATCGACCGCCACTCGCCGAGGAACTGCTCGGTGCCCCAGCCGTACGGAACGGCCATGCCACCCAGCGCGTAGATCCGCGGGTAGTAGCTCGGGTCGACCCACGAGTGGCTGGAGATCACGCCCGGGTAGTTCCGCGACTCGAGCAGGTCGAGCGCCTGGCCGGTCGCCTTGGCGCTCATGTGGTCGATGTCGATGAGCATCCCGCGGTCCATCATGCCCTGCATGGCGTACGCGCCCAGCTCGGTGAGCCCGTTGACGTTGCAGTGCGGTGCGCTCGGGTAGACGGGGAGGGTCACACCGGGTGGCAGCAGCGCCGCCAGCGGACCGGAGAGCAGGTCGCTCTCGAACTGGATGGTGTTGTCGTGCGCCGCCGTCGGGCACTGCTCGACCTGCCAGAACCGGCCGGTGGACGCGAAGTTGGCGGCGTTGATGATCGTGCCGGCGGCGCCTTCGTCGAACCGCACGCCGCACAGCGCGTTGTCGAACTTGTGGCACACGAACATCCGCCGCACGCCGAGGTCGTACAGCTCGTCGAGGCCCGCGTCGATGTCCGCGCGGTCGCACAGCGGGGTCCCGTTGCGGATGCCGCACCCGAACGGCTGCGACACCTCGACACCCAGCACCACCGCGAGCTTGCCCTGTTCGATCACCGACCGGGCCTCCGCGGGGTCGCGCACGATCCGGAACCAGCCGCGGCCGGGCCCGCCGTGCTGGGTGTCGATGAAGTCCTCCAGCTCGTGGATCCGTTGCGCCTGCAGGCGGATCGACGCCATGTCGTCGCACGGGTTGGACTTGATCGGGTAGATCCGGCACAGGGCCTCGTTGTTCACGAACAGGTTCGTGTAGACCCGCAGGCCGCCGCGCCAGGCGCGCTCCAGCCACCGGTAGTACATGGCCTCGTGGGTCCACGAGTTGTGCTTGGGCCAGTCCTTGAACGTCGGCCACCCGGTCGTGTCGTGCGTGAACGTCGGGTAGCCGCCGCCCGCGAGGTTCTCCCACCAGGCGCCGAGGCCGTGTGGTTCGTGGTCGGGGCAGTCGACGAGCGCCGCGGTGATGCCGTACTGGCTGAACGGGGCGCCGCAGTGGATGTCGCCGCCGATGAACTCGTACGCGGTCAGGTGGCTGTGCAGGTCGGCGAGGCCTCGAACCTCGCCGTTCACGGTGCCGGTGAACGGTTCGCCGGTGATGTTCAGCTCGGCCTCGGGCGCGGTCGCGCAGCCCGCCGCCGGCACGAGCGTGAACGGGGTGGCGGTGGACCGCAGCGCGAGCGTCTTGAGCAGCGGGTCCACGGCGAGCTGCCGGTTCGCGGCGACGGCCGTGATCGTCACCGCGTCCCCGGCGGCGGTCAGCCGCCAGTTCGTGTCGGCGCTCGCGGCACGTGCGGTCAGCACGCCCAGCGTGCCGAGGCCCTGGCCGAGGAAGTCGTTGCCCGTGCCGTACAGCAGGTAGGTCGCGGGACCGGTGCCTTGCAGCCGGAACGGCTGCGAGGCGGCGCCGCCGGTGGCCTGGTAGCCGCCCAGCGCGTTGCGGACCACGAACTTGCCGCTCGGCGCCTTGAGCGCGACACACGCACCGTCGAGCGCGGCGACATCCGGTGGCGCGGCCTGTGCGCTGGGCACCGGCAGGCCGAGCGCGGCGGCGGTGAGCACCGCGGCGAGTGATCCGAGCAGACGTCGACGGCGCATGGCGACCTCCGTTGGTCCGGGCCGCCTCAAGATGTACTCGTGAGTAAGTTTCGCGTCAAGCCGCCGAACGTCGGGCAGTCGCGACCCCGGTGACGATCATCCGGCGCTGGACGAAGTCCTCCGGCCCCAGCTGCGCCAGCCGGGCCCTGGCGGCCTCGAGGAACTCCGCACGTGCCGCCTCCGGCAGCCCCGCGTACCGGCGCGCCGGGTACCCGAGCCCGGTGTAGCGCACCACGAACTCCTCGCGCGTCGGCCGGAACTCCCAGTCGACGGCCCGCATGTCCGCGTCCACGAACCCCGCCGCGGTGACCAGCTCGGCGACCTTCTCCGGCGAGTCGACCACGTCGTGGTTGGCGAGCAGCGACTCCTCCCGCGGCGCGCCGTGCCGGTCCAGCTCCTCGAGCCAGACGTCGACGGCCTTCATCTGCTGGTCCGGCCCCCAGGTCGCGAGGCCGAGCACGCCGCCGTCGGCGAGCACGCGGTGCGCCTCCCGCAGCCCGTCGGCGGGCTCGGGCAGGTGGAACAGCATGAACGCGGCCACGGCGACGTCGAACGCGCCGTCCGCGAACGGCAGCCGGGTCGCGTCGGTGATCACGCGCGGGAAGTCGGCGGGCGCCCGCGCGATCATGCCGGGCGACCGGTCGATCCCGGCGACGAGCGCGTCCGGCGCCGCCTCCCGCAGCGCGGGGAGGAGCGTCCCGACCCCGGTGCCCACGTCCAGGACGCGGCGCGCCCCCGCCAGCGGCAGCCGTTCCATCAGCTTGCGGCTGACCGGGTGGAGGGCGCCTGCCCAGGTGCGCTCGTAGGTGTCCGCCGCTTCGGAGTAGTGCCGTGCGAGGGCACGAACGTCGTCGGTCACGACATCCACCATGTCACATGTCGAGTCGCGCCGGGCCCGTTCGTCCTCGGTGCATGGAGCTGTACACACGAGCACAGGACGAGTTCGGCGCGATGCTGGCGGCGGTGCCCCCGGACGGCTGGGACCGGCCGTCGATGTGCCGCGAATGGACGGTCCGCGACGTCGCGGGCCACGCCGTCTGGGGCCAGCACCAGCTGCGTGCGTGGGCGACCGGCGGTGCGGACCCGGCACGCGACGGCGCCCCGGGCATGCCCCACCCGGCGGTGATGGCGGGCGACGACCCCGTGGCGGCCTGGCGGTCGGCCCGCTTCGTGCCGTCCGGCGCGGAACTGGGCCGGACGGCCACCATCACCGGAATGGGTGATGTCCCGGTCGTGGGCCTGATGGCCCTGCTGGTCACCGACCTCACGGCGCACACCTGGGACATCGGGCACGCGCTCGGCCTGCCGGTCGACCTGCCGCCGCCGCTGGTGGCGGCGTCGTTCGACTGGGCACGCGAGCACGTCGTCCGGCGGCCCGGGTTCTTCGGGCCCGAGCTGGCGGCCGCACCGGACGCCGACGACCAGACCCGCATGCTGGCGTTCCTCGGCCGGGCCTGACCTAGTCGCGGTCGGCGTCGTAGGTCTTCAGGGCGGCGCCGACCGCGGCGGCCACGGTCAGCTCGAACACCTCGTCCTCGGTGCCGGGCAGGCCCGCCACGTCCTCGTCGGTGATCCGGTACGAGGCGTCGCGGACCAGCGCGGTGTAGGACGCCCAGGGTTCGGGGAGGCCCTCGCCGGTCGCGGCGGCACGGCGCCGTTCCGGCGTGGTCACGGCCGGAGCGGCGAAGACGGCGTACCGCAGGTTCGCCACGGGGTCGTCGTGCCCGGCGTCCGTGCCGCCCGCGAGCAGGAACCCGGGGAAGCGGTAGCCGAACCTGTGCAGGGCCTTCGTGCCGCTGTGCAGCTGGTCGCCGCGCAACGTGAAGCCGAACGCGTTGCCGAGCCGGTTCACGACGTCCCACACGAGCCGCACCCGCGCGGCCTCCCGCCGCGCCTCCGGTGGCGCGTCGTCGAGGGAACGGGTCGTGGCGGGGTCGTGCCCGGCGAGGCGGGTCATCTCGGCGTGCGAGTCGATGCAGAACGGGCAGCGGTGCCGTTCCGCGACCCGGTGGGCCATGTCCTCACGTTCCCCCACCGTCCAGTACGACGGGCCGCGCATCGCCTCGACCGTCAGCGCGAGCAGCGGCCGCGCGAAGAAGCCGGGCCGGTACAACAGCATCCGCACCACGTCGGGTGCGTCGCGGGAGGTCATCCGCAGGAACAGCCTGGCACGCAGCCGGTGCCCGTGGTCGAGGCAGGACAGTCTCATGTGGTCTCCAGTAGCCGGCCTGCGAGGAACCGCCGCTCGGCCGGGTCGGTGGCGAGGTCGTGTGCGCGCCGGTACGCGGCCGCGGCGTCGGCACGCCTGCCCAGCCTGCGCAGCAGGTCGGCGCGGGTGGCGTGCCACAGGTGGTAGTTCTCCAGCCCGTCGATGCGGTCGACGAGCGCGAGCCCGGCCGCCGGGCCCTCGGTCTCGGCGACGGCGACCGCGTGGTTGAGCGCGACCACCGGGGTCGGCGCCAGCGCGAGCAGCGCCTCGTACAACGCGGCGATCCGCGCCCAGTCGGCCGGTGCGCGCGTGTGCTGGACCGCGATCATGGCCTGCAGCTGGTACGGCCCCACGGCCCCGTGCCGGAGAGCGCGTGCCAGCACCCGGACCGCCTCGGCGATCATGCCGTGGTCCCACCGCGCGCGGTCCTGGTCGGCGAGCAGCACGAGGTCGCCGCCCGGCGAGCGGCGCGCCGCGGCCCTGGACTCGTGGAGCAGCAGCAACGCGACCAGCCCCATGGCCTCCGGCTCGTCCGGCATGAGCGCCGCGACCAGCTTCGCCAGCCGCACGGCCTCGGCACGCAGGTCGTCGTCGCCGGGGTAGCCGTGGGTGTAGATCAGGTAGACGACGGCGAGCACCCCGGCCAGCCGCTCCGGCAGCCGGTGGTCCGGTGGCACGGAGAGCGCGATCCCGGCGTCGCGGATCTTCCGCTTCGCCCGCACGAGCCGCTGCGCGAGCGCGGCCTCGCCGACGAGGAACACCCGCGCGATCTGCGCCGCGGTCAACCCGACCACCGCGTTCAGCGTCAGCGCCACCCGCACCTCCTCCGCGAGGGCGGGGTGGCAGCAGGTGAAGATCAGGGCCAGCCGCTCGTCACCGACGCTGACCAGGCGTTCCTCGGCCGGGAAGTCCGGGGTGGGTGGCACCGCCGCCTCCTTCTCCCGGCCCGCGCGCGCCCGCCGCAGCCGGTCGATCGCCAGGTTGCGGGCCACGGTCAGCAGCCACGCCACGGGGTCGCCGGGCACGCCGTCCGCCCACCGGCGCAGCGCGAGGGCGCACGCGTCCTGCAGCACGTCCTCGGCCAGCTCGAAGTCGCCGACCGCGCGCAGGAGTGCCGCGAGCATGCGTGCCCGGTGCTCCCGGTAGACCCGCTCGACCTCAGCCGACGTGGTGGTCGACACCGGGTACCCGGACGACGGGCCGGACCTCGATCGTGCCCACCGCCGCGAGCGGGCACATGGCGGCCAGTTCGAGGGCCTCGTCCAGGTCGCGGCAGTCGAGGACGTAGTAGCCGCCCAGGAACTCGCGGGTCTCCAGGAACGGGCCGTCGGTGATCATGGTCCGGCCGTCGCGGACGGCGACCGTCGTCGCGGCGCCGTCCTTGGTCAGCGGGTCGCCCGCCACGAACGCGCCCCGCCGACGGCACTCGTCGGCGAACGCGTTCACCCTGGCCAGGGCCTCCTCGAAGCCCGGGTCACCGGGTTCCGGGCGGTCGCAGTTGTAGATCAGCAGCAGGTACTGCACGTCTCCTCCTCGGGTGCGCACACAGAGGATGACGAACGGACCGCCCGGATCTCGACAGTTCAGCGAGGTTTTCTCGCGGCGGGGAGCGCGACGACGACGCTGTCCTCGCCGACCTGCCGCACGTCGGGGTGCTCGGTCTCGTTGCACCAGTGGCCGCCCTCGCCGAGGTAGCGGAAGCGCATCTCGGCGCCGTGGGGGACGGTGACGGACACCGAGCGGGTGCCGTTGCTGCGCGGGCGCAGCTCGTGCACGCCGGGCCGCCACTCGTTGAAGTCCCCGACGACGCTCACCCGGCCGCGCGGTGTGCCGGGACGCAGGACGAAGGTGACGCGGACGTCGCCGGAGCGGTCACGGTCGATCTTCAGCATGGCTCTCCACAGTCGATCTTCTTCGGGTGCGCGGACATCATGGCCCGGATCGGCGAGATTCGCCCGAAGGACAACGCTTCCGGGTGACGACACGAGGCCACCGGCTGCCTAGCTTTGCCGCATGGCACGTGTTCCCGTCGCGCTGGCGGCTGCCCTGGTCCTGGCCGGACTGTCCCCTGTGGCCGCTGCGGCGCCCGCAGCCGACGACGAGTGGGCCGTGTGCGACCGGATCGTCCCCGGGCACCCGACCCCGCCCGAGGGCGCGGTGGTGGTCGAGCCGGTGGACAACGCCGTGCAGCGGGCGACGGCGGCGAACCCGGCGGGCACCACGTTCTGGCTGGCCCCGGGCACCCACACCCTGGGCGACGACGAGTTCGGCCAGGTGCTGCCGAAGAACGGCAACGTCTACCTCGGCGCGCCGGGCGCCGTGCTCGACGGCCGCGACAACAACCGGTACGCGTTCACCGGCGAGGCGAAGGACGTCGTGCTCCGCGACCTGACGGTGCGGAACTTCGCCGCCCCGCGCGACGAGGGCGTGGTGAACCACGACTCCGGCGACGGCTGGCTGATCGAGAACACCACGATCGAGGACAACCGGGGCGCCGCGCTGATGGCGGGCAACGGGCAGGTGGTGCGCGGGAACTGCCTGCGGGACAACGGGCAGTACGGCATGAACGCCTACAAACGCGGCGGGCTGCGGGACCTCGTGGTCGAGGGCAACGAGATCACCGGCAACAACACCGACGACTGGGAGAACCAGACCCCGGGCTGCGGCTGCACCGGCGGCGTGAAGTTCTGGGCGGTCGACGGTGCCGACGTGCGCGGCAACTGGGTGCACGACAACCGCGGCGCGGGCCTGTGGGCCGACACGAACAACAACGACTTCCTCATCGAGCACAACCTCGTCGAGAACAACGACGCCGAGGCCCTGTTCTACGAGACGAGCTACAACGCGGAGATCCGCGGCAACGTCTTCCGCGGCAACACCCTCGTGCAGGGCAGGAGGTTCGCCGACCGCGGCGACGACTTCCCGGTGGGCACCGTCTACATCTCCGAGTCGGGCGGCGAACCGAGGGTGGCCGCGCGCACCGACCGCATCGACATCCACGACAACACGTTCGAGGACAACTGGTCCGGCATCACCCTGTGGGAGAACGCCGACCGCTTCTGCAACAGCCCGGCGAACACGTCCGCAGGCCACTGCACCCGCCTGGTCGCGAAGGAACACGACTGCTCCGCCCCGGCGATCAACCAGAAACCCCTGCGCGACGACTGCCGCTGGAAGACCCAGCGCGTCGACGTCCACGGCAACCGCTTCACCATCGACCCGGCGGCCCTGAACTGCGACACGCTGTGCGGCCGCATGGCGGTCCTGTCGAACTGGGGCACCTACCCGGAGTGGTCCCCGTACAAGGGCAAGGCGGTCCAGCAGGCGATCACGTTCGAACAGCAGAACACGTGGCGCCAGAACGTCTACGTGGGCCCGTGGACCTTCACGCCGTTCGACCAGTCGCGGGTGCTGCAACCGGCGGAGTGGCAGGCGGAACCGTACAAGCAGGACGTGTGCAGCGCCTTCACCCTCCTGCCGACGACCTGCTGACACACCCCTGTGGACAACCAGCCGTCGGCGGCCATTCCTGTCGGTGCCCGCCGGTACGCTGGATTCCGGGGGCCGGAGGCCGCCCCCTTCCGGCCGTTGCGCCCGGCGCGACAGGCACCGGCGAACTTCCGACGGCGAGACGCCCAGAGGCGAGCACCCAACCGGCGAAACCTCCCGGAGACGGATCCCCAGGCGCGAAGCCCCCAACAGCGAGACCCGCGAGGCAGGCCCTCCGAGGAGCGAGTTCCCGAAATCGAGCCCCCGCAGGAAGCCGAACGCAACCGCTGTGGACAACCCCGGTCAGAGCGCCCGCCGCTGTCGGTGCCCGCCGGTACGCTGGATTCCGGGGGCCGGAGGCCGCGGCCAGGCCCTGGCACACTGGCCCCCATGGCCCCCGCCACCGAGTTCGAAGGGCACCGGACCACGCTGTTCGGGCACGCCGACCGCCTGCTCGGCTCCGCCGCCGAGACCGAGGACATCGTGCGGGCCGCCTGCCTGCGCTGGGACCGCGCCGCCACCGCCCACCCCGGCGCGTGGCCCGCGAAGGTGGTCACCAACCTGACCGCCACGTTCGTCGCCGGTTCCTGATGGCATGACACCGATTCTCGTCACCGGCGGCACGGGCACGCTCGGCCGCGCGGTGGTCGGCGAGCTGACCGCACGCGGTCACGACGTGCGCGTGCTCAGCCGCCGGACCGGCACCGACCTCGTCACCGGTCGCGGCCTCGGCGAGGCGCTGCGCGGCGCCGGGACCGTCCTGCACCTCGCCACCACGCTCCGCGGCCGCCGGGACGTGGTCGCCGCCCGCAACCTGGTCGACGCCGCCGCGGACGTCCGGCACCTGCTGTTCATCTCGATCGCCGGCATCGACCGGATCCCGCTCGGCTACTACCGGGGCAAGCTCGCCGCCGAGCGGATCGTGGCCGAACGGCCGCACACGATCCTGCGCGCCACCCAGTTCCACGACCTGGTCCGCACGCTGCTGGCCGGCGCGGCGAAGCTGCCGGTCATGCCCGTCCCGGCGGTGCGGGTCCAGCCGATCGACGTCCGCGACGTCGCCTCCCACCTCGCCGACCTGGCGGCGGGCGACCCGCGGGGCCGGGTCCCGGACATCGGCGGGCCGGAGATCAAGACCTTCCGCGAGCTGGCGGGCGACTACCTGGACGCGGTCGGGAAGCGCGCCCGGATCGTGGCGCTGTCCTTCCCGGGCCGGGTGTTCCGCGGCTACCGCGAGGGCGCCAACCTCGTGCCCGCCAACCCGGCGGGCACCATCACGTTCACGGAGTACCTGACCCCGTGATCCGCGCCGGACCCGCCATTCCTCGCCGTGGCCTTGCTCGTCCTCAGCGTGCGACCACCCGCACGGACTTCAGCTCCGCGTCCACCGGGTCCGGGATCTGCATCCCCGCGCCGAGCCCGCTCCGCACGTAGTCCAGGACCTCCCGGGTGATCACCTCGCCCGGCAGCACCGCGGGCGCGCCGGGCGGGTACGGCGTGATCATCTCCGCGCAGATCCGGCCCACCGCGTCCTCGGCGCCGACCTGCTCGGTCTCGCCGAAGAACGCGTCCCTCGGCAGCATGGCGGTCGCCAGCTCCAGGTCGGCGGGCGCGGGCAGGTCCACGGGACGCGGCGTGGGCAGGTCCGCCTCGCCCAGTGCCCGCACTGCGCTGACCAGCACACCGGCGGTCTCCTCGTCGTCGGCGACGGTCAGCTGCGCCACGATCCGGCGGTGGTCGGACAGCCCGACGGTCACGCGCTGGTGCTCCCGCAGCCAGTCCGCGGCCTGGTACCCGCTGATCCCCATCCCGGACACGTCGATCACGATCTTCAGCGGGTCGATCGAGCGGGCGAGCTCCGGTCCGGTGAACTCGTCGCCCATCACCGCCACGCCGTCCACATCGGACAAGGCGGCGCGGGTCCGGTGCGCGAGCGCCAGCGCGGCGCCCAGCAGCCGCTCGCCGTGCTCGACCATCATCCGCCGCCAGCCGTCGAGGGTCGCGTACACGAGCGACGTGGGGCTGGTGGTGCCGAGCAGGTCCTCCCGCGCCTTCAGCACGGCCGGGTCGACGCGGTCGCCCTGGAGGTGGAACACCGAGCTCTGCTCGACGGCGGCGCCGGACTTGTGCACGCTCGTGACGCAGAGGTCGGCGGACGCGTCCATCGCCCACGGCGGCAGGTCGGGGTGGAACGGCAGGTGGGCGCCCCACGCCTCGTCGACGATCAGCGGCTTGCCGAACTCGTGGCAGACGGCGGCGATCGCCTCGATGTCCCCGCACGTCCCGTAGTCCGTCGGGGTGACGAGCAGCATGCCCTTGGCGTCGGGCTCCTCGGTGAACCGCTTCCGCACCTCGTCGGCCGACGGCGGGTGCGACAGGTGCAGGCCGGCGTCCCAGTTCGGCCGCACCCACACCGGCGCGACGCCGGAGATGATGAGCCCGGAGATCACCGACTTGTGCGACTGCCGCGCCACCAGCAGCTTCTCCCCCGGCCCGGCGACCGCCAGCATGGCGCTCTTGACCGACAGCGAGCTGCCGCACGTGGAGAAGAAGGCGTGGTCCGCGTGGACCGCGTCGGCCATCAGCTCCTGGGCCTTGGCGAGCACCCCCTGCGAGACGGTCCGGTCGTCGAGCCCGTTGATGGTGATGACGTCGCTCGCGAACACGTCGCGCCCGACGACGTCGAGCACCCGCTGGTCCACGCCGCGGCCCTGCCGGTGCCCGGGCGGGTTGAACGGCATGTAACCGCGGTCACGGAATGCCTGGAGGGCCTCCAGGACAGGCGCACGGCTGTGATCCATGCTGGCGGTGTGCCCAGGTGGTGAACGTGCGAAACCGAGGGGCGTCCACACCCGCCCACTCGTGTTCGTAGGCGAACGGCTCGGAGTCGATGTCCTGGCGCCACGCCTCGAAAAGGGCGATGAGCTGGGATTCTGTCGGCTCCACGAACCCGTACGTCGCCTTTTCGAGCATTACCGTTACCGCCGTTCACCTGTCACCGGCCAGGAGCGAAGTCCGCGACCAACCCACAGTGGTCACTGGGCCATACCCCGTCCACAGGTGTGTCAAACGTTCGTGCACAGTCTATTACTCTGAGTGTCGGCCCGGCGCGGCCGCAGCGGATGAAGATGTAGTCGATCCTGCGGTCGAGATCCGTCTGCCAGTGCTCTTCGATGATCGGCACGAGTGACGGCGCGAACGTCGGCCCGGGCTCGTCACCGTGGGTGAGCTCCCACGCGTCGCGGTAGCTGACGCTCGTGCCGTCGAGGGCCTGGAGGCCGCGCAAGAACCGGATGCTCTCGGCGTCGGGCATGGCGTCCATGTCGCCTGCGAGGATCACGTGCTGGCCGCTCCGCTCGACCAGTTCTTCGACGAACCCGGCGGTGAGCACCGCCTGTCTGCCGCGCTCGTACTCGAGGTCGGTGGCCCACGACGGTTTGTGGTTGACGACGAGCAGCGGCGTCTCGCTGTGGGGCCAGTGGATGTCGGCGATCTGCGCACCGGCGGCGAAGTCGGCTGTGCGCGGCCCGACCTGCAGGTCGAGTTCGCGCACGACGCCGATGGGCCAGCGGCTGGCGATGGAGATGCCGGAGCCGTCCGGCTCGCGCAGCGGGTGGTGGGTGACGTGGTAGCCGTCACCGAGCACCTCGGTAGCCTGGTCGTAGTCGCCGGTCGCGATCGTCTCCTGGAGCGTCACCACGTCCGGGTCGAGGCGCCGGAACCAGTCGGCGGCCGCCGGGAGGCGGCGTGGCCAGTCCATGTGATGGCCGAGCAGGTTCTGTGTGACCACGCGCATGCGTTCGAGTCTGGTCGGGGCCACCCCCGCCCGCACGGTGGTGACGCATGGAACGACCGCGGCCGGGGTAAGCCACCACGTCGGGAAAGGTGACGCGATGCGGGAATCGTTCCACGCGGATCTGGCCGAACTGCGCGCGCTGCTCGCGAAGATGTGCGAGCGAGCGGCAACCGCCATGCGCCAGGCGACGGAGGCCCTGCTGTCGGCGGACCTCGACGCCGCCAGGAGCGTGCTCGCGGCCGACGCGGAACTGGACAGCATGCGCGACCAGTGCGAGGAGCGGGCGCAGCAGATGCTGGCGCTGCAGGCCCCGGTGGCGACCGACCTGCGCGTGGTCCTGTCCGCCATCTACTGCGCCGAGAAGATCGAGCGCATGGGCGACCTGGCCGAACACATCGCGAACACCACCTGCCGAGTGCACCCCGCCCACGTCGTGCCGGACGAACTGCGCGACACCTTCGGCCGGCTGGGCGCGATCACCGCCGACATGGCCACCAAGCTGGTGACCCACGTGACCGACCCGTGCGCGGGCGCCTTCGCCGAACTGGACGCCACCGACCGCACCGTCGACGAGCTGCACGCGAAGGTCCTGGCCACGATCACCGCGAACACGGCCACCTACGACGTCCCCACCGCGACGACGCTCGCCCTGGTGGCCCGCTTCTACGAAAGGTACGCGGACCAGGCCGTCTCGACCGCGAAGCGCGTCGAGTTCGTCAGCACCGGCACCACCCCGACCCACCGGACGACTTGAGCCCCTGACGGAAAATCCCGAGTTGTCCACAGGCAAGATCGTCACGCCCCCGACCGTCACCCCGACCCGGTAGACTGGCATGGCGGGTGGCTCCCGGGAACGGGTGGGGTCCGCATCGGCCGCGATTTTCGCGATCCGCGCCCCCGTCACGCCGCGAACCGCAAACCCCGCAGCACTTGAGCACAAACCCGAATTCGCTGACCTGTCCACAAGCAAGATCGACAACCCCACCGCTGTCGCCCCCACCCGGTAGACTGGCATGGCGGGTGGCCCCCGGGAACGGGTGGGTCCGCATCGGCCGCGATTTCGCGAAGCGCGCACCCGTCTCGCCGCAAGCCCCAACTCCGCTTCAGCACAAATCCGAACCCGTCATGTTGTCCAAGGGCAAGATCGTCATCTCCCCGACGGTGGGCCCCGCCGGTGAGTTGGCGTCGGGGTGAACTCCGGGTTCGGGTCCCGTCAAGGCCGGATGGGTCTGCCCTGGGCTTGTCGGTTTGCCTTGCCTGGGTTTCCCTCCGGGGGGTCCTCGCCGGACGGGCTGATCTCCGGGATGGCAGCGGGTTGGGCACGGGGCTGGTTTGGCAAGGACTGATGTCCGTGGTGGTGCCTGCCATCCCGTCGACCTCCCACGGGCTATCACACCGCGTCAAGGGGGCCCGGCGGCTTGGGCATCGGGTTGGTTCGTGCTTCGGGCCCCCTTGACCCGGCGTGATCGGGCTTCGCCAGGTCGACGGGATGGCAGGCACCACTCACGGGGTGATAGGGGCTTCGCCCGCTTCGCGGGGCGGGGCGCTGCGCGCCCGGCATGCGGGGGATCGGCTCTCGCCACCACCGAGCATCGCGTGCCACGTCCACTCGCGACACTCCCGCGACTACGCCACCCCAGCCGTTTAGTCAAGGCTGGATCCTCGCCACCGATGCGCCTACGCTGCCTGAGTAATCGATTACCGGAGGCGTTCGATGACGACTGCATCCGAGTGCTGCGCCGACGGCGGCTGCTGCGAGGAACCCTCGGGCCACTCCCGCCGCACCTTCCTCGCCATGGGCATGGCCGGCGTCGGCATGCTCGCCGCCCCCTCGGCCGCGGCCGCCGAACTCGGTCTCGACCCCGACGGGCTCATCGCCGTCCCCGCTGACAAGCACCTCGATCCCGCCACCCTCACCCGCCGTGGCACCCCCACCGAGTACACCGGCCCCGCCCTCCAGCGCATCGGCATGCCCGTCGGCGGCGGTTGCAGCGGCCAGGTCTACCTCGCCGGCGACGGCAAGCTCTGGGCGTGGGACATCCTCAACCCCTCCACCTTCCCCCTCGGCGGCGCCACCGCGGGCGGCCCGCACTACGCGCAACCGCTCACCGCCACCTCCCCGTTCGCGCAGAGCTTCTCCTTACGTGTCAACGGAACCACCCGCACGCTCGACGCCGACGGCTTCCCCGACGTCCGCTTCGTCGGCCAGTACCCGATCGGCACGGTCACCTACCGCGCCCCCGACTGCCCGGTCGTCGTCACCGCCGAGGCGTTCTCCCCGTTCATCCCGCTCGCCACCGCCGACTCGACGCTCCCCGCCACCACCGTCCGCTTCACCGTCCGCAACACGAGCCGCCGCGCGGTCGACGTCGAGATCACCGGCGCGGCGGAGAACCCCGTCTGCCTCACCGCCCGCGACCGGCAGCCGACGGACCTGCTCGCGACACCGTTCCCCGGCGGCGTCCAGTTCGCGGCCCGCGCGGGCGAGGAACCCGACAGCACCGACATCGTGTTCGAGGACTGGGAGACCGGCACGTTCGACGGCTGGACCGTCGAGGGCGACGCGTTCACCATCGCCACGCAGGCCGAGCTGCCCGCGTACATACGCCGCTTCGGCGACCTCCTCCTGCACGGCACGAAGTTCGTGACCTCGCACAACTTCCGCGCGTCCGGCGACCCCGACGGGCGCCAGGGGGTGCTCACCAGCCGCGAGTTCACGATCGAACGCAGCCACGTCGCGGTCTCCCTCGGCGGCGGCAACCGGCCCGGCGAGACCGGCGTCGAGGTCGTGGTCGGCGACCAGGTCGTGGCGAGCGCGACCGGCCGCGACAGCGAACCGATGGTCGCCGTCATGCTGGACGTCAGCGCCCACCGGGGGAAGACGGCACGCATCCGGATCGTCGACCGCGCCACCGGACCGTGGGCACACGTCAACTGCGACGCGATCGTGTTCACCGACCGCCCGGACGTCGTCTTCGAGACCTGGGACTCCTTCGACGGCTGGACCGTCGACGGCGACGCGTTCGGCGCGGGCCCGGTCACGCCCGCCGAGTGCCCGCCGGACTTCCGCCGCCCATTCGGCGAGATCAACGACCTGAACGCGGTCGACGGCCGGTTCGCGACCTCGTTCAACTTCCGCGCGCCCGGCGATCCCGACGCCTACCAGGGCCGCCTCACCAGCCAACCGTTCCAGGTGGACAGACGGTACGTGACGGCCTGGATCGGCGGCGGCGGGCACGCCGGCCGGACGTGCGTGAACGTCGTGGTGGACGGCGAAACCGTCGCGAGCCTCACCGGTCACGAGATCGAACCGCTGACCGCCATGTCGGTCGACGTCAGCCGCTGGCACGGGAGGACCGCGCACCTCGAGGTCGTCGACTCGATCGCCGCGGGCTGGGGGCACGTCAACGTCGGCAGGATCGTGTTCAGCGACCGGCCGGTCCGCTCGGTCCCGATCGAGCGGCTCCCCGAGTTCGGCACGTTCGCCATCGCCGCCACCGGCTCCCGCGTGGCCACCGACGACGGCGCCTCGGCGACCGTCACCGTGCCGCTGACCGTCCGGCCGGGACAGTCGCGGTCGGCGCAGTTCGTGCTGGCGTGGCACTTCCCCACCCCGCAGCCCACGGCGTTCGGCTGGTTGCGCGACGGTCCCCGGCTGCGCCACCACTACGCCACGCGGTTCCGCGACGCCCGCGCGGTCGCCGAGTACACGCTGGCGAACCTGCCCCGGCTGGGCGCGCAGACGCGCGAGTGGGTGCGCACGTGGTACGCGGACTCCTCGCTGCCGCACTGGTTCCTGGAACGCACGCTCGCCCCGGCGTCCACGTTGGCCACCGGCACGTGCTTCCGCTTCGACAACGGACGCTTCTACGCGTGGGAGGGCATCTACTGCTGCGCGGGCACCTGCGGGCACGTGTGGAACTACGCGCAGACGGTCGCCCGTCTGTTCCCGGACCTCGAACGCGACACCCGCGAGCGCGTCGACCTCGGCATCGCGCTGCGCCCCAACGGCGAGATCGGCAACCGCGGCGAGGCGGGTGAGGGCTGGTTCGCCGACGGCCAGTGCGGCACCATCCTGCGCGTCTACCGCGAGCACCAGATGTCGCCGGACACCGCGTTCCTGCGCCGCGTGTGGCCGTCGGTCCAGAAGGCGCTCGAGTGGGTGATCACGCAGGACGGCGACGCCGACGGGATCCTCGAGGGCGGCCAGTGGAACACGCTCGACGCCCAGTGGTGGGGCGAGATCCCCTGGATCAGCGGCCTGTACGTCGCGGCACTGCACGCGGGGGCCGCCATGGCGCAGGAGATGGGCGACCCCGAGTCCGCGGCGCGGTACACGCGGCTCGCCCAGCGCGGCTCCTCCTACCTGGAGAGCGCGCTCTGGAGCGACGACTACGGGTACTTCTTCCAGCGCGTCGACCCCGCGCACCCGACCGCGCCGAACTCCAACCGCGGCTGCCACATCGACCAGCTCTACGCGCAGACCTACGCCGACCAGCTCGGCCTGCCCCGCGTGTTCCCGGCAGACAAGACGCGGACCGCGTTGGAGAGCGTGTTCCGGAACAACTTCGTGCCGGACGCGGCGTCGTACCGGCCGCCGGGCATCCCGGCGCCACGCGTGTACGCGATGCCCGGCGAGGCGGGCACGCTGATGTGCACGTGGCCGCACGGCGGGTCGACCGAAGCGGGGGGCGGCGGGGTCGTCGGCTACTTCAACGAGGTGTGGACCGGGCAGGAATACCAGTTCGCGGCCGGCCTGGTGGACGCGGGCATGGTGGCCGAGGGCCTCGCCGTGACACGTGCCGTCCACGACCGGCACCACGCCGCGAAACGCAACCCGTACAACGAGATCGAGTGCAGCGACCACTACGCGCGGGCGATGATGAGCCACGGCGTGTACCTCGCGGTCTGCGGCTACGAGTACCACGGCCCGCGCGGCCACCTCGGCTTCGCGCCGAAGATCACGCCTGCGGACTTCCGCGCGGCGTTCACCGCGGCCGAGGGCTGGGGCCTGTACCGCCAGCAACGCCGTGGCGCCAGGCAGACGTGCGCGGTCGAGGTGCGGTACGGCACGGTGCGCCTGTCGACCCTGGCGTTCGAGGTCACGGGCCGGGTCCGCGTGGTGACCGTGCAGGGCGAGCGCACTCCCTTCCAGCAGACCGGTGCGCGGGTGCTGGTCACGCTGCCGAAGGCGAAGACCGTGCGAGCAGGCACCACCCTGACCGTCGACCTCGTGGGGTAATCGATTACATGGCCATCTTCGTACCGGTGAGCGGCTTCCTGGGCGCCGGGAAGACCACCACTCTCCTCGCGGCGGCCCGGGAACTGCGTGCCCGCGGCCACCGCCCCGCGATCGTCACCAACGACCAGGGCCGCGACCTCGTGGACACGCGGCTGGCGCGGACCGTGACGGACGCGGTCGGCGAGGTGCTCGACGGGTGTTTCTGCTGTCGTTTCACCGATCTGGCCGAGGTGACGACGACGCTCGTCGCGGGCGGCGCGGACGTCGTGCTGGCGGAGGCGGTGGGCAGCTGCACCGACCTGCGCGCGACCGTGGTGCGCCCGCTGCGCGCCTACCACGGCGACACACTGCGGGTGGCGCCGTTGACGACGATCGTGGATCCCGTGCGGTACCGGGCTTTCGCGCGGGCGTGGACCGCGGGCCTCGACGACGACACGGCATACCTGTACGCCCACCAGCTGGCGGAGGCCGACGTCCTGGCGCTGAACAAGGTGGACCTGCTGGGCGTCGGCGTCCCGGCGCTGGTGTCGGACCTGCGGCGCCGCAACCCGTCGGCGGAGGTGGTCCCGTACTCGGCACGCTCGGGCTCGGTCGCCGCTCTCCTGGACCGGTGGCTGGCAGGCGACGTCGAGGACCGACCGGACGAGGCGCTGGACTACGACCGGTACGCGGCCGCCGAGGCGGCGCTGGCGTGGCTGAACCACGAGGTCGTGGTGACCGGCCCGTTCGACCCGGGACGGTGGGCGCGGGTGGCGCTCGCGTCGCTGTCGCGCGCGGCGGCGGACACGTTGGTGGGGCACGTGAAGGTGAGCGTCGAGGCCGAGGAGGGCATGGCGAAGGGCAGCGTGACGTCCGGCGGCACGGCGCCGACGCTCGACGTGCCGGGCCCGCCGACGGCGGCGACCGCGCGGGCGGTGTTCAACCTGCGGGTGGCGTGGCCGCCCACGACGCTGGACGAGGCGTGCACGGCGGCGATCCGGGCGGCGGACGCGGCGTGCGGCACGACGAGCACGGCGGTCACCGCACCGGCGTCGTTCCAGCCGTCGTACCCGAAGCCGGTGCACCGGCTCACGCGACGGTGACCACCTGCTTGCCGTAGACGCGGTTGTGCTCCATGTCGTCGTGGGCCGCGCGGATGTCGTCCATGGCGTAGACGGTGGGCTCGCCGAGCGAGAGCCGGCCCGCGGCGATGTCGTCCAGCGCCTCCTGGAGCACGTCCGCGGGCAGGTCGCCGGCCTCCCCGCCGTACCCGGTCAGCCGCACCCCCTTCGGCAAGTACCCGATCGGGTAGAACTCCGGCACGATCCATTCGTTCGAGAGCATCCCGGTGAAGCACACGGTGCCCTGCACACGCACGGCGGCGAGCGTGTCCGGCAGTGTGGGCGTCCCGACCAGCTCGATCGCGCCGTCCACACCCGACGGGTACAGCGCGCGCACCTGGGCGGCCACGTTCCCGTCGTCGACGAGGGGGTGCGCCACCCCGACCGCGGACAGCGCGTCCAGCCGCGACGCGCTGCGGGTCGTCGACAGGACGGTCGCGCCCATGCGGGCCGCGAGCGCGGCGGCGGCGAGCCCGACGGAGGACGTGCCACCGCGGATCAGCACGGTGTCCCCGGCGGCCAGCCCGACGCCGATGGTGAGCGATCCGTACGCGGTCTGCAGCGTCTCGGGCACCGCGCCGAGCACGGACCAGGGCAGGTCGGAGGTGAACGGGATGACCTGCCCACGCGGGACGACGGTGTACTCGGCGTAGCCACCGTCGTAGGTGCGGCCCATGTTGCCCATCATCGTGGCGACCTGCTGCCCCAGCGGCAGGTCGCACGGCGAGTCGATCTCCCCGACACACTCGATGCCGAGCACGCGGGGGAACGTGACACCGTGCGCGAGCCCGAGCCGGGTGTGCAGTTCGGACCGGTTCAGCCCGAACGCCCGCACGCGGATCCGCACCCACCCGTCGGTCGGCTCGGGGATCGGGAGGTCCTGAATGGACAGGTTGGTCACGGGCCCCGGCTCACTCAACACGACCGCACGCACGACGCGAATGTACGCGCCTGCGATCCGTTCGTGCCGTTCCCCGTCTCGACCAAGGGCGTGGTGATCCACGCCCAGGCATCCCCTACCCGAACCCGGGGCCACCCCGACGCCGATTCCACCGGCAGGCACCGACAACACGCCGCTGACGATCGTGCCTGTGGGCAACTCACTTGCCCCGCCCACCCAGGACAGCGCGTACGCAAGCCCCACCCGATCCCGGGGGCCACCCGCCTTGCCAGTCTACCAGGGGGCACCGACAGGGCCCGGGTTGTCGATCTTCCCTGTGGACAACCGGGTGAGCTGTGGACAACCTCGTCACGCGACACGCCGACACAACATATGGGTGCTGTTTTCGATCAAGGCCCTATGTATAGTGATCGCGAGCTGGTTCGGCCACCGCGCCACGGTGGTCGTCGCAAGAGGGAACCCGGTGGGAGTCCGGGACTGCCCCGCAGCGGTGAACGGGAACGAACGCCGTCACGAAGCACTGGACGCGAGTCCGGGAAGCGACGGTCAGTAGGCGTCTGCCCGTGAGTCCGAAGACCTGCCCGCTCCCCCGGCCGCGCCCGTGGCCGGGTGCAGTCCGCGTGCCCCGAGGGAGGGCGTGCGGGACAACCCCACCGGTCGGGGTTCTCTCGCGCGCCCGCAAAGCGAGGAGAACACTTGACCGCCATCCAGGACACCATGCGCGTCCGGAAACGCAGTGGGGAAACCGAACCGGTCGACGTCGGCAAGATCGTCCGCGCGGTCGCGCGCTGTGCCACCGGACTCCCGGCGGTGGAGCCGCAGCGCGTCGCCACGAAGACGATCAACGGGCTCTACGACGGCGCCACCACGGAAGAACTCGACCGGCTGTCCATCCAGACCGCCGCCGAGCTGGTCGCCGAGGAGCCCGAGTACTCCAAGCTCGCGGCGCGCCTGCTCGCCACGTACGTCGACAAGGAGGTCCGCGGCCACGGCATCCACTCGTTCAGCCAGTCGATCAGCACCGCCCACTCCCTCGGCCTGATCGGCGACGACACCGCCACGTTCGTCGCCACGCACGCGCGCAAGCTCGACGACGCCATCGACCACGACGCCGACCGGCGGTTCGAGTACTTCGGCCTGCGCACCGTCCACGACCGCTACCTGCTCCGCCACCCCAACAGCCGCACGGTGCTCGAACGCCCGCAGTACTGGCTCCTCCGCGTCGCGTGTGGACTGTCGCACACACCCGCCGAGGCGATCCGCTTCTACCGGCTCATGTCGAGCCTGGCCTACCTCCCCGGCTCGCCGACGCTGTTCAACTCCGGCACCCGGCACACGCAGATGTCGTCCTGCTACCTGCTGGACTCGCCGCGCGACGAACTCGAGTCGATCTACGAGCGGTACGCCCAGGTCGCACGGCTGTCGAAGTTCGCGGGCGGCATCGGCATCCAGTGGTCACGCGTCCGCTCGCGCGGCGCGCTGATCCGCGGCACCAACGGCCACTCCAACGGCATCGTCCCCTGGCTGCGCACGCTCGACGCGTCGGTCGCCGCGGTCAACCAGGGCGGGCGGCGCAAGGGCGCGGCCTGCGTCTACCTCGAGACCTGGCACCCGGACATCGAGGAGTTCCTCGAGCTGCGCGACAACACGGGCGAGGACGCGCGCCGCACGCACAACCTCAACATCGCCAACTGGATCCCGGACGAGTTCATGCGCCGGGTCGAGGCCGACGCCGACTGGTCGCTGTTCGACCCGGACGAACTGCCGGAGCTGCCCGACCTGTGGGGCGAGGCCTTCGACGAGGCGTACCGCGCCGCGGAGCAGGCGGGCCGGGCCGTGCGCACGGTCAAGGCGCGTGACCTGTACGCGAAGATGATGCGCACGCTGGCCCAGACCGGCAACGGCTGGATGACCTTCAAGGACACCGCGAACCGCACCTGCAACCAGACGGCGGAAGCGGGCAACGTCGTGCACCTGTCCAACCTGTGCACGGAGATCCTCGAGGTCACCTCCGACGACGAGACCGCCGTCTGCAACCTGGGTTCGGTCAACCTCGGCGCGCACGTGGCGGGCGGCGAGGTCGACTGGGCGCGGCTGCGGGAGACCGTGCGCACCGCGGTCACGTTCCTCGACCGCGTGATCGACATCAACTACTACCCGACCGGGGAGGCCGCGCGCAGCAACCCGCGCTGGCGTCCCGTCGGGCTCGGCGTGATGGGCCTGCAGGACGTGTTCTTCACGCTGCGCCTGCCGTTCGACAGCGACGAGGCACGGGAGCTGTCGACGCGGCTCGCCGAGGAGGTCTACCTCACCGCGCTGGAGACGTCCGCGGACCTGGCCGCGTCGGCGGGCGCGCACCCGGCGTACGCGCAGACCCGCGCCGCGCGCGGCGACCTGCAGCCCGACCTGTGGGGCGTCACGCCGAAGCAGTCCGACCGGTGGGCCGCGCTGCGGGAGAAGGTCGCCGAGCACGGCCTGCGCAACTCGCTGCTGGTGGCGATCGCGCCGACGGCAACGATCGCGTCGATCGCCGGCTGCTTCGAGTGCATCGAGCCGCAGGTGTCCAACGTGTTCAAGCGCGAGACCCTGTCCGGCGAGTTCCTGCAGGTCAACGCCTACCTGGTGGCGGAACTGAAGAAGCACGGGCTGTGGACCGCCACGACCCGCGACCAGCTCAAGCGGGACGACGGCTCGGTGCAGGGCCTGGCGGGGCTCCCCGCCGAGGCGAAGCACCTGTTCCGCACGGCGTGGGAACTGCCCCAGCGCGCACTGATCGACCTCGCCGCCGCGCGTGGCCCGTACATCGACCAGAGCCAGTCGCTGAACCTGTTCGTCGCGTCGCCCACCATCGGGAAGCTGTCGTCGATGTACCGGTACGCGTGGGCGAGCGGCCTGAAGACCACGTACTACCTGCGGTCGCGCCCGGCGACGCGCATCCAGCAGGCGACGGTGAGCGCCGCGGTCCCCGCCGGTGCGGACGACGCCGCGGTCGCCTGCTCCCTGGAGAACCCCGAGTCATGTGAGGCATGCCAGTGACCACGCTCGAGAACACCGCACGCAAGCAGGCCCTGCTCGACCCCGGCATGGACCTGACACTCCGCCCGATGCGCTACCCGCTGTTCTACGAACGCTTCCGCGACGCCATCAAGAACACGTGGACGGTCGAGGAGGTCGACCTGCACTCCGACCTCGCCGACCTCAACAAGCTGACCGACGCCGAACGGCACCTGGTCAACCGGCTCGTCGCGTTCTTCGCCACCGGCGACACGATCGTCGCGAACAACCTGGTGCTGAACCTCTACCAGCACGTGAACGCGCCCGAGGCCAGGCTCTACCTGTCACGCCAGCTGTTCGAGGAGGCCGTGCACGTCCAGTTCTACCTGACGCTGCTCGACACGTACCTGCCCGACGACAAGGAACGGGCGGCCGCGTTCGCGGCGGTCGAGAACATCCCGTCCATCCGCGACAAGGCCGAGTTCTGCTTCCGGTGGATCGACTCGATCGAGCACCTGAACCGGCTCGAGACCCGGGCGGACCGGCGGGCGTTCCTGCTGAACCTGATCTGCTTCGCGGCGTGCATCGAGGGCCTGTTCTTCTACGGCGCCTTCGCCTACGTCTACTTCCTCCGTTCCCGTGGTCTGCTCAACGGCCTCGCCTCGGGCACCAACTGGGTGTTCCGCGACGAGTCCATGCACATGGCGTTCGCGTTCGACGTCGTCGACACCGTGCGCCGCGAGGAGCCGGACCTCTTCGACGACGAGCTGCACGCCCAGGTCCGGCAGATGCTCCGCGAGGCCGTGGACGCGGAAGCCCAGTTCGCCGCGGACCTGCTCGGCCAGGGCGTCGCCGGCCTGACCGTGTCCGACATGCGCACCTACCTCGAGCACGTCGCCGACCGGCGGCTGGCCGCGCTGGGCCTGGCACCGGAGTACGGGTCGAAGAACCCGTTCGCGTTCATGGAGCTGCAGGACGTCCAGGAACTGTCGAACTTCTTCGAACGCCGCGTCTCCGCCTACCAGGTGGCGGTGACGGGCACCGTCAACTTCGACGAGGACTTCTGACCGGTCGCCTCACTCGAACGCGGCCGTCGCCGGACCGTCCTGGCGACGGCCGCACCTCGTGTCCCGGGCATGTGCGTTCCACCACCACACGTACCCTCCGGTCCTCGCGTGTTCTTGGATGACCTCATGGCTCTCCTGCTGCGTGATGTGACGATCGGCTTCACCGGGCGGCGCGCCGACGTGCGCGTGGCGGGACGCCGCGTGGTCGCGGTCGAACCACCCGGTCTCCCCGCCGACGGCGCCGAGGTCGTCGACGGCCGAGGCGGCACCCTGCTCCCCGGGCTGGTCGACGCGCACGCACACCTGTTGCAGTGGGCCAGCTCCCGGCAACGGGTGTCCCTCGCCGAAGCCACCTCGGCGGCGCACGCGGCGGACCTGATCGCGGCCGCGAGCGCTGCTCCCGGCGAGTTGCTGCAGGGCGCGGGCTTCCACGCCGCGCTCTGGCCCGACCGTCCACACAAGACACTGCTGGACCGCGTGCTGCCGGACCAGCCGGTGGCGCTGTTCAGCAACGACCTGCACACGCTGTGGCTGAGCTCCGCGGCCATGCGCCTGGTGAACGTCGACCACCCGACCGGCGTGTTCATCGAGGACCAGTGCATGGCGCTCACCGCGGCGCTGCCCACGCCCTCGACGGACGTCACCGACCGGTGGGTGCTCGCCGCCACCGAGGCGGCCGCCGCCCGCGGCGTCACCACGATCGCCGACTACGAGTACACCGACACGGTCGCCGACTGGCGGCGCCGGAGCACCCCGGCGACGCGGATCCGTTGCGTCATCGCCAAGTTCCTGCTCGACGAGACCGTCGAACGCGGCCTGAAGACCGGCGACCCGGTCGGTGACCGCCTCACCGTCGGCCCGCTGAAGATCTTCATGGACGGCTCGCTCAACACCCGCACCGCCTACTGCCACGACCACTACCCGGACGGCACGTACCACGGCGAACTGCTCGAACCTCTCGACCAACTCCTTCCTGTTCTCCGCAAGGCCGTCGACAACGGCATCGGCCTTGCCCTGCACGCGATCGGCGACCGCGCCAACACCCTCGCGCTCGACGCGTTCGAACGTCTCGGCGTCGGTGGCCGCATCGAGCACGCCCAGCTCCTCGACCCGGCCGACGTGCCGAGGTTCGCCGCGCTGGGCGTGGTCGCCGGCGTGCAACCGGCGCACCAGCCCGACGACCGCGACGCCGCCGACCGCCACTGGGCGGGCCGCACCGACCGCGCCTACGCCTTCGGCTCCCTCCACCGCGCGGGCGCCACCCTCGAGTTCGGCTCCGACGCGCCGGTCGCGCCGCTCGACCCGTGGGACGCCATCGCCTCCGCGGTCACCCGCACCGACGACGACCGCCCCGGCTGGCACCCCGAGCAGTGCCTGCCGCTGGAGGTCGCGGTCGCCGCCAGTACCGGTGGCCGCGGCACGACCGTCGCGGCGGGCGATCCGGCCGACCTGGTGCTGGCCGGCCGGGACCTCACCGCCCTACCCCCGAGCGAGCTCCGGGACCTCCCGGTCCTCGCCACCGTCGTCGACGGCGCGTTCACGCACCGGGCGTGACACCAGCACCATCAGCGCACCCGCCAGCAGCGCAACGATGCCCGCGGTCGGCGGCAGCGCGCGGATGCCGACGGTGTTGATCACCAACCCGCCGAACACGCCGGACAACCCCACCCCGAGGTAGATCGCCGACGCGTTCAGCGAGAGCAGCAACCCGCTGTTCGCCGGTGCGAGCCCGATGAGGAAGTTCTGCGCGGGCGGGTTGTACGCCCACGTGAACATCCCCCACGCGAACATCACGACCGCGGCCGCTGGCACGTTGGTCGCGGTGAACGGCAACGTCCAGAGCAGCACCATCGCGGCACCCAACGACACGAACAGCGGCCGCATGCTCCCGAACCGGTCGGCCGCACGGCCACCGAGCGAGTTGCCGACGCTCGCCCCGAGGCCGTACCCCAACAGCAGGAAGCTCACCGCGCTGCCGTGCGCGCCCGCCGACTCCGACAAGAACGGCGCCACGTACGTGAACGCCGCCATCGCCGACAGCACACCGAGCACGGTCACCCCGAGCATCAGCCGCACGCGGCGATCGCGTGCCACCGCGAACCGCTCCCGCAGCCCGACCGCGGGTGGCGCCGCCACGGTCGGCACCCCGACCTGGACCACGACCGCCCCGATCAACGACACGGCCGCCACGAGTGCGAACACCCCGTGGTAGCCGAGCGGCGCACTCAGCAGGTTGCCCGCCGGCACGCCGATGATCAGCGCGAACGTGAGCCCACCGAACACCATCGCGACCGCCCGGCCCCGCCGCTCCGGCGGGTTCAGCACGGTGGCGACCACGGTCGCCGCCGGTGTGTACACCGCCGCGCCGAGTGCCGCGACGACACGGGTGCCGAGCAGTAGCTCGTAGGTTGGTGCGATCACCGCGAGCGCGTTGCCGACGGCGCTGACCAGCAGCGCGATCACCAGCAGCCGACGCCGCTCCCACCTGCCGGTGAACGCGGCCAGCAGCGGTGAGGCGATGGCGTAAGCGATCGCGAACACCGTGCCGAGCTGACCCGCGGTGGCCACCGAGACGTCCAGTTCGCGGCTTACCTCCGGCAGCACCCCCGAGACGATGTACCCGCTGGTGCCGACAGCGAAGGCACCGAGCGCGAGCAGATAGGTACGTGGCGACATGCTTCTCCCCGTGGTCTCCCTAAGTACGATGGACACCGTACTACGACAATCGTCGAACTACGATGCTTCTCGTACTATGGGAGTCATGACGGAGACGCTCCCGCACCCGGCCCGATCAGACATCCGGATCGAGTCGGTCCTGCAAGCGCTCGCCGACCCGGTCCGCCTTCAGATCGTGCGCGAACTCGCCCGCATCGGCTGCGACGGTGTCGCGTGCGGCGCGATCGACCTACCGATCAGCAAGTCGACCCGCACTCACCACCTGCGCATCCTTCGGGAAGCCGGCGTGATCAACGTCCGCCCCGTCGGCACCTCACGGATCTCGACGTTGCGCCGCGACGACCTCGACGCCCTGTTCCCCGGCATGCTCGACGGCATTCTCGCTGCCCCGCGTTGACCTCAGAGCGCCACGAACCCGGCGTCCATGTCGGCCACCCACGAGGCCACGGGTAACTCGAACAGCTCGGTCGCCGGCTCTGCTGACCCGACGAAGCCCCCGTCCGCGTACCACTCCGATCCCGGCGCCCGGAACCGCGTCCCGACCACGGGCGCGCGGTCGACTCCCGTCGCGACGTCGTGCACCGTGACCGGAACCCCGGCGCGCGGCGCGTCGAAACCGACATCGAGACCGCCGCGTCCTTCGCGGCCGAACCAGACGCATTCGCTGGCACCGCCCGCCGTCTCGGCGCCCGCCGGCGAGGCGGCCATTCCCATCGCGCAGACCACCACCACGGTGACAGCCAGCGCTCGCCCCCACTTCACTTCCGATCCCCCTTCGAACTTGTGTTCTAAAACGAGATTACCAGAGTTGCTCAGCGGCGCCAGGCGGCGCGGGAAATCCACGACACGCCGTCCCGGAGCGCGGGCTGGCGGTCGAACTGCCGGAAGTCCTTGCGGGAAGCCAACTCCCGCCGGTCGTCCCGGCTTTCCGGTGAGAACGGCACCCCGGTCGCCAGCGCCCGCACACCCACCGCGACCGCCTCGCCCAGCAGGCCGACACCGATGGACAGCGTCATCGGACGCGCGTCGGGATGCATGCCGGCGTGCGTGGCCAGAAAACCCAGACCTCCGTTGACGACCAGCGAGACCGCCCACACGAGGTACGTCCGCGCGGGATAGCGCTGCCACAACGCACCGTCCTTCACCATCAGCCGGACGGTCGTGCCGCGCCAGACCCCGAGCGCGAGCGCGACGAGCGACGTCCCCGTCAGCCACGCGATGTCGACCCCGGTCACCTCGGGCACTTTCGCCAGGCTGTACCCGCCCACCGCCAGCAGCACGACCGGAGTCCCGAACAGATCTCGAGCGTTCAACGGCTCACCGATCGTGCGACGCACGATCGTGTACGCCACCGCCGCGATGACGAGCCCGACCACAAGAACCGTGTGCATTGCCCCTCCTTTTAGCACAACTGTGCCAAGTAAATTAGCAAGAGTGTGCTATAAAGGCAACGTGCCCAAGATCGTGGACCCGGACGAACGCAGGCGACTGGTGACGGAAGCGATCTTCACCATCGTGGTGCGGGACGGGCTCGCACACGCCTCGCTGCGCAACATCGCCGAGGAGGCCGGCCTCGCGGTCGGCTCGGTGCGGCACTACTTCACCGACAGCGAGGAGCTGATCCAGTTCGCACTCCGCGCGCTGGTCGACCGGATCGGCGCGCGCATCCTCGCCCGCGCCGAGCAGGCCATCGCCGAGTCCGACCGGGAGAAGCGCCGCGCCCTCACGACCGAACTGCTCGGGGAACTCCTCCCCCTCGACGAGACCAGGTACACGGAGAGCGCCGTGTGGCTCGCCTTCGCCACCGAGGCCCGCACGACACCGTCGCTGCGTCCGCACGTCCGCGACCTGTACGACGGCACGCGACGACTGGTCGGCAAGGTGCTCGCCAGGTCACGCGAGCTGGGCGGTCTCGCGGACGAGGTGGACATCGAGGTGGAGACCGAGCGCCTCACCGCGTTGCTCGACGGGTTGATGACGAACGGTGTCATCCAGCCCGATCGGATGACACCCGATCTCATGCGCACCGTTCTGGACGCTCACCTGGACAGCATCGCCAAGATTTGACGTACTGGTGGCATGCCGCAGCACTGGCTCGTCGGTCACCTGCGGGCCATGGCCGCGAAATACCGCACGCCGACCCCACGGGAACGTGCCGGCGCGGTCACCGTGCTGCGTGCCGTACTGACAGGCGAAACACCCGCCGCTGACGGCCTCCCGCTGCGGTTGTCACCCGCGGAGGACGACAGCGGCCGCCCGTTCACCCTCCTCACGGCCACCGCGCACGGTTGGGGCAGCGTCCTCCTGCGCACGGGGTCCGACCTGCTGATCGAGGTCCCGCACCCCGGCTCCGACCGCCTCACCGCGCGCCTCGGCCTCGAGTTGTTCCACGCCCTGCCGACCACCGCGCTGCTGGTCGCCGGCGCGCACCGCAACCAGGTCGACGTGGCACACCGCACCGACTCGCTCTTCCACGCGTTCGCGCAAACGCTTGCGCTACCGGAGCTCCAGCTCCACGGGTTCGCCGCCGAGACCGCCCCGGGCATCGACGCGGTCGTGTCGGCGGGCGCGGGCGAGCAGGGCGAACTGCACCGGCAGGTGGAGAAAGCCCTGATCCAGCAGGGGTTCCGGGCCGGCCACCACGAACGGCTGGCGGGCCGCACGAACGCGCAGGGCATCGCCGCGGCGGCGAGCGGCAGGACGTTCCTACACCTCGAGCTCGCGCCGGTACTCCGCGACCGGCGTCGCCACCTCGTCGTCGACGCGGTCACCAAGGCGGTCGCGGACACGCGGCACCAGCAGCGTGACCAGCACCCCGACCGCCGCGGCGCCCGCCGCGATCAGGAACGCGACGCGGAAACCGGTCAGGGACGGCACGGTCAGCGGCCCCACCGTGATCGTCATGTGGGCGAGCAGGGTCGCCATCACCGCGCTCGACACGGCCGTGCCGACGGACCGGGCCAGTGAGTTCAACCCGTTCGCCGAGGCGGTCTCGTGCAGCGGCACCGACCCCATGATGAGGCCTGGCATCGCCGCGTACGCGATGCCGACACCGGAGCTGACGATGATGCCGGCGACCATGACCTCGAAGGCGTTGTGCAGCAACAGCGTCGACACCAGGTACCCGACGGCGATGATCGCCGCGCCGACCATCAGCGACGTGCGCGGCCCACGCCTGCGCGTGATCCCCGCCGACACCGGCGACAGCGCCATCATCACCAGACCGCCGGGCGCCATCCACAGACCCGCGGCGACCATCGACTGACCGAGGCCGTAACCGGTGATCGCGGGTGCCTGCAGCAGCTGCGGCAACACCAGCGACATGCTGTACATCGAGAAGCCGACCAGCACCGACGCGAGGTTCGTGAACAGGACCGGTCGCCGCGCGGAGACCCGCAAGTCGACCAGCGGGTAGCGGACACGCAGCTGGTAGAAGCCCCACACGACGAGCACCACGACCGCGGCGGCGAGCAGGCCGAGCGTGGTCGGCGAACCCCAGCCCCACGTCGCGCCCTTGGTGATCGCGAGCAGCAGGCACACGAGCCCCGTCGCGAGTCCGAGCGTGCCGAGCACGTCGAACCGGCCGGGCGCGCGCACGGACGAGTCGGGCACGACCGTCCACAGCAGGGCCAGGCAGACTGCGCCGAGGCCGGCCGACAGCCAGAACAGCACCCGCCACGACGAGGACTCCGCGATGACCGCCGACAGCGGCAACCCGATCGCGCCGCCGACACCGAGGGTCGCGCTCATCATCGCGATGGCGGTGCCGACGCGTTCAGCAGGGAGAATGTCCCGCATGATGCTGATGCCCAGCGGGATGACGCCCATCGCGCACCCCTGCAGCCCACGGCCGACGACCATCGGCACGAGGCTGCTCGCGAGCGCGGAGACGACCGACCCGGCCACGAGCACCGCGACGCTGACGAGCAGCACACGGCGCTTCCCGTAGAGGTCGCCGAGGCGCCCGCTGACCGGGGTGATCACAGCGGCCGCGAGCAGCGTGACGGTGATGACCCAGGACGCGTCCGACGCGTCCGTGTGCAGGATCGCGGGCAGGCTCGGGATCAGCGGGATGACGAGGGTCTGCATGAACGATGCGACGAGACCGCAACTCGCCAGCACGGTGACGACGATCCCAGGACGCACATGTGTACGGTACACATCCGACCATCGAGGACCGGACGATGCGTGGTAGAGAACACCTCCTTGACGCGATCGAACGCGAGCTGACGCTGGTCAGCCGCCACCAGCTCGCCACGACGGCCAAGGGCGTGCTCGAACGCTCCGCCTACCTGATGCTGAGCCGCATCGACGCCACCGGTCCGATGACCGCCCGCGAGCTGGCGAACGCTCTGCAACTGGAGATCTCCACGGTGACCCGCCAGGTCGGCGCGATGCTCCGGGAGCGCCTGGTGGACCGGATCCCCGACCCGGACGGCGGCGCGGCGCGCAGGCTCCGCATCACCACGACGGGTGCGAGCCGGCTGGCCGCCGACCGCGAGCGCTACCGCACGGGGCTGGGCAAGGTGATCGCCGAATGGGCCGACACCGAGTGCGCCGACCTCTACCGCCTGCTGCGCCAACTGAACGAACGCATCGAAACCCTGCAGGGCACCCCGTGGCCCCGCGAGGACTGAGTGGTTCGAAGCAGGACATCTCCGACGGCTCAGGGCGTCCCGGGACCTCGAGCCAGGGTGACGGCGCGTGCGACGGCCCGCGCCTCCTCGTCCGTCGGCCGTAACCGGTTGAGGGCGTCGACGAGCTTCTTCTCCTCGTAGACGAGGTGCGTTTCCAGCAGCGCGGCCAGCGTGTCCAGCTCCCGTTCGGCCGTCGCGACATCCATCGTGGACACCTCTTTCAGCCGATCGAGCACCTCCGCGACCTGACGATGATCACGGCTCAGCTCGGTCAGCACCGGCGCCAGTTCCGGGAAATGCCTTGCGAGCACGGGAAACCCCGCGTCGTCCTCGGCGGAGTGGTGGTCCGTCAGCACCGAGCAGAACGTCAGGCAATGAGTCGCCAAGTCGACTCCCGCGTACGTCCCGTCACGAAGTTCGGACAGCAGTTCCCTCAAACGTATGTGCGAATCAATGAGCTGGTTACCGAAAGCGGTCAGGCGGTCGTTCATCGGCGCCATCAGATCACAAAACCGGCGGACGCTGTCGGACCGCTCGTGTTTACTCGATCGCATGTTCCTCAGCGTCACCACGACACACACCCCGGCGACAGACCTCGGGTTCCTGCTGCACAAACACCCGGATCGCGCGCAGCGGTTCGACGTGTCGACCGGCACCGCCCACGTCTTCTACCCGGAAGTGACGCCTGAGCGCACGACCGCGGCCCTGTTACTGGAGATCGACCCCGTCGGCCTGGTCCGCAAGGGCGGCGACACCCTCGGACAGTACGTGAACGACCGGCCGTACGCGGCGTCGTCGTTGCTGGCGGTCGCACTGGGGAAGGTGTTCGGCACCGCGATGCGCGGCCGCTGCGACGCGCGCCCGGAACTGGCCGGGACGGCGATCCCGTTGGAGATCCACCTCCCTGCCTGTCCCGGCGCGCTCGCGGAGCGGTTGTTCGCACCGCTGGGCTGGACCGTCGACGCCACGCGGGTGCCGCTCGATCCGGCGTTCCCGGACTGGGGCGACAGCCCGTACTCGGACCTGCGCCTCACCGGCACACTCCGCCTCGCGGACGCGCTGACGCAGCTGTACGTCCTGCTGCCCGTCCTCGACGACGCCAAGCACTACTGGGTCGCCGCCGACGAGGTGGACAAACTGTTGCGCGCGGGCAGGAACTGGCTCGCGACGCACCCCGACCGCGAGCTGATCACCGCCCGCTACCTCGCGCACAAACGGCGCTTCACCGTCGAGGCGCTCGCGCGGCTGACCGAACTGGACGACCGTCCCGCGGAGGACGCCGACGAGCAGGAGCAGCCGGAGCGCGAGCCGTCGCTGGCGCAGTTGCGGCGCGAGGCGATCGTGGACGAGCTGCGTTCCCTCGGCGCGCGCCGCGTCGTCGACATGGGGTGCGGCGAGGGGCGTCTGCTGCGTGAACTCGTGACGGAGCCGACGTTCACCGAGATCGTCGGCGTCGAGGTCGCCGCCCGGCCGCTGCGCACGGCGGCCCGCCGCGTCGACCGGTTCGCCGAGCGGCAGCGCGAGCGCGTCACCCTGCACCAGGGTTCGGTCACCTACGCCGATCCGCGGATCGCGGAGTTCGACGCCATCGTGCTGTCCGAAGTGGTCGAGCACGTCGACCCGCCACGATTGCCCGCGCTGGCGGCGACCGTGTTCGGATCGGCCAAGCCGCGGCACGTGCTCGTGACGACACCCAACGCGGAGTACAACGTGCGCTGGGAGACGTTGCCGGCAGGCCGCTTCCGCCACGCGGACCACCGTTTCGAGTGGACCCGCGCGGAGATGGCCGCGTGGGCGGACGGCGTGTGCGCCGCCCACGGCTACGACGTCCGGCTCGTGCCGGTCGGCCCGGTCGACCCGGAGGTCGGCGCACCCACACAGCTCGCCGTGTTCACGAGGAGGACGGCATGACCCGCACCATCGCCGTGCCGGACCTGAGTCTCGTCGCGCTCGTCGGCGTCACCGGCTCCGGCAAGTCGACCTTCGCGCGCGACCACTTCGCGGCGACGCAGGTGTTGTCGTCGGACGCGTTCCGCGCGATGGTCGCCGACGACGAGAACGACCAGTCGGCGACGCACGACGCGTTCGACGCGCTGCACTACGTGGCAGGCAAGCGATTGCGGGCCGGGCGGATCACGGTCGTCGACGCCACGCACGTGCAGCGCGACGACCGCGCGAAGCTCGTCGCGCTCGCCCGTGACCACGACGTGCTGCCGGTGGCGATCGTGTTCGACGTGCCGCTCGCCGTGCTGCGGGAGCGGAACAAAGGGCACCGCGACCTGCCGGACCACGTGATCCGCCGCCAGCACGACGCGCTGCGGCGGTCCGTGCGGCACCTCGCCAAGGAGGGGTTCCGCAAGGTCCACGTGCTGTCGCCCGACGAGGACGTGGCGATCGAGTACGAGAAGGCGTACAACGACAAGCGTGAGCTGACCGGGCCGTTCGACATCATCGGCGACGTCCACGGCTGCCATGCCGAGCTGGTCACCCTGTTGACCCGGCTGGGATACGTGGTCGGCGCGGACGGCGCGGTCCACCCGGAGGGCCGCACCGCGGTGTTCGTCGGCGACCTCGTCGACCGAGGGCCGGACACCCCGGGCGTGCTGCGGTTGGTGATGGGCATGGTCGCGGCGGGCAACGCGCTCTGCGTGTCCGGCAACCACGAGAGCAAGCTCGTGCGTGCGCTCGACGGTCGCGACGTGCGCGTCTCCCACGGCCTGGCGGAGTCGTTGGCGCAGCTGTCCGAGCAGACCGACGAGTTCCGCAAGAACGCGCGGGAGTTCATGTACGGGCTCGTGAGCCACTACCGGCTGGACGGCGGCAAGCTCGTGGTGGCGCACGCCGGGCTCAAGGAGGAGTACCAGGGGCGCTCTTCGGGGCGGGTGCGGTCGTTCTGTCTGTACGGCGAGACGACGGGTGAGACCGACGAGTACGGGCTTCCGGTGCGTTACCCGTGGGCCAACGACTACCGGGGCGCGGCGACGGTCGTGTACGGGCACACGCCGGTGCCGAAGGCGGAGTGGGTGAACAACACGATCTGCCTCGACACGGGCTGTGTGTTCGGCGGCGCGCTGACCGCACTGCGGTGGCCGTCGAAGGAACTGGTGTCGGTGCCCGCCGAGCGCGTGCACTACGAGCCCGCCAAGCCGCTCGACGCGCCCACGCGTGCGCCGGACCTGTTGCGGATCGACGACGTCCTCGGCACCCGGCACGTCGAGGCGCGGCTGATGGGCAGGCTCAAGGTGCGCGAGGAGAACGCGGCGGGTGCGCTCGAGGTGATGAGCCGCTTCGCGATCGCGCCGCAGTGGCTGCCATACCTGCCGCCGACGATGGCACCGTGCGGCACGTCCACTGTGGACGGCATGCTGGAACACCCGCTCGAGGCGTTCGACGCGTACCGCGCCGATGGCGTCGGCGAGGTCGTGTGCGAGGAGAAGCACATGGGCTCCCGGGCGGTCGTGGTGCTGTGCCGTGACGCCGCGGTCGGCGAGCGGCGGTTCGGTGCGCCGGACGGTGCTGCCGGTGCGGTCTACACGCGAACAGGTCGCTCGTTCTTCCCGGACCCGACCGCGTTCCTGGACCGGTTACGCGCGGCCGCGACGGCGGCCGACCTGTGGTCCACGTTGGACAGCGACTGGGTGATCCTCGACGCGGAGCTGCTGCCGTGGTCCGCGAAGGCAAGCCAGTTACTGCGGCGGCAGTACGCGCCGGTGGGCGCGGCGGCGACGGCTGCGCTGCCGGCGGCGGTGTCCGCGCTTGAGCAGGCGGCGGCGCGGGGTGCGGACGTGACGGAACTGTTGGCACGTCAGCGATCCCGGCTGTCGAACGCGCGGGCCTACGTCGAGGCGTACGGCCGGTACTGCTGGCCGGTCGACGGGTTGAACGGGGTGTCGCTGGCGCCGTTCACCGTGCTGGCCGCGGAAGGGCACGTGCACGCGACGAAGCCGAGGTCGTGGCACATCGACGTGCTGGACCGGTTGGTCGCGGCGGACCCGGAGCTGTTGCGCGGGACGCGGCGGCTGACGGTCGACCTGTCGGACGAGACGTCGGTGGCCGCGGGTGTGGCGTGGTGGACGTCGCTGACCGACGCGGGTGGCGAGGGCATGGTGGTGAAGCCCGCCGACCCGTCCGCGACCGGGAAGCTGGTGCAGCCGGGTGTGAAGTGCCGGGGCAGGGAGTACTTACGGATCATCTACGGCCCGGACTACACGGAGCCAGAGCACCTTCGGCGCCTGCGGCAGCGAACGCTGGGCCGGAAGCGGTCGCTGGCGTTGCGTGAGTACGCGCTGGGTATCGAGTCGTTGACGAGGTTTGTGGAGGAGGAACCGTTATGGCGAGTGCATGAGCCGGTGTTCGCGGTGCTGGCGTTGGAGTCGGAGCCGGTGGACCCACGCCTGTGAGCGGTCAGCCGACGACGCTGCACCGTCCGGTGGCCGACCGACCGTGCAGGACGGCGCAGGCTACGGAGTGACCATGCCCGCTTCGTAGGCGAAGATCGTCAACTGGACTCGATTGGTGACGTCGAGCTTGGCGAAGGTCCTCGTGATGTGGGTCTTCACGGTCGCTTCGCTGAGGAAGAGTTCGGCGCCGATGTCGGCGTTCGACTTTCCCTGGGCGACGGCGGTGACGACTTCGCGTTCGCGGTCCGAGAGGGTGGCCAGTTTGGTCAGGGCGCGCTGTCGGCGGGGGTTGGACCGGGCCTCAACGAAGTGGCCCACCAGCTTGCGGGTGGTGCCGGGCGACAGCATGACGTCGCCCTTGGCGACGGTGCGGACGGCGTCGATGATCTCCTGCGGCGAGCCCTCCTTGAGGAGGAAGCCGCTCGCGCCCGCCGCCAGGGCGTCGAAGACGTACTCGTCGAGGTCGTAGGTGGTCAGCACCAGGACCTTGGGTGGGTCGGCGAGGGCGGTCACGGCTTTCGTGGCGGCCAGGCCGTCCACGCGGCGCATGCGGATGTCCATGATCACGACATCGGGGGTGGTCGCGCGTACGCGGGTGACGGCCTCGTCGCCGTCGCTCGCCTCGCCGGCCACCTCGATGTCCGGGGCGCTGCCCAGGATCATCGACAGGCCGGTGCGCACGAGCGGGTCGTCGTCGACGAGCAGCACCCGCAGCTGAGTCACCGGGACATCGTAGGGTCAGCCCCTGTGCCACGGGAGCCAGGCGCGTACCGCGAACGTTCCCTCGGGTGTCGGGCCCGCCGACGCGTTGCCGCCCAGTGCGGTCACGCGCTCGGAGATGCCGGTGAGCCCGGTGCCGCTGCCCGGGTTCGGGGTGGCGGGGACCAGCGGGTTCACGATCTCGAGGGTCACGCCGGCGCCGGGGCCGCCGCGGACCGTCACGTCCGCGGGTGCGCCCGGGGCGTGGCGGAGGACGTTGGTGAGCGACTCCTGCACGATCCGGTACACCGCCATGCCCAACGGGGCCGGGGCGCTTCCGGCCTGGTCGAGCAGGACGGTCAGGTTCACCGGGACACCGGCCTGCCGGGTCTCCGCGACGAGGGCGGGGAGGTCCGTCAGGCTGGGCGCCGGGCCCGACGACAGCTGGAAGTCCCTGCCGTCGCGCAGCACGCCGATGACCTGACGGAGGTCGTCGAGTGACTGCTTCGCGGTGGTGCGCACCGTGCGGGCGACCTCGCTCGTCGACGTCTGGCCGGTGACCTCCAGAGCGCCAGCCTGCAGCGACAGCAGCGAGAGCCGGTGGCCGAGCACGTCGTGCATCTCGTGGGCTATCCGCGAGCGCTCCTCCTGGCGGGTCATCTCGTCCCGCAGTGCCGCCTCGCGGAGTTCACGCTGCTTCAGGTCCGCTCTCGTGCCGCGCAGGATGCCCACCGTAAGGGGGATCGCCGTCAGCACGGCCGCGGTCACCAGCACGCCGATCAGGTTGCCGGGCATCGTCGCGGGCACCCACGTGCCCGCGATCGTCACCTTGGGGTGCCAGCCCGCGTCGCGCCACACCGCCAGGCACGTCCCCGCGTAGGTGAGGGCGCCGGCCAGCCAGAGCAGGCGGTCGCGGCGGGCGGCAGCGAGGGCCGCCAAGGCGATGAGCGCCGCCAGCGAGTCGGAGGCCAGGAACGCCGGCACGAGCGCGATACCGAGCACCAGCTCCGGTTTCTGGTGCCGCCAGCACAACATGACCGCCGCGCCGATCGCGGCCAGGAAGCTCAGGACGGTGAGGACGGTCGGGTGCAGGTCGGGGTCCGGTGGCACGTACTCGTGCGCACCGAAGGCGTAGAAACTGCTCACCACGCTGACCGCCACCGCGATCACGGTGATCACCACGCCGACCACGCGCCGTCCCATGGGCAGAGCGTACGGACCACACCCGCCTGTCCTCATCGCACTATCCGATGAGGTGGATTACATCGAAAGTCGTAACGCCTGACGGCCTGCGTACGACGCGATCACCGCGCCTTCATTGGTTGCATTCGCGGCATCACATTTCCCCGAAAGGACCTCCCGTGACCCAGTACGCCCCGAACCCGCCGCAGCAGCCCGTCGGCAAGCCCAGCAACGGACTCGGCACCGCCGGCTTCGTCGTCGGCCTCATCGGGCTCGTGTTCTCGTTCATCCCGCTGATCGGTGTCGTGGCCTGGCCGCTCGTGATCCTCGGGATCATCTTCTCCGCCATCGGCATCAGCAAGGCCGCCAAGGGCCGCGCCACCAACAAGGGCCTCGCCATCGCCGGGCTCGTGGTGTCGATCGTCGGGCTCGTGATCTGCGTCCTGTGGGTCGCCGTGTGGAACAAGGCCGCCGACGACATCCAGGAGGAGGCGAACCGCGAAGCGGTGATCGTGTACGAGGTCACCGGTGACGCGCCGTCCGCGGACATCACCTACTCGACCTTCGGCGACGAGATGACCACCAACCAGGAGACGGTCACGAAGCTGCCGTGGCGCAAGGAGGTCACGACCACCGGCCTCGTCAAGGAGGGTCAGCTGATCGTCTCGACCGGCGCCGACGGCGGCAGCGTGACCTGCAAGCTCACCGTCGACGGCAAAGAGGTCAAGACCGCGACCGCGTCCGGCACGTTCGCGATGGCCACCTGCGACAGCATCTAGCCCGGCGAGGGGGCCTGCGGACCGCCGGCCCCCTCGAACACGGTCTCCAGCACCACGATCGTCTGCGTGCCGCTCACGCCGTCGATCGTGAAGATCCTGCGCAGCACGTCCTGCAGCTGCTCGGTCGTGCCGGTGCGGATCTTCACCAGCAGCGCGGCGGAACCCGCGATGACGTGCGCCTCCTCCAGTTCCGGGATCGCCCGCAGGGCGGCACGCGTCGGCTCCTCCCCCATCCACGCGTTCGCCTCGACCAGCACGAACGCCAGCACGGGCCGACCGACGGCGACCGGGTCGACGTCGATGGTCGTGCGGCGGATGACGCCGCGTTCCCGCAGCTTGCGCACCCGTTCGTGGGCCGCGCCTGCCGACAGGCCGGCCAGTCTGCCCAGCGTGGCGTACGACTGGGTGGCGTCCTCGCGAAGCGCGGCCAGCAGAATCACATCCAGCTCATCCACGCGCTCACCATATCGCATTCGGTAGAGTACGCAGCATGCTGAACACCATCCCGACCGAGTTCAAGCTCGTCGATGAGCGGTTCGCCCGTCTCGACGGCGACTTCGTGGTCCAACGGCTCCACGCCGGCGCACGCAAGTCCGAAGGCCCGGTCTACTTCCCCGCGGGCCGCTACCTCGTGTGGAGCGACATCCCGAACGAGCGGCTGCTCCGGTGGGACGAGGCGAGCGGCGCTGTCGGCGTGTTCCGCGAGAACACCGGCCACGCCAACGGGAACACCATCGACCACCAGGGCAGGTTGATCACGTGTGAACAGGGCGCCCGGCGCGTCACCCGCACCGAACACGACGGCACGATCACCGTCCTCGCCACCCATTGGGACGGCAAACGGCTCAACAGCCCCAACGACGTCGTCGTCCGCGCGGACGGCACGATCTGGTTCACCGACCCGAGCTACGGCATCGCCGACGACTACGAAGGGCACCGCGCGGAAAGCGAGATCGGCGCGTGCCACGTGTACCGCCTGGACGCCGACGGCACGGTCACCGCCGTGGCGACGGACTTCTGCCGGCCCAACGGACTCGCGTTCTCCCCCGACGAACGCCGGCTGTACATAGTGGACACGCGGCAGGAACCCAGTCACATCAGGGTGTTCGACGTCCTCGACGACAACACGCTGAGCGGCGGCGAGATCTTCGCCGAGTGCGACTTCGGCCGCTTCGACGGCATCCGCCTCGACGACATGGGTCGCGTGTGGGCGGCGGCATGGGACGGCGTGCACTGCTTCCACCCGGACGGCACGCTGCTCGGCAAGCTGCTGCTCCCCGAGCCGGTGTCGAACCTCGCGTTCGGCGGCGCGCGGCGCAACGACCTGTTCGTCACGGCGGGCGGTTCCCTCTACAGCCTCAAGGTCACCTTCACCGGCGCGCGTTACTGACCACGCGCACCCGGCCACGGCCCCGGTGCGACATCCGGCACGGGCTCGTCCGTGGTCTCCGTGCGGTAGAGCTTCATGCCGCGTGCCTGGTAGTTGGCGAGCGCCGCGGGACCGTCGAGCGAGCAGGTGTGCACCCACACCCGCGAGGTGGTCAGCTCCCACGCGCGTCGCAACGCGACGGTCAGCAGGTGGCCACCGATGCCCTGACCGACGAACGCCGGGAGCAGGCCGAAGTACGCGATCTCCACCTCGTCACCGACGGCGTCCAGCTCGACGTACCCGGCGGGCGTCCCGCTCCGGTACGCGACCCAGGTCTCCACCCCGGGCCGGGACAGCCAGTCGTGCCACTGCTGCCACGTCCACCCGAGACGGTCGATCCAGAACCAGTCACCGCCGACCGCCGTGTACAGGAAGCGGTTGAACTCCGGGCTCACCACCTCGGCGCGGGTGATGGTGACCGGCGCCGGACGAGCCGGGTTCAGCTCGTCCGGGCCGTGCTGCTCGAGGTACCAGGTCGTGATGTCCATACCCTGATGATGCAGGTCAGGGCACGACCTCCACGACGTCACCCGGCTGCAGCGCGCTGAAGTACTTCTTCGCCGCCGCGTTCGAGAGGTGGATGCAGCCGTGCGACTTCTCGCTCAGGCTGCCCTCGTGGAACGCGATACCGCTGGTGGTGAAGAACACCGAGTACGGCATCGGCGCGTCGTAGGCGCGGCTCCAGTGGTCGATGTCCTTGTAGGTCACCTGGAACGTGCCGGGCGGTGTCTCATAACCCGGCCTGCCACTGGTGATCGGCACCCCGCCGTACGTCACGGCGCCGTTGTGCATCAACCAGGACGTGTTCGCGCTCAGGTCGATGCAGGCGTCCGCCTTGGCGCTGCACGGTGCCGCGGGCGCGGCCTGCGCGGTGGCGGGCAGTGCGAGCACTGCCGCCGCCCCCAACGCCGCCGAACCCGCGGCGACCGCGAAGTTCTTCCGCAGCGTTCCCATGATCAGTCCTCCCATCCGTCCACGTGGGACTCGTGTTCGGTACTGCGTTCAGGGGATACCACCACGGAGCGTCCGGAAACCCTTACAGCACGGACAGGTCGACGGCGGCCGCCATCGCGCGGTAGCCGGCGTCGTTGGGGTGCAGGTGGTCGCCGCTGTCGTAGGCGGGCAGCATGCGCAGCGGATCGGCGGGGTCGCGCAGTGCCTCGTCGAAGTCGATCACCGCGTCGAACTCGTGGCCGTGGCGGATGAAGTCGTTCACCGCCTGCCGCGTCGCCTCGAGGGTCTCGTCCCAGACGCGCCAGCCCTTGAACGGCACGAGCGTGCCGCCGATGACGCGGATGCCCCGGGCCTTGGCCTGCGCGATCACCTGCCGGTACGCCGAGATGATCATCGCGGGATCGGTCTGGTGCGGGTCCTGCTGGATGTCGTTGATGCCCTCGAGGACGAGCAGCGTGCGGACGTCGCCCTGGCTGAGCACGTCGTCGGCGAGCCGGGAAAGCGCGTTCCGGCCGAAGGCGCTGCCGGGGACGTCAAGCAGGAGCCGGTTGCCGCTGATGCCCGCGTTGAGCACGCCGAGCCTGCCGCGGAGGCGGTCGGCGAGCAGGTCGGGCCAGCGGTTGTTGGCGTTCGCCGTGGAGCCGACGCCGTCGGTGATCGAGTCGCCGAGGATCGCGACGGAGCCGGGCGCGGTCGACTGGACGTCGACGCCGCTGACGTAGTGCCAGACGTTCGTCTGCTCGGTGAACGCGGCGCCGGACTCCTGGTCGGCGAAGTCACCGTTGCGGGTGAAGAACGAGGTCTGCGCGGTGAACGCGTGGTAGGTGACGGGCCCGGACGGGGTCGGGGTGTAGGTGGTGACGAGCAGGTCGCCGTCGCGGGGCACGACCAGGTCGACCGGGTCGCTGAGGACCTCGGCGGCCGCGGGCACGACGACGGACGGTCGACCGCCGAACGTGACCGTGCGCATGGTGCCGGGTTTCGCCGCGGGCGAGGTGCCGGACTGCGCGACGGCGATGGTGACGTGGCCGAGGGGCAGCGGGGCCCGGCCGAAGGTGTTGGACAGCCGGACGCGGGCCTTGTTGCCGCCGACGCTGGCGTGGACGACGTTGCGGATCGAGAAGTTCGGGTAGCCGTTCTCCGTGCCGGCGACGCCGGTGCCGGGGGACGCGGCCCATGTCCCGACCCAGCCGCCGGGCGCGTGGGCCGCCGGTGGGGTGGACGTGGCCGTGCTCGAGGTGACGAGGGCCGCGGTGAGCACCGTTGCGCCGAAAACCAGTAACCGCCTCATGGCGATCACCGTGACTGGCTGGCGAGCGGGGCGGCAACCGCTGTTCAGGTGACGGGGTTTCGTCACGGGGCGTGGCCTCCGGCCCCCCGGTTTCCAGCGTACCGGGTGGGACCGACATTTCCGGCGGGTTGTCCACAGGCGACGGCCTCCGGCCCCCCGGTTTCCAGCGTACCGGGTGGGACCGACATTTCCGGCGGGTTGTCCACAGGCGACGGCCTCCGGCCCCCCGGAATCCACGTTACCGCAAGGGAACGACAGTCCCGGTCCGGCGGGCGGGGGCTGTCCACAGGCGGGGCGGTTGTCCACAGCGACGGGCCGTGGCCCGGGTTTCGTCGGTGCCATGCCGTAGCGTGGTTCGAGGGGGCCGGAGGCCACGCCAGGCCGGGCGGTATCCAGGTACTCACCGCACCCGGTAACCGGCGGCCGGCCGGACTAGGTTGGCTGGCATGACCACTGTTGCACTGCTCGGCACCGGGATCATGGGCTCCGGCATGGGCCGCAGCCTCGCTCGCGCCGGGCTTGACGTCACCGTCTGGAACCGGTCCGCTGACAAGGCGCGCGCGCTCGGCCTGCCCGTCGCCGAGGACGCCGCCGCGGCGGTGCGGGACAAGGACGTCGTGGTCACCATGCTCTTCGACGCCGCATCCGTCGCCGCCGTCATGCGGGACGCGCTGCCCGCGATGCGGGACGACGCGGTGTGGGTGCAGACCAGCACCGTCGGGCTCGATGGCACCACCGAACTGGCGCGGCTCGCCGCCGAGCACGGCATCGCCTACGTCGACGCGCCCGTGCTCGGCACCCGCCAGCCCGCTGAGAACGGGCAGCTCACCGTGCTGGCGGCGGGCCCCGCGTCGGTGCGGGACCGGATCGCGCCGGTGCTCGACGCGGTCAGCGCCAAGGTCGTGTGGGTGGGCGAGGAACCGGGCGGCGGGCACCGGCTGAAGCTCGTCGCCAACGCGTGGGTGCTGTCGATCACCGCAGCGACGGCGCAGAGCGTCGCCCTGGCGGAGGGCCTGGGGCTCGACCCGCGCCAGTTCCTCGACCTGATCGCCGGTGGACCGCTCGACTCCGGGTACGCACAGCTCAAGGGCTCGGCGATGCTGTCAGGCGACTTCACACCGGCCTTCGCGCTGAGCGGCGCCACCAAGGACGCGGGCCTGATCCGGGCCGCCGCGGCCGACGCCGGCGTGGCGACCGACCTGCTCGCGGCCCTGGAGAAGCTGTTCGCGGCCGCCGGGGACCAGGACGACGACATGGCGGCGGTGATCCGGGCGGCCCGGCCCTCTTGAGCCGCTGTGCGATCCTCTATCCGGGATGACCGAACTGCCCCACCGCGTCGGTACCCGGACCGCGACGTCCCTGGTGGCGGACGTGCTGTCACGCGTTCCGGAGCTCGCCGACGCCCTCGTCACGCTCATCGGCGAGCAGAACCCGGGGTACCGGCGCGTCAACGTTGTCCCGCCGCACGACCTCTGGCAGTCCTGCCACGACAACCTCACGCGCGTGCTGCAGCTGGTCTCCCGCGCGGCCGGTGACGAACCCGACGGCACCGACCTCTACGACGCGGCCCGCGCGACCGGGCGGCAGCGGGCCCAGCAGCGGATGCCGCTGGACGACGTGCTGCGCTCGTTCCGGCTCGGCGGCCGACTGGTGTGGGAGGCGCTGATCGACCGGGCCCGCGCCGGTGAGCTGGCCGACCCGGACGAGCTGCTCAACCTGGCGTCGTGGGTGTGGACGGTCGTCGACGACACCTCGGCGCAGGTCGCGATCGCCTACCACGCAACGGAACGCGAGCTGGTGCGGGTCGACGAGCAGCGCCGCGCCACGCTGTGGGAGGGCCTCCTGCACGGCCGCGCGAAGGAACCGGCGTTCGCGTTGCAGGCCGCGCAGAGCATTGGGGTGCCGGTCGACGGGCCGTACGTGGTGGTCGTCCTCGACCGCGGCGACATCACCGGCACCGGCGACGACCGGACCGGATCGGCGCTGGAGTGCGCGCTCGCCGAGGCGGGCATCGTGTCGGTGTGGCAGGCGCGGGCCCACACGCTCGTCGGGCTGCTCGCCGTCGCCGACACCACCGCCGCGCTGCGGGTGCTGCGCGCCGACCCGAGGGGGCCGGCAGGCGTGTCGATGACGGTGCCGTCGCTGGCGGAGGTGGACGTCGCGTACCGGCAAGCGGTGCTGGCGCGCAACACCGTGCCGCCGGGGCGCGTGGAGGTCGCGGCGCTGGCCGACCGGCTGCCGGAGGCGCTGCTGCTCAACTCGCCCGCGCTGGCGGAGGCGCTGATCGAGCGGCGGCTGGGCCCGCTGCTGAAGGTGCCGCTGGCCGAGCGGCGGCTGCTGCTGGACACGCTCAACTCGTGGCTGGAGACCGGCGGGTCGATCAACCAGACCGCGAACGCCGTCCACTGCCACCGCAACACGGTGATCAACCGGCTGCGGCGGGTCGAGACCATCACCGGGCTCGACCTGACGGACACGGCCGCGCACCTGGAACTGTCGCTGGCGCTGCGGGCGTCCTGGTTGCTGCCGCCGGGACCGCTCGCGTAACCAGGTCACGCGTCGGAGAGCGGGCAGTCTCACCTCTTGGTAGTGACCTGTGCACCGTGCACAACCGGGTACGCCCAAACGTAGGCATGGTGTTCCTTCTCATGGCGTATGCGACGTGACACACTCCGCGACCATGGCAGAACAAAGTCGTTCGCCGGAGAACTACACTCGGCGGCGGTTCCTCGGTTACCTCATCGCCGCGCCCACGCTCGCCGTGGGGGTGGCCTGGGCCGCGGGCGGTTTCGACAGCGCCGAGGCCGCCATCCCGTCCCCGCCGCAGCCGGAGGACCTCTTCGACCTCGGTGACCTGCAGAACCTCGCCGCGGCGCCGACCTCCGGGTTGATCTCGGTGCAGGTGAACGAGGACGGCACCGCGTCGTTCGCGCTGCACCGGTGCGAGGTCGGGCAGGGCATCACGACGACGGTCGCGATGATGATCGCCGAGGAGCTGGACCTGCCGGTCGAGAAGATCCGGATCACGCTCGCCGACGCGCGGCCCGAGCTGCTGATGAACCAGCTCACCGGCGGCTCCAACTCGGTGCGCAGCATCTACACGCCCGTCCGCACCGCGTCCGCGATCGCCCGGCAGCGGCTGATCCGCACAGCCGCCGCGCAGTGGGGGGTGCCGGAGCGCGAGGTCGCGACCCGCGACGGCGTGCTGTCCCACAAGAGCGGCAGGACCGCCACCTACGGCGAACTGGCGACCGCCGCGGCCACCGACAAGACGATCCAGGTGTCGGCCGACCTGAAGGCGCCCGCGGACTTCCGGGTGCTGGGCAAACCGCACAACCGCATCGACGCGCTCGAGGCCGTCACCGGGCGCAAGCAGTTCGGCATGGACATGCGGGTGCCAGGCGCGAAGCCGTGCATGGTGCGCAGGGCGCCGACGATCAACGGCACCCCGAAGGCCGTGCACAACCTCGACGCGGTGCAGGCCATGCCGGGCATCACCGACGTCGCCGTGATCACCTACGGCGTCGCGGTGCGCGGCGACACGTTCGGCCAGTGCATCGACGCGCTGCGGGCCCTCGAAGTGGACTGGCACCCCGGCACGGTCGCCGGCGAGTCCGACGCGACCGTCCTCGCCAAGCTGAAGAAGGCGCAGCTCCCCCTCGCCGTGCCGCCGCTCGGCGCGATCTCGGTCGACGCCGAGTTCACGTTCGCGTTCGCCTCCAACGCGCCGCTCGAACCGGACAACGCGATCGCCGACGTGCGCGCCGACCGCGCGGAGGTCTGGTCGACGCTCAAGGTGCCGATCGTCGCGCAGAAGAACATCGCCGCCAAGCTGGGGCTGCCGATCGACAAGGTGGTCGTGCACGTCGTGCCCGGTGGCGGCTCGTTCGGGCGGCACCTGTTCGACGACGTGGCCGTCGAGGCCGCGGAGATCTCGCAGAAGATGGGCAAGCCGGTCAAGCTGTCGTGGTCCCGCACGGACGACTTCCGGCAGGGCCGCACGCACCCGATGAGCATCTCGAAGGTGCGCGCCACCTACCTGCTCGGCAACGTGCTGACCTTCGAGCAGCGGCACGTCAGCTCGGCGACCGACTTCGGCCACGGCCTCGGCGAGATGATCACCGCGACCGCGGCGAACCTGCCGATCGCGGGCAACCTGTCGTTCGCCGAGTCGGTGTTCCTGCTGAGCCAGTCGGTGCCCTACAACTTCGGCGTCGTCACGCAGCTGCTGAACGAGATCCCGCTCAAGTTCAACACCGGCAGCATGCGCAACATCTACTCCCCCAACGTGGTCACCGCGATGGAGCTGGTCGTCGACCGGCTGGCGGCGAAGATGCGCAAGGACCCGGTCGCGTTCCGCCGCGAGTTCCTCAAGGACAAGCGGCTGCGCGCGGTCCTGGACAAGGCGGTCGAGGTCGGCCAGTGGGGCAAGGCCATGCCCAAGGGCACCGCGCAGGGCATCGCGCTGCACGCCGAGTACCGCGGTGCGGTCGCCATGCTGGTGGAGATCGACTGCCGCCCGGAGACCGTGAACCGGCCCATCGAGCACGGCGTGACCGGCCCGCGGGTCACGCGGGCGACGATCGTGGTGGACGCCGGGCTCGCGCTCAACCCGCGCGGGCTCGAGGCGCAGATGATCGGGTGCCTCAACGACGGCATCGCGCTGACGCTGACGTCCAGCCTGCACATCAAGGACGGCATCCCGCTCGAGGGCAGCTGGGACGACTACTTCTACACCCGGCAGTGGAACACGCCGCCGGAGGTCCAGGTGGTCGTGATGCCGCCGACCGGCGACACCCCGAGCGGCGCCGGTGAGCTGGGTGTCGCACCCGCGGCCGCCGCCGTGGCCTGCGCGTACGCCCGCGCCACCGGCACGATGCCGACGAGCTTCCCCATCAACCACGGCACGCTCGGCTTCGAGCCGTTCCCGCTGCAGCCGTCCACCCCGCAGTCGCCGACCGACGGCCTCGAGTACACGTGAGCGGAGCTCGCGGAGCGAACCATCAACACTGTCTAGGAGACTTCCGTGCCACAACACACGTTCACGCTGAACGGCACCCAGGTCAACGTCGAGGTCGCCGACGACGTGCGGCTGCTGTGGGTGCTGCGCGACATCCTCGGCGTGACCGGCCCGAAGTACGGCTGCGGGCTGAACGTCTGCAAGTCGTGCACCTCGCACATCAACGGCAAGGCGTTCACGCCGTGCTCGGTGCCGGTGTCGAAGATCCAGCCGACGGACGAGATCACCACCATCGAGGGCCTGCCCGCGACGGTCGGCCGCGACCTGCACCCGATGCAGGAGGCGTGGCTGGAGGAGGACGTCTCCCAGTGCGGCTACTGCCAGCCGGGCCAGATCATGGCGGCGGTCGCGCTGGTGCGGAAGGCCCGTGCCGAGGGCCGCGCGATCACCGACGAGGACCTGGACGGGCTGCGCAACATCTGCCGGTGCGGCACCTACCAGCGGATCCGGACGGCGATCAGGAAGGGCGAGTCGCGGATGTAGGGCTCAGCCACCGAGGACGCGGCGTTTGGCCTGCTCGAACTCCGCGTCCGTCAGGTGGCCCTCGGCGTGCAGGGCCGCGAGGCGCGTCAGCTCCGTGGACAGCGAGTCGTCGTCGCCGTCCTCGGCGCGGTTCGTGGTCAGCACCGGCTGCTTCCCCGGCCCGACCCGGACGCGTGCCGGGTCGCGGACCAGGTAGTACGCGCGGACGGGCTGTCCGCGCAGTTGTTCGGGCGCCCGCACGCGCACCGCGTGCGGGCGCCCCTCGAGGTCGGTGAACGAGAGCATCGCGGTCCCGTCGCGGAAGTCGTCCGCCTCGGCGGCCACGCGCTCCCAGCCGACGAGCCGCCACGACGGTCCCGGCAGCCGCCACTCGATCAGCAACCCGAGCACCGCGACGACCCCGCCGACGATCGCGACGGTCTGCCAGAAGCCGGCCTGGTCCGACAGCACCTCGACCCGGCGGTCCGCGTACGCCGCCGTCCAGCCGGACACCACGGCCAGGGGCGCGGCCGCGAGCACGAGCCCGATCCCGAAGACCCGCAGCACCGAGGCGAGCAGGACCAGCGCCACGACGGCGAGCGCGATCCCGGCGACCACGAGCATCGCCCGCCCGTCGTTGGTGCCGCACTCGCCGTTGCCGTAGCAGTTCCACTCGATGTCGTGGGAGACGTAGGCCCAGTGCCGCAGCACGAACCACGCGGCGACGGCGGCGAGGACGCCGACGAGGAGGCGGATCTTCATGCCGGGAGTATCGCCCGCCGGGCCGGTTTCGCGACGCCGCCATATGATCACGGTGTGACCACGGTCTCGCGACGGGAAGGCGTGCTGCTCGTCGCGATCGTCGTTGCCGCGCTCGTGTGGTCGGCGATCGGCGCGAAGAGCATCGGCACGTGGGCGCTCGAGGTGGTCTGGATCTTCCTGGGGGCGCCGCTGGTGCTGGTGTTCCGGCGGCGCTTCCCGCTCACCCGGCTCGTGTGCTGGCTGCTCGTCTGCCACGCGGTCGTGCTCTGCTACGGCGGGCACTACACGTACGCGGAGACCCCGCTCGGCGACTGGTTCCGCGACCGGTTCGACCTGTCCCGCAACCACTACGACCGGTTCGCCCACTTCGTGCAGGGGTTCGTGCCCGCGGTGCTCGTGCGGGAGATGCTGCTGCGGCTCACCCCGCTGCGGCGCGGCGGGTGGACGTTCACGCTCACCGCCGCCGTGTGCCTGGCGATCTCGGCGTGCTTCGAGTTCGTGGAGTGGGCGTCGGCGGTGATCCTCGGTGCCGGCGCGGACGCGTTCCTCGCCACGCAGGGGGACGTGTGGGACACCCAGTGGGACATGTTCCTGGCGCTGTGCGGCGCGTTGCTGGCGCAGCTACTGCTCGGCAGGGTGCACGACCGGCAGCTCGGGCGCTGACCGCCGCTGCGCGGGGACCGCTGCCCGCTCCCGCACGGTGACCAGCAGCAGAGCGCTCACCAGGGTGAGCCCGCCCGCGAGAACGAGCGCCCAGTGCAGCCCGGTGGTGAACCCGGCACCGGCCAGGTGGGCGTTGACGATCGCGCCGAGGGCGGCGATGCCCAGCGCGGTGCCGGTCTGGCGGGCGGCGTTGACGGTCGCGGCGGCCGTGCCGGACCGTTCCCGGCCCACCGCGGAAACGCCGGCGGAGTTGGTGGTCGTGATCGCGAACCCCATGCCGACGCCGAGCACCGCGAACAGCACGCCGATCAGCGGGTAGGCGCTCTCCGGCTGGACCAGCAGCAGCGACAGCAGCCCGCCGCCGATCATGGTGTAGCCGGCGAGCATCACGCGGTCGCCGCCGATGCGGCCGCCGAGCACCGACCCGGCCGCGATGCCCAGCGAGTACGGCAGGAACCGCACCCCGGTCTCGGCCGCCGACGCGCCCTGGACCTGTTGCAGGAAAAGGGAAAGCAGGTAGAAGCTGCCGTACGCGCCGAACCCGAGCACGAACGAGGAGAACGTCACGACCGCGAACCGCGGCCGCGCGAACAGGCCCGCCGGCAGCATCGGCCGCGCGACCGTCCGCTCCACCACGACGAAGGCCGCGAACAGCACGGCGGCGACCGCCAGCAGCGACACGATCAGCGGCGAGTCCCAGCCGCGGTGCCCGGCCTCCAGCACCGCGTACGTCAGCGCCGCGAGCCAGCCGACCGCGAGGACCTGCCCGGCCGGGTCGGCGCCCGCGTGCGCGGGGTCGGCGGACTCGGTGATCCCGCGCAGCCCCGCCACGATCGCGACGGCGCCGAGCGGCAGGTTCACGAGGAAGATCGCGGGCCAGCCGAACGCCTCGGTCAGCACGCCGCCGACGAGCGGCCCCACGACCACCGCGAGCGCGACGCACGCGCCCCACAGGCCGATCATCCGCGCCTGCTGCCGCCTCTCCGGGAAACCCTGGACCAGCAGGGAGAGCGCGCCGGGAGCGACCGCCGCCGCGCCGACGCCCTGCACGAGCCTGCCTGCGATCAGCAAGGTGGTGGAGGCCGCGACCGCGCACAGGAGCGAGCCGAGCACGAACACGCCGAGCCCGCCGAGGTAGAGCCGTTTGCGGCCGTAGCGGTCGGCGAGCGAACCGCCGGTGAGGATCAGCGCGGACAGGCACAGGGTGTAGCTGTCGACGACCCACTGGACGGTGCTGAACCCGGCGGACAGCTCGTGCTGCATCGCGGGCAGGGCGACGTTGACCACGCTCACGTCGAGCAGCGACATGAACGTGCCGAGGAAGACGGCGACCACCACCGGTCCACGGCACCACGGGCGGCTCGAGGACCGGTGGAGATCAGACCCGGAAGTGCTCGGCGAGGTCCAGTGCGGCGGGGTCGGCGACCCACGCGTGGTCGTCGTGCTCGCCCTCGTGGAGGACCACGTCGCGGGGCGCGGACTCGGCGACGTCGAACACCCGCGCGTGGATGCGCAGGTCCCTGCCGCCGACGTCCATCCACGTGTGGCGGCCGCGTTCGCCGGTGACGCGGACGGCGAGCCCGGTCTCCTCGGCGACCTCCCGCACGGCGGCGGCCTCGTGCGCCTCCCCGGGTTCGACGGTGCCGCCGGGCAGCTCCCACTGCCCGCCGCGGAACACGCCGGGCGCGCGCCGCAGGTAGAGCACGGCCCCGTCGCGCACGATCCGGCAGTAGACGAGGTGCTTCTCGGCGGTGTCCCCCATGCGCGGAGATTAGCGCTTCTTGACCGGTCACGGAGCGCGACAGGTTGACTGCGGAACTCAGATGGTCTAAACCATATATTGTGGTCTAGACCACATCTCCGGCATCACCCCTGCGTACCGGGAGATCGGATCATGAGCCTGAAACGAAAACTGGTCTTGTTCGCGACCGCCGCCACCATCGCGCCACTGGGGCTCGTGGTGCTCCCGGCGGCGACCGCGAGCGCGCACGGTTACATCTCGAGCCCGCCGTCACGGCAGGCCCAGTGCGCCCAGGGCACGGTGTCCTGTGGTGCCATCAAGTGGGAACCGCAGTCGGTCGAGGGCCCGAAGGGACTGCGGAGCTGCAACGGCGGCGACAGCCGGTTCGCGGAGCTGAACGACGACAGCAAACCGTGGCGGGCCACGTCGGTCGGCTCGACGGTCACGTTCACGTGGACGTTCACCGCCCGGCACTCGACCAGCAACTTCCAGTACTTCCTCGGCAACACGAAGGTCGCGGAGTTCTCCGGCAACAACCAGCAGCCGCCGCCCACGCTCTCGCACACCGTGAACCTCGGTGGCGCGAGCGGCAGGCAGAAGCTGCTGGCCGTGTGGAACATCGCGGACACCCCGAACGCGTTCTACTCGTGCGTCGACCTGCAGATCGGTGGTGGCTCGCCGTCCGAGCCGCCGCCGTCGGAGGAGCCCCCGCCGACGCAGCCGCCCGCCGGCGGCACGTGGGCGAGCGGGACGTACTACGCGGCCGGGTCCCAGGTGACCTACAACGGCACGTCGTACCGGGCCTTGCAGAGCCACACGGCACTGCCGGGCTGGGAGCCGCCGAGTACCCCTGCGCTCTGGCAGGCCCTGTGATCCGGTAGCCGAGCCGGCCGGCCCGGCACCCGGGCCGGCCGGTGCTCCTGGAGGCGTCACGATGAAACGCTTGCTGCTCGCCGTCCTGGTGGTCGCGCTCGCCGGGTGCGGCGTCGGGGTCACCGAGACGACCGGGGTGTCGCTGTCGGCGCCGCCACCGGACGGCTCGTACAACGACACCGACGTGATGTACCTGCAGATGGCCGTGCCCCAGCACGAACAGGGCATCGAGATGGCCCGGCTCGCGACGGAACGCGCGACCCGCACCGACGTCCGCGACCTGGCCGCCGCGATCGCGGCCACCCAGTCCGACGAACTCGACCAGATGAAGAAGTGGCTGGTGGAGTGGGACCAGCCGATCGCCTACGACCCGAACCCGGACGCGCACACCGGGCACGGCGGCATGCACGGCTCCGACCCCGCGGTGCTGCAGGTGCTGCGCGACACCCCGGCAGGCCCGGACTTCGACGCGCGGTTCCTGAACCTGCTGACCGGCCACCAGCACGGCGCGGTCGAGCTGGCGCGCATGGAGGAGAAGGACGGGCGCCACCCGGAGGCACGCGCGCTCGCCGGGCGCATCGTCAGGTCCCGCACCGCACAGATCCAGCAGATGGCGACGTACCTGAACCCGTGACGATCCTTTCCTTGTCACTCACGTGCTCGCACACGTCTTTCCCCCATCGAGCTGACGCCGGGCAACCAGTCCAGCGCGGCGATCGTCGAAGCGTTCGCCCCGAAGGTCGGGGGATCGCCTCGGTGTGAGGGAGGTGCCTGGTCCGGCCCGGCCGGACCAGGCACGCCGCAAGGTCGCCTTGCTCCTGATAGGCACCCGGACCCCGCGAAGCGCGGCGAAGCCCCACCACCCACTGAGGGTGTCCCTGCCATCCCAGCCCCGCGCCCGACCCGCCGCCATCCCGGAGACCAGCCCGTCCGGCGAGGAGGCCCGTCCGGCAGGACGCCCTCCGGCGAGGACACCACGCAGGACGGCGAAACCCCGCGCAGGGCGAACCAGACAAGCTCGTCAGTCCTTCAGCAGCAGGTGGACCGCTGCCAGGGAACGCCACGGGCGCCAGCGTTCCGGGTCGGCCGACAGGGCACGCACCGCCGAGCGCACCGCGGGGTCACCCGCCGGGAAGGCGTCGCGGGCGCCGGTTCGCAGTGCGTGGTGCGCCGCCGCGTCCGGGTCCAGGCCACGGTGTTCCTCGCCGGCGGCCACGGCCTTTGCCAGGTCTGCCACCGGTTCTCCCGCGTCCGCCAGCACCTCCGGCGACGGGAACACGTGCGTCAGCCCGTACCCCAGCCCGGGCACCGGCACCCCGTACCGCTCGGCGAGCGCCGACGCCTCGTCCGGGCCCACCGCCGCGCGCACCGCGACCTCGAACGGCGCCCACACCCCGGGCACCCGGACCCCGGGCCGCGCCGCCACCAGCGGGCCCAGCACCGGGTCGCGGCCCAGCTCGGTCCGCGCCACCACCGGGTCGATGTCCACACCGGACAGCCGGGCCGCGCGTTCCACGACGTGGATGACGCCCTCCCAGTACGGCAGGTGCGCCCGCAGCAGCAGGTGATCGGCCCCGCCAGGGCCGAGTTCCAGCATGCCCGGTTCGCCGTCGAGGACGATGGTCCTCCGGTACACGCCGTCCACAACGGACTCCACGCCGGGGATGGCGCGGCGCGCGAGGAAAGTGGCCACGGCCGGCCAGTCGTAAGGCGGGGTGAACGGCAACCGCAGCAGCAGGCCGCCGTCCGCGGCGAGGCGGTCGGTGCGGCGGCGGCGCGCGCGCAGTTCCTTCGGCGTCGCGCGGAACACCTCGCGCATCGCGCGGTTGAACTGGCGCAGGCTGCCGAAACCGGACGCGAACGCCACGTCCGTGATCGGCACGTCCGTGTCGTCGAGCAGCCGCCGCGCGAAGTGCGCGCGGCGGGAGCGCGCGAACCCGTCCGGTGTCACGCCGAGGTGGTCGTGGAACATCCGGCGCAGGTGCCGCGCCGACACCCCCAGCCGGGCGCCGAGCGCGTTCTCCGTGCCGCCGTCCAGCACGCCGTCGATGATCAGCCGCACCGCGCGGCACACGATCTCCGGCGCCTCGTCGGCGACCGTGCCCGCCACCCGGTAGGGCCTGCACCGCAGGCACGCCCGGTAGCCCGCCGCCTCTGCGGCGGCCGGGTGGTCGAACGTCCTGACGTTCTCCGCGTTCGGTTTCGCGCCGCAGCCGGGGCGGCAGTAGATGCCCGTGGTGCGGACGGCCGAGTACGTGGTCACCCGACCAGAATCCCCCACCGGGGAGCGCGTCACCGGCCGGATCCGGTCAGACCTGCCGGGTCGGCACGAGCACGACGTTCGCCAGGTTGACCCTCCTCGGCCTGCTCGTCACGTACCCGACCAGGTCAGCCACGTCCTCCGAGGTCAGCGCCGGGATGCTCGCGTACATGCCGCCGAGCTGCGCGCTCAGCTCCGGGTTGTCCAGGTGGGACCCCAGCTCGGTGTCCGTCAGGCCCGGTTCGAGGTTGGTCACGCGCACGTCGGCCGGCCCCAGCTCCGCACGCAGGTTCGCCGAGAAGTGGCTGAGCGCCGCCTTGGTCGCGCCGTACACGGCGTAGTTCGGGAACACGACGTTCGCGCCGATCGACGACACGTTCACCAGGTCGGCCGGGCCGCCGTCGGCAGCGGCGGCGATCAGGTCGGCCACGAACGCGTGCGCGATCCGCAGCGCGCCGGTCAGGTTGGTGCCGATCATGCGCTGCCACTCGTCGACGCGGCCCTCGGTGATCGGGGTCGGGAGCATCACGCCCGCGTTGTTCACCACCAGGTCCACCCGGCCCAGCTCGGCCCGGATCGTCGCCGCGGCGGCGGCCACGGCGGCCGCCTCGGTGACGTCGACCGGCACGGCGAGCGCTCTCCCACCGTCCGCGGTGATTTTGTCCGCCAGCTCGGCGAGGCGGTCGGCGCGGCGGGACACCAGCGCGACACGCGCACCGGACGAGGCGAGCAGGGTGGCGACGGCGGCGCCCATGCCGCTGGCGGCACCGGTGACGACCGCTGTGCGGCCGTCGAGGTTCTCGTAGGTCATGCACCCACCCTGCGACCGGTCCCCCGGCTTGCCCAGGCCGTGGTTTTCCCTGGGTCCAGCAGGGCCAGGCTGCGCCCGGGAGCGCGACCCATACTGGTCCCGTGGAGATCGGTGAGTTCCTGCGTGCCCGGCGCGCCCGCATCCAGCCCTCCGACGTCGGCCTGCCCGCCGGTGGCAGGCGCCGGGTGCCCGGACTGCGGCGCGAGGAGCTGGCGCAGCTGGCCGGCGTGAGCGTCGACTACTACACGCGGCTCGAGCAGGGCCGCACCCCGACCGTGTCGGACGCGGTCCTCGACGCGATCGCACGCGCCCTGCGGCTGACCGCCGCGGAGAGCGCCCACCTGCGCAGGCTGGTCCGGCCCGCGCGGACGACGCGGACGCCGAGGGCACGCGCGCAGACCGTGCGGCCGGAGCTGCGGCGGCTGCTCGAGATGATGCGTGACGTGCCCGCGTTCGTCCTCGGGCGGCGCATGGACGTGCTCGCGCTGAACCCGCTCGGCGCCGCGGTCACCGGTTTCTCCCCCGACGCGTCGCCGAACACGGCACGGCACACGTTCCTCGACCCGACCGCACGCGACTTCTACCCGGAATGGGACCGGGTCGCCGAGGAGACCGTCGCCTACCTGCGGTTGGACGCAGGCCGTCACCCGGACGACCCGGCACTGGCCGCGCTCGTCGGCGAGCTGTCGATGCGCAGCCAGGAGTTCCGCACGCTGTGGGCGCGGCAGGAGGTCCGCGAGAAGACCAGCGGCCGCAAGCTGATCCGGCACCCGCTGATCGGCGACCTCGACCTGCGCTACGAGACGCTCGCGGTGCACAGCGACGAGGACCAGCTGCTGGTCACGTACACGGCCGAGGCCGGCTCGCCGACCGAGACGGCGTTGCGGCAGCTCGCGGACTGGTCACTCGTCGAAGCCGCGGGCCGCGAGGTCCTGGAAGGTCCGTAGCGCCTCGTCGGCCTGCGGGCCGGTCGCCGACACGAGGACCTCGTCGCCGCCGCGGGCGCCGAGCGCCATCAGCGCGAGCACGCTCCGGCCGTCCGCGGTCGCCTCGCCGAACCGCACGGTGACCCGCGCGTCGAGCTGCGACATGGCCCTGGCGACCAGCGCGGCGGGCCGGGCGTGAAGGCCGATCTCGTTGGTCAGCGGCACCGCCACCTCGGTGGGCGGCACCGGGGTGGCGGCGGCGATGCTCTGGCTGCCGATGATGTCGACACCGCCCGCGACCACGTCCGTGGCGACCGGGCCGCCGGGCACGATCGCCGCGTCCTCCGCCGCGTGCGCCACCTCGTCGACGTCGGCGCCACCCTGCGCGGCGACGGCCGCCGCGACGGTGCCCTCCACCAGCGGCGCGTCCACGAGCCGGGCGCCGTCGGTCGTCTCCTCGGCCATCTCGGCGACCATGCGCGCGCTGCCGAGGTCGTACAGCAGCACCACCCCGGCACCGCTCTCGGCCCGTTCGACGGCCGCGGTCACGGCGTCGAAGTCGGTGCCGATGCCGCCGTCGGCCGTCCCGCCCGCGGGCACCACGACGACGTCCGGCGCCATCTGCGCCGCCACCTCCACCACGCCGGCCGCGAGCCCGGCGCTGTGCGACACGACGACCAGCCCGACCCTGCTCACCGCGCGGCCACCGTCGCGAACGCGCGCAGCAGCAACGCCGTCGACCGCGCACCGGGGTCCATGTGCCCGGCGCTGCGTTCACCCAGGTAGGACGCCCGGCCCTTGCGCGCGACGAGCGGGACGGTGGCGTCGGCGCCGGTCGCGGCCGCGTCCGCAGCGGCGGCGAGGACCTCCGCCGCGGTGTCGCCCTTCGCCGCCCGCACGGCCGGCTCGAGCGCGTCGACCATCGTCTTCTCGCCCGGCTCGGCCTTGCCGCGGGCGACGACCCCGTCGAGGGCCGCGGCGAGCGCCTTCCCCACGTCGGCCGGGGTCAGCTCGTCCAGGTCCTTCACGGCGGTCGCCGCGCGCAGGAACGCCGTGCCGTACAGCGGTCCCGCGGCGCCGCCGACCTTGGAGATCAGCGTGGTCGCGACGACCTTCAGCACCCCGGCCGGGCTGTCCGGGGTGTTCGCGTCGAACGCGGCGAGCACCGCCTTGAACCCGCGGTCCATGTTCTCGCCATGGTCGCCGTCGCCGATGGCGCGGTCCAGCTGGATCAGCTCGACGCGGTGCTCCTCGATGGTGGCCGCGGCCGCGCGGAGGGCGGTCACCAGGTCGTTCGCGGTGCAGCCCACGTCAGTTCCCCCACCGCAGCGCGGGCGTGTGCACGGGCGCGTCCCACAGCTCGCGCAGCTCGTCGTCCAGTTTCAGCAGTGTGAGGCTCATGCCCTGCATCTCCAGGCTCGTGACGTACGGCCCGACGAGCCGTCGTTCCACCACGATGCCCCGGTCGGCGAGCAGCCGCTCGGCGATGCCGTGCGCGAGGTACAGCTCCAGCAGCGGCGTGCCGCCCATCGAGTTGGTGAACAGCAGCACCCGGTCGCCCTCGGTGAACGGCAGGTCCTCGAGGATCGGCTCGAGCAGGCGCGCGACGATCCCGTCGGCGTTCTCGACCGGCACGCGGGCCCGGCCGGGCTCGCCGTGGATGCCGATGCCGACCTCCATCTCGTCGTCGGCGAGGTCGAAACTGGGCTCGCCGACGTGCGGGACGGTCGGCGCGGTCAGGGCCATGCCCATGGAGCGGACGTTCGCGACGACCCGCTCGGCGATGGCGTGCACGGCGGCGAGGTCGTCCCCGCGCGCGGCCGCGGCGCCCGCGATCTTCTCCAGCGGCACGGTCCCGCCGACGCCGCGGCGGCCCGCCGTCCACGTGGAGTCCTTCACGGCGACGTCGTCGTCGATGACGATCGTGCGGACCTCGGTCTCGGCCAGCTCGGCGGCGGTCTCGAAGTTGAGCACGTCGCCGGTGTAGTTCTTGACGACCAGCAGCGCACCGGCGCCGCCGTCGGTCTTCTCGACCGCGGTGGTGACCTGGTCGGGGGTCGGCGAGGTGAACACGGCGCCGGGGCAGGCCGCGTCGAGCATGCCGGGGCCGACGAGGCCGCCGTGCATGGGTTCGTGCCCGGAACCCCCGCCGGAGATGATCGCGACCTTGCCCTGGACGGGCGCGTCGGCGCGCACGATGACGGCGGGGTCGTGGATCACGGTGAGGAGGTCGCCGTGCGCGAGCTCCAGCCCCCGCAGGGACTCGGCGACGACGGTGGACGGATCGTTGATGATCTTCTTCATGGAAACCACCGTCCTGACCTGCGATTATGGCGTTGGTGACCTGGTCGGGCCGTCCTGACGGCCTCGGCACGCAGCTTGCCACGATCTACGTCGCGTTGACCAGCGGTCGGGCCTTGAACACCTTGCCTGAGGCAATCCGCGCCCGCTCGTGGCCGGACGGCATCATGTCGTGTAGATCCGGAGCGTGACCGCCGGATCGTGGTGCCGAGGTACTCCGACAGCTCCTTGATCAACACACCCTGTTCGCGCATGAACGACGCGAACGGGTGCCGCAGGGCATGCACTCCCTCATGGAGAACGCCGGTTGCGAGGCTCCCTTGAGGTAGCCGTCGCCCTGCCGGAACGCGAGTCCGGTACGTAACACAATCCACATCCCTCAGTGATGCTTCCGTGATATTCATCGACGAGGACAAGGTTCAGCAGTTTATCGACAATTCAAGGACACATTGAGCGATCCCGAACAGGAAGTCATCCCAGAAAGATTAGGAATCTCTCAATGGCAGCTTGGCAAGATACAACCTCCCAAAGCCACCCAATACAGCGACGACTAGCAACCGGTGTCAACTACGGTAGCCGCGACTTCAACCCGCGCTACACAAACTTTAGCTTGCTCCAGCAGCACGTTAATCGAAGGATCAATAAAAGCGCTTGAAATTCGAAAGAGAGAGGAATAGTCTTACGATCCAACGGTCTGAAATATTCGAAGAATCTGACCAGCTTGCCGCGATCGAGGCGGAGCTATCGCATACTTTAAAGTCGAAGCTGAACAAGGGTCCCCAGACAGCTACATAATCATCACAGGCGACAACTGACCTACCGGCGCAATATTCTAGCGGCGACCCGCCCCAATGCCGCCTTCCTGTTATTGTCATGTCGTGACTTCATCGGATGTTGCAGCTTGGATCGCTCTCGGACTATCAGGGACCTCGGTAACCTGGCAGATCATCGCATGGGTCCACTCGGGGCCAAAGCTCATCGTCAGAGTCATCCGCGACGTGGGCGACGCTATGGACCCATCGAAAGCTTTCTACCGTGTAGCGGTCACAAATAATGGAAGGCAACCCATGGCTGTTCACAGCGCTTGCCTGACGTTCCCCATTGCGCAATCAAAACGAAGACGAACCTGGCCACCTCTTCACAAAACAGCTCCCGACCATGGCGCGTCGATATTCAGCTATTCGACAGAAACTAGATCAACCACGGTTGCCCCCGGCGAAGAAATTAGCTTTGAGTTCCCAATGGCCGCAATAGATGCGGCTATGAACGCATTGAGGTGGACACATGCCGATCTAATTGGATGGGTAAGAAGCGGCAGCAAGTGGGTTAAATCACGGAGGGGTGTCACGGAGAACCGGCTAGAAGGTATCCCCTTCAGGCAGCCACGACCTAGATGATGCACACGGGACGATGACCGTATCCGCCGATGCTCACCACACATACTGCCGAATCTGGCTCTATGGGATCAAGGCGGCGCGCAAGCGCGCCGCACGGGCGGACGCCGCTCCGCTCACAGCCGCCGCCCACCACCCCGGTAGGCAACGCCACCCAGCATCCCCTGAACCATGGCACCAGCGACTCACCACGGGCGTCCGCTCGAACCAGCCGGTGATCCTTTAACACCCGCCCGCCGCCATCAAGGGCACTCCTCCGTCGCATCGGCTCCGCCGATGAACTGCGCCCACCCTTGACGGCAACGACCCCGCGCTGACCGACGGCCAGTGCGAAGGAACGGACCACACCAGGCCACGACCTCCGGAGCATCAGCCATGCCACCAGATCAGTCCCAACCAGACCGTCCTCTGGCCCCACCACGAACTCATCGAGGCATGGGCACCGATCGGGTATACCGCCACCCGGCTCAGACACGCCGCGCCCCCCAGCAGACGGCCACCGAAGATGACCGCACTACCCGGGGGCCGCAAGACGTTGTCGACGATCAAGGCCAGGCCGTCTACAGGCCGTCGACGTCAGGACGCAGCAGGTCTCAACAGGACGTCAAGGGCAAGAATCAGCAGGTCAGCTCCGGTACGGACAGTTACGCCTCCAGGCCGGGCCTCGGCACGCAGCTTGCCACGATCTACGTCGCGTTGACCAGGGACGGAACAAACCGTGGCGGCGGTGGTTCTACGATCCGTGCTGCCGAGGACGAGTGGAGCGGGCGTGACGGAACCAGCCGAGCGGGTACGGACCCTGGAACTTTTCTTCGACCTGGTCTTCGTCTTCGCGATCACGCAGATCGCCGCGGTCCTCACCGCGGCGCCGGACGGGACGGGGCTCCTCAGGACCTTCGCGCTCCTGGGCATCGTGTGGTGGATGTACGGCGGGTACGCCTGGCTCACCAACTCGCTCGACCTCGAACGGACCGGGCCCCGGGTGTTGCTGCTCACGGGCATGGGCGCGTACTTCGTGATGTCCCTCGCGGCGCCGAGGTTCTTCGACGACGGGCCGTTCGGGCTGGTGCTCGGCCTGGCCTACCTCGCGGTCGTCGTGGTCCACGCGGCGAGCTTCCTCGGCACGTCCGGCCGCTCGGGGATCACCAAGATCGGCCCGGTGAACGTCTTCGGGGCGCTCCTCGTCGTGGTCGCGGGGGTCGTGCCGCCGGACGCCCGCGTGTGGGTGCTGCTCGTCGCGGTCGTGGTGAGCTGGTCGGCGCCGTTCGTGGTGGGGATCGACGGGTTCGCCATCGGCGCGGGCCACTTCGTCGAGCGCCACGGCCTCGCCCTGATCATCCTGCTCGGCGAGTCGATCATCGCGGTCGGCACGGCGGCCTCCGGCAAGGGGCAGGTGCCGGTCGTGGTCGTCGGGTCGCTGCTCGCGCTCGCGATCAGCGCGTGCATGTGGTGGCTGTACTTCGACCGCGAGGACCACGACAGCGAGGCGCTGCTCGACGCCATGCCGCCGGCCAGGCGCGGCCGTGCGGCACTGGCCTCGTTCGGCCACGCCTACCTGCTGATCATCACCAGCGTGACGATGGCGGCCGTCGGCATGAAGAAGGCCCTCACCTACTTCACCGAGCCGCTGCACGGGTTCGCGCTGTGGCTCCTGCCGCTCGGCCTGGCCGGCTACCTGCTGGGGCTCGCGCTCTTCCACCGCGCCCTCACCCCCGGCACGCAGTGGCTCCGGGTCGTCGCGGCGGCCGCGGTGCTGTTGTGCGTGCCCGCCGGGCTGGTCAGCGGCTGGCTCATGCTCACCGTCGGCCTGGTGGTGCTGGCTGTCCTGGCCGGCCGGCAAACCGTGGCGCGCTCGGCGGGCGAGCCGTCCGGAGTAGCTTCGCGGACATGACAGAGACCCGGCAGCGGCCGAGAGCCGCGCGCCGCGCCAGGTTCGGCGCCGTGGTGGTCACCGCGCTGCTGCTGTTGTTCGGCGTGCCGTGGGCGACGCTGGTGCTGCCGTGGTCCGCGCCCGTCGTCGTGGCCGGGACGGTGCTGTTCGCGGTGGCGATGGCCGGGTTCCCGTTCCTCATGTTCCTCGGGCACGCCCGCGGCCGGGACTGGGCGGCCCGGACCGGCGACACGGTCCTCGGCGTCGTGTGGGTGCTGTTCGCCTGGTCGCTGCTCGGCCTGGTGGCGCGGCTCGCGCAGGCGCCGTCCCGGGCCGTGGCGGTCGCGGTCCTCGCGGTGAGCGCGGTGCTGGTGGTGTGGGGCGTGTTCGAGGCGATGCGGGTGCCGAGGGTGCGGCGCACCGAGATCACGCTCCCCCGCCTCGGCCGCGGCCTCGACGGCACGACGGTCGTCGTGCTCACCGACACCCACTACGGCCCCATCGACCGGACGAGGTGGTCGGCGCGCACCGCGGCGGCGGTCAACGCGCTGACGCCGGACATCGTCGTCCACGCGGGCGACATCGCCGACGGGACGGTCGCGCAGCGGCTGTCGCAGGCGGCCCCGCTCGGCACGATCTCCGCGCGGTACGCCCGCGGGTACGTCACCGGCAACCACGAGTACTTCGGCGCGGCCCAGGAGTGGCTCGACCACATGGCGTCGCTCAGCTGGGAGCCCCTGCACAACCGCCACGTGGTCATCGAACGCGGCGGCGACCGGCTCGTGCTGGCCGGCATCGACGACGCCACGGCCAAGGCGTCCGGCCTCGACGGCCACGGCGCCCAGCTCGACGCGGCGCTGGCGGGTGCCCCCGGCGACGCGGCCGTGCTGCTCGTCGCGCACCAGCCCCGGCAGGTGGCCGAGACGGCGGGGCACGTCGACCTGCAGGTCTCCGGGCACACCCACGGCGGCCAGATCTGGCCGTTCCACTACCTCGTCCGCGTCGACCAGCCGTCGGTCCAGGGCCTGTCCCGGCACGGCCCGACGCAGCTGTACACGTCCCGCGGCGCGGGCTTCTGGGGCCCGCCGATGCGGATCTTCGCGCCGAGCGAGATCACGCTGCTGACGCTGCGTTCGCCGGTGTGACCGGCACCGGCTCCGGGTAACCGCTCTCCCATGACCGCACGGTTCGCACAGTGGACACTGGACGTCCAGGACGTGGAGCGGATGGTGGCGTTCTGGTCGGCGGCACTCGGGTTCGACGTGCGCCGAGGGGACGACGGCGCCGCGAAGCTGTACCCGCCCGCCGGCGCGCCACCGGACGTGCCGACGTTGTGGCTGCAGAACAGCGGCGAGCCCAAGCACGGCAAGAACCGCTTCCACCCCGACCTCCGGCCCGCCGACGGCGACGTGGACAAGGAGGTCGCCCGCCTCCTGGAGCTGGGCGCCCGCCACGCCGACGTCGGGCAGACCGGGGACGAGGCGTTCGTCGTGCTCGCGGACCCCGAGGGCAACGAGTTCTGCGTCCTGAAACGGGAACCGCGGGCGAACTAGGCGTCGCGCAGGCGCAGGCAGAGCGCGCCCGCGGCCAGTGCGCCGAGCGCCCACAGGGCCAGCACGCCGAGCCCGGACCACGGACCGATGGGTTCGACGTCCACAGTGGCCTGGACGGCCAGGCCCGCGGTCATCGGGCTGAGCTTGCGGAGCCGGTCGTACCAGTCGGGGTCCGCGACGAGCGTCGTGATGATCGGCGACAGGTACAGCAGGCCGAGCACCAGGCCGGTGGCGGCCGCCGCGTCGCGGACCAGCGCCGCGACGCCGACGGCCAGCAGCGCGATCAGTGCCAGGTACAGCACGGACCCGGCCGCCGCCCGCACCACCGGGCCCGCCAGCGGCAGGCCGCCCGGCAGCAGTGCGCGGCCCGCGACCACCGAGCCGGCCACGGCGACCACGCCTGCCGCCAGCACCAGGCCGGCCACCACGAAACCCTTGGCCGCCAGCACTTCCAGCCGTCGCGGCAGTGCGGTGAACGTCGTGCGGATCATGCCCGTGCCGTACTCGCCGCTGACCGCCGCGACCGCCAGCACCACCACGACCGCCTGGCCGAGCGCGACGCCGGTGAGCGCGGCCTTCGCCGGGTCGCCGCCTGCGCGCATGGTGGCCGCCGCCAGCGCGCCGAGCGGCACGGTCACCGCGACGATCCCGGCCAGCAGCCACGCCGTGCCCGGCACGGTCCTGATCTTGGTCCACTCCGCGTGCAGCGTGGTCACGCGTCCCTCCTGCGCAGCGCGACCACCGCGAGCACGACCGCGACCAGCGCGTACGCGCACAGCACCGCGAACCCGCCGCCCGGCGACAGCGGGAAGTACCCGTCCGCGGGCGTGTAGCTGCCGTTGACCTGCGGGTACTCCGGGATCGTCTGCTGCACCGCGAACGCGGCGGCCGGGGTGACGGCCGTGAGCCACTCCGCGGGCCCCGCGGGCAGCACGGACGCGACCGCCAGCAGGTACGGCAGCACGACCCCCACGACCACCGTCGTCACCGTGCCCGCGCCGCGGCGCAGCAGCATCCCGACGGCGAGCGCGAGCACCGCCGCGACCGCGAACAGCAGCCCGGTGCCGGCGATCACCCGCACGACGGTCGCCGCGGACGTGGGGAACAGGTACATCCCCTTCGCTTCCTCCACCGCCTGCACGAGCGGGATCGCGAGCGCCGCCGACGCCACCCCGGTCACGAACGACACCCCGCCCAGCACGACCGCCTTCGCCGCGAACAGCCGGCCCCTGCGCGTGCTCGCGGCGAGGCTCGTGCGGATGAGGCCGCGCCGGTGCTCGGACGTCACGAACAGGGTCGCGACCACCAGCACCGCGATCAGGCCCGCGAACACGCCGACGAGCGCGTTCTCCACGGTCCGGCCCCGGCTGCCCTGGTCGGGCACGAGCGGTGCGATGTCGCCGTGGCCGGTGATCGTGAACCGGTCGCCGTCGCCGGTGTGCCCGGTGTCCATCGCGGACCGTCCGCCGACCTCCGTGCCCTGCCAGCCCGCCGACCAGTCGCCGTCGACGGCGACCTCGTCGAACGTGGTGGTGGTGCTGGTGGGGCCGCCCATCGCGTCGACGCTGCCGAAGCCGCGGGTGATCTCGACGTGTTCCGGTGACGACACGAACATGCCCGCCTCGACCGCGTCCCCGAGCCCGTCGAGCCGCACCGTCCCGAGCGCCGCCCAGTGCTCGCCGTCCGGGGACGTGCTGCCGGAGAGCTCGTTCCCCGTGCGGGTCAGGCGGACCCACTGCTCGTCCGCGTCCGAGCGCGGGCCCGCGACGTCGGACGTGAAGTCGTACTGCATGCGCACGCCGTGCGCGCCGGTGAGCATGACCGCCGCGTACGCCGACCCGGGCTCGGTGCCGTCCTTGACGATCACGCCCGCCTTGGCCCACGGTTCGGCGTCGTCGGGGAGCGCGTGCACGCGGGCGGTGATCGTGCCGTCGCCGGTGAGGGTGCGGTGCAGGAAGTAGAAGCCGTCGTGCACGGCCTCGCCGCCCGGCCCGGTCGGCGGCACGCCCGCGGCACACGGTTTCCCGTCCGGGCCCGCGCAGTCCATCTGGCTGCCGAGCGGACCGAGCAGTCCGACGAGGACGGTCAGCGGGATCGCGACGAGCATGCCGACGACCCAGCCGCGCACGGTGCGGAACTTGGTCCACTCGGCGTGGACGAGGCGCCTCATGACTGCCCCGCCTGGAACTCGACGGCTTCCCTGGTCAGCTCCATGTACGCCTCCTCGAGCGAGGCGCGGTGCGCCGAGATCTCCGTGAACGGCACGGCGTTGTCGGTGAGCAGCGCGACCACCGCGGCGGACGTGAGGCCGCCGACCGTGACGGTGTCGGCGCCGGTCGCGGCGACCGTGGCGCCCGCGCCGCCGAGCACGGTCATGGCGCGCGTGCGGTCGGACGTGCGCAGCGTGACGCGGTCCCCGGACGCGGCGGCGATCAGCTCGGCGACGCCGGTGTCGGCGATGACCCTGCCGCGGCCCACCACGACGAGGTGGTCCGCGGTGTCCTCCAGTTCGCTCATGAGGTGGCTGGACACGAGCACCGCGCGGCCCTCGCGGGCCTTCTCGCGCAGGAACGTGCGCATCCAGACGATGCCCTCGGGGTCCATGCCGTTGAACGGCTCGTCGAGCATGAGCACGGGCGGGTCGCCGAGCAGCGCGGCGGCGATGCCGAGCCGCTGCCGCATGCCGAGCGAGTAGCCGCCCGCCTTGCGCCGCGCGGCGGGGCCGAGGCCGGTGACGGCGATGACCTCGTCGACCCGGCTCGCGGGCAGGCCCTGCGAGTGCGCGAGCCACAGCAGGTGGTTGCGGCCGGTGCGGGACGGCTGGAGGGCGCCCGCGTCGAGCAGCGACCCGACGTGGCGCAACGGGGTGCGCAGCTCGCGGTAGGGGCGGCCGCCGACGAGCGCGTGCCCGGCGTCGGCGGCGTCGAGCCCGAGCACGACGCGCATGGTGGTGGACTTCCCGGCTCCGTTGGGCCCGACGAACCCGGTGACCTGCCCGCCCTCGACGGTGAACGTCATCCCGTCGAGCGCGGTGGTCCCCCCGAAGCGCTTGCGCAGCCCGGTGACCTCGATGGTGGCTTCCATGCCGACGAAGGCTAGGAGCGCGGGCCGCCCGGGTCGTCACGGTGCGGAGCCATCCTCGCGTCCCTCCTGAGAGTGACGCCCCGGCCCGCGCGGGCGGCGACAATGATCGCCATGGTGTGGAGCGCGCTCGCCGCGGCCGTGTCCGTCGGCGAGGTCCTGCTGCGCACGGTCGGCGCCCGGGTGAGCGTCGAGTTCGTGCTGGTGCTGCTGTTGTTCGCGCTCGCCGGGACGCTCGCCGCGCTGCTGCCCGCGCGGCCCGCCGCGCTGATCGCGGCGGCCGCGGGCCTGCTGTCGCTCACCCTGCTCCACGTGCTCACGGTGGGCGCGGCCGTGGTGCTCGCGGTCCTGTTGGCGCGGGTGGCGGAGGTGTGGGCACTGGCGCTCGCGGTCCCGTTCGTGGTGGTGGCGGCCGGGTGGCCGGCGCCGGTCGCCGTGCTGGTCGCGGCCGCCGCGCCCGCCGCGGTGCTGGCGGGTGTCGCGTTCCGGGCCGACAAGGAGGCGCGGGTGCACCGGGCGGCGCGGCAGGCGGTCGCGACCACGCTCGTCGAGCACACGGCACGCGGTGAACGGGCCAGGATCGCGCGCGAGCTGCACGACGTGGTGGCCCACCACATCTCCATGATCGCCGTGCAGGCCGAGACCGCGCGGCTCACCACCCCGGACCTCACACCTCTCGGCGCGGAACGGTTCTCCGACATCGGCGACCGCGCCCGCGCCGGTCTCACCGAGATGCGGCGGCTGCTGGGCGTGCTCCGCGAGGACACCGACGATGCGGCCGGGCGGCAGCCGCAACCGGGTCTCACCCAGCTGGTCGACCTGCTGGACGACGCACGCCAGACGGCGGGCGCGCGGCTCATCGTGTCCGGCACGCCGGTGCCGCTGGACCCGGGCGTGGAGCTGGCCGCGTACCGGATCGTGCAGGAAGCGCTCACCAACGCGCGCAGGCACGCGCCGGGCGCCGCGGTGGACGTGGAACTGCGCTACGGCACGGAGTTGCGGGTGCGGATCCGCGACAACGGTCCCGGCCCGGACCACCCGGCCGGGCACGGGCTGGCGGGCATGCGTGAACGCGCGGCGGCGGTCGGTGGCACGCTGCGCACCGGGACCACGGCGGTCGGCGGGTTCCTCGTCGAGGCCACCCTTCCCGTGGCGGCGTCGTGATCACCCTCGTGGTGGCGGACGACCACGAGGTCGTGCGCACCGGGTACGCGGCGCTGCTGGAGACGCAGCCCGACTTCACGGTGGCGGGGGTCGCCGCCGACGGGGCCGCCGCGGTGCGGCTGTGCGGGGAGCGCGCTCCCGACGTGGTGCTGATGGACGTCCGCATGCCCGGCATGGACGGCATCGAGGCGACCCGCAGGCTCGCGGGCGGGCCGAGGGTGCTGATCCTGACCACGTTCGACCTGGACGAGTACGTCTACGACGCGCTGCGAGCGGGGGCGAGCGGGTTCCTGCTGAAGGACGTCACGGCGGAACGCCTCTTCGACGCGGTCCGCGTGGTCGCCGCCGGTGAGGCGCTGCTCGCGCCCACGGTCACGCGACGGCTGATCGGCGAGTTCGCGCGGCAGCGACCGCGACCGCGCCCGCCGGAGCTGGCGAGCCTGACGCCACGCGAGACCGAGGTGCTGCGCCTGGTCGCGGAGGGCCTGTCCAACACCGAGATCGCCGCGCGCCTGGTGGTCACCGAGGAGACGGTGAAGACGCACGTGTCCCGCATGCTCGGCAAGCTCGGCCTCCGCGACCGCACACAGGCCGTGGTCGCGGCGTACGAGTCGGGCCTGGTCGTGCCGAGGGCGCTATAGGCCGGGCAGCATGCCGCCGTCGACCGGGAGCATGACGCCCGTCAGGTAGGACGCGGCAGGCGACAGGACGAACGCGGCCACGCGCCCGAACTCCGCGGGGTCGCCCGGCCTGCCGAGCGGGATCGTCGCCAGGGTCGCGGCGCGTTCGTCCGGTGTGGCCTGGGCGTCCAGAGCGGCCATGCGGTCGGTCGCGATCCGGCCCGGCAGCAGGCCGTTGACCCGCACCCCCAGCGGTCCCAGCTCGTTGGCCATCGACTTCGCGACCATGGCGAGGCCCGGCCGCAGCCCGTTGGAGATGCCGAGCGTCCCGATCGGCGCCCGCACCGACGACGACAGCACGAAGGCGATCGACCCGCCGTCGCCCAGCTCCGCGGCGACCTCGCGGGCGAGCCGGACCGCGCCGAGGAACACGGACTCGAACGTGTCCCGCCACTGCTCGTCGGACGCGGCCGTGACCGACCCCGAAGGTGGCCCGCCGACGCTCACCAGCAGCCCGTCGACCCGCCCGTACGCGTCCCGCGCCGCCGCGAGCAACCGGCCGGGCGTCGCCGGGTCGGCGTTGTCGCACGCCACCCCGACCGCGCCCAGCCCGGCCGCGGCCGCCGCCACCGTCTCCTCGGTCCGGCCCGTGATCACCACTCGCGCGCCCTCGGCGACCAGCGCGGACGCGGTGGCGAACCCGAGTCCCTTGCTCCCGCCGGTCACCAGGTACACGCGGTCCGTCAGCCCAAGATCCATGCCCTCCAGGCTAGGCCGGACACCGTCGGCCTGCGCTTCCCCGGCCCGCGCCGGTGACGGGTGGGAGAGCACCGCCGCGACGTCCGCGCCGGCGGGCCGGGCATGATGGGCGGATGACGCGACGCGCACTCGTGCTCGGTGGCGGCGGCATCACCGGGATCGCCTGGGAATGGGGCATTCTCGCCGGTCTGGCGGAGGCCGGGATCGCGCTCTCCGGCGCGGACCTGGTGGTCGGCACGTCCGCGGGCTCGGTCGTCGGCGCCCAGGTGGCGAACGGCCTCGACCCGGCGGAGCGGTACGAGGCGCAGCTGGCGCCGCCGGACGGGGAGATCGCGGGCGCGCTCGGTGTCGGCACGATGCTCCGCTACGGGATGGCGATCCTGGGCGGGTCGAGCACGCCGAGGAAGATCCGGCAGCGGATCGGCCGCCTGGCGCTGAGCGTGGACGGCGACGAGGCCGCCCGCGTCGCGGTGATCGAGTCGCGGTTGCCGGTGAAGGAGTGGCCGTCCGACACCGCTCTCCGGGTCACCGCGGTGGACGTCGAGACGGGCGAGTTCCGGGTGTTCGACCGCGACTCGGGTGTGCCGCTGGTACGGGCGGTCGCCGCGAGCTGCGCCGTGCCGGGGGTGTGGCCGCCGGTCACCGTCGACGGGCGCCGGTACATGGACGGCGGCGCCCGGTCGGGCACGAACGCCGACCTCGCCGCCGGGTACGACAAGGTCGTCGTGCTGGCCCCGATCCCGCGCGGCTTCGGCCCGATGCCGGGCGCGGCGGCGCACATCGAGCGGCTGCGGTCGCAGTCGTCGGCGGTGGCGCTGGTGAGCCCGGACGCCGAGGCGCTGCGGGCGTTCGGCCGCAACGTGCTCGACCCGGCGAAACGCGCCGACGCGGCCCGCGCGGGTCTGCGGCAGGCCGCGTCGGTGGTGTCGTCGGTCCGGGCGGCGTGGAGCGAATAGCCGATAACACGATCCTGTTATCGTCGAGCACATGGACACCCGGGACCGGATCGTCGCGGCCGCCGCCGCGCTGCTCGCCGAGGGCGGCCGCGAGGCGGTGTCGACCCGCGCGGTGAGCGCGGCGGCGAACGTCCAGGCCCCGACGATCTACCGCATCTTCGGCGACAAGCAGGGCCTCCTCGACGCGGTGGCGACGCACGGTTTCCAGGCGTACCTGGCGGAGAAGACCGGCCAGGCGGCGACCGACGACCCGGTCGAGGACCTGCGCACGGGCTGGGACACGCACGTGGAGTTCGGCCTGGCGAACCCGGCCCTGTACTCGCTGATCTACGGCGAGCCCCGCCCTGGCGCGACCACCCCGGCGGCCGCGGCGGCGGCGGAACTGCTGGCGGTCCGGATCCACCGGGTCGCGGCGGCGGGCAGGCTGCGGGTCAGCGAGGACCGCGCGGCCAGGATGGTCCACGCGGCGGGCTGCGGCACGACGCTCACGCTGATCGCCGAACCCCCGGACCGCCGCGACCTGACGGTGTCCACGCTGACCCGCGAGGCGGTGATCGCGGCGATCACCACCGACACCCCGGCCGCGGCCGACCCGGGCGCGGCCGGCGCGGCGATCGCGCTCCGCGCGGCCCTCCCGTCGACGTCGGCACTGACCGAGCACGAACGCGGCCTGCTGGCGGAGTGGCTGGACCGGATCGCGGGTCAGGTCAGCAGCCAGACGTGCCCGTCGAGGTCGGCGACGGCGGCGGTGTAGCCCCACGGCTTCTGCTCCGGCTTCGCGACGACCTCGGCCCCGGCGGCGACCGCCTGCCCGAAGGCCGCGTCCACGTCGCCGACGGTGATCGACAGAGCGACCTCGCTGGTCCCCCGCCCGGCGACCGGCCTGCCGACCGTCCACCCGAACCCGCCGGTGGGGATGAGCATGAGGGTCAGGTCGTCGCCGAGCCGGAACCGCAGCGGCTCGGGCACACCGTCGTCGCCGGGCTCCCCGAACGCCTCGAACCCGAACGCGTCCCGGTAGAAGGCGTGCGCGGCGACCCGGTCCTCGGTGGGCAACGCGATGATCATGGTCGTGCTCCTCTCGTTTCCCCGCCGACGAACCACGACGACCGTTTTCGACATATGCTTACTTGGTGGAAGTAAACAGTTCGGTGGTGCTGCAGCTGATGGCCGCGCTGCGGGAGTGTGCCAGGCACGTCCAGCGCGGGGTGGCGGACCAGCCACTGGACGAGGTGGACGTCGGCCTGCTGACACTGGCGGGCGCGGAGAAGGGCACGCTGAAACCGTCCCAGGCGGCGGCGGAGCTGGAGGTGGCGTTCCCGTCGATCACGCGGCACGTGCGCGGCCTCCAGGACAAGGGCCTGATCACGATCGCCCCGGACACCGACGACGGCCGCAGCTACGCGATCACCCTGTCCAAGGCGGGTGAACAGGCACTGCGCGCCTACGGCGACAACCTGATCGCCCGCTTCACCCCGGCGGTCGCCGACTGGCAGCCGACCGAGCTGGCGACGCTGACGGCACAGGTGACCCGGCTGGCGGAGGCCATGTCCAAGGCCATGTCGACGGCCCCCACCCGCCGAACCCCGACATCAGCCATCTGGTGGCGCGGGACCTGACTCTCCACCGGACGGGAGCCCACCCCAACGTGCGGGCGCGCAGCGCCCGAACCCCGCGAAGCGGGGCGAAGCCCCCATCACCCCCGGAGAGGTGCCCGTCCGGCGAGGACCCCCCGGAGGGAAAACCCCACGCAAGGCAACACCACCCTGCCGACCTTGACGGACGGGGGGCCGCCGTATGTGCAGGGGTCAGGCGCGCAGGTCTCGTTCCGCTGCCTGCCAGTCGAACTCCACGTGACGCGGGGCGCCGGCCACCGCCAGCGCCATGAGGTCGTGGGCCTTGTGGTTGCCGGGGTCGGCGGCGAGCACGACCCCGAGGTGGGTGACGGCGTCGTCCCCGTTGCCGGCGCCCACCAGCAGTTCAGCGAGGTGGAGCCGCAGCACGACGTCGTCGGGCGCGGCCTCGACGGCTCTTCGCATGCTCGCGATCAGTGCGTCGGTCATGGCGTCCCCTGTCCGTGAGAACAGGCGCATCGTAAGTACGCCACACACCCCGGACAACCGCCTTCCGGCTCAGCCGACCACCTTCGCGAGCTGCTCGGGCAGGACGGCGTGCGGCACGAGCGCCCGCAGGCGGTCACGCAGCCGGGTGTCCGGCACCAGCTCCCCGCGCGCCATTCGCTCGGCGAGGTCCGCCTGCCGGTCCGCGTACGTCTGGTCGAACGTGCCGTCGTGCAGCCGCGCGTAGTCCTCGCGCCAGTGCCAGCCGACCTCGGCGCTCACCACCGTGTTCGCCGCGTAGGCCGAGCCGCCGTTGCGGATCTTCCTGCGGTACTGCTCGGCGCCGCGGTCCGGGACGTGCAGCATCCGCAGCGGGTGCTCGCCGTCCGGCGGCCCGATCCGCGGTCCCTCGGCGGTGTGGTTGCCGTACGCCACCGCGACCTCCGGGTCGCCGACGTGGCAGAACTTCGGCCCGATGCGGGTTCCGCGCGGTGACAGCGACCGCTCGTCGCGCAGCACCAGCCGGTCCACCCACGACCCGGTCACCCCGGGCGCCGCCACCAGGTTGTCGCGCGGCACCACCACACCACCACCACGCACCGCCGCGAACACGTCGGGCAACGGCCGCGACGCCCACAGGAACTCGTCGGCGTCGGCGTTGATCACCCAGTCGGCACCGTGCACCGCGGCCGCACGGCGAGCCATCCGGGTGACCCACTCGGCCTGCCGGTAGTCGTGGGCGGGTTCGTGGTGCAGCTCGAGCACCCCGGCTTCCTCGTACGCGGCAAGGATTTCCGCCGTCCCGTCGACGGACCCGTTGTCGGTGGCGACGACCAGTCCGACGCCTGCGGCGAGGTGGTGCTCGACGACCGCGGCCACGACGTCGGCCTCGTCCCGCACGAGCAAGGTCATGACGACGAACATGGGACGGCTCCAAGCGCTAGCGTGCCGGTCATGCCGAGAAGAGCCGAACTGTTCGGCGGTGAGGACGACCGTCGGTTCCGAAATCCTACGACCGGCGACGAGCGCGCGGTGCTCGCTGGGGTCCTGGCCGCACAACGCGCAACGCTGGAAGCGAAGTGCGCGGGCCTGGACACCGCCCCACTGGCGGACCGGTCGGTACCACCGTCGACGCTGTCGCTACTGGGCCTGGTACGCCACCTGGCAGACGTGGAACGCCGCTGGTTCCGCCACGTGATGGCCCACGAGGACGCACCACCACGCTTCTCGACCCCGGCAGCCCCGGACGGCGACTTCGACGGCGCCACGCCAGACCCCGAGGTGGCGGCGGAGGCGTGGACGGCGTGGCGCGAGGAGGTGGCCTTCGCGGAGAAGCTCACGGAGGAGGCCCCGAACCTGGACGTGACAGGCGAGGACAGCTGGCGCGGCACGGTGTCGCTGCGCTGGGTGCTGGTCCACATGATCGAGGAGTACGCCCGCCACAACGGCCACGCAGACCTACTACGCGAACGCATCGACGGCGCGGTAGGAGTCTGACCAAGACACCCACAAACCCCCAAACCATGCCCGGCTCACTAGAAAAGCCGAGCGCAGCCCACCACACCACACAAGTACTGCCTGCCTGCCATCCCGTCGACCTGGCGAAGCCCGATCACACCGGGTCAAGGGGGCCCGGAAACCCAACGCAACCCAAAGACCAAACCGCCCGGGCCCCCTTGACGCGGTGTGATAGCCCGTGGGAGGTCGACGGGATGGCAGGCAGCCACGGACACCAGTCCTTGCCAAACCAACCCGAGACCAAACCCCCGCCATCCCGGAGACCAGCCCGTCCGGCGAGGACCCCCCGGAGGGAAAACCCAGGCAAGGCACACCACCACGCCCGGGGCACACAAACCGCCACAACGGCACTGACCAGCGAAAACAGGCCCCCCAGTACATACGGGCAGCCCCCACCACTCCCGGGGGCACCCCGCTGTCCAGTCTACCGGTGTCCACCGACAGGGGGACGGATGTCGATCTTGGCTGTGGACAACCACCCCACCTGTGGACAACTCACCGGACCGCGTGAACGAACCAAGCGGCCGACCCCAACCGAACCCCGCGCCCCGACAGACGCTTCGCGAAACCCGCCCGCAAGGCAGCCACCGCCTCCCGCGGCTCCGCGAACCGAGCAGCGAACTGCCCGGCGACGAACTCGACAGCGTCCTCCACCGTCGCCCCGAGGTACATCTCCTCCTCACGCCCGTCGACGCGCACATCACGAAAGCCGGCACCGGTCAGCAAGCCGCTAATCCACTCAGGATCGGCGAACCCAGCAGGCTCAGGCGCCTCCCCCGCCCGCAAGGCGGCACGAATAACCTGCTGCCACTCGTTGGCGGCCACCCCCTGCCACGTCATGAGCACCAGCCGCCCACCCGGCCGCAGCGCCCTCGCCAGGTTCCTGAACGCGCGCTCCGGATCGCCGAAGAACATCACCCCGCTGCGGCTCATCACCACGTCGCACTCCGGGAACGGGTGCACCTGCGCGTCCGCCTGCTCGAAGCTGACGTTGGTCATCCCGGCGGCGCGCTCCCGCGCCAGCGCCAGCATCGGACCGGACAGGTCCACGCCCAGCGCGTGCCCGTCGACCGCGAGCCGGGCGGCCGCGCGGGTCGTCGCGCCGCTGCCGCAGCCCACGTCCAGCACGCGGTCCGTCCGCTCGACGCCGACCGCGCCGACGAAGTCGTAGTCCGCGACGCCTTCCTCGAAGCGGTCGGCGCGTTTCGCCCAGTAGGCGCCGGAGGCACCGTCCCAGTACGCCAGTTGGTCCTCATTGGACGGATCGACCCGCACGGCACTCACCACATGTTCTCGAACCGGGACCCCAGCATCACGCGGGCCATCGTCACCTTGATCACCCTGCGCAGTTCGGTGCGAGAGTACAGCTCCGGCAGCGCTTCGAAGATGTCCTTTCCCACATCCAGCAACGTCACGCCCTGCGTCCCCTCCTCGACCCCGAGGACGAACCACGCCCAGCAGCGGTACGACTCCGGGTCCGACACGCGTCCCTCGTTCCGCAGCATCGGGCACAGGAACACCCCCGACACCGCCGACACCTGCCGCAGCAGCGCCTCCTCGCTGCTCCACCGGCGGGACCGGTCGTGCGCGACGTTCTCGCGCTGGATGCGCAGCAGGTCGTCGACGCCCGCCACCCGGACCGTGAAGTCGGCGTCGCCCCACTCCACGTCCGAGCGCGCGCGGAACCCGTGCGCGGAATTGCTGTTCACTGTCACCGACCCCAGGAGACCGTTCTGGCCGACGAAAACTACTACCACCGGCCGCGGCGGCTACAGTCGCGCCGTGGAACCACTCGCCTGGCTACGCGACTCCGACCCCGCCCTGCGCTGGCAGGTGGAGCGCGCGCTCCTGCGTGAACCGCCCGAGGTGTGGGAGGCGACGCGTGCCAGGGTCGCCACCGAGGGCTTCGGCGCGCGGCTCCTCGCGCACCAGGACCCGGACGGCCGGTGGGCGGGTGGCGCGTACTTCCCGGCCGACGCCGACCCGGCGACCGAGGTCGGGCAGCCATGGACCGCGACCACGTGGTCGCTCAACGCACTGCGCGACTGGGGCCTGGACCCGGCCGTCCTGCGCGCCCGCCGCACGGCCGAGCTGCTCGCCGAGCACTGCCGCTGGGAGTACGACGACCTGCCGTACTGGGGCGGCGAGGTCGACTGCTGCATCAACGCGTGGACCGTCATGAACGGGCTGTGGCTCGGCGCCGACGTCGCGGGCATCGTCGACTGGTTCCTCGAACACCAGCTGCCCGACGGTGGCTGGAACTGCGCGTGGGTGGAGGGCTCGACGCGCTCGTCGTTCCACTCGACGCTCAGCGCGCTCCGGGCCCTGCTCGCCGTCGAGGTCGCCCGGGCGGGCACGGACGCGACCCGTGCCGCCCGCCGCGCCGGCGAGGAGTACCTCCTGCGCCGCGGGCTCTTCCGGCGGCTGTCGACGGGCGAGCCGGTGGCGCCGTGGGTGGCCGAGTTCGCGTACCCGTTCCGCTGGCGCTACAACGTCCTCACCGCGGCCGGCCACTTCCGCGAGGCCGCCGAGTTCGACGGCACCCCACCGGATCCACGCATGGCCGACGCGATCGAGCTGGTGCGCGCCGCCCGGCAACCGGACGGCACCTGGCTCCAGGGCGCCGTGCTCCCCGGGCGCGTGTGGTTCGAGGTCGACGTGCCGCGGGGCGAGCCGTCGAAGTGGCTGACGTTCCACGGCACGCGCGTGCTCGCCTGGTGGGACGCGCACCGGCCCGGTCAGACCACCTGACCGGTAGCCGTGCTCTGTGCGGCACAAGGGATTGAGGAATGCGGGACGGGGGTATTCCGGCCGCACGAAGGTCCCCAGAAAGGATCCCCGCCATGCTCGCGATCCTCGCAGCGGTTCTGTTCGCCATCGCACTGATCATGGATCTGGCCGACGCGACCATCGGTATCAGCGCCAGCGTGTTCGTGACCGGCGGCCTGCTCTGCCTCGCCCTGCACATGGCAGGCATCGGAGCGGCCCTGCCCGCGCGGAACGGCCGCCGCTGGTCCATGCGCCGCTGACGTTGCGGCATCGGGGTGACGCCCTGGTCCTGCCGGGTGACACCGGACGTAAACCCGTCGCACAGCGGCTACGTTCCACGACTGTGCGAACCGGTGACGTACTGGAGCGGCACCCCGTGCCCGACGGCCTGTGGCCGGCCCACGCCGCCGACGCGACCCGGATCGTCTTCCACAGCACGGGGTACGACGGTTCGGGTCGCGCCGTCGGCGGGTCGGTGTTCCTGCCCGTCGGGTGGCCGCCCCCGGGCGGCTGGCCGGTCGTGAGCTACGTGCCCGGCCTCGGTTCCGGACTGGCCGGGCCGGAACGCGTGCACGTCGACCGGTGGCTCACCGCGGGCTACGCCGTGACGGTCCCGGACCGGCACGGCCTCGGCCCGCACCCCTACCTCAACGGCGAGGCGGTCGCCGACGACGTCGCCGACATCGTCCGCGCGGCACGGAAAACCGATCCGCGCGTGGGCAGGAACTGGCTCGTCGTCGGGTTCTCGCGCGGTGCGCACGCCGCGCTGTTCACCGGCCTCGTCGCGAGCCGGTACGCACCGGAGCTGCACTTCCGCGGCACGGTCGCGATCGCGCCGCCGGTGCACGCGCCCGCGCTCGTCGCCGCGCTGACCGCCGACGGCGACCGGCCCGCGTCGCCGCTGCTCCCGTTCCTGCTCGCCGGGCGGGAGGGCGCGTTCCTCACCGGCACCGGCCGCGCGCTCGTCGCGCTGGCGGCGGTCGCCGACTTCGACGAGGTCGCCGACGCCGCGTGGCACGTGACCAACGACGAGGCCGGGTTCACCGCGCTCCACCGGAAACCCGGCGTCGCGCCGCTGCTGGAGGCGTGCCGCGTGCCGGTGACCAGGATGGACCGGCCGGTGCTGCTCACCGCGGGCGACGCCGACGACGTCGTGCTCGCCGACGTGGTGGCCCGGTACTACGCGGACGTCCGCCGCACCGGCGCGGACGTGCGGTTCGACCGGCACGACACCACCCACCGGGGGTTGTTGACCGCGGGCCTGGACGAGATCGTCGCGTGGGCGCGGCGCCCCGGCTTCGGCCGCCGCGCCAGCGACCGCGACGGCAGGCTCACCGGCGACGACTTCGCGGTGTGCGCGCTGCGCCTGGTGCAGGCGTGCGGCGAACCACCCGGCTCACCCTCGGCGCAGGCGGTGCGCCGGGGTTACGCCGACCTGTGGCGCGCGGTCGCCGCGCACTCCGGGTCCACAGTGGACCACCAGGAGCTGTCGCACTGGCTGGACTCCCACCACACCACGGGTTTCGAGGCGCCGCTGCACGACCTCGCCGCGGCGGTGCTGCGGCTGGCGGAGAGCAGCGACTCGGTGTCCGCGGCGGAGATCGCGGCCGCGGTCCGCGACCCCGGCCGCACCGACGACTGGCTGTTCGGCCAGCTCTGAGGCAGCGTCCGGGCGGTCCGTTGTGGACTCACCGGCCACCGGCGACCTCGGCGCCCGCGCGGGCGCGCAGCGCGGGCATCGCCACGAGCAGCGCGAGCGCGGTGCCCGCACCCCCGATCAGGAACGCGCCGTGGGGACCGACCAGTGCGATCAGCGGACCGGCGGCCACGTAGGCGACCGCGGACCCCAGTTGTGCCGCGGTCGCGACCGCGCCGAAGGCCCGGCCGAGCAGGTGGCGGGGGGTGATCCGCTGGACGAGCGTGTCCGTCGCGATGTTCTCCGCCGCGTTGCCCATGCCGCCCACCAGCTGGGCCGCGGCGACCGCGACGAGCGACGGCAGCACCGCGGTCGCGATCGCGCCGGTCGCCACCAGGCCGGTGCCACCCACCAGCAGCGCGACCGCCGAGCGTTTCCCCAGCACGACGCTGAGCAGGCCGGACGCGGCGAGCATGCCGGCCCCGTACGCGGCCTGTGTGAGGCCGAAATCGGCCGCGGACCCGTGGCGCGCGCCCACCAGGAACACCAGCGCCACGTTGTCGATCGCCGCGAACGACACCACCAGGAACAGCGCCGTCACCAACGCCCTCGGGCCCGGCGTGGTCGCGACGAAACGCAGGCCCGCCGCGGTGTCCCGCCACAGTCCGCTGTGGACACCGGTCGGCGGGAGCGCGGGCAGCCGGGTGAGGACCAGCGCGGAGACGAGGAACGTCAGCGCGTTCAGCGAGAGCGCGGTCCTGGCGCCGGCCAGCTCCATCGCGAGCCCGCCGACGGTCGGGCCCACCGCGAGCTGGAAGTTGTACGCCGTGCCCAGCAGCGCGTTGGCACGCCCGAGGCCACCCGCGGGCACCAACGCGGGCACCGCGCTGCGGCCGGCGGGCACGAACGCCGTCGCGAAGCAGCCGCTGACCAGCACGAACGCCACCAGCACGGGCAGCGGCGGGAGCAGCACGGCCAGCAGCGCGAACACCGCGGCCTGCCCGGTCTCGCAGACGGCCATCAGCCTGCGCTGGTCCAGCCGGTCGGCGAGCGCGCCCGCGACGGGCCCGAGGAACCGCGGCAGCGCGATCGCGAGCAGCACCAGGCTGACCGCCGTGGCGCCGTGGCCCGCGGCGTACAGCACGAGCGCGGTGCGGCCGATCCCGTCACCGGCGAACGAGATCGCGCGGGACCACCAGAGAACACGGAAGGGCATGCCGGACAGCGTGCGCAGGAGCCACGCGGGCGACCACGATTTCGGGTACAACCGAAACCATGCCGGTGACCTTCCGCCTGACCACGACCACGACCTGCCGGTGGGCGATCTCCCCGCTGCGCGAGGTCACCAGCGCGGTCCGCATGCTGACCAGGCCGGACCGGCAGGGCTATCACCAGCCGTGGCTCCGCGCGGTGGCGCCGGTGCTCGACGAGCTGGACCTGACGCCGCTGCTGCAGGTCATGCGCGGGCACCACAACCCGGACTTCCTGATGCCGCCGCCCGATGGCCCGAGCCCGGTGTTCGCCGACGAGCTGGCACTCGTCCGGCGCACCCCCGCCGCTCAGGTGCGGACCGAGCTGTCGCGGTCCCTGCACGCGCAACACGGCCGCCGCCTGCCGCCGCCCGCCCAGGCGCTGGTCGACCACCCGCTGCGGGCACGCGCCCTCCTGGCCGACACGCTCGCGGCGTGCTGGGAGCGGTTGATCGAACCGTGGTGGCCGCGGCTGCGGGACGTGCTCGCCGGTGACATCGCCTACCGGACCGGTGTGCTGGCCGACGGCGGGCTCGCGGCGGTGCTCACCGACCTGCACCCGATGGTCCGGTGGCAGGACCCGGTCCTGACCGTCGAGATGCCCGTGACCGGGCACCGCGACGTCGGCGCGGCCGGCATGGTGCTGATGCCGAGCGCCTTCGAGTGGCCCAACGTCGGGGTGATGCTGGACGAGCCGTGGCTGCCGACCGTCGACTACCCGGCACGCGGCATCGCGGCGCTGTGGGCGCCGCGGACCGACCCGTCCGCCGCGCTGGACCGCCTGATCGGGCGCACCCGCGCGGTCCTGCTGTCCGCGCTCGCCGAACCGATGTCGACCACGGGCCTCGCCCGGCGCTGCGGGTTGCCGAACAGCACGGTCAGCGAGCACCTGACCGTCCTGCGCGACGCGGGCCTCGTCACCACGCACCGGGTGGGCCGCTGGTTGCGGCACACCCGCACCCCGCTCGGCACCCAGCTCAGCGGCAGTAGCTGAGCAGCACCGCGCGGCCGTCGAACGTCCGCGTCTCCGCGAGCTTCAGGTCGAACCGCTCGGCGAACGGGAACAGCCGCTTGCCACCGCCGAGGACGACCGGGTGCACGACGACCTGGTACTCGTCGATCAGGTCGAGGCTCGCGAGCGTCGCCGCCAGCCCCGCGCCGCCCGTCAGCAGCATGTCCTTGCCCGGCTGGGCTTTCAGCCCGCGCAGCGTGCTCTCCACATCGGACTCGACGCGTGCGCCCCACCCGGCCGCGGTGAGCGTGCGGGAGAAGACGATCTTCGGCATCCTCCGCCACACCCGCGCGAACGAGAGGTCGTGCGGGTGGTCGGAGATCTGGTCGGCCGTCGGCCAGTACCCCGACATCAGCTCCCACACGACGCGGCCGTACAGGAACGTGTCGACCCGGTCGTTGATCGCGTCGGACCACGCGCTCAGCTCGGGTCCCATGGCGGGCCAGTCGAACTCGCCGTTCGGGCCCGCGATGTGACCGTCGACCGACGTGTGGACCCAGTAGATGACCTTGCGCATTTTCGTGCCCCTTTCCCGGTGTTGTCGGGAACAGGTCGGAGCGGGCGCCCGGTTCTCGACATCGCCCGCCGGAAATGTTTCCGGAGGCGGTCGGCGGCCGGTGCTGGCACCCTGGCCTGCGGAGGTGGCCGCGATGGCGAACGAGGTCGTGCGGACCGTGTGCCACGGGTGCCGTCAGCTCACGCAGTACCGCGCCGAGGACGGCACGGTCCGCCCCATGATCCTGCCGGGCACCGGGATGGTGTTCGCCGACAAGGCACCCGGCGTGATGGTCGAGCTGCCGTGCCCGGTGTGCGGCGACTCCGACGACCCGGGCTGGGTGCCCGGCCTGGTCCCGCCCGCCTGACGTCAGCCGCGCTGGAGCGCGTCCGGCAGCGTGAACCCGTCCGGACCGGGCGGGAAGTCGTGCACCGCCACGACGGCGGCGGCCGGGATCGGGCCGTACACGTGCGGGAACCACGGCCCGCCGGGGATGGGCGGCGACCCCGGCTCCCAGCGCAGCGGCACGTCCAGCCGCGACGGGTCGATCTCCAGCAGCACCAGGTCGGTGCGGCCGGCGAAGAGCCGGTTCGCGGGCAGGTGCACGGTGCCGGGGTCGGAGCAGTGCAGGAACCCCTCGGACGCCAGCGACGGCGCGGTGACCGGCTCGCCCGGCCGGTAGGCGGCGCGCTCGGTGATGTGCAGGATCACGTGCTCACGCTACCGGCGCGCACCGTGGCACACTGTGCCGCACCAGCGCGTGACGGGCGCTGCGGGAACGCTGAGAAAAACGCTGAGAAAAGGGGCCGGTGGCCCGGACAGACCCGGGCCACCGGCAGGGTGGCCGAGTTCCGAGTGAGCCGTCTCGGTCCTCGGCCGGGACGACCACCGAGGTGGTCGCGGGTGTGGGTGGGAGTGGGTTCGGGCCGGGATCTGGGGTCGTAGTGGCCCGAACCCACTCCGTCCGGTCAGCTGCCCTTTGACGGCGGTTCGGCGCCGCTGGGGGGCACGGCGGATGCGGCGCCGGGGGCGGAGCTGTCCGGAGTCTCGGTGACGGCGACCTCGTCGGTGAGTTCGCTCGTCGTCTCTGTCGCTGTCGTGCGTGCCGTCCTGCTCGGCCGGTCGGTCTTCCCCTTGGTGGGCACGTCGCCGGTGGGCAGGTCGTCGGTGGGTGGCTCGGTGACACCGGGTCGCGTGGACGGCGGACCGACCTGGGTCGGTGTCTCGACCGGCAGGGTCTCCGGCCGGCTGTCCTCGTCCGCGTCCTCGCCTGCGTCATCGTCGCCGTCATCGCCGGGTTCCCCGGGCCTGCCGCTGGTGGCGGGTGCGCCGGGCGCGGTGGTCGTCACGACGTCGCAGTAGTCCGCGACCTCGCCCTTCCCGCCCGCGGCCTCGACCAGCGCGCGGAACGCCGGGTTGGTGAGGTCCTTCTCCCCGCCCGCCGTGTACGCCTCGCACAGGCCCGCCACCGACGGGTCGGGGGTCGCGGGCGACCCCTTGTCGTCACCGGTGCGGCCTGCCGGCGCGTTCGGCGCGGGGGTCGCCGGGGTGGTCGTGGTGCCCGGCGCCTCGGCCGGGGTGTTCGACCACGGCACGGGCAGCGCGCCCTCGCTCGCCGCGAGCACCACCCCTGTCGAGCCGGCGACGGCCACCACCAGCACAGCCTTGATGGTCAACGCCTTCGCGACGCTGCGCCGGAACACCGACCGGTGCGGCACGGGTGCGACCGCGGCCGCCCGGAACGCGGCGACCGCGGCGCTCTCGCCCGCCAGCTCGTCCGCGTGTGCCGGCGCGGCGGCCGCGCGCAGCAGCACCGCGACCGGTCCGGTGCCCCGGCCCGCGGCCAGCAGCTCCGCGGTGTCGCGGTCCACACGTGGCGTTCCCTGAATGCTCATGACGTCTCTCTTGGCGTCGGGCCGCCCGTACGTGTCACACCGGTGGCCGCGACCTCCCGGACCGCCGTCTCCTCGAGCCGTTCACCGAGCTTGCGCAGCCCCCGCCACACCGCGGTCCGCACCGCGCCCGGCCGCTTGCCCATCACGGCGGCGACGGCCTGCGCGTCGAGCCCCATCACGACCCGCAGCAGCACGGCCTCCGCCTGCTCTCGCGGCAGTGTGGCGATGAGTTCGACGGTGGCGTTGGTGGCCGCGTGCGTGATCGCCTGCTCCGCGGTGTCGTTGCGGTCCGGCAGGTCGACGAGCACCTCCGCGGACAGCCCGGGCGCGGGCCGCCGCTGCATGCGGCGGATGTGGTCGAGGGCGCGGTGGCGGCCGATGGTGGCCGCCCAGCCGCGGAACCCGCCGGCACCGTCGTCCCGGAACGTGCGGATGTCCCGCGCGATCTGCAGCCAGGTCTCGGACGCGAGGTCTTCCGCGTCCTCACCACCCACCAGCCCGCGCAGGTACCGCAGCAGACCGGGCTGCACCTCGCGGTACAGCAGCCGGAACGCCGCCTCGTCCCCGCCACGGGCCGCCCGCACCGCCGCGGACAGGTCAGCCGCCGTCTGACCAGCTGTCACTCAGCAACCTCGACTCGACGTAGAAGGACCCCACCAGTGTTGGCGCGCGGTCCGTCGAGAACGTCACACTCCCCCGCGCGGCGGCAGCGCCGGGTTCGTCGTCGCGCCGGTGCTGGCGCTGCCGACCTGGGCCTCGTACTTCGCGAGCACCCCCGTCCGGTGCGGGTTGGGCGGCGGTCGCCATGCGGCGGCCTGCACGGCGATCTCGTCGCCGGGCAGGTCGACGTCGATGCGGCGGGCGGCGACGTCGATGGTGACCGTGTCGCCGTCGCGGACAGCCGCGATCGGGCCGCCGCGCGCCGCCTCCGGCGCCACGTGCCCCACCATGAACCCTCTCGTCGCGCCGCTGAACCGGCCGTCGGTGAGCAGGGCGACGTCCGTGCCGAGGCCCGCGCCCATGAGCGCACCAGTGACCGCGAGCATCTCCCGCATGCCGGGCCCGCCCGCCGGCCCTTCCGCGCGGATGACCACCACGTCACCGGCCTTGATCTGCCCGGCGAGCACGGCGGCCATCGCGGCCTCCTCGCCGTCGAACACGCGCGCCGGTCCCCGGTGGTACTGGCGTTCGTGCCCGGACAGCTTCACGACCGAGCCGTCCGGGGCGAGGTTGCCGCGCAGGATCGCGAGGCCGCCGGTCGGCTTGATCGGCGTGTCCAGCGGCCGGACGACCTCCTGGCCCTCGGTCTCGACGGCGTCCCGCGCGGCCTCGCCGAGGGTCTGGCCGGTGACGGTCATGGCGCCGGGGTCGAGCAGCCCGCCGTCGAGGAGCCGCCGGACGAGCAGCGGCACGCCGCCCGCCGCGTACAGGTCGGTGGCGACGAACCGGCCGCCGGGTTTGAGGTCGCAGATCATCGGGGTCTTGGCGCTGATCTCGTCCATGTCGTCGATGTCGACCGCCACCCCGGCCTCGGCGGCGATCGCGAGCAGGTGCAGCACGGCGTTGGTGGACCCACCGGACGCGGCGACGGCGGTCATCGCGTTGCGGATGGACGCGCGGGTGATCACGTCCCGGGGCCGGATGCCCGCGGCGAGCACGTCCATCGCGAGCTGCCCGACCCGCTCGGCCACTCCCGGTTTGCCGTCGTCCTCGGCGGGCACCATCGCGGAGCCGAGCGGGCTGATGCCCATGACCTCGAAGACCATCGCCATCGTGTTGGCGGTGAACTGCCCGCCGCACGCCCCGACCCCCGGCGACGCGGCCGCCTCCAGCTCGGCCAGCTCCGCGTCGGTGATCCGGCCTGCCGAGTGCGCGCCGACGGCCTCGAAGACCTCCTGCACGGTGACGTCCCTGCCCTGCCAGCAGCCGGGGCGGATCGAGCCGCTGTAGAGCAGCACGCTGGGGATGTCGAGCCGCGCCATGGCCATCACGACACCGGGCAGCGTCTTGTCACAGCCGGCGATCCCGGCGAGCGCGTCGAAGCAGTGCCCGCGCGCGACCAGCTCGATCGAGTCGGCGATCACCTCGCGGGAGACCAGGGAGGTGCGCATCCCGGGCGTGCCCATGGTGATGCCGTCGGAGATCGCGATCGTGTTGACCTCCATGGGCGTGCCCTGACGCGCCAGCACCCCGGCCTTGACGGCGGCGGCGAGGGTGCGGTGCGTGAAGTTGCACGGCATGGTCTCCGTCCAGCAGTGCGCCACGCCGACGAACGGTTTGCTCAGCGCGTCGTCGTCGTAGCCCATGCCTTTGAGCTGCGCCCGCGCCGCGGCCCTGGCCGGGCCCTCCACGAGCGCACGCGAACGATGCCGAAGCTCCATGGACGCCTCCCCACGGTGGACGGGTCACGGTCAACCGTAGAGCGGATGGGCATGGTCGGCACGGGTTGTCCACAGGTGGGTCGGTTGTCCACAGCCAAGATCGACTTTCGTCCCTCTGTCGGTGGTCACCGGTAGACTGGACAGCGGGGTGCCCCCGGGAGTGGTGGGGGCTGTCCGTACGTACTGGGGCTGCGGTTTTCTTTCAGTTTTCGCTGGTCAGCGGTTTGTGTCCCGGGTTGTGGTTGGCCTTGCCTGGGTTTTCCCTCCGGGGGGTCCTCGCCGGACGGGCTGGTCTCCGGGATGGCAGGGGGTCTTGCACGGGGTTGGTTTGGCAAGGACTGGTGTCCGGGGTCTGCCTGCCATCCCGTCGACCTCCTGGAGGGCTATCACACCGCGTCAAGGGGGCCCGGCGGCTTGGGTGCGTGGTGCTCTGGGTTTCGGGCCCCCTTGACCCGGCGTGATCGGGCTTCGCCAGGTCGACGGGATGGCAGGCAGGCAGTTCTTGTGTGGTGTGGTGGGCATTCGCCCTTTCTGCTGGGTGGTCTGGTCGCTGTGACCTTGTTGCTGTTTCGCTGCTTCCATGCTTTTTCTGGGGGACGATCGCGGGATGGAGTTGCGGCAGATCGAGCACTTTCTCGCCGTGGTGCGGTGTTCTGGGTTCACCTCCGCTGCTCAGGAGGTCCACATCGTGCAGTCGGCGCTCTCCGCGTCGGTCCGGAAGCTGGAGGCTGATCTCGGGGCGCCGCTGTTCGAGCGGACCAGCCGGGGTGTGCTGCTGACCGAGGCCGGGCGGGCGCTGTTGCCCGTCGCCCATCGGATGGTTGCCGATGCCGACGCGGCGCGTGGGGAGGTCGCCGCGGTCATGGGGCTTGCCCGGGGGCGGGTGTCGATCGGCACGATTCAGGCTCTGACGATGGTCGACCTACCGCGTGAGCTGGGGGAGTTTCGGCGGCGGCACGCCGGTGTGCAGATCCACGTGCGGGACGGGCTCGTGCCCGCGCTCGCCGCCGCCGTGGCGGACGGGTCGCTCGATCTCGCCTACCTCGCCGCCGACGGTCCCCTGCCTGCCGACCTTGCGGTCTTCGCCACCTGGCGGCAGAAGCTCGTGCTGGTCACGCACCCCGGGCACCGGCTCGCGGGGCGGCAGCGGGTCGCGCTGTCCGAACTGGACGGTGAGCCGTTCGTGGACCTGTCCGGCAGCGGCATGCAGGAGATGGTGCGCCGCCGGTTCGCCGACGCCGGGTCGCGGCTCAACCCCGTCTGCGAGGCCACGCACATCCCGCTGCTCCTCGAACTGGTGGCCGCCGGGCTCGGGGTCACCGTGGTGCCGCAACGGGTCGCGGAGCGGGCCGGGCTGCCGCACGCCACCGTCACCAAGGCCGGCCTCACCCGCACGATCTACCTCGCCGGCCGCTCCCCCGTGCCGTCGAACCCCGCGGCGCGCGCCTTGCTCGCGCACCTCACGAGCCAGCCGCCGACCACCGCGAGGAACAGCAGCAGCGGCACCCAGCCCGCCAAGCCCGCGATCGCCGCCAGGACGAACACCCGCGCCGCGAAGGCGAGCAGCACCCGCCCGGGGTCGTCCTGATCGTGCGCCATGCCCTGAGTGTTCGCGGCCGCGGACCGCTGGTCCAACACTCGTTCGCGCTGCGGGCCATCGACGGAATCGATGGCTCGCTCAGCTCACCGCGAACAGCAGCACCGCGTTGACGAGCACGACGATCGCCGTGGCGAAGTGGACGCCGAACGCCACGGCCTTCGTACCGCCGTTGCGGAGCACGACCACCGTGTCCCCCAACGGGTTCAGCGCCACGACGAGCATCATCCACGCCGCCGCCCCGGGGCCCACGAACGCGAGCAGCGCGAGCCCGAGCAGGCCGTAACTGCCGTTGCGGAGACCCTTCACCGTCAGGAACGCGCGTTCGGTCGCGGGCACGCCGTACCCGGCGGCCGCGGCTTCCGGCACGACCAGGAACCGCAGCCCGATGTACACGACGAAGAGGTTGAGCACGATGGCGAGCCCGTAGGCGAGGTAGGTCAGCATCCCGGTCCTCCGAATATCTAGCACTGCTAGGAACAGTGTCGACGCTATCAGAGCGGCGACAGGTGCGCTAGCACTGCTAGAATTCGGTCATGTCGATACAGGCGCGCCGGGAGCGCGAACGTGCCGAGCGGGAGCGGCTGATCGTCACGGCCGCGCGTGAGCTGGCCGAGGCGGAGGGCTGGGACGCGGTCACCACCCGGCGGCTCGCCGAGCAGGTCGAGTACAGCCAGCCCGTGCTGTACAGCCACTTCAAGGGCAAGGACGCGATCATGACGGCGGTCGCGGTCGAGGGGTTCGCCGACCTCGCGGCGGAGCTGCGTGCCGCGGTCCCGGCCGGGATCGCCGCGGTCGCGGCCGCCTACACCTCGTTCGCCGAGCGGCGGCCCGCGCTCTACGACGCGATGTTCAGCCAGTCCGTCGACCTGCCGTTCGCCACCCCCGCCGCACCGGCCGCGCTGCACGCCGGCTTCGACGCCCTGGCCGACGCCATCCGCCCGCACGCGGGCGACGACGACCTCGGGCTGCTGACCGAGACCTTCTGGGCCGCCCTGCACGGCCTCGCCACCCTGACCCGCCACGGCCGGCTCCCCCGCGACGCCCACGACGAACGCCTGGCGCTGCTCCTCGCCCGCTTCACCCGGTAACCCGCGCTCGACGTGCGCGGCCGCACGGCACGGGCGAGGATCGGCGCGTGCTCGACATCAGCGGACTGACCTGGACCGTCACGATCGGCCTGATCGTCGCCCTGCTCGCGGTGGACCTCGTGGTCGCCGGGCTGCGGCCGCACAAGGTGGGGTTTCGCGAAGCGACGGCGTGGTCGGTCTTCTACATCCTCGTCGCGGTCGCGTTCGGCGTGTGGTTCGCGATGACCTACGGCGGCGAGTACGGCACCGAGTACTTCGCCGGCTACATCGTCGAGAAGAGCCTCTCGGTCGACAACCTGTTCGTGTTCGTGATCGTGATGACCACGTTCGCGGTGCCGGAGGAGCACCAGCACAAGGTGCTGACGTTCGGCATCGTGCTCGCGCTGGTGATGCGGGCGATCTTCATCGCGCTCGGCGCGACGCTGCTTTCCCTGTTCTCCTTCATGTTCCTGCTGTTCGGCCTGCTGCTGATCGGCACGGCCGTGCAGCTGTTCCGCCACCGCGACGAGGACCCCGACGTCGAGGACAACGTCATGGTCAAGGCCGCGCGGCGGGTGCTGCCGCTGACCGACGAGTACGTCGGCGGCAAGCTGGTCACCCGCGTCGACGGGCGGCGCGTGGTCACGCCGCTGATGGTCGTGCTGATCGCGATCGGCAGCATCGACCTGCTGTTCGCGCTGGACTCGATCCCCGCGGTCTTCGGCGTCACCAGCGAGTCCTACATCGTGTTCGTGGCGAACGCGTTCGCGCTGCTCGGGTTGCGCGCGTTGTTCTTCCTCGTGAAGGGGCTGCTGGACCGGCTCGTGTACCTGTCGACGGGCCTGTCGCTGATCCTCGCGTTCATCGGCGTGAAGCTGATCCTGCACTGGGCACATGTCGACATCGACGAGCGCGTCCCGGAGATCCCCACGCCGGTCAGCCTCGGCGTGATCGTCGTCGTGCTCGTCGTGGTCACGGTCGCGAGCCTGCTGAAGACGCGCCGCGACCCGACGGCGAAGGCGCACCCCGGTTCGCTGCGGGCGCATCGACCGGGTGAGCGTGATCACCCACGAGAGTGACTGAGCCGCCCGTGACGTTTCGGCGACCCCCGTGTCCGTCAACTGTGGATGGGCACCGGCCGGAGGGGGTCACATGCCCGCGCTCGACACCGAACTCGACACGGCGACGCTCGTCGCCCGTGCCAGGGACGGCGACGTGCGTGCCTACGAGGAGGTCGTCCGCCGCTACCAGGCACCGATCTACCGGCTCGCGCTGCGCATGCTGTCCCGCACGGCCGACGCGGAGGACGTCGTGCAGGACGTGTTCCTCACCGCGTGGCGGCGGCTGCCGCAGCTGCGGGACGACGGCGCGTTCGTCGGCTGGCTCTACCGCACCGCGACCAACCGCTGCCTGAACGTCGTCCGCGCCAGGAAACCGCTCTCCGACGTCGACCTGGACGCGCGGGAGTCGCCGTCGCCGGACGGCAGGCCGGACCGGGCGGCCGAGGCGGGCGCGCAGATGTCGGCGCTGGTCGCCGCGCTCGACGAGCTGACGCCGGAGCAGCGCGCGTGCTGGCTGCTGCGCGAGGTCCACGGTCGCTCCTACTCGGAGATCGCGCTCGCGATCGGCACGACCGCGACCGCCGTGCGCGGCCGGATCGCGCGCGCACGGGCCCAGCTCGCGGAGGTGATGTCGCCATGGCGGTGAACCAGGCCTACCTGTTGCCGTGCGGCCGCGACGTGGAGGACGTGTGGGCGCACCTCGACGGCGGCGACGAGCACGACCGCGCGTGCCCGCACTGCCAGGGCGCGCGGCAGAGCCTGACGGTGCTGCGCGACCTGACGAAGGAGCTGGCCGACGAGGAGACCGCGCCCCCGAGGGACCTGACGGGCCGCATCATGGCCGCGGTCCGTACCGAGATCCGCAGGCACGAGCTGGTCGGCCCGCCGGGCGGGGTGCGGGTGAGCGCGCAGGCGGTGGCGGCGGTGCTGCGGTTCGCCGCGGACGGGGTGCCGGGGGTGCGTGCCCGCGGCTGCCGGGTGACCGAGGCGCCGGACGACGACCTGGCGATCGAGGTGACGATGACGATCGCGGTCGAGTTCGGGCGGTTCGCGCTCGGCGCGGTGGACGAGGTCCGGTCGCGGGTCGCGTCGGCGGCGCGAGCGCAGGTGGGGGTGCGGCTGGCCCGCCTGGACCTGACGGTGGCGGACCTCTACGAGACGGGCGGTGGCGCATGATCCCCGTCGCGCTGGCGAGTTCCGTCGCCGGGGGCAGGGCGGAGGCCCTGCTCTCCCCTTCGGTGCTCGCTGCGATCGCCGTGCGGGCCGCCGCGGCGGTGCCCGGGGTACGGCGGGTCGAGTCCGGGGTGACCGGGCTCGTCACGTCGGTCGTGCGCGCGGCGCGGCAGCGGATCAAGGGGCTCACCCCCGTGGCCACCGAGGGTGCGCGCGTGACGGTCGGGGACGGTGTGGTCCGCGTCGAGGTCGGGGTCGCCGTCGCCGGGCAGGCCATCGCGGTCGGCAACGCGGTCCGCGCAGCGGTCTCCGCCGAGCTCGCCGCCGTGGCCGGGGTCGCCGCGGACGTGACGGTCGTCGTGCTCGACATCGAGTTGCCGACATGACCGCCGAGCGCCTGCTCGACGCGCTGCGGACCGTGCCGGGACTGCGGCCCGCGACGCCGCGGGCCGGCACGAAGCTCCCCTGGGACCTCGACCTGCTCGCCGTCGACGTCGGCGCCGACGTGGTCGAGGTGCGGCTCGTCGCGCTCGCCCTGCCGCTGCCGCCGCTGTTACGGCGGGCGGAGAGCGCTCTCCGCCGGGCGCTCACCGAGGCCGGGCACCCGGACGTGGTGCTGCGCCTGGTGATCACCGACGTCGACGCCGCCGCCTTCGACCGTGACGAACCCGGCCCGGACGTGTCCCGGTAGTACCGACGAGAACAGGGAGGAACCATGACCACATCGACAGCCAAGACAGCGGACGGCACCAAGCGCGAGGAGAACAGCTCCGTGTCGCGGCTGGTGTCCAACCAGGGCACCACCACGATCGCCGACACCGTCGTGCAGAAGATCGCCGGGCTCGCGACCCGCGAGATCCCCGGCGTGCACGACCTCGGCAGCGGCACCGCCCGTGCGCTCGGCGCGCTGCGCGAGCGCATCCCCGGCGCGACGGCCAGCGCCGGACAGGGCGTCGCGGTCGAGGTCGGGGAGAAGCAGGCGGCCGTGGACCTGCAGATCGTCGTCGAGTACGGGGTCGCCATCACCGACCTGTCCCGGTCCATCCGCCGCAACGTGATCACCTCGATCGAGCAGATGACCGGGCTCGAGGTCGTGGAGGTCAACATCAACGTCAGCGACGTGCACATCCCGAGCGACGACGACACCGAGCCGGAACAGACGCGGGTGCGGTGATGTCGTCGGCACACATCGGCCTGCTGACCGGCCTCACCCTCGGCATGGCGGCCGCGTTCGGCGGGTTCAGCGCCTTCCTCGTGGTCCTGGTGCTCGGCGCGCTCGGCCTGCTCGCGGGCCGGTACGCCGACGGGAAGCTGGACCTGTCGCAGCTCCTCGGGCGGGACCGGTGACCACGGTGACCGCCCCGGCCAGGGGCCGGACCACCGTCGACCCGGCGGCCGTCGAGCGGATCGCCGCCCACGCGCTGACCGAGGTCGACGGGGTCGGCGGGGCGGCGCGGACGATGCTGGGCATCGCGGTCGGCGCCGGTGCGCCGGACCGCGGTGCCCGGGTCTCCGCCGACGTCACGGGCGCCGAGACGGCGCTCTCCGTGCGGATGTCGGTGGCGTACCCGACGTCGGTGCGGGACGCGACCCGGCGGGCGCGGCAGCACCTGATCGACCGCGTCGGCGGGCTCACCGGACTCCGGGTGTCCAGTGTGGACATCACGGTGACCGAACTGTACCGGGACGCCGCGCCCGCGCGGAGGGTGACGTGAAGCGCAGGCCGCGGCGCGGGCTCGCCGCCACCGTCGTCGCGCTCGTGCTGTGCGCGGCGGGGGCGCTGACGGCCGTCGTCGCGATCCAGATGCTGCTCGGCGAACGGCCGTGGGTCAGCTACGACCGGGTGGCGGGCACGCTGCACGACACGCGCTGGCAGGACACGGCGGTGCTGATCGCCGGGGCGGCGCTCGCCGTGCTCGGCGTCCTGGTGCTGGCGGCGGCCGTGCTGCCCGGCAAGCCGACCGTGCTCCCGTTGCGGGACAACGGTTCCGGCCTGGACTCCGGTGCGGCACGGCGTGGTCTGCGCGGCACGTTGCGGGCCGCGGCGGCGTCGGTCGACGGGGTGTCGGCGGCCCGGCTGCGGCTCGGCCGCCGCACGGTGCGAGCCGCGGTGCGCACCAACCGGGTCACCACGACCGGGTTGGACGACGCGGTCCGGACGGCCGTCGAGCACCGGCTGTCCCAGGTCGGCCCGGCCACCGACCTGACCGTCCACGCGCGGGTGTCAACCACGAGGAGGGAGCGGTGAACCGCGTCCTGCTGGCCCTGATCGGGCTCGTGCTGCTCGCGGCGGGCGCGTTCGCGATCCTCACGAACACCGGCGTGCTCACCGTGGTCGGCCGGGAGGGCGTCCTCGCACCGGGGACGGCCCGGCCGCCGACCTGGGCCCTCTACGTCATCGCCGCGGCCGGGGTCGTGGTCGCCTTGCTGGCGTTGCGCTGGCTGCTCGCCCAGGTCACGCCCGCGACGAAAACCCGCACGTGGCAGCTGGAGGAGACCCCCGAGCACGGCGGCACCGAGCTGTCGACCGGCACGGTGACCGCCCCGTTCGCCGCGGACGTGACCGCCTGCCCCGGCGTGCACTCGGCCCGGGCCGCGCTCTCCGGGCCGCCGCGGTCGCCGCGGCTCGCGGTCGTGGTGGACGTCGAGCAGGACGCGGCGGTCGACGACGTGCGGTCCTACCTGGTCACGCACGCGCTCCCCCGGCTGCGTCAGGCGCTGGACCTGGCCGACCTGCCCACGACGGTCGAGTTCCGCTTCACGACCAAGGCGGGCGCGCGGGTGCGGTGAGCCGGGCGACCACCTCGGCCGGTGACGGCATGCGGGCGATCTCGTCCGCGAGCGCCCGCGCGGCGTCCCGGAAACCGCTCTCCCGCCGCAGCGTCGCGGCGCACGTCGCGACCGCGGCCGTGGACACCTCGTCCGGGAGCAGCCGCAGCGCGGCGCCCGACGCGACGAGCGCGTCGGCGTTCGCGAACTGGTCGGCGCCCTGCGGCAGCACCAGCTGCGGCACGCCGGCCGCGAGCGCGCCGAGGGTGGTGCCGCTGCCGCCGTGGTGGACGACCAGGTCGGCGTGCGGGATCAGCTCCGCCTGCGCGACCCACGCCCTCGTGATCACGTTCTCCGGCACGTCGCCCAGCTCCTCGGGACGCACCCGCCCGGTCGCGACCACGACGCGGGCACGCAGCATGGCCAGGCCCTCCAGAACGGTGGTGAGCAGCTCCGCGGTGCCGAACGCGGTGCCGAGCGTGAGGTAGATGAGCGGCCCGGGGAACCGCTCCCCGGTCTCGCGGTGCGGGACCGGGCGCAGCGTGATCCGCTGCTCGGCCGCGGCGAAGTCCTTGTCCTGCAACGACGGCGGGCAGATGTCGAGGTGCGGCAGACCGGTGCCCAACGGCCGGTCCAGCCCGATGCCGTCCGGGAACATGCGCCCGAAACCGTGCCACAGCCCGGGAATCCCGGCGTCGCGGGCAGCGGCGGCCACACCGGGCACGCCCCACCCGTGGATCACGAGGTCCGGCCGCAGCCGCGCCAGGTCGGGCGCGATGTCCTCGGCGTAGATGTCGTAGCACGCCTCGGCGGGCCGGAACGGCCGCAGATCGCTCGCCGCCAGCACCTGGTGCACCGCCTCCCCCGCCGCGAAGCGCACCTCGTGCCCCGCCTCCCGCGCGGCGACGGCGAGCGGGATCAACGGATAGGTGTGCCCGGCAGAGGCGAGACCGGCGAACAACAAACGCATCCCCGCAACGTACGCGCCGCCGAACACCGCGAGTCACGCCCTCACGCATACCGAGTTGTCGGTTTCGTGCAGGCGTCGCGCGCCCGGGGATGTGCACGAAACCGGCAACTCGGTGTGCTCCTGGGCGTGACTCGCGGTGTTCTGGGTCAGCGGCGGAGTTCCTGCAGTTTGGTTTTCGCGCCCTGGACCAGGAGGTGGAAGGCTTCCGGGTCGCCTTTCAGCAGGGCTTCTGTGACCGACTTCACCTGTTCGAACGTGGCGTGCGGTGGGATCGGCGGCACCTCGGGGTCGCAGTGGACGTCCAGCACGACGGGCCGGTCCGCCATGAGCGCGTCCTCCCACGCCGTGCCGACGTCGCCCGGCTCGGTGACCACGACACCGCCGAGGCCGAGCGAGCGGGCGAACGCGGCGTAGTCGACGTCCGGCAGGGTCTGGGACTCCTCGAACTTCGGCGCCCCGCCCATGGCCCGCAGCTCCCACGTGACCTGGTTGAGGTCGTTGTTGTGGAACACGCACACCACGCACCGCTGGTCGGACCACAGGTGCCGGTAGCGGGCGATCGTGATCAGCTCCGCCATGCCGTTCATCTGCATGGCGCCGTCGCCGACCAGCGCGATCACCGGCCGGCCGGGGTGGGCGAACTTGGCGCCGACGGCGTACGGGACGCCCGGCCCCATGGTGGCGAGCGTGCCGGACAGCGACGCCAGCATGCCCTCGCGGATCCGCAGGTTGCGGGCGTACCAGTTGGTCGACGACCCGGAGTCGGCGGTGATGATCGCGTCGTCCGGGACGCGCCGGGACAGCTCGGCGACGATCCGCATCGGGTTCACCGGCTTGGCGTCCACGTCGGCCTGTTTGTCCACTGTGGACCACCAGGCGGCGACGTTCTCCTCGACGGTCGCCCGCCAGGACCGGTCCTCCTTGCGGGTGATCTTCGGCAGCAACGCGGTCAGCGTCGCGGCCGCGTCGCCGACCAGGTTCACCTCGGTCGGGTAGCGCATGCCGATGAACCGGCCGTCGATGTCGATCTGCACCGCGCGGGCCTGCCCGAACTCCGGCAGGAACTGGCTGTACGGGAAGTTCGACCCGACGATCAGCAGCGTGTCGCAGTCCCGCATCAACTCGTAGCTCGGCCGGGTGCCGAGCAGCCCGATCGACCCGGTGACGTACGGCAGGTCGTCGGCGAGCACGTCCTTGCCCAGCAACGCCTTCGCCACCCCGGCCCCGGTCAGGTCGGCCAGCTCACGCACCTGCGCGGCCGCGCCCCGCGCGCCCTGCCCGACGAGGATCGCGACCTTCTCCCCCGCGTTGAGCACCTCCGCGGCCTGCGCGAGCGCGCTCTCCGGCGCCACCGGCGCGGCCCACGCGGTGCCCGGCGCGCTGGACGGGACGTGCTTGAACGTGTGCTGCGGCGGGTGGTACTCGCTCTCCTGCACGTCGTTCGGGATGATCACGGCCGTCGGCGCGCGGTTGGCCTCGGCGATCCGCATCGCGCGGTCGAGCGCGTTGGGCAACTGCTCCGGCACGTTCACCTCGACGAGGTAGTCGGAGGCGACGTCCTTGAACAGCGACTGGAGATCGACCTCCTGCTGGTAGCTGCCGCCCATGGCGCTGCGCGCGGTCTGGCCGACGATCGCGACGACCGGCACGTGGTCGAGCTTCGCGTCGTAGAGGCCGTTCAGCAGGTGGATCGCGCCGGGCCCGGACGTGGCCATGCACACGCCGGGCCTGCCGGAGAACTTCGCGTAGCCCACCGCCGCGAACGCGGCCATCTCCTCGTGCCGGACCTGCACGAAGCGCGGCTGGTTGTCGGCCCTCCCGAAGGCGGTGACCAGGCCGTTGATCCCGTCACCCGGGTAGGCGAAGACCTGCCGCACACCCCAGTCCCGCAGTCGCTGGAGGACGTGGTCACCGACTGTCTGTGCCATTGGTTCAACTCCCCGCTCGTCAGGTTTCCCCTGATCGGCTACCCGGCGAGCGGGGGCGTACACCTGATCAGAGCCCGTGACGGCGGTCGCCGAGCACCAGCTCCGCCACCCGTGCCTCGGACCGCGCGGAGAACGGGTCCCGGTAGGCCGCGACGGCCGCCCTGGTCTCCTCGGCGATCAGGTCGGCGTTGATCTGCGCGCCCGCGTTGGCTCCGGCGGCGGCGGACGGCCCGACCTGCGCGGACAGGTCGGTGACGTTGCCCGCGACCCACACGCCGGGCACCTCGGTGCGGCCGGCCGGGTCGGCGGGCACGTGCTCGCCCATCCCGGACGGGTGCAGCACGGCCCGCAGCCCGAGACCGGCGAGGAACCCGGCCCGCGCGACCATCCGGCTCGCGACCGCGATCGTGTCGCGGGCGACGACCGTGCCGTCGGCCATCCGGACGCCGGTGATCCGGTCGCCGTCGGTCTCGACGGCGGCGACCGCGCCCGCCACGACCCGGATGCCGCGCGCGGCCAGCTCCTCCGCCTGCTCCGCGGTGGGCGGCCTCGTGTGCGCGAAGAACGTGACGTCGTCGGACAGCTGCCGGAACAGCTGCGCCTGGTGCACCGACATCGGGCCGGTCGCGAGCACGCCGATGGCGTGGTCGCGGACCTCCCAGCCGTGGCAGTACGGGCAGTGCACGACGTGCCTGCCCCACTGCTCGCGCACGCCGGGGATGTCCGGCAGCTCGTCGACGAGACCCGTCGTCACCAGCAGCCTGCGCCCGGAGAGCGCGCTCCCGTCGGTCAGCGTCACCACGAACCGCTCGCCGTCCCGGGCGACGTCGGCCACCTCGCCGGACCGGATCTCGCCGCCGTACCCGAGGACCTCCTCCCGGCCCCGCGCCAGCAGCTCCGCGGGCGGGGTGCCTTCGCGGGCGAACAGCCCGTGCACCCCGTCGGCGGGGGCGTTGCGGGGTCTGCCCGCGTCGACCACCACCACCGACCGCCGCGAGCGGGCCAGCATCAACGCCCCGTTCAGCCCGGCGGCACCGCCGCCGACGACCACCACGTCGTATTCGGTCATCACGACCACCTCCTTGGGCCCCACGATGCGCGCGACGCGGATCGAGTGGCAAGTTGTGTTGCCGAAGTGGCAAACTGCGGGCATGGACGAGTCGTTGTCGGCGGTCGGGCCGCGGTTGCGTGCGCTGCGCAGGCAGCGGGAGACGACGCTGGCCGACCTGTCCGCGGAGACCGGGATCTCGGTGAGCACGCTCTCCCGGCTGGAGTCCGGCGCGCGCAAGCCCACGCTGGAGCTGCTGCTGCCGCTGGCGAAGGCGTACCAGGTCACGCTCGACGAACTGGTCGACGCACCGCCGACGGGCGATCCGCGGGTGCACCTGCGCCCGGTGCAGCGCGGCGGGATGACGATGCTGCCGCTGACCCGGCGGGCGGGCGGCATCCAGGCGTACAAGCTGGTGCTGCCCGCGCGGAGCCACCGGCGGGAGCCGGACCCGCAGACGCACGAGGGCTACGAGTGGCTGTACGTCCTCAACGGACGGCTGCGCGTGGTGCTCGGCGAGCACGACTTCGTGATGTCACCCGGCGAGGCCGCCGAGTTCGACACGCGGGTGCCGCACTGGTTCGGCGCCGCGGACGACGAGCCGGTCGAGTTCCTCAGCCTGTTCGGCAAGCAGGGCGAACGCGCCCACCTGCGGGCCAGGCCGAAGCAGTGAGCCCGCGCTACAGCACGCCGTGGTCGCGGGCGTAGATCGCGGCCTGGGTCCGGTCCCGCAGGCCGAGCCTGCCGAGGATCCGGGAGATGTGGTTCTTCACCGTGCCCTCGCTGAGGTACAGGCCGCGCGCGATCTCGCGGTTCGTGGCGCCCGCCGCGACCATGCGCAGCACCTCGGTCTCGCGTTCGGTCAGCGCGGCCGTGGACCGGGCGCTCAGCGCCGACGTCACGTGCCTGGCCGCCGCCCGGTCCAGCTGCGTCACACCGGCGTGCGCCAGGCGCACCGCCTCCGCCAGCTCCGCCGCGGGCAGGTCCTTCAGCAGGTAGCCCACCGCGCCCGCGCGCAGGGCCCGCACGACGTACTCCTCGTCGTCGAACGTCGTCAGCATCACCACCCGGCAGGCAGGCGCCTGGCGGGCCAGCACGGCCGCGGCCGCGACGCCGTCCACCTCGGGCATGCGCACGTCCATCAGCACCACGTCCGGCGCCAGCTCCTCCGCCAGCGCCACCGCCTCCCGGCCGTTCGCCGCGGTCCCGACCACCTCGATGCCCGGCTGGATGCCCAGCAGCGACGCGATGCCCTCCCGCACCAGCCGCTGGTCGTCCACCACCAGCACCGTGGTCATGCCGGCACCGCCCCGCGGGCGGGCACGGAGAAGGTGACCCTGGTGCCCCGGCCCGGGCTGCTCTCCACCGCGCACGTGCCGCCGACCAGCGCGGCGCGCTCGCGGAGGCCGGACAGGCCGAACCCGCCGGTCCGCGCGGCCGGGTCGAAGCCGCGGCCGTTGTCGGCGACCACGAGCCGGGTGGCGGCCCGGTCGTAGGTGATCGTCACCGACACCTCGGTGGCCTCGCTGTGCCTGCGGGCGTTGGTGACCGCCTCCTGCGCGGCCCGGTGCAACGCGGTCGCCGCCGCCGGGTCCAGGTCGCGTTCGTCGCCCGTCACCCGCACGGTCACCCGGTCGTCCTGCCCGGCCAGGTCGGCGAGCGCGCTGCGCAGCGGCACCGGGGCCGCGCGGAGGGCGCCCACGGACGTCCGCACGTCCCGCAGGGCCCGCTGCGCCGACGTGCTGGCGTCCGCCAGCGCCTGTGCGGCCACCGCCGGATCGCGCTCCCCGAACGCCGACGCCTTCGCCAGCTGGATCGTGATCGCGGTCAGGTGGTGGCCGAGGCTGTCGTGGATGTCGCGGGCCACCCGGTTGCGTTCGGTCGCCGCGGACAACTCCGCGATCCGCGCCGCCGCCCGGCGTTCCCGCGTCGTCACGTCCGCCATGGCGAGCGCCAGCACCAGGCCCATGCCGAACATGAGCAGGTCCGACAGGTAGGTCGCGTCGCGGTACCAGTCCGGCACCCACACCACGTGGCCCGCGACCAGCAGGCCGAGGCAGACGGCGGCGAGGGCCAGCCCCGCGGGCCTGCCGAACACCAGGTACGCCGTGAACGGCACCAGCACGAACAGCGCCCGCGACAGGCCGGACTCGTCGAGCGCGGCGACCGCGAAGAACAACGCCAGGCGCGCGACGAGGAACCCGGCGGGTGCCCGGTCCACCCGGCGTTCCACCACGTCCAGCGCCGTCAGCGCCGCCATGCCGGCCACGAAACCGATCAGCCGCACCGGGTCGCCGTCGCCCAGCCCGGCCAGCGGGTAGTACAGACCGGCCAGCAGCACGAGCCCGTAGACCGCGCCCGAGAGCCACGGCAGACCGGTCCTGGAGGTCGTCACAGGCCGAGGCTACGGGGCGCGCGGGGCCGGTGTCATGAGCCGGAAGGCACATGACTTCCGGCCGCGCGGTGCTGGCCGCCCGGCACTCCTCACCGCACGGGCGGTGTCCGTAGCGTCGTCGCCGGATCTGTTGCCTGCCAAGGAGTTCTCATGACGACGTCACCGACGATGACCCGGCTCGCCCGCTGGAGCGGCGTGCTCGCCGGGTTGTGCATCGGGCTGCCCGCCGCGGTGGAGGCGTTCACCGGCGAGACCGCCGCGACGAGCTTCGTGCTCGGGGTGTCGCCGGCGTTCGCCGTCCCGCTGCTCGTGGTGCTGCACCTGCGGCAGAGCGCGGTGACCGGGCCGTTCGGCGCGGCCGGGTTCACGGTGAACGCGATCGGGCTCGGCCTGTTCGGCGGGGCCGCGTTCAGCCTCAACCTGGTGCTGTTCCACGCCGGCGAGGCGGTGCTCGACGACCTGCTGGCCGGTGCGACCAGGCCCGCGCTGCTGGGCAGCGCGCTGGTCTTCGCCGTGGGCACCGTCCTGTTCGGGATCGCCATGGTCCGCGCCGGGATCCACCCGCGCGTGCCCGCCGTCGCGTACGCGGTGGCGCTGCCCGCCCTCGCGCTCGCCGCGCCGCTGCCGGACACGCCGCTCACCAGCGCGGTGCACGTCGTCGCCGGGGCGTCCGTGGTGTGGCTCGCCGGGTCGCTCACCGAACGGGTGCCCGCGCATTCCCCGGCGTGATTCCGGGGAAAACCGGAATTTCCGGACCGTCGTGGCAGCGGCCGGGAAATTCCTTTATGCTGGCGGGCAGCCGAGGCTCGAAGGGGCGAGCCGGGGAACTCGGCGATCATGAAAATGGGGGAGTTTTCTCGAGGGGGGACCGCGTTCCAGGGGGTCTGCGGCGCGTTCCTGCAACCGTTGTGGCACAACGGGTGTACTCCCCTGCGCACACGCAGGAGGAAATCGATGACGGACGTCATCACACAGCCGACACCGACCGCCGCGCCCGCGGCACCGCATTTCGGGCTCACGAAATTCCGCGACCCGCTGCGGATTCCACCGCTCATCCGGCCGCATTCGTGGTGGCACCAGGACGAGATCACGATCAACATGACCACGGCGCGGGTGCGGCTGCATTCGCAGCTCCCCGCGACCACGGTGTGGGCCTACGAGGGACAGTTCCCGGGCCCCACCATCGAAGTCCGCAGCGGCAAGCGGCTGCGGGTCGCGTGGAGCAACGACATCGAGGGCACCATCCCGCTCGTGGGAGTGCGGGCACCGCTCGCGCAGCTGCCCTCGAACACCCCGGGCTACCGCGCTCCCGACGGCAGCCTGCCCGAGGGCGTCGAGATCATCGACGGGGTCGCCGCGCTCCCGCCGTGGACCGTGACGCACCTGCACGGCGCGCTCACCAACGCGGGCAACGACGGCTGGGCGCACAACGCGACGCTGCACGGCCACGCCCAGCTCACCGAGTACCCGAACGCGCAGCAGGCGACCACGCTCTGGTACCACGACCACGCGATGGCGATCACGCGGTTCACCGTGCACGCCGGCCTGACCGGCATGTACCTGGTCCGCGACCTCGAGGAGGACGACCTCGGCCTGCCCGGCGGCGACCACGAGGTGCCGCTGATCCTCAGCGACCGCAACCTCGACACCGACCCGGCGACGGGCGCGCTCACCGGGCAGCTGCTGTTCAAGGTCGCGTACCTGCCGAACGGCGCGGTGATCCCGTTCAGCGGCCCGTTCAACCTGGTCAACGGGGTGATCTGGCCGCACATGGACGTGGACGCGCGGTGGTACCGCTTCCGCGTGCTCAACGCCGCGAACGCGCGGTTCTTCCGGCTGAACCTGATCGACGAGGCGGGCGCCGTCCACAACGACGCCGTGCGGATCGTCGGCACGGACGGCGGTCTGCTGCCCGCACCGGCGGCCGTGCCGGCGAACGGGCTGGTGCTGGCGCCGTCGGAGCGGGCCGACCTGCTGATCGACTTCAGCCGGTTCCGGGGCGCGCACCTGCGGCTCACCAACGCGAACGTGCCCGCGGGCGGTCCCGTCGAGCCGGACCTGATGGAGTTCCGCGTCGAGAACCGGGACCGGCACGACTCGTTCGAGCTGCCCGCGAAGCTGGCCCGCTCGTACGTGCGGATCCACCACGACGCACCGGAGCTGGCCGACCACCACCACCTGTTCGTGGCCACCGTCCCGCCCGGCACCGGGGGCGAGGCGCACCCGCAGTTGTGGGAGCTGCGGGAGCTCACCGACGTGCCGTCCCCGCTGCCCGCGGCGGGGATCATCCAGGTCACCGACGCGGTGAGCGGGAAGGTGCGCACGTTCCGCAAGGTCGCGAGCCTGTTCGACGACACGACGACGTTCTTCGTCGACCACGGCCGGTGGGCGGTGTGGAACCTCATCCACCTCGGCGGGCCCGCGCACCCGATCCACATCCACATGTCGCAGTTCCAGCTGCTGACCAGGCGGCGCTACCAGGTCGACCAGCAGAACAACGTGCCGGGCTTCGACATCGGCGTCGGCGGCACCACCGCGCCGCTCGGCGTGCCCGGCCCCGGCACGCCGCTCGAGAAGCACGAGGAGGGGTGGAAGGACGTCTTCCAGCTCAACCCGGGCGAGTGGCTCACGGTGGCCGGCAGGTTCGAGGGCGCGACCGGCCAGTTCATGTACCACTGCCACATCCTCGACCACGAGGACGAGGGCATGATGCGCCCGTTCGTCGTGCACCCGCCGGAAGTGGCGCGGTTCCACGTCCACCCTGGGGGCGGTCACGGGGAGCACTGACCGCCGTGGGGGCACCGGGCGACCGGTGCCCCCACACTTGTCTCCCGGGTCGTGTCGAACCGGACCGGCGCCGTTCGACGCGGAGGTGGTGGCCGGACCGGACCGGCCACGGACGACCAGGGAGTGAGCATGCGGTTTCTGATGATGCACCGGCTCGACGAGCGCGCCCCGGAGGCGTGGAACCCGAGCAAGGAGTTCATGGCGCGGATGGACGCGTTCATCCGGGAGTCGATCGACAGCGGGGTGCTGATCACCGCGGAGGGCGTGCACCCGTCGGCGAAGGGCGCACTGGTCCGCAAGGGCAGGACGGTCACGGTCACCGACGGCCCGTTCACCGAGGCCAAGGAGGTCATCGGTGGGTTCGCGCTGATCAACGCCGAGGACCGGGCCGAAGCCGTGGCGTACGCGCGGCGGTACGCGGAGCTGTTCGAGGCGGTCGAGGTGGAGGTGCGGCAGGTCGTGGAGGCCCACGAGCTGCCGCGCTGACGCGTCAGACGCTGCGCAGCACCGACACGACGACGCCGAGCACGACCGCGCGGTCGCCGTCGATCACGTCGTACGCCGGGTTGCGGGGTTCGAGGTACACGTGCCCGCCCCGCTTCCGGTACACCTTCACGGTCGCCTCGTCGTCGATCATCGCGGCGACGATCTGGCCGGAGTGGGCCTCGCGTTCCTGGCGGACGACGACGATGTCGCCGTCGCAGATGGCGGCGTCGACCATCGAGTCGCCGCGGACGCGCAGGCCGAACACGGTGCCGCGGCCGGTGAGCCCGCGCGGCAGCGTCATGACGTCGTCGACGTGTTCCTCGGCCGCGATCGGCACGCCCGCCGCGATGTCGCCGACCACCGGCACGGGCACCGAGTCGCCGGACCCGTCGGCGGCCGCCGCCCCGGACAGGAACGCGCGGACGTCGATCGGCCGGGTGACCGACGAGCTGCGGCGCAGGAAACCCTTGTCCTCCAACGCGGTCAGGTGCTTCGACACCGACGACGTCGACCGCAGGCCGACCGCGTCGCCGATCTGCCTGGTGCTCGGCGAGTACCCGTGCTCGACCACCCAGTCGCGGATGGCGACGAGGATCCGCTGCTGCCGCTCCGGCAGCGTCGTGATGTCGAGGTCGAGGTCGTCGAAGGTGGTCACCGGCGGAATCCTAGATGTACGGACACCGCGGGTGACCACCGACGCGCCGGGTCAGTGGGGTGTCGCGTAGAGACACTGGTCGTACTCGTAGCCCGGCTCGAGCGTGAACGGCTCCGCCAGGTCGTCCGCCCACCCCGAGGACGTGGCCAGGTAGTGGTAGGTGCTCGTCTTCAGGCGCAGCGTCACCGACGGCCGGCCGTCGAGGTTGTCGCACGCGGCCGGGTCGCCCTCCCGGTAGGTGGCCGGGCAGGACGGGCACGCGGGCAGCGTGATCTCGTGCGCGGTCGGCCCCGCGACGTAGATCGTCACCGCGTCGCGGCTGTCGTTGTAGAACGTGACCGGTGTCGGGCCGGGGTTGTTGCCGCCCAGCGGCGGCGGCACCGGGATCGTCGCCTTCGCGGCGTTCGCGACCGCCGCGGCGATCCGCACCGCCTTCGCCTGCGCGACGCGACGGTCCCCGGGGTAGGCGGAGAGGAACGCGTCGAGCGTGGTGCGCGCGTCGACCAGCCGCTTGTCCCGGTACTGGCGCAGCCCGCACTCGTAGAGCGACGTGGCGCGGAAGGTGTTCGCGTCCGCCGACACCTCCGTGCCCACGCTCGCGGCGTCGAGCCCCGCGAAGTACGTGAGCACCTCCAGCGACTCGCAGAACTTCCCGGCGCCGTACGGTTTCGCCGCCGCCGCGAACACGGCCGCGATCGCGGCGGGCGCCTTCTTCGCCGCCTCGGTGCCGTCGAACTCCCTGCCCAGCGTGAGGAGCGTGTCCACGGCGAGGCGCGCGGTCGTCGCGGTCACCGGCTCCTGCCAGCTCGTGGCCTTCGCGTAGTGCGTGGCGGCGAGGTTGTCGTGGACGTAGGGCGCCAGCACGCTGTCCGGGTGGAGCTTGCCGAAGTCGTCGTACAGCACGATCGCGGCCTCGTAGTCGTCGCGGTGCTGCGCGGCGCGGGCCTTCTCGTAGGCGGCGCACTCCTCGGCGCGGTCCCGCGCGTCGCGCACGTCGGCGCTCAGCGTCAGCTCGAACGGCCCGGTGACCGTGTCGAACGCACTGCCGGCGGTGACGCAGTCGCCGTCCTCCTGCGCGGCGACACCGCGGTCGTGCACGGCGGCGCCCGCCACGCCGTACCCGGCGTAGCCCGCGACCACCACCGCCACCGCGACCGCCCCGGCGACGACCGGGCCCCGGCGGCGCGGGCCCGGCGCACGGCGGCTCGCGAGGAACGCGGCGTGCGCGCCGAGCAGCACCAGCCACCCCAGCACGGCGCCGCGCCACACCCACGGCCGCTCGGCGGCGCCGGTGAGGAACGCGACGGTGACCGCGCCGCCGGTGAGCAGGAGCGCGAGGACCGCGAGCACGTGGTCGCGCAGGTAGGCGTAGCCGAGGCCGAGGCCGGTGAGGTTCAGCAGCGCGGCGCCGGTCACCGACTTCGGCGGGCCCGCGGGCTTCGGCGGCGGCGGTGGCGCGTGGGCGGGCTCGGGCGGGAGGGCGGGCTCGTACTCGACGACCGGGACGATCGCGAGCGGCTCGTCGGGCGGGAACGGTTCGAGCGCAGGGTCGGGTCTGTCAGGTGTCGCCACGGTGGTCCCCCAGGACGTCGAGTGTGTGGCGGAAAGGAAATCACACCCGTGTGGTGCGTCGCGCGTGGATTGCCCCGGCGTGCAGACGCCGGTGGCCCGGACCCTGCGAGCGGGTCCGGGCCACCGAACGGTGCTGGCTGTCGCGACTCAGCCGGCCGGGTTGACCACCGAGATGGTCAGGTCGTCGCCCGCGTCACCGGTCACCGTGACCTTGACGCCGTGCCCGGCGACCTTCACGCTGCCCTGCGGGTTCGCGGTGCTGTAGTAGGCGTCCGGGTTCGTGTCGTCGAACACGGGGATGCCCGGCACCGACGGGGCGCACGCGGCGAGCGTGGCGACCGTCTGCTGCTGGCCCTTGCCGGTCAGCACCTCCTTGTGGAGGCAGGTCGCGTCGGTCGCCTCGAGGCCGAACGTGGCGTCGAACGGCTGGCGGCGGTTGCTGGGTCGCGTCCCGTCCGACCAGGTGAACGGCGCGGGCCGCGCGTCCACGACCATCGCCGAGCCCGCGCCGGGGTGCTCGCTGACGTTGTTGTCGCCGTACGAGTCGTCCACGTACCAGACCAGCATGCCGTTCTGGAACTTGAAGAACTCGACCCAGTTCGGGGCGGTCAGGCCCTTGCTGAACTGGTACGGGCCCTCGGCGAGCAGCGCGTCGGAGCCGACGTACTCGCGGTTCTCCACGAGGTAGTAGCGCTCGAACGTGCCGGTCTCGGTGCCGGTCGAGATCTTCCACAGGCCCTGCGCGGCCCAGCCGTTGGTGCCGTTCTCGACGTTGTCGCTGAACAGCGTGGTGCCGCCGCTCTTGACGGTGATGTCGTCGAGGAACGCGCCCGGCAGGTGCACGCCGCCGTCGCTCTGGAAGCGGAACCGGAACTTCGAGGCCTTGCCCGCCGGGTCGTAGGAGAACCGCAGCGAGGTCCACTTGCCCGCCGAGTCACCGTCGACCAGCGCACCCGCACGCGCCCAGTTGGCGCCGCCGTCGACCGAGTACTCGCCGACCAGGAAGTCGTAGTCGGCCTCGATCGAGTACCAGGCGTTCGCGGTCACGGTGATCCGCGACGCGGCCGGGACGTCCCTGGTCAGCGACTGGTTCAGGTCGTCGGCGGAACCGGTCCACCACGCGTGGCCGCCGGAGGACGGCGTCGTGTAGGTGGTGCTGGCGGTCTTGTCGGGCAGGTTGACCCGCACCGCCTGGTCCTTGCCGTCGACCTGGAGCTGCGCCGGGTTGAGCGTGTAGTTCCCGGACGTGCCGAGGTTGACCGTGCTGTAGTCGAGCCAGCCGAGGAACAGCTTCTCCTCCGCGCCCATCAGGCCCGGGTGGGTGCCGATGCCCTCGGTGCCGCCGTGGCCCAGCCACGAACCGGAGCTCATCAGCGTCCAGAACGCGGTCGAGTTCTCGCCGCCGTTGGTGTCGTAGTAGTCCGGCAGACCCAGGTCGTGGCCGAACTCGTGGCAGAACACGCCGAGGCCGCCGTTCTCCGGCTCGGTCGTGTAGTCGCCCAGCCAGTACTTCGACTGGCCGATGCGAGCGCCGCCCGCCTTGTTCTGGGTGGTGCCGACCTGCGGGCCGGTGAGGCCGTAGTCGTCGCCGTTGACGTACCAGCGGTGCGACCAGATGGCGTCCTCGCCCTGCGCGCCGCCGCCCGCGTCCTCGCCCTCACCGGCGTGGACCGCCTGGAAGTGGTCGATGTAGCCGTCGGCCTCGTCGAAGTTGCCGTCGTGGTCCCAGTCGTTGCGGTCCCACACGTCGAACTGCGCGAGGTAGGCGTCGATCTCGGCCGGGGTCTTGCCCGCCGCGATCTGCGAGTCCCACCAGGCGTTGCCGGAGTCCTGGATGAAGTCCCACGAACCGCCGACGTCCTCGCGGGCGTTGTCGCCGTACCACGACGCGTTGTAGGGGACCTTCACCCAGTCGGTGACGGTGTTCGTCACCGAGTAGCGGCCGTTCGACAGCGCCTCGTAGTACGTGCGCATCGACTCGCCGTCGCCGTTGAAGTGGTCCTCGTAGAAGGCCTTGTCGAAGTCCGGCGCCCACTCGGTGGAGTTGTCGACGGTGCGGTCCGGCTCGGGGATCTGGTTGTGCAGCGGACCCGGGACCGTGCCGTAGCGGCCGGAGCTCTGGTCACCGAACTCGGCGAGGATCGTGAAGATCTTGTCCTGGCGGACGGTCTCGATCTCGGCGAACTTGCCCGGCTCGACCTCGACGACGCCGTCGGCGTTCGGCTTGGCCTTGCCCTTGGCGACCTTCTCGATGGCCTGCTTGCGCAGCTCGTTGCGCTGCTTCGTGAGCGGCCCGGGACGGTTGTCCTCCCGTTGCGCCGTGGGTGGTGGCGCGGACTCTCTGGATGGGGCTGCGTCTACCGCGCCGGGCAGCACCGCTGCCACGACCGCGGCGACCGCGGCGCTCGAGAGCACCCCGGTGGCGAACTTCTTCACAGGCTCGTCCTTCTGGTGGAGCGAAAACAAAACGACCGGCGGGCAGTCTTACACACCGATAGGAAGAGGAGAAGAATGTTCGCAACACCGTGATTTTCCCAATTCCCGAACAGCTCAATGGGAACGCTGACCTGCGGTTTTGTCACGAGAAACGCGCGCAGCAAAACTCACCGGCGGCCCCCGGTGAGAAATTCTCGGCGCGACGGAACGTCCAATTTCCAATTGGGCGGGGCCGAGTTCAGGCGGGTGTCTGAGGTGGCGCGCCCGAACCCTTCCCCGCACCATCTGGCGTACGGGGCGGCGTTCGTGTCACACGTCGACGTCACGGTCGGGTCACGGCGGAACCGCGGTCGCGGTGGGTTCGTCGGAGCGGGCATGGCCGGGACGCAGGACTCGCACCACAGCACGTCGCGGTTCGCGGTGCTGGGTACCTCGCTCGCCGTCGGGCTGTTGGCCCTGACCGCGACCACGTGGGCCGTCGACGGTGGCGAGCCGTTCACGTTGTGGGGGCTTACGCCTGCCGGCTGGCAGGCGGTGGTGATGCTCGGGCTCGTGGTCGTCGTCGCGCTCGGGACGCTCGGGGTGTTCCTCGCCGAGCACCCCGGCCGGGTGGGGCATCTCGTGATGGTGTGGGTGTGCCTGCTCGCCGCGGTGTGGGTGGTCGTGCTGAACGGGGTCGTTCCCGAGGAGTCGGAGACCGCGCCCGGGCGGTGGCTCACGCTGCCGGCCGCGCTGGCGATCGCTGCCGCGCACGGGTTTCGGGCCGAGGAGTTGTCCGGGCGGGACTGACGTTTGTCCACAGGTGGGTCGGTTGTCCACAGGTCGCCGCTGTGGGCGGGGTTTTGTCGGTGGGTGCCGGTAGACTGGACAGCGGGGTGCCCCCGGGAGTGGTGGGGGCTGCCCGTACGTACTGGGTGGACGTGTTTTCGCAGGTCAGCGCCGTTGCGGCGGTCTGTGTTCCCGGGTTTTGTGGTGTGCCTTGCCTGAGTTTTCCCTCCGGGGGGGTCCTCGCCGGACGGGCTGGTCTCCGGGATGGCAGGCAGCAGTCCTTGGTGTGGGCTCGCGCCGCTTTTGAAGGTTCCTCACTGTTGCTGTGGCCGGGTTGCCCTGTGGTCCACAGTGGATGATCAGCTCACCGGTGACTGGCGGGCGGCGGCGGCCGGGTCCAGTGCCGGGCCCGCGGGGAGGCGGGCCACCAAGCCGCCCGGCATGCGGACCGGGTGCACGTCCCCGTACCCGAGTGTGCCCAGCACCTCCGGCGACACCACCGAATAGCGTCTGCCCGCGTCCGTCACCACCGTCAGCGTGCCCACCTGCGCCGTGGCCGACGGCATGGCCTCCACCACCGCGGCCCAGCCCGGGCGGACGTGGACGCGGTCGGCGAGCGGTGTGCCGTCCGGGGACCGGCGGGTGGTGACCGCCAGTGGGTCGGCGGGTGGCGGGGTCGCGTCCACGAGCAGGCGGGGCGTCGCGATGTCCGGGGCGAACACCGCGCAGACCGTCGACGCGCCGTCGCGGAGGTCGGCGATCGGCGGCAGGCGGGCGGGCAGGTCGCCGTCGGTGTGGTCGGCCGGGTCCGGTGGGTCGCGCCGGTTGGCCGTGGTGGCCAGGGACGACGACAGCGGCAGCGCGGTCGGCTCGCCATCGCCGTACGCGGTGCGGGTCGGGGCGTAGGCGCGTTGCACGTCGTACTGCAGTTCGGTGATCGGGATCAGCACGTCCCGCGCCGCCAGGTAGTACTGCGTCATGCCGCTCGTCGTCAGGACCTGCAGCAGCGCGCCGATCCGCAGGTCGTCGCGGCCCGGTACCGCGGTGGAGCGCTTTCCCGCGTCCGGCACCGGGATCGGGCTGACCGGTTCGCCTTCCGGCAGCACGTCCAGCCACGCGCGGCCCACCCTCGCCCACGGCTGCGCGGTCAGCGCCAAGCCGGTGCCGGTCACCGGGTAGTCGTCGAGGCGGTGCCGGTGACCACGCCACACCAGGTACCGGTCCTCGGTCTCCGCGAGCCGGACCGGCAACGCGTGGTCGGCGAGTGCTCTCCCACCGGCGGGTGTCGCGCCGACCAGCAGCACCGACTCCTCGACCCGGCCGCCCGCCACGTCGCGCGCCGGGGTCGAGCACAGCGACCACGCGCCGGTGAGCAGCCTTTCCTTGCCCGGCAAGGCATCCGGCGCGTCGGGGATGCCGAGGCGCGGTCCGCGCGGCACGTCCACCATGGAGTCGCGGGACACGCCGCGGGTCGGAGCGTTCGCCCCCGCCAGGAGCCGCGCCGACGCGTAGTTGGTGACCGGGTGCAGCCTGCCGTCGAGGTAGACGAACCGGGTTCCGGTCTCCTCCTCGACGATCACCGCGTCGGCGTCGCGCCACGCGTCGTTGCCGCCCGGGACGATCATGCCGTAGACGCCGGCGCACGCCAGCGCCACGATCGCCAGCGCCAGCCCGGTGAACGACGCGCTGACCGGCCTGCGGAACGGCGGCTGCTCCGGGTCGGTCTCCCCCACCACCAGCGCGGACGTCGCCCGCTGCACGACGAACTGGTACGCCTGCAGCTGGTCGCGTTTGCTCGCCACCTCAGCCTCCCAGCCCGCGCACGTAGCCGTACAACCCGAGCACGGAACACGTCACCGGCACGACCGCCACCATCACGAGGATCTCCGCGTACTCGGCGAGCCGCCCGAGGTAGGGCCCGGCCGCGCGGGTGCTGTACCCGATGCCCGCGGCGATCGCGACACCCGCGACGACGAACAGCGCCGCGCCGGTGAGGATCCCGGCCGTGCCGAGGAGCGGGCCCGCCACCAGGCAGCCCGCGGCGAACACACCCGTCACCAGCATCGGCACCCGGTGGTGCAGCACGGGGTACACACGCGCACGCAACAGGAACCCGGCGGCGAGCACACCGAGCAGCACCACCCCGGCCTCGCTCGCGCCGCGCGCCAGCACCACCGCGCACGCCGACACGACCACGCACGTGCCGGCCAGCATCCCGGTCAGCAACGCGTCCGCGCGGGCCACCCCGGCGTGCACCCGCGACAGCGGCGGCTGGGGGTCGTCGCGCACGAGGTCCGCGGTGGACCGCGGCAGCACCGGCATCGGCACCCGGCCCAGCCGCAACGACAGCGTCGCGAACGCGGCCGTGCACATCAGCAGCCCGCCGCCGACGACGGCCGCGGCCTCGTGGGCCGCCCAGTCCCAGGTGGACATCCACGCGCCGAGCGCCGTGCACAGGCCGACCGTGATCGCGGCTGTGAACAGGGCGGGCGCGGCGGTCACCGCGAGCATGCCGAGCAGCGCGGCGAGCAGCAGCACCGCACCGGCCAGCAGCAGGTGACCGGCGGACAGGTCACCGACCGGCTTGTCACCGGCGAGGACGAGCCCGCCGCCGGTGAACGCGAACGGCAGCGCGCACCCGGCGACCACGACCCCGGCGCCCGCGTCCGCTACGGCCCTGGCGAGCACCGCGGCGGCGGCGAGCAGCACGGCGGTCGCGCCGAGCGCCCACCACGCCGGCGCGTCCCACGGCGGGCCGGCACGCAGCACGCCCGCGAGGCCGAGCAGCAGCGCCGCCGTGCCCGCGGCCAGGCCTGCCTGCCTGGTGTGGCGGGGTCCCCACGGCCTGCGGACGCGGCCGGAGCCGGTGGCGATCGCGTCGACGAGGTCGTCGTACTCGAGCTCCGGCCAGTCCAGCCCGCCGGGGGTCAGGTGCAGGACCTCGCCGTCCCGCACCCGGTGCGCGGCGAGCGTCCTGCCGAGCGCCAGCTCCGACCCGTCGGCTCTGCGCAGCACCCAGCCGCCGCCGGTCACGCCCGCGTCCGCGAGGTCCTCACCGGCACGGGCCAGCACACCGGGCAGGACCTCGGCGAGGGGTGCGTGTTCCGGCAGCGCCATGTCGATGCGCCGCTGCGGCGCGGAGACCGTGATCCTGACGAGGCCGGTAGTCTGCATGGCAGCAGCATCGCCGTTGCCGGGCGGGCACAACGGCTTCGGCAGCAAGATGCCGAAACGCGCGGGAGCCGGTGGATGTTCGTACGTTGCAGGCATGACGGTTACCAGCCACGGGGGTCCGGCGTTGAGCGCTGACGGCGGCGGGGCGGTCGTCGCCGCGACCGTGATCGGGCGGGGACCGGTCGCCATCGTCTACTCGGGACGGTTGGCGGCGACCGGCGCCGAGGTCGCGGTGAAGGTGTTCCCCGACCGGTTCGACCGGGACACGGCAGGCAGGCTGGACCGCGAACGCCGTGCGCTCGCGACCGTGGCCTCGGTCCCGTCGATCCTGACCGTCGACGCCGTCAGCGAGTACGGCGGCGACCGGTCGAGCGTGCTCACCCAGCTGTGTGCCGGGTCGCTCGCGGGCATGCTGACGAGGGGCGCGCTGCCGGTGCCGGAGGTGCTGGGCATCGGCGGCGCGGTCGCGAACGCACTGGCCGCGGCACACGAGGCCGGTGTCGTGCACGGTGGTGTCACCCCGCACAACGTGCTGTTCCGCCGCTCCGGCGAGCCCGTGCTGGGCGACTTCGGCCTGGCGCTGCGGGAACGCTTCTCGCGCGACCCCATGCACGCCCTGGAGTACACGGCCCCGGAAACCCTGCGCGACGACGTCCGTTCGGCGGCCTCGGACCTGTACGGGCTGGGCGCCGTGCTGTACGCGATGCTGACCGGCGCGCCGCCCTTCCCGCGGCGGACCGGTCAGGCCCCCGGCGAGCGGATCCTGCGCGTGCTGCGGGACCCGGTGCCGCCCGTCCAGGCCGTTCCCGGCGAGCTGTCCGAACTGGTCAGCCTGCTGCTGGCGAAGGACCCGGCCGGCCGCCCCGCGGACGCGACCCGGGTCGCGGCGTGGTTCGACCACGTACGCGGCGGGCGGTCCGCGGTTGTTCCGGCCGCGTTGCACCCGCTGGTGCCGCCGGCTGCCCACCCGGACACGGACTTCGACTCCTTCGCCGGGCGGCCGGACATGGCGGCGCCTGCGGGGTGGCCGCGGTACGTCCCGCCAGGCTCGCAGAACTTCCCGCCAGCGCCGCCGGTTTCCACCGCGCCGGGGAATTTTCCTGTGCCACCGAACTTTCCTGTGGCGCCACCGATCGCGGAGCCACATCACCCGGCTGGGCCACCGACCTCGGCGCAGTCACACAACACTCCCGAGGCTCAGTCCCCGGCCTCGCCGGAATCGCGCAACTCCCCTGCGGCGACCCCATCGACCTCGGCGGAACCGCACAACGCTTCCCCGGCTCAACCTCCAGGTTCGGTGGAACCGCAGAACCTTCCGGTGGCTCCGCTCCTCCCGGCGACCCGACCGCACTCAGCGGAACCACGCAACACTCCCCCGGCTCAACAGTCGATCCCGCCGGAACCGCAGAACTTCCCGGCAACCCCACCGACCCCAGCGGAACGACACAACGCTCCGGTCGCTCAACCCCCGCTCTCGGCGCTGTCCCAGAACCTCCCGGCGGAGCAGCCACATCGCCCGGCGACCACACCGGAACCACACAACACTCCCCCGGCTCAGCCGCCGATCCCGCCGGAGCCACAACACCTCCCGGCAACCCCACCGACCCCAGCGGAACGACACAACGCTCCGGTCGCTCAGCCTCCACTCTCGGCGCTGTCCCAGAACTCCCCAGCGGAGCCACCACACCGCCCGACGACCCCACCGGAACCACACAACACTCCCCCGGCTCAACCGCCGATCCCGCCGGACGCGCGCAACTCCCCGGTGCCGGGACCGCGCACCCACCCGACGACCTCGCCGATCGCGCCGAACATCCCCGCCGCGGCGGCGAAGCCGGGGCGCACGCTCATCTACTCCGCGGGCGGGCAGGCAGAGGAGGGCCGCCGCGCCTCGCCCCGGTGGTGGAAGGTCGTCGCGGTGGTCGGGGCTTGTGTGGTGGTGGCCGGGGTGGCCGTGGCCGTACTGCTCTCGGGTGGGGACGGTGCCGGGCAGGCACCCGCCCCGGCCACGACCACCGCACCGTCCACAACGGAGTCGCGGCCGGCGCGGGACGTCGGGCTGGTGGTCACCTCGGTGGCGGACCTCGGCGATCACGTCGAGTTGCGGTGGGAGGCCGACGGGGACCTCGACTTCTCGGTCGTGGTGGCCGGCGAGAACATCGACACGATGGTGCTCGTCGCCAACCGCGCGCACGAGATGCGGGTGCCGGTCGACCGGGACCGCAAGTACTGCTTCCAGATCCGCGCCACCGACAGCCGCGACATCTTCACCAGCGAACCGGTGCCCGTTCGTGGCGCCCGTTGCGCGCTCTGACGACCGGGAACAGCACCCGCGGGTCGACCGCCGCGCGCAGGCGGGTGCCGACGGGGCGGTTCGCCATGCCGCGGCGGATCTCCGTGACGCGGTGCCACGCCTGCCGGGCGTGACCGTCGGCCACGGCGACGCCCGACCACATCGCCATGTCGACAACTCGACCCAGCTCGCGGATCGCCTGTTCCGTGGCCGGGCCCGCCACGCCTGCCGTCACCGCCGCCAGGTCTCTCGGGGTCATGCCCACCCGGTACGCCACCCCGTGCCCGCGCAGCCGGTCGCACACCTCCGCCCACGCGGCCAGCACGCCGGCCGCGCCGCGCCTTCGCCTGCGCCGGTGCGCGCGGATCGCCGTCGTCAGCGGCACTCCCAGCAACCACGCGGTCAGCAGCGCCCCTGCCGTCACGGCGGTGACGACCAGCCAGCCCGCCCCGGACGCCGCCTCGGGCGACGCGTCGGCCACGACGCGTTCGTCCTCCGGCAACCGCGGCGGGCGCAGGTCGCGTTCCGGCGGCAGTTGCCGCCTCGCCTGGTCCACGACCGCGCTCAGGCCCCTGCGCGCCGACCCCCCGGCGGCGGCCTCGGCGGACTCGGTCGGGTCGAGCGGGATCCAGCCGACACCGCGCACGGCCACCTCGGGCCACGCGAGCACGTCCCGGTTGCGGACCACGTGGTAGCCGCCGCCGGTGCCGGTGCCGCCGCGGAAGCCCACCGCCAGGCGGGCCGGGATGCCGTTCATCCTCGCCAGCGCCACGTACGCGGCCGCGAACTGCTCGCTCGTGCCCCGCTTGGTCTCCAGCAGGAACCGGCGGAGCTGCTGCCAGCCGTGGCCGGTCGGCAGGTCGTCGCCGACGGCCAGCCGGTAGTTCGCGCGCAGGAACCGGTCGAGCTGCAGCGCCGACTGGAACGTGGGCCGCAGCCCGGCCACCGCGTCCTTCGCGAGCCGGTCGATCCCCGGCGGCACCACGCCGACGCCGCCGAGCCCGCCGCGGACCCGGGTGTCGACCGGCGCGGCGCCGAGCGTCGCCGCGTCGACCGACGGCTCCGCCCACGTCAGCCGGTACGCGTCGGCGGTGCCGCCGTCGCGCAGCAGCACCCCCGTGTGCTGGTCCACGAGCGGCGCCAGACCCGCCACGTCCAGCGGGATCGCCTGGCTCGGCAGCCACGGGCCGGTCAGGCCGGTGACCTCGACCTCCGCCGACGCGGTCGCGGTGCCCGCCGGTTCGGTGATCCGGGCGCCGAGCCTGCTGGGCCGCACGTCCGCGGACCAGCCCGCGCCGTCGAAGCCGTCGAGGACCGCGAGGCGCCACAGGTCGACCGGTTCGCCCGCGCGGTAGCGGAACACCTCCGTGTCCGGTGTGGACAGTCGCTGCGCGATCTGCTGCAGCGGGCTCGTGGTCCGGTTCTCGTGCAGGGGCGCGATCCTGCCGTCCTTGAGGCTCACGGGTGCGCGGTCGACCGGGTCGGCGCCGCTGACGGCGAGCGTGCCGGCCAGGGCCGCCACGACGGTCAGCGCCACCGGCCACAGGTCCGCGGTGGACAGTCGGCGGCGGGTGCTCGCCCACACCAGCACGGCCGCCGCGGTGCCGTAGCCGGCCGCCGCGAGCACGGCGGCGGTGCCGTCGAACGCGTGGAACGCCTGGGAAAGCCCGGCCAGCGCGAGGCTCGGCAGCAGCGCGAGGAACGGGCGCGCGGTGGCCCAGAACAGCTCGACGCCGGCGACCGTGGCGAGCAGCGTGGCGAGCGGCACGAACAGCAGTTGCTCCGGCACGGGGCGGGCGGGCCACGTGGACTGCAACGTGAGCAGCCAGCTGTCGGTGACGCCGTGCCACAGCGCGGCAACCGTCTCCCCGGTCGGCACCCCGGCCAGGGTCGTGGGGAACAGCACCACCTCGACGACCGCGAGCAGCCCGGCGACGACGACCAGCAGCGGCCGGAAAGGGACGAGCCGCGGCCACCGCGTGGTCGCCTCGACACACAGGTACCCGGCCGCGACGACCACCAGCACCGGCGCCAGCAGCGCCCCGACACCGAACACGGGCGCGAACAACAGGCCGGCCACCGCCGTGGCGGTCAGCAGCCCCGCGACCGCGACCCGGTTCACCGGCCCGCCTCCGTCCGCAGCACGTTCCACGTCGCCGCGGCGGCCGCCGCCGTCTCGGCCGTGATCACGCCGCCCGCCGGCGGGGCCGCGGCGCCCAGCCGGAACACGGTGTCCGGGCGCCACACCGCGGCGTGCCCGAGGTCGGCGCCCGGCCCGGTGACGACCACCAGCGAGCCAGACGGCCGCCGCGTGGCGAGCTCGGCGGGAACCAACGCGTCCTGCGCGTCCTGCGTGACCAGGCACAGCTCGTCCAGCAGTGCCTGCGCACCAGGCAACCCGTTGTCCGTCGCGACGTTCGTGCCCGCCGACGTGATCAGGCGGCACCGCTGGCCCGCCTGCGCGCCCGCGTACAGCAGCGACGTCGCGAGCTCCACGGCGTCCTCGAAGGACGACGGGGTCAGCGCGCCGGTCCGGGTGTCCAGCACGACGGTGAAACCGGCCAGTGCCGGGTCGGTGTACTCGCGGACCATGAGCACGCCGGTCTTCGCGGTGGACCGCCAGTGCAGCAGGCGGACCTCGTCGCCCCGGACGTACTCGCGCACGGCGACGAGGTCGTGGGAGCCGCGCAGGGGCGGGTCGGTGGCCGGGCCGTCGTAGTGGTGGCGCGGGAAGGCGACCGCGGCCGGGCGGACCGCGTGCCTGCGCGGGTGGATCAGCACGGTCGTGGTCGTGCCGATGGTGCGGTCGGTGCGCACCAGCCCGAACGGGTCGGACCGGTTGAGCACCAACGGGCCGACGCGCAGCAGGCCGCGCTGCCCGGTCGGCAGCTCGTAGTGGTAGGTGGCCTCGGCGCCCGGGGCCAGGGGCCGGACCTGCACGCGGTGCTCGGCGGCGCCCGCCCGGTCGACGGCGGCGAACCCGCCGTGCCGCCGCGTGCCCGGGTTGCGGACGACGAGCGTCGCGAGCGCCGGGGTGCCGCGCTCGACCCGGTCCGGGTGCACGGTCCTGCTGACCTCGGCGCGTGGCCGGGACAGCGCCACGACCAGGGCCGCGGCGAACACCCCGAGCGCGAGCCCGGCGAGCGCGCGGAACAGCGCGTAGCCGGCGACCGCACCGAGCACGTAGCACCCGGCGCCGCCGAGCAGCACGACGACACCGCGGCGGGTGACCCCGCGCCCCGACACGGCGGCTACCTCCCCGCGATCGCCGTCGGCGCGGGCACCTCGCGGAGCAGCTCGGCCACCACCTGGCTGACCTGCCGCCGCGCGAGCTCCGCCTCCGGGGTGAGCACGAGCCGGTGCCCCAGCACGGGTTGTGCCACGTCCTTGACGTCGTCGGGGATCACGTAGTCGCGGCCGTGGGTGGCCGCGAGCCCCTGTGCCGCGCGGACGAGCGCGATGCTGCCGCGCGGGCTGGCGCCGAAGCGGACCGCCTGGTGCGCCCGGGTCGCCGCCGCGAGCCGCACCGCGTACGACGCGATCTCCGTCGCCACCCGGAACTGGCGCACCTCCTTGATCACCTGCTCGAGGTCCACGACGGACAGCACGGCGGGCAGGTCGTCGGCGTCCACACCGGCGCAGTCGGACATGACGACCATCAGCTCGGCGTCGTGGTCGGGGTAGCCGACCCGCAGCCGCATGAGGAAGCGGTCCAGCTGGGCCTCCGGCAGCCGGTAGGTGCCCTCCAGCTCGATCGGGTTCTGCGTCGCCACCACGAGGAACGGCCTCGGCACCGGGTGGGACGTCGCGTCGACCGTCACCCGCCGCTCGGCCATCACCTCGAGCAGCGCGGCCTGCGTCTTCGGGGTGCCGCGGTTGATCTCGTCGGCCAGCACCACGTTCGCGAAGATCCCGCCGGGGTGGAACCGGAACTCGCCGGTGTTCTGGTGGTAGACCATGACGCCGGTGACGTCGCCGGGCAGCAGGTCCGGGGTGAACTGGATCCGGCTCCACTTCCCGCCGATGCTGGCCGCGATACACCGCGCGAGCGTCGTCTTGCCGACCCCGGGCACGTCCTCGATCAGCAGGTGCCCCTCGGCGAACAGGGCGGCCACCGCGAGGCGCACCAGTTCCGGCTTGCCGCGCACGACGGCCTGCACGTTGTCGGAAATGCGCTGGTAGGCGGCACCCGGTGTCGGGGTCATCGCCTGCTCTCCTTTCGTCGGCGCCGGTTCGTCCACCAGTGCGCCACGGCGAGTGCGCCGGGTCCGAGCCACAGGACGAAGCCACCGGCGGCGGCTTCCGGGGCGCCCATCCACGACACCGGGGCGCCGTTGCCGCCGCTCGCGTTCGTGATGCTCACGACCACCTGCACGATGCCGTTCGCGGGCTCGGGCACCCCGGGCACGGTGGTCGTGGTGGTGGCCGAGCACGGGCCGGTGACGGGCGCCGCGCCGGTGACGGACACCTCGCACGTCGCGGGCGACTGGGAGGTGACCGTGTAGGTGACGGACACCGTGCCGGGCGCGGCCCACGCCACGCGGGTGATCTTCCCGCTGGGGAAGTCGAGCGGCGACGGGATCTCCGCGGAGCCCGCCTCGCCGGTGACGGTCCTGGCGCCGAACCTGGTCACCGCGCGCACGGTGACGACGCCGCCCGCGTTGACGAAGGTGGTCAGCGTGAGCTTGGGTTCGGTGGTGGTCTGGTCGGCCTGGCCGGTCACGCTGACCACGTAGTGCACGAGCGTGCCGCCGTAGAGGTCCGGCTGGTTCCACGTCACCGGCTGCAGCCCGAACTGGGCCGGGATGGTGACGGTCGGCGCCGCGGCCGCGCGCAGCGGGATCACCGCCGCGGCGGTGGCCGCGGGGCCCCGGCCCGCCGAGTTCTCGGCGGCCACGGCGATCCGGTACGACGTGCCGTTGGTCAGCCCGGACACCGTCGCCCGGCCTGCCGTGCCCGCCACCCGCAGCGACCCGCCGGGCCACGTCAGGTGGTAGGCGGTGACGGGGGCGCCGTTGTCGGCGGCCGCACGCCAGGTCACCGTGGCCGACTGGTGCGCGGCCACCGCCGACACCGCGCCCGGCGCACCGGGCGGAGTCGCGGACGCGACCGGCGGCGCTGCCCGCACCTCCGGCTCCTCGACCGGCGTGTCCTCCCGGCGCGGCTCCTCCTCCCGCGGCTGCTCGCGGCGGGGTTCCTCGTCGCGCGGCTCGTCCTGGTCCTCGGCCTGCGAGGTCGGCGTGGTCGGCTTCTCCTCGTCGGTGTCGCCCGGCACCTCCGCGTCGGCGTCCGGGTCGTCGACGACCACGGGCACGTCGAGCACCGAGCCGTCGGAGCCGTCGACGACCAGCACGTGCGAGCCGTCCGGGCTGTCGACGTAGATGCGGTCGTCCTCACCGGACACCAGGCGCGGCGCGCCGTCCTTCGCGGGCAGCTTCGTGGTCTCGCGGCGCTCGCCGGTGCTGTCGTAGGTGAGCAGCTCGTTCGCGGCCGTGTTCACCACCGCCACCACGTTGGCCGCCGCGACCGGGCCGTCGAACTCGCCGTCCTCGGGCAGGTCGACCTCGATGGGCGCGGACTCCGGGCGCCCGTCCAGCCCGGCCGTGTCGACCAGGTGCATCCGGTCGTGCTCGGTGTCCAGCACCGCCAGCCGGCCCCCTGCGTCGGCCGCCGCCACCCGTGCCGTGGTGGGCACGTCGAACCCGAGCGGCCTGCTGACGCCGAACCCGTCGTCGTGCACCAGCGTCACCGTGTCGGCGGTGGTGTCGACGACCGCCGCCCGGTCCCCGACGACCGTGAGCACGCCCTGGTGCTGCTGCTCCATCCGTGCCGGGCAGGACAGCCGGGTGGCGCCGCGCGGCAGCGCGCACAACGCGCCGGAGTCGATGCGGTGCAGCCACACGGTGCCGTCGCCGGTCGCGACCGGGTCGGTCAGCGGGCCGCCCGCGGCGACCGTGGCCATCGGGTCGCCGAGCCGCACGACCTGCCCGGCGTTGCGGTACACGAGGTAGGGGCCGCCCGCGACCTCCAGCACCACCGGCCGTTCGGTGGCCGGCGGGTCGACGGCGTCCTCGACGTGCAGCGTCGACTCGTCGAAGATCGTGATCCGCTTGCGCTCGACGACGTAGCCCGCGCCGTTCCCCTGGGCGACCTGGCTGTCCGGCTCCGCCCCCGGCACCCCGACCCGCGCGTCGACCTGCCCGGTCGCCCCGTCCACGTGGTACGCCGCCTCGTCGGCGACGCGGTACACCCAGTGGCCGACCGGGATGAACTCGACGGCCTGCGACGCGGGCGTCTCCCGGAACACGGCGACGCCGACGAGCCCGAGACAGGCCACGACGACGGCCGTGACCGTCAGCCCTCTGGCACGCCGATGCTCACCCATTGACCCCACCCCTCCGGAGAACCTCCGCCGCAACAACACCCCCGGCCCGGGCCACGGACAAGGTCACAGGGGGCGGCCATTTATGGCCGCCGTCGCTGACCAGGGGAAACGGGACCGGCGGCACCGTGTCGCACACGGTAGTGACCGCGGGTACACCGCGGATACACGACGCGAGCGCGGCGGCCGCCCGCCGTGCGAACCTCCCGGGGAACACATCCGAGGAGGTGCCCCCGGTGACCGGTTCCGCGTCGGGGCAGGCGGCCCCGCCACCACCACGGCAGGTGCCCGCGGCGGCACCGGCCGCCACCGCGTCCGCCGTCCCGGCCGTGCCGCGGGCGCGGCCGGTCGTGCCCGTCGCGACGGTCCCCGCGCGCCCGGTCGCCCCGCCACCGCCCGCGCCCCGGCCGGTGGTCGCCGCGTCCGTCGCGCCGCCGCCCGAGCCGCAGCCGCCCGCGGCGCGCCGCCCACGCCGGGGGCTCGTGCCGCCGGTCGTCGCGGCCGAGGTGGTGCTGGTGCTTGTGCTGCTCGTCCTCGACCGGTCGTGGCCGGTGCTGGTCACGGTCGCCTGCTGCGGCGTCGCGCTGGGCGCGTTCGTGACGGTCCGGGTGCGCGGGCAGCTGCTGTGCCGGTGGGTGCTGGTCGCGCTGCGGTTCCTGCTGCGCGCACGGGCCGCGGACCTGCCGGGCGAGCAGCCGGGGACCGCCCTGCTGGGGCTGGTCCGGCCGGGCGCGGAGTGCGCGCACACGATGATCGGCGACGCCCAGGCGTTCGTGGTCAGCGACGCGACCGGGGTCGGCGCCGTGCTCCGCCCGGAGTCGAACCGGCGCGACCCGGTGCTGACACCGCGCGACCTGCTGCCCGGCGCCGACGACGCGCTCGCCTACGCGGTCCAGGTGGTGCAGCACGCGGGCGTCGACCGGTCCCAGCCCGCGCGGGTGTGGCTCACGCTGCGGGCGTTGCGGACCGCGGCGGTGTACGCCGACGAGGACGTGCTGGCCGCGCTCGCGAACGTGGTGCGCAGGGTGCGCCGCAGGCTGCGGAAGGCGGGGACGCCGTTCCGGCCGCTGACCGAGCAGGAGACGCTCGGCTCGTACGCCGCGCTCGCACACGTCAACGCGGGCCGCGGGCTGGTCAGGGAGGACTGGTGGCACTGGCACAGCGGCCCGATCCGGCACGCCACGTTCCGGCTCGACGGCTGGGCCGGCCTCAGCGGGCCCGCCGCCGCCCGGCTGGCCCGCTGGCTGCTGGCCGCGGCACCCGACACCGCCGTGACGCTGAGCCACACCGCGCACCACGACCCGGCGAACCCCGGTGACCCGGTGGTGGGAGCCGTGCTCCGCATCGCCACGAGCCGTCCCGACGCGCTGGCCGCCGCCGTCACCGACGTGACCGCCCTGGCCCGCGAGGTCGGGGTGACGCTGACCCGGTGGGACGGCAGGCACGCGCTCGGGCTCGCGGCGACCCTGCCGCTGGGGGTCACGGTGTGATCAGGTACCCGATGCCCCGGACGGTGTGCACCAGCGGCGGTTCCCGCAGCTTGCGGCGCAGGCCGCGGACGGTCTGGTCGAGGACGTTGGAGTCGGGGTCGAAGTTCTCGTCCCAGGCGTGGCGGATCAGCTCGCGGCGGCTGACGGGCCTGCCCACGGTGGTCATCAGGCGTTCGAGGACCAGCAGTTCCTTGCGGGTCAGGCTGAGGACGACACCCGCCCGGGTGACGAGGTTGCGGGCGGCGTCGAGTTCGACGTCGGCGCACCGCAGGACCGTCGACCGGGGCGCGGGCGCGCGGCGGCAGAGGCTGCGGACGCGCGCGACGAGTTCGGCCGCCGCGAAGGGCTTGACGAGGTAGTCGTCGCCTTCGCGCAACCCGGCGACGCGGTCGTGCTCGCTGTCGCGTGCGGTCAGGAACAGGACGGGGACCTGCCAGCCCTGGGCGCGCCGGTGGGCGACGTAGTGGAGCGAGTCGCCGGACGGCAACATGCGGTCGAAGACGACGCAGTCGTAGCTGTTGACCCAGAGGGACTCGTCGGCGCCGGGCAGGTCGGCGGCCGTGTCGACCGCGAAGCCCGCCGCCCTGAGGACGGCCACCGCCCCGTCACGGACGTTCTCGTCGTCCTCCACGACCATGATCCGCACGGGGTCCACGGTATGCGTTGCGGGGACCGGGGCGGTGGGGCGGTCCGTGGTTCGGGCGCCGCGGGCCGCGCGACCACCGCCACCGTCAGCGGGCGATGGCCGCCAGCACGTCCTCCACCGCCAGCGTGCGGAGTTCGTCCACAGTGGGCATCCGGCCCGTGCCGCGCAGCCGTTGGGACTGGGCCTTGCGCATGCCCTCGAACAGGCGGCGCGCGTCGCGGGCGTTGCCGAAGCCCGGATCGCCTGCGATGCGGGCGAAGTGCCCCGCCAGCACGGGATCGGCGGCGCGGTCGAGGTCGTAGCCGCCGGACGTGGCCATCAGGGCCAGGATCTCCACCAGCTCCGGCGGGGCGTAGTCCTCGAACTCGACGGTCTTGCCGAACCGGGACGCGAGGCCGGGGTTGACCGACATGAACTCGCTGATCTCCGCCGTGTACCCGGCCACGATCACCGCCACCTCGTCGCGGTGGTCCTCCATCAGCTTGACGAGCATGTCGATGGCCTCCTGGCCGAAGTCGCCGCCCGCGGCGCCGCTCCGGGACAGCGTGTACGCCTCGTCGATGAACAGCACGCCACCCATGGCCTTCTCGAAGACCTGCGCCGTCTTCTCCGCCGTGTGCCCGATGTACTGGCCGACCAGGTCCCGCCGCGACACCTCCAGGAACTCGCCGTTCGGCAGCACCCCGAGCGCCTTCAGCAACCGGCCGTAGACACGCGCGACCGTCGTCTTGCCGGTGCCCGGCGCACCCGTGAACACCAGGTGGTGGCTCGCGGTCCCGATCGGCAGCCCCGCCCTGCGCCGCCAGTCGTTGACCTGCAGCTCGTCCACCAGCGCGCGCACCTCCGCCTTGGCGCCGGGCAGGCCGACCATGCCGTCCAGTTCGGACAGCAGGTCCTCCAGCCCGTGCCCGGCCGGGGTCGCGCCGCCCTCCGTCACCACGGTCGGGGTGGCGCCGTCGGCGATCGCCAGTGCCGGGTCCGCCGTGTTCGCCGTGCGCAGACCGGCCACCGTGCCACCACAGCCCGGGCCGAACGCGACACCGCTGCCCCGCACGTCGTGCACGTGGCAGCGGGTGATCTCCGGCGCGCTGTGGTGCGCGACCGCGATGCCCTCCGCGCCCGTGCCGGACACCTCGCAGTCCTCGATCACCGGGCGCGCGTACTGGTAGACGTAGACGCCCCGGCCACCGCACGCCTCGATCACGCAGTCGCGGATCGCCGGGCTCGCGCCCACGCCGACGACCACGCCGTCGCCCGTCACCTCCGTGATCGTGGTGTCCGCCAGCAGGCCCGGCGCGCCCTCGACGACCACACCCTGCTCCGCGTCGCTGATCGTGCAGCCGGTCACCGCGAACTCGCGGGTGCCGCGCACGGTCACCGCGGGGCCGTGGCCGCCGGTGAGCACGCAGCGGTCGACGACCAGCTCGACGTCCGTCGCGGCGATCGCGCCCGTCAGCTCGATGCCGCGCAGCGTGAGCGCGCCGCCGCTCGCCACCACCCCGCCCTCGAGCACCACCTCCGCGCCCGGTGCGGCGACCAGCGACACCCGCCTGCCGGTCAGCTCGACCGCCTCGGCGTACACCCCGGCCGCGATGGCGACCACCGCGTCGTCGCCCGCGTCGGCGAGCGCGTGCGCGATGGACGGGTACGCGCCAGGACGGGTCCCGACCGGCAGGGTCCGCGCGGCCATCAGCTCGCCACCAGCAGCCAGCCGCGGTCGACGGCCTTCGCGCCCGCCTGGAACCTGCTGCGGGCGCCGAGCCGGTTCATGATGTCGGCGACCGTGCGCCGGACCGTCCGCACCGAGATGCCGAGCTTCGCGCCCGCTGAACCATCCGTGTACCCCGCCCACAGCAACGCGAGCAGGTCGCGTTCCCTCGGCGTGAGCCCGCCGTGGTCCTCCTCGACCGGGTCCACCGGGTTGAGCGCCACCGCCGCCGACCAGATCCGCTCGAACAGCTCGACCGTGGCGCCGACGGCGGTCGGCAGCCGCAGCACCGCGACGCCGTCGCCGGACGCGTCGGCGGGCAGCAGCGCCACCGACCCGTCGATCACCACGACCTCCATGGGCACGGTGGTGTCGGTGCGGACCAGCGCACCGGCCAGCGCCAGGCCGGTGACCTTGCCCGACAGCCGCTCCGCGTCGGGGAACACCGCGCGGTACCGCACGCCGCGGTCCACGTTCTCCCTGTGCAGGCGCCGGAACGCGCCGACCGGGCCGGTGTTGGCGCCCGAGCTGAGGACCAGCACCTCGTGCCGCGCCGAGGAGATCACCTGCTCGATGCTCACCCGCCCGTCGGTGCGGGGCTGTGGCTGCGCCGCGGGCGCCGGGCCGAGCACCTCGCGTTGCGCGGCGACGAGCTCCGGGCCGGGCTCGACCCCCAGCTCGCGCACGATCATCCGCCTGGCCTGCTGGAACGCGGCCAGCGCCTGCGCGGGCCTGCCTGCCGCGTGCAGGACGCGGACCAGCGTCGCCCACGTCCGCTCGCAGAACGGGTCGTCGGCGAGCAGCTCACGCAGCACCGCGATCGCCTCGGCGTACCGGGACAGCGCCCGCCAGCAGCCGGCGAGCAGCGTGCGCAGCTCGCGGCGCTGTTCTGCGCGCCGCTGCACCTCGGCGTGCGCCGACGGCACGACGAGCCCGTCGAACGGCGTGCCCCGCCACAGCGCGAGCGCCTCGGTGAGCAGCCCGGCGGCCTCGGCGTGCGCGCCGTTCCCGATCGCGCGCCGCGCGGCCGCGGCCAGCTCGTCGACCCGGTCGGTGTCCAGCTCGCCGCGCCCGACCACGATCCGGTACGCACCGGCCCGGCTCTCGACCCGCGCGCCGAGCGACTGCCGCAGCCGCCACACGTAGCTGCGGAGGTTGCGCAGCGCGGACGCGGGCGTGGCCTTCTGGTGCCAGATCGCGTCGATCAGATCATCGGTGGTGACCCAGCTGTTAGCGTGCAGCAGCAGCACGGCCAGCAGCGTGGTGGGCTTACCGGAGTTCAGTTCGGCCGGCGTGCCCTGCGCCGTGGTGACCTCGACTGGTCCGAGTACGTGGAACCGCATGTCCACCACTCTGAACAGACGACATGAGGTATTTATGACACGCGTGATGGTGGTCGAGGACGACGAGAACCTGCTGGTCGGGGTGGCCGCCACGCTGCAGGCCGCCGGCCTGGCCGTCGACGTCGCGACGAGCGTCGCCGACGCGCACGCGGCGCTGTCGCGGGGCGGGCACGACTGCGTGGTGTTCGACCGGATGCTGCCCGACGGGGACGCGATCGCCTACGTCCACACGCGACGCAGGGAGGGGTGGGGGGTGCCCGTGTTGTTCCTGACCGCCCGCGACGCGCCTGCCGACCGGGTGGCCGGGTTCGAGCACGGCGGCGACGACTACCTCGTCAAGCCGTTCTCGTCGGCGGAGCTGACCGCGCGGGTGCTGAACCTGTGCCGCAGGCCGGGCGGGCGGCCGTCGGTGCTGCGGCTCGCGGACCTGGAGGTGGACTGCGCGCGCCGCGAGGTGCGCAGGGCAGGTGTGCGGCTTTCGCTGACCACCAAGGAGTTCGCGGTGCTCGAGTACCTGCTCACCCAGGTCGAGCAGGTGGTGACGAGGACCGACCTGCTCGAGCACTGCTGGGAGAGCGACGTGGACCGCACCACCAACGCCGTCGACGCGGTCGTGAAGCGGGTGCGCCGCAAGCTGGGCGGGCCGGAGCTGATCCACACCGTGCACGGCCGCGGTTTCCAGATGAGCGCGCGGTGACCGGGCCGCGCACGGGAGCGGCGACCGGTTCCGCCGCCGCCCGGCTGCGCAGGCTGCGCTGGCTGCTGACCGCTGTGGTCACCGCGGCGAACGTGCTGGGGCTCGTCGGCTTCGCGTGGTACCTGGTCAGCGACGACGCCGAGCAGGGCGTGGCCGCCGTCGACGCCGAGCTGCACCGGGTGACCACGGGCGTGAGCCGCCTCATCGCCTTCGACGAGGCCGTCGACTTCAGCGCGCTCAACACCGACGAGCTGAACGACGGCTGCCCGCAGTTCGCGATCATGCCGGGCGGCGCGCCCGCGTTCCGGTCGCACCTGTCCCGGCGGCCGTGCGTGGCCATGGACACCCGGCTGCTCAGCGGGCTGGCGGGCACCGCGGTCGGCTCCGGCACGACGATCACCGGCTACCAGCGCGGCACCGGCGGCGAGCTGGTGCGGGTGCGCGTGGAACCGCTGTACTCACCGGACCGCGACCCGATCGGCGCGATCGTGGCGGTCGCCGACATGGGCCCGCAGCAACGGGAGCACACCGAGCTGGTGTGGTGGGTGATCGGGACGCTCGTGGTGCTGGTCGGCGTGTTCGGGGTGGCCGCGCACGTCCTGTCGGGCCGGGTGATCCGCCCGTCGGCGGCCGCGTTGCAGCAGCAGGAGGTGCTGCTCGCCGAGACCGCGCACGACCTGCGCACGCCGGTCGCCGCGTTGCGGTCGCTCGCGGAGGGCGCGCAGGCGAACCCCGCACGCGCACCGGAACTGGTGCCGCGCGTGGTCGGGCTGGCCGCGCGGATGGGCGGCATCATCGACGGGCTCCTGGTCCGCGCACGGCTCGCGGCGGGGGTGGAGCGGCTCGCGATCCAGCCGGTGTGGCTGGACCAGCTGGTGTCCACAGTGGTCGACGAGACGCCGGGCCACGGCGCGCAGGTCACGGTCGTCGCGGCGCCGACGATGGTGCACGCCGACCCGGCGCTGCTGCAGCGCGCGATCAGCAACCTGCTGGACAACGCGCTCAAGTACGGCCACCAGCCGGGCGCGACGGCGGTCGTGCACATCACGGTCGCCGGCGGCACGGTGACCGTCGCCGACCACGGCCCCGGCATCGACGCGGCGTTCGCCGAGGAGACGTTCGACCGCTTCACCAGCACGGGCGGCTCGTCCGGGCTCGGCCTGTCGATCGTGCGCTGGGTGGCGCAGGCGCACGGCGGCAGGCTCAACGTCTACAACGCGGACGAGGGCGGCGCGATCTTCGAGCTGAGCCTGCCGGTGGTCACCGGATCGTGACGGTCTGCCAGGGCGGCAGGTCGACCCAGGCACCGTCGGTGCGGTAGGCGAGGCTGTAGGTGTAGGTCCCCGGTTCGGCGAACCGCCCGCGGAACGTGATCTCCTTCGGGGCGGTGCCGAGCGCGACGTCCGCGCGTTCCGGGAAGTCGTGGTCGCGCCCTGCCTCGTCGCGCACCCGCACGACCAGCGCGGGCAGCACCAGCTCCCGGTCGGCGCTGATCGTCGCCCGCGCGGTCACCGTGCCGCCGCGGCCCTGCTCGAGGTTCAGCTCGCCGACGATCGTGACCGCGCCGCCCGGGTGGGTGACCGGCACCAGTTCGGGTTCGCCCAGCTCACGGATGATGACGACGGCGGAGGTCAGGACCAGCACCGCGCTCAGGGCGATCCACAGTGGACGCACCATCGGGACCTTCCTTCCGTTCGCCTGCCCCGACGGTAGCGCCCGCTCCCGGCCCGTCGCCGGGGAGCAGCGCGTCGAGCAGGTCGGTCATGGCGTCCAGCAGGCCGGACGGCGGAACGTCGTCGCGGCCGAGCAGGTCGGTCAGCCGCCGGTACTCCGCGGCATCGGTGTCGCCGCCGGACATCGCCAGCAGGGCGACCGCCAGCCCCGCGGTCGCCCTGGCCATCCCGAGCCCGGCGACCACGTCGGCCGGGTCCGGCGCGTGCCGTTCCTCGGTGTCCCACTGGTCGGAGAACGCGTGGACCGGCGGCATGGCGTTGCCCGGCACCGGGTTGACGGCCGAGGGCAGGTAGCGGTCGGGGTTGATCACCTGCGCGATCCTGGTGAGCCCGTCGGCGAGGCTGGTCTCGGCGGGGCGGCCGGTGTGGCCGGGTGCGGCGGGGTCGGTGAGCAGGCTGCCGGGCACGAGGTCCTGGTACGCGGCGCGGGCCTGCGCGGCGACCGCCCGCGCCTTCGCGACCACCGCCGGTCCCGTGGTCCCGTCGCTGCCCGCGGTGACCAGCACCGCCAGGTCGCCGGTGTGCTGGGTGAGGTCGGCGGGCGCGCCGGTGCGCGCGTCGAGGAAGCACACCTGCCCGTCGACGGTGACGGCGTTGAGCAGGACGCCGGACGTGGCGACGCCGCTGTCGTCGGTGCGCGCGGCGTGCACGATCGCCCTGGCCCCTGTGCCGAGCTGCCGCATCCTGGCCGTGGCGTCGTTGAACGTGGCGGCCGGGACGAACCGTCCACCTGGGACACCGGCGGCGGCCGCGACCCGCGCCGCCCAGCCCTCGTTGCCCGCGAACGCGGCCAGGTCGCCCGGCAGCTCCACGGGTGTGCCCGGCCGGGCGAGGTGCCGGTCCCTGGTGACCGCGGCGACCTGCCCGTGCATGTCCTCGGGCAGCGCGACCGGATCGGCCAGTGCCGCGGGCAGCCGGTCCGCGTTGCCCTGGTGCACGCCGTCGTACAGGTCGGCCACCGGCACGGCGGTCACGCCGGGCACCCCGTTGTACTTCTGGACGGCGGCGATGAGCCGGTCGCGCAGGACCGCTTCCGCCCGCGCCTGACCGCTCTCGGCGCGGACCCGGCCCAGCGCCGTGACCGTGGCGGCGATGTCGTGCAGCGCGGCCACCCGGTCGACGAGCGTCGCGCCGAGGGGCCCGGCCGGTGTGTCCGGAGTGGACAGCAGACCGCGCACCTCCGCGACCAGTGCCCGGTACGCGTCGTCGCGTGCGGCGAGGATCCGGTCGAGCACGGCGTCGCCGACGGGCCTGCTCGGTCGCGGGGGCCGGTCGCCGAGCACGTTCCTGCCGAACGCGCCGAGCGCCTCGGCCCGCGCGTCGCGTTCCCGCTGCGCCGCGGCCCGGTCGACCTCGATCTTGACGTCACCCGCGGCCAGTTCCCGCGCGAACATGAACCGGTTGGCGAGGGTGCCGCCGACGGGGCCGTGCGCGGTCGCGGCGGCGGGCACGAGGAAACCGGTGAGCCCCAGCCATTTCCCGAACCCGGCGGCGATGGCGACCGACAGCAGCCCGGCAGCGGCGCCGACCCCGTACCACTTCTTCGACGACATCCCCGACGGGCGGGCCGCGTCGTCGGCGAGCGGGGTGACCGGTGGCGGCGCCATCCGCGCACCGAGGACGGCGGCGACGGCGGCCGCGAACGCGGCCACGTCCCGTCCCGCTTCCCGGCCCGCGTCGTACTGGATCAGCTCGAAGACCGCGGCCACGTCCGCCGCGTACTGCCTGCCGCCGAACGCCAGGTTCATGACGGCCGCCGCGCCCGCGTTCGTGCTCCGGTAGAGGGCGTGCTCCAGCGTGAGGTGCAGGTGGTCGGCGGCCCACGTCGGGTCGTTGTCCTTGTCGACGTCGTTCTGCTTCTGCGGCAACAACGCGCGCGCCGCCTGCGCGGGGATGTCGTCGCCGTACAGGAACTCCCGCGCGGCGAGGCCCTCCAGGCCGGGGGCGCCGTCGGGCAGCAGCGCCCGCACCTGGTCGAGGACGTCCTTCGCGTGCGCGGCGATCTCGTCGCGCCGGGTGGCCGCCAGCCGGTCGACGTCGGTGAGCACCTCGGCCAGCAGCGCGGCTTCCTTCGCCATGGTGTAGCGCTTCCTGCGGGCGTCGAAGACCGGGCCGGCCACGGTCGCGGCGGCCGACGGCGCGAACAACCCGAGCGCGGCGAGCAGCGGGAGCGGGCCGAGCACGGGGGTGACGGCGCCGACCACCATGACCACGCCGAGGGCGGCGGTCGCGGCGATGGTGCCCGCGTAGCGGCGGATCCCGTAGATCCGTTCCCACTGCCGCGCCCCGGCGTCCGCGTTGCCGGGGGTCGTGCCAGGCTCGGGCGCGGCGAGTTCGTGGCCCGCGGAACGCAGCTGCGCCAAGGCTTTCAGGAAGTTGTGGCCGACGTCGGCGGTGGCCCCGTCGGCGAGCCGCTGCCCGTGCCCGGCGACCCGTTCGTCCATGGCCGTCAGCTCCCGCGCGACCTGCGCCCGGTCGTACAGGCCGTGCACGAGCGCCCGCGCGAGCGAGGTGGCGGCGATCGCGACCACGAGCGGCGCGCCGAGGTTCGCGACCCCGGCGATCGCGGCGATGCTCACCGGCACGGGAAGCGCGGCGACGACGCTCCTGCCCAGGTACAGCATCGTGGCGGGCAGGCCGTCCAGTTCCCTGGTGCGGCGGCGGACCGCGTCCCGCATCCGCTCGTCGGGCAGGGCGGCCATGCGGTCGGCGGCGCCGGGCTGCGCGGGGTCGAGCCCCATCTCGGCGATGAGCGCCCGGAGCTGCGCGCGGACGGTGTGCCTCCACGGCGCCTGCCGCAGCAACTGGTCGAGCGCCATGATCCGGGCCGCACGGCCCTGGTCACGCGCGCTCAGCACGGGGTCGCCGGTGCTGCCCGGCACGAGGAAGTCCGGCCTGCCGGCGTCGTCCCGGGCCAGCGCCTCGGCCAGCGCGGCCGTCACCAGCCCGGGCACCTCGGCGGGCCGCGCCCTGCTGGACACGGTGACCCGGACGTTGCCGTCGTCGTCCACGAGGTAGGTGGCGGCGACGGCCCCGCCGAGGTCGGCGGCGTCGGCGGTGACCCCCGCGGATCGCCCGGTGGCCATCCCGGCGAACCGCGCGGCGTCGCGGGCCGCGGCGCGGGCGATGTCCCCGTTCGCGGCGGTGGGTGCCGGGCTGGGCGGGGACGGGTGCGGGAGCACGCCGCTCTCCGGCGCCGGGGCGGGGCGCTCGGCGATGACGCTGAACGTGCTGAACCCGTCGTAGCGCAACACCATGTCGGCGCCCGCGGTGACGAGCGCGTCGGCGACGGCCGGTGCCACGTCGTTGGTGAACAGCGAGATGACGAGGCCACGCGAGCCGAGTTGTTCGCGGTGCCGCCCGACCTGCCCGGCGATCTCGTGGTACTTCTTGCCACCGACCGCGAACGAGGTGTGGTCCTTGACCTCGATGCGCACCTCGGTGCCGTCGCCGAGGCGGGCCATGATGTCGACGTCGGGGTCCTTGCCGATGCGCAGGCCCGTGACCGTCAGCCCCGGCAGGCCGAGCGCTGTCCGCAGCGCGGGGTGCATCTCGGCGAGCGCGAGGGCGGCCTCGACCTCGGCGAAGATCCCGTAGAGCCCCTGGGCGTTGCCCTGCAGGGTGGACGCCTTGGTCGCGCGGCTCTCGGCCCAGACCTGGAGGTCGGTCTTGCGCATCTCGTCGGCCAGCGCCTTCCTGGCGGAGGTGACGTCGACCCCGAGCGCCGCCAGCCGGTCGAGCATGGCGTGCACGTCGGCCGCTTCCTGCACGAAGCCCTTCCCGTCGCCGATCGCACCGGCCTTCGCCGGGGTGACGGAACTCGGCGGTACCCCGGTGAACCGTTGCGGCAACGACGCCCGCGCGGCGAGCCGCACCAGCTGGCGGTGGAAGGCGTGCAACTGGGCGACGCTCATGTCGGCGAGGGTGGCGCCCTCGGACCGGGTGACCGTCCGGGCGATGTTCGTCAGGTACCGGACGAGGAGGTGCGGCGGCATCTTCTCGGCAAGGGCGTGAATGGCGGTGACGATGTCGTCGGCGATCCTCAGGTCGCGGTCGAGAAACGCCTCAATCGCGGCGACAAGCCCACTCCCAGCCGCAGGCGACGACGGCGACGCCGGCGGCGACGACGGGGGTGGGGAGGACGGGGGTGGCGACGAGGATGCCGATGCGGATGCCGACGACGGCAGCGGCGACGGCGACGATGCCGACGGGAGCTGCGGCGATGCCGATGCCGACGACGGCGGCGGCGAGGGCGGCGAGGGCGGCGATGCCGATGACGGCGGCGATGCCGACGCCGACGGCGGCGAGGGCGGCGATACCAAGGGCGTCGGCGGCGAGGGCGTCGGCGGCGAGGGCGTCGGCGGCGAGGGCGGCGATGCCGAGGGTGCTGGCGATGCCGAGGGTGTCGGCGGCGAGGGTGACGGCGACGGGGGTGTCGGCTGCGCGGCGGCAGCGGCGGTCGATGCCGGGCCGTCGGGTACCGCGGACCCGGTGTCCGGCTCACCGCGGGGCACGAGTTGCCCCGGCGCCTCGGCGGCCGGGCTGCCGCCGGTGCCGGTGTGCTCGTCGAGGAAGGCACGCAGCTCGGCGGTGCCACGCCCGGCGAGGTCCCGGATCTGCCGGATGGCCCGGTTGGCGGCGGCCCGGTTCTCCTTGGCGAGCGAGACCGCGACGTCCAGTGCCGAGGCCGCCCGCTCGGCGATGTCGACGAGCGCCTTCAACACCGTCGGCGGCAGTTTGCTCGCCAGCTCGGCGATCTCCCGCTTGGCGTCGGCGGGGACGTCCAATGAGGCCAGCCGGGCGATGGCGTTCTTCACCGTCTGCGAGGTGGCCCGCCGGTCGAACAGCCGGGTGATCGCATCCTGGACCGGATGCCCGAGCGCATGCCACACAACCGCGGCGATCTCCGCGGGCCGAGGTGCGCCTTCCGCACGGTCGAGACCAGCCGATGCCTCACCGGAGAGAGTCGGCGCGGATTCCGGTCCTCGCGTACTCGGCCCCGACGATCCGGCAGCGCCTGGCTGCGAGGGCGTGCCTGACTGCCCACCACTTCCTTGTCCGGCATTCGACTGCGCACCACCCGCTTGCTCGGGCGCATTGCCCGACTGCCCGGCACCCTGCTGAGGGTTGCCCAACTGCGCATTGCCCGACTGCGAACCGCTCGCCTGCCCGGCTCCCGACTGCGCAGAGCCAGACTGCCCGGCACCGCCCGACCGCCCAGCACCCGGCTGCGGGTTACCCGACTGGGCACCGCTCGCCTGCCCAGCTCCCGACTGCGCAGAGCCAGACTGCCCGGCACCCCCCGACCGCCCAGCACCCGACTGCGGGTTACCCGACTGGGCACCGCCCGATTGTCCCGCGCCCGGCTGCCCAGCACCCGACTGCGAACCGCCCGCCTGCCCGCCGCTCGCCTGAGTGCCGCCCGATTGTCCCGCGCTCGACTGCCCAGCACCCGACTGCGAGCCACTCGCCTGCCCGGCTCCCGACTGCGCAGAGCCGGACTGCCCGGCACCCGCCAGTCCGGCACCCCCCGACCGCCCAGCACCCGACTGGGCACCACCCGATTGTCCCGCACCCGACTGCCCAACACCCGACTGCGAACCGCCCGCCTGCCCACCGCTCACCTGCCCGGTACCCGCCTGTCCGGCGCCCGACTGCACACCGCTCGCCTGCCCAGCGCCCGGCTGCGCGCCGCCTGCCTGCCCAACAGCCGCCTGCCCGGCGCCCGAATGGCCTGCACCTGATTGCACACCGCCCGCCTGCCCACCGCCCGACTCCGCACCACCCGCCTGCCCCGCACCCACCTGCCCACCGCTCGCTTGCCCACCGCTCGCTTGCCCGGCACCCGCCTGCGCACCCGCCTGCACACCGCCCGCCTGCCCACCGCCGGACTGCGCACCACCCGCCTGCCCCGCACCCACCTGCCCACCGCTCGACTCCGCACCACCCACCTGGCCACCGCCGGACTGCGCACCACCCCCGGCCGCCGCCTCCGGTGCGGCGGGTGTCCCCTCCGGGGGCGGGCCGTCCGGGCCCGTCAACCCGAGGTCGTTCATCAACTCCGCCTGTTTGGCCGCGTTCGCGTGTGTGCCGGCGAGACTGCCCGCCTGGCTGGACGCCACGTTCCCGTTGGCCCGGAAGGCGCCCATGCGCGCGGCGTCCCCCGCGTTGTCCACGATGGACTGTCGATAGTCTCCCCAACCGGAGAGTTCCCCGTTGACGACGTCGTGTGCCGCGACGCTCGCCACCGGGGACGTGACGGCGTTCAGCCCGCCGCCGGTGGCGGCCGCCGACAGGTGCTGGCCGGCGAAACCCTTCGGCTTCACCACCTTCGACACGAGCTTTCCCGGTCCGAAGCCGAGCACGCCGCCGATGCCGCCCGCGAGGGTGTCGGTCGCCAGTTGTTTGCCGTCGATCCCGCCGGTGGCCAGTTGCGAACCGGCGGAGATCACGAACTCCTCCGTCGACTCGATCACGATCTCCTTGCCGAGGTCGAGCGCGACCGTGCGGACGGTGGTGCGGCCCTCGGCGGCGGCAGCGGTCCGCGCCGCCGCCAGCAGCATGCGTTTCATCACCCCGGCGGCGAGCCTGCGGGCGAAGATCCCCGCGACGACAGCGCCGCCGCCGGTGAACGCGAGGGCGAACGACGCCGCGTTGATGATCATCTCGATGCGGGTCGCCCAGCGCTGTTGCTCGATGTCGTGGGCGTACTGCTCGCAGAACCTCTGCATCTCCCGGCAGGACGTGATGAGCCCGCCGATACCGCCGTTGTACGACTTGATCACCGCGTGGTAGTCGTAGCCCGCGGTGTCCGTCCACGCGGTGAAGATCTTGTCCGCCGCCGCGCCGGTGCTGCCCACGGCGCCCTGCAGCAGATCGGCGACGGCACCCCACGCACGCCCCAGCTCGCGGGCGTCCGCCGGCTCGTCGGGCGGGAACGCGTTGTCACCGCCGATGGCCGCGCAGACCTCGTCGAACAGCCTGGCGGCCCAGCCGGTGAGGTCGACGCCCATCGCTCAGTACCGGAAGCCGCGGGCGGCGTTCTGCTCCGCGTTCCGGTACGTGGTCACGGCGGCGTCGCCGGACTCCACGATCTTGCGGTAGTTGACCGGCACCTCGCTGACGCCCTTGTCCAGCCCGGGGTCGTCCTGCACGGAGCTCGTCGCGCCCGGCGCGGGGTCGGCGACACACACCGGGCCGGTGCCGTTGCGCCACTTCGTGTACTCCGCCATGAACCGGTCGGAGAGCTGCCCGCCCTTGCCCAGCCTGCCACCCAGTTCGTTGATCCGGGAGAACGCGGCGGTCAGCGCGGCGGACAGGCCGTCGGCGTGCGCGCGCAGTTCGCCGATCCCCTGTGCGGTCGCGTCGATGCGCATGTCGACGAGGCCGTCGCCGTTGGCGTCGAAGTCACCCACCGCTACCTCCGGTCGAGTTGGTGCAGGAACGGGTCCAGCCGCAGATCGGTGGTCGCGGGCGTCGCGTCGTCGGGCAGGAACCGCACCGCCGCGGCGAACACCGTCTCCTCGGCCTGGCGGACGGCCTCGCGGACGGTCTCGGTGATCGTCGCGGCCAGCCCGGCCGAGTCGGGCGCGCGGTAGATCCTGGGGTCGAGCCACAGCTCGAGCAGCCTGCCGTTCCCGTCGACCGTCGCGCTCACCAGCCCGTCGCCGGAGTCGGCCGTCGCCCTGGTCTCGGCGATCGTGCGCTGCAGCACGCGGACGTCCTCGGCGAGTTGCTCGTGCTCGGCGATGATGCCGAGGCTGCGCAGGGTCTCGTCCATACGAGCGAGTATCGGCGGTACAGGAGGGCCGCCTGCGCGGTGGCCTCATGCGGCCACGGCACCGTCGACGTGGATATGCCGCCGCAGGATCGCTTGTCGTGAAGGCAATGCTGATCGCGCTCGGCCTGCTCATGACCGGTGTCACGCCCGCGCACGCGGCACCGCCGCCGGGTGCCTGCCACGACCCGGACCCCGGCCGTGCCGCGGTGCGGCAGCAGCCGTGGGCGCAGCAGGTGCTCGACCCGAGGCAGGTGTGGCCGCACACCCGGGGCGCGGGCGTGACGGTCGCGGTCGTCGACTCCGGTGTGGACGCTGACCACCCGCAGCTGCGCGGGAACGTCCTGCGCGGCAGGAACTTCTTCGAGAACACGGCGTTGCCGGGGAACTTCGACTGCGTGTCACACGGCACCGGCGTGGCGGGCATCATCGCGGCGGACCCGGTGCGCGGCATCGGTTTCCACGGCATCGCACCGGACGCGCGGATCCTGCCCGTGCGGATCACGGCGCAGGACATCGCGGAGAACGGCCGGTCGCTGCGGATCGACCTCGCCGCGCTGGCGCGGGGCATCCGGTACGCGGTGGACGCGGGCGCGCGGGTGGTGAACCTGTCGGTGGCGGGCTACGCGGACTTCCCCGAGCTCCGGTCGGCGATCACGTACGCGGTGGCGCGGGACGTGGTCGTGGTGGCGGCCGTCGGCAACGGGCAGCAGGACGGGGCCGGTGAGCTGCCGTCGTTCCCGGCCGCGTACGACGGGGTGCTCGGCGTCGGCGCGATCGACATCGACGGGGCGCGCACGTCCACGTCCCAGGTCGGGCCGTACGTCGACCTGGTCGCGCCGGGCGCCGGCGTGCTGACGACGACGCGGGTCGCGGGGCACGCGTACGTGAACGGCACGAGCTACGCGGCGCCGTTCGTCGCCGCGACGGCCGCGCTGGTGCGGTCGGCGTGGCCGGAGCTGTCGGCGCCCGAGGTGGCGCAACGGTTGCTCGCGACGGCGTCCCCGGCGCGGGGTGACCGGCACGCGTACGGCGCGGGGGTGGTCAACCCGTACCGCGCGGTGACCGACGGGCTCGACCTGTCCGAGCCCGCCGCGCTGCCCGGCCACACGCCGGTGCCGCCGGACGAGGCGGCGCTGGCGGAGGCCGCGTGGCACGAACGCGCGGGGGTGGTGGCGACGTGGGCGGCGGTGGCGATCCTGGGTGCGATCGCGCTGGCGGTGCTCGTGGCCGTGACCGTCCCACGTGGACGACGACGCTGCTGGCGCCCCGCGGTGGCGGCCCCGCTGCCGGACCGGCCCGCCGTGGTCGAGCCGCCGGAGCAGATGTTCCTGGTGCCCTGAAAGGCGCGTCCAGGACACCCGCGAAACGCGAAGGGCACCTCCCGGCCGGAGGTGCCCTTCGCGGAACGCGGTGACTACGCGAAGAAGCCGCGCACCCGCTGCAACGCGTCCTGTGCGATGTCGACCGACTGGTGCAGTGCGCGCGACATGGCGTCGTGCGTGTCGGCCTGGTCGTGGTTCAGGCGGTGGTCCTGCTGGGCCACCATCTGCGCCTCCTCGAAGCCGCCCTCCCAGAAGTCGCCCATGCCCTGCACCTGGCGCCACGCCTCGTCGGCGCCGTCGCGCAGGTGCTGGCCCTGTGCGCCCTCGTCGGTCGCCATGGTGCGGCCGTCGCCGAAGACTGTCTTGTAGTGGTCCATCTACTGCCTCCTCATGCCGGGTTGATCAGGGAGCCGATGCCGCTGCCCGGCTGCGCGACGACGCTCGCGGCCGAGTCCTGTGCCCCCGAGTACGTGTTCGTGGTCTGGTGCAGGCTGTTCTCGAAGTCCTCGCGCCGCGGCATGATCTCCGAGCGGTGCCGGGCGTTGATGGTGTCCGTGCTGCCGAGCGCCGCCTGCTGCACCCGGCCGGCGAACGTGGTCTGGCCCATCGCGTAGTTGCGGTTGTACTGGCTCTGCGTCTGGTCGTTCATGGTCTGGTGACCGTGACCGATCAGGTTCGTCGTGTGCTGCACGGAATCGATCTGGATATCCGCACCGTCGTACGCCATGGTGACTCCCTCCTTGGTCCTGTCGCTGGAGCGTCCGTTTCGCACGGTAGGTCGGCGCGCCCCCGCATCACCCGCGCGGCACCTTGCTGCCATCGCCGAAGTACGGCCGTCCGGTCCCGCACGATCGGGTGCGTGGCGACACTCGTGGTACGACGACCGACCCGCAGGCCCGCCCCGGACATGCCGGGCGGCGAGCTGATCCTGGCCGCGCCGCCGGAGATCCCGCCGCCGCCCGCGCGGCAGTGGGCGCAGCTGCTGATGGTGCTGCCGATGGTGGCGATGATGGCGGCGATGCTGCTGATGTTCTCCGGCTCGCTGACCGGGTCCATCCGCTTCGTCATCTACGGCCTGATGGGCGTCGGCATGCTCGGCATGGTCCTCATGGGACTGTTGCAGGGCGGCGGGCCCAGCAAGCGGGAGATGGGGCACGCGCGCCGCAAGTACCTGCGTGACCTGGCGCAGCAACGGTTGCGGCTGCGCCGCGCGGTGCGGGCCCAGCGCGCGGTCATGGCCTACCTGCACCCGGCGCCTGCGCAGCTGTGGTGGCTCGCCGCCAGCCACCGGCTGTGGGAGCGGCGCCGCGACGACCCCGACTTCGGCGTGGCACGCATCGGCAGCGGCGCGCTCGCGCCCGCGACCACGCTCGTCGCGCCGGACACCAAGCCGCTCGAGGACCTCGAACCGCTGTCCGCGCTGGCGCTGCGGCGGTTCCTCGTCACGTACTCGACCGTCGAACGGCTGCCGATCGCCGTCGCGGTCACCGGGTTCAACCGGATCTACCTGCGCGGTGACCGGGCGGGCACGCTCGACCTCACCCGCGCGCTGCTGGCGCAGCTCGCCACCCTGCACGCCCCGGACGACCTGCGGATCGCGGTGTGCGTCGGCAGCGAGCAGCGCGCCGCGTGGGAGTGGGTCAAGTGGCTGCCGCACGCGCTGCACCCGGAACGCGCCGACGCGCTCGGCCCGCTGCGGCTGGTGACGCCGACGATCCCGGCGCTCGAGTCGGTGCTGGAGGAGGAGCTGGCCAAGCGGCCCCGGTTCGACCCCGACACCGACGTGCGGATCGCGGGACCGCACGTGGTCGTCGTGGTCGACGGCGGCTCGGTCGCCGGTTCCGGTCTGCTGATGACCGGCGGCGGCGTCGAGGGCGTGACCGTGCTCGACCTGACCACGGTGCCGCCGAAGACGCTCGACCGGACGTCGGTGGTGCTGGCCGTCGACGCGGCGGGCGACCTGATCAGCGAGACCACCGACGGCGAGACCCCGCTGGGCCGCGCCGACGAGCTGGACGCGCCGTCCGCGGAAGGCCTCGCCCGCCAGCTCGCGCCGCTGCGGCTGACCGCGGGCATGCGTGGTGACGCGCCCATGACCACCGAACTCGGGCTCGCGGAACTGCTCGAACTCGGCGACCCGTACTCGTTCGACCCGAACGACACGTGGGTGCCGCGCCCGCCCCGCGACCGGCTGCGGGTGCGGATCGGCATCCGGCCCGACGGCACCCCGATCGAGCTGGACCTCAAGGAGTCCGCGCAGGACGGCATGGGGCCGCACGGACTGCTCATCGGCGCCACCGGCTCCGGCAAGTCCGAACTGCTGCGCACCCTCGTGCTCGCGCTGGCGGTGACGCACCCGCCCAGCTCGCTGAACTTCGCGCTCGTCGACTTCAAGGGCGGCGCCACGTTCACCAAGCTCGACAAGCTCCCCCACACCAGCGCGGTGATCACCAACCTGGCCGACGAGCTGCACCTGGTGGACCGCATGACCGACGCCATCAACGGCGAGCTGATCCGCAGGCAGGAACTCCTGCGCGCGGCGGGCAACTTCGCGTCGCTGCGGGACTACGAGAAGGCACGCGCCGCGGGCGCCCCGCTGCCCGAGGTGCCCACGCTGCTGGTGATCTGCGACGAGTTCTCCGAACTGCTCTCCGCCAAGCCGGACTTCATCGACCTGTTCGTCCAGATAGGACGGGTCGGCCGGTCGCTCGGCGTGCACCTGCTGCTCGCGTCGCAGCGGCTCGACGAGGGCAGGCTGCGCGGCCTGGAGAGCCACCTGTCGTACCGGGTCGGCCTGCGCACGTTCTCCGAGCTGGAGAGCCGCGCGGTGCTCGGCGTCAGCGACGCGTTCGCCCTCCCCCGCGCGCCGGGGCACGGGTTCCTCAAGACCGACAACACCCAGCTCGACCGGTTCCGCGCCGCGTACGTGTCGGGCGTGCACGAGCAGCACACCGGCGACGGCGGCGACGTGACCGCGCTCGACCGGCCGGTGCCGCACGACTACACGACCGCCTACGTCGCCGCCGACGCGAGCGCCGGCACCGAACCCGAGCAGGACGACGACGAACGGGTCGGCGAGACGCTGCTGGACATCCTCGTCGACCGGCTGGCGGGCCGGGGCACCCCGGCGCACCAGGTGTGGCTGCCGCCGCTGGACGACGCGGTCACCCTGGACGCGCTGACCGGGGAACCGCGCACGGACGCCGAACGCGGTCTCACCACCGTCCCGGCCGGACAGACGGGCGGGCTGCGGCCGGTGCTGGGCCTGGTGGACCGCCCGTACGAGCAGCGCCGCGACCCGCTCGTGCTGGACCTGTCCGGCGCGGCGGGGCACGTGCTGGTCCTCGGCGGTCCGCAGTCGGGCAAGAGCACCGCGCTCCGCACGCTCGTCACCAGCCTCGCGCTCACCCACACGCCGCGCGAGGTGCAGTTCTACTGCCTGGACTTCGGCGGCGGCACGCTCGCCGCGCTCGACGGCCTGCCGCACGTGAGCGGGGTGGCCGGGCGGCTCGCCACCGGCGCGGTGCGGCGCACGGTCGCCGAGGTCGCGGCCCTGCTGGCGGCGCGGGAGCGGTTGTTCGCCGAGCACGGCATCGACAGCATCGTCACCTACCGCCGCATGCGTGCCGCCGGGCGGTTCGCCGACCAGCCGCACGGGGACGTGTTCCTGGTGGTCGACGGCTGGCTGACGCTGCGCAACGACTTCGACGGGCTCGAGGACGCGGTCAGCGACATCGCCGCCCGCGGTCTGTCGTACGGCGTGCACGTCGTCGCGTCCTGCAGCCGCGCGTTCGACCTGCGCATGAACGTGCGGGACCTGTTCACCAGCAAGCTGGAACTGCGCATCGGCGACCCGATCGACTCGTTGATCGACCGCAAGGCGGCGATGAGCGTGCCCACGGGCGCGCCGGGCCGGGGGCTGTCGACGACCGGGCACCAGGTGCTGGTGGCGCTGCCCAGGATCGACGGCGCGCCGGCCACCGACGACCTGGCCGACGGCCTCGCGGCGCTGGTCGACGCGGTGGCCGCCGCGTGGCCGGGCGAGCCCGCGCCCCGGGTGCGGCTGCTGCCCGCCAGCGTCCCGGTCGCGGACCTGCCGACGACCGACGCGCTGTCCGGCCCCGACGCCGGGTTCGCCGTCGGCATCCGCGAACGCGACCTGGCGCCGGTGCGGCTGGACTTCACCGAGGACCCGCACTTCTTCCTGCTCGCCGACACCCAGTCCGGCAAGACGTCGTTCCTGCGCCAGCTGGCCGGGCGGATATGCCGGGCGTATACCCCGGAGCAGGCGCGGATCGTGGTGGTGGACCACCGCCGCGGGCTGCTCGGCGAGATCGGCGACGACCACCTGCTCGGCTACGGCACCAACGACGCGCACAGCCGGGGCCTGCTCGCCGAGGTGGCCGACGCGATGGCGCAGCGACTGCCCGGCCAGGACGTCACGCCGGAGCAGTTGCGGGCCCGCAACTGGTGGCAGGGCCCGCGGATCTTCGTGCTGGTCGACGACTACGACATGGTGGCGACGCACAAGGAACACCCGTTGATGGCGTTGCTGCCGCTGGTCGCCCAGGGCGCGGACATCGGGCTGCACGTCGTGCTGGCCCGCCGCACCGGCGGTGCCGGGCGCGGGCTGTTCGAGCCGTTCCTGGCGCGGCTGCGGGAGGTCGGCACGTCCGGGCTGATGATGTCCGGCGACCGCGACGAGGGCCCGCTGCTCGGCGGCATGCGTGCCCAGGTGCTGCCGCCCGGCCGCGGCTGGCTCGTGGACCGCAGGGGCGGCAAGGAGTTCGTGCAGCTCGCCTGGCAACCACCCGTGGCCGTTTGAGGTCACCGGGGAGAACGGTCGCCGCCGGGTGTTTTCCTACGACTGCCGAGAGGGGAGCGAACATGTGCGACAGGGTCGACGGGTGCCCGGACGAGATGCGGGCTTTCCTGCAGCTGCGACGAGAACGCCCCGATCTCGCCACCGTGCCGATGGCGGCGCCCGGTGGCACGTGTGGCGGCGGCCTGGCGAGCTGCGCCGCGTTGTCCGAAGTGGACAACGCGGCCACCGGCAAGCTGGTCCGGTTCCTCACCCACATGACGCAGGGCATCGACGCCTACGTGGCGCTCGTGTCGAAGGCGGCGCAGACCTACGAGGACGGCGCGGCCTGGAGCGCCGCCGGGATCGCGGACGCGTGCGACGACCGGGCGCCGGGGCTGCCCGACGTGGCCCCCGAACTCGCCGCCCCGCAAGGCAGCTGAGCGGTGAACCACATCTACACCCTCGCCGCCAACCACCCCCGTGACCTGCTGGCACGGCTGGAGGCCGAGCAGGCGCACGTCGCGCGGCTCGCGGTGTCGTCGCAGATGTGGTCGCGGGCGGCGACGGTCATCGACGAGACCCGGAAGCGGCTGTACGACCGCACGGAAGCGCTGGTGCACAACGCGTGGCACGACGAGGGCGCCACCGCGTTCCGCACGGCGGCCGTCGAGAGCGTCTCCACGATGATGACGTGGCACGGCCTGATCACCTCGTACGGGTTCCCCGGCGGCAGCGTGTCCGCCAGGATCGACGAGCTGGTCGCCCAGTACCCGCGCAACGTCGACCGGGTCCGGCTGATCTGCGAGCAGTACGAGGCCGCGAAGGCGCAGGACGACAGGACGCCCGTCGACCAGTACCTCGCGCAGGCGGCTGCCGTGCTCGGCGAGCACGACCGGAGCGCGCAGGCCGTGACCGCGGTCATGCGCAACATCACGACGTTCGCCGTCGACTGGGCGGGACCGCGCGCGGCGGCCGAGGGCCGCGCGCCGGGCAGCGCCCCGCCCGGCACCCCGGGGAACACCACCGGAGCCGGCGGCTCCCCCGGCGACCCGGCCGAGGCCGGAAACCCCGACACCGCGGCGGAGCCGGAGTCGCCGCGGGACCCGCAGCACGTCGAGCCGGGGGAGCAACCGAACCTGTCGGACGCGCTCAGCGCGGCGACGAGCGCACTGCAGGCCGCGGAAGGGCTGCTCGGCGGTGGCAGCGGCGTGCAGGTGCCCGACCCGATCTCCGTGCCGGACGTGAGCGGGCTCGGCCACGCGCCTGAGCCGTACCGGTACGGCGTGGGCACGCTGCCCACGCTGGCCGGTCTCGACGCGGGCGGCGCGGGTGGCGGCGGGTTCGGCGGCGCGGCCGGGAGTGTGACCGGCGTGGGCACGACCGGTCCCGGCAACCCCGTCGGCACCGGCGACGCCCCGGTGCCGACCGCGTTCGCGCGCGGCGCCGCGGGCACGGCGGCGGCCGTGGGAGCGATGGGGGCGTCGCCGCCGATGATGCCGCCGAACACCGGGGCCGCGGGTGCCCGGCAGTCGCCCGGCGGGATCAAGCCGGGCAACAGCGACCGGCCCGCAGCGCAGCCCCGGCCGAGGGCGCGCCGCGCCGGACCGATGACCCCGGGCGTCGCGCTGACCGGCCGAGCGGGCGCGGGCGCGCCCACACCGGCCGCGCGCCGCGGCTGGGACAGCGACAACGACTCACTGCAGGTGCTGGACGAGCACCTGTGGCAGGTGCACCCGCAGGAGGAGGAAACCCATGGACAAGATCGACGGGGACCCGACCGCGATGGCGGCGACCGCGCAGCAGCTCACCCCGCCCCCGATGCCGGGCTCGCTGGGCCGGGTCGGCGCGCCGATCAACCCACCCGGGCTCGTTGAGGGCTTCGCGATGTCCATTGTGGACAAGCTGGCGTCGGCGGCGGCCGCGGACTACCTGACGAAAGTGACCGGCGACATCGTCAAGCACGCGAGCGACATCCACCACGTCTCACTGGAGTACAGCTGGGCCGACCTCACCTCCGCCGCCGAGCTCGTCGGCGCGTCGGCGAAGCTCGCGAACCAGGGCGTGAGCCTGGTCAAGACCGTGTCCGGCGCCGGTGGCGGCACACCGGGAGCGGCCGCCGAGACCGGACAGGAGTGACCGCATGGCCATCCCCTACAACATGCTGCCGATGGAGATGCTCGTCGCGATGAGCAGCGCCGAGGTCGCGAACGCGCCGGGCTACCTCGACGCGGCTCGCATGTGGACGGACGTGCGCACCTGGATCGACAGCGCGCGCACCGAGCTGCGGAACCGGTCGGAGTCGCTGCTGCCGCACTGGCAGGACCAGGCGGCGCGGGACTGGGCGGCGCAGGTCGAGGCCGACGACGCGGACCTGGCGGGCTGGGCGGCACGCATCGACGCCTCCCAGGTGCCGGCGACCCTGACCACGCTCGCCGGCACGATCACGCGCACCCACCAGGAGGTGCTCGCGCTGCACGGGCAGTACCTGGCCGCCATGTCCAACCCGCTGACGCAGTGGGCGGCGCTCGGTTTCCAGCAGGCGGCCGGTGCGGTGATGACGGCGCTGGGCGCGGAGTTCGACGTGGCGATCGCGAAGACCGCGTCGGCGGCCGGGGTCAAGGCGCCCGACATCCCGGCCGTGGAGATCAAGCCGGCCGCCGACGGGAACACCGCGGAGGACGCGGTGAAGGCGCTGACCGCCACCTCCGGCGCGATGTCCGAGCTGGAGACCCTCGCCACCACGCTGGGCTTCGGCCAGAGCGGCGGCGGGGGCGGCGGCCACTCCGGTGGCCTGCCGTCGCTGGCAGGCCTGGACACCACCCTTTCCGCGATGCCGAACCTGACGTCCGGCGCGACGCCGGGCGCGGGCGCGGCACCGACCCTGTCCGGCATGTCGCTGCCCTACGGCACCCTCGGCGCGACCGGTCTCCCGGCGACGGCGAAACCCCTCGCGGCGAAACGCGCACCGGTCGCGGCGGCGGACATCGCCCCCGGCGTCAGCAACCCGGCCGCCGCGGCGGCGGCCAGGGCCGGGGCCGTGCCGCCGATGATGCCGCCGATGATGCCGCCGATGGGCGCGGGCGCCGCGGGCGCGGCCGTGCGCCCGGCGACGAGCACCACCCCGACGGGCCGCTCCCGTACGACCCGCGGGAAGACCGACGGGTCGGACGCGGTCCCCGCGGACCTGCGCGGCCGCGCCGGGGTGTGAGGCCGGTGACCGTGGCGGCGTGCGGTGGTCGCCGTCACGGTCACCGGGTTTCACCCACGACCGGCTGACCGATATGCGAAGGTGTGGCGCGTGAACGCACTGAGTTACGAAGCCATGGCCAAGCTCCGCAACGACCCGGACGCGAGCGGCGCCGACCTGTTCGCCGCGGCCGAGGAGCTGCGCGACAGCTTCGTCCGCAGCGAGCACCTCATCGGCCTGCTGCCGGGGGACGCGCCGGCAGCGCTCGTCGACGGGCTCCGGCGCGCAGGCCGGGCGGGGGTCGTGGACGCGTGGCTCGAACTCGGCAGGCTCCTCGCGTACGGCGCGGCGCCGTGGGCGCCCTACCCGGAACAGGACATCCCCGCGTCGATCGCCGCCTACCAGGAGGCCGACCGGGCGGGATCGCTCGCCGGTGCGCTCGGGTGGATCAGGATCGCGTACTTCGCGAACAGCGCCGCGCACGAGCAGGCCGCGGCACGGCGGCTCGACGAGCTGCTCGCCGCCAACCCGGACGACACCGACGTGCTGCTGCTGTCGGGTTACCTGCGCTACCAGGGCTACGGCCACCCCGCCGACCCGGCCGCCGCGGTCCCCTACCACCTGGCCGCCGCCGAGCGCGGCAGTGCGGACGCCGCGTTCGAGATGAGCGTCCTCACCGGCACCGGCAGCGGCGTGCCGGAGGACCAGGACGAGTCGCGGCGGTGGACGTTCCGCGCGGCCGAGCTGGGCAGCGTGCGTGCCATGGGGAACCTCGGCGGCATGTACGCGACCGGCCGCGGCGTCGAGCAGAACCCGGTCACCGCGCTCGAGTGGTACGCGAAGGCGGCCGAGGCCGGGCACCCGAGGAGCGCGTTCACGGCCGGCGTGATGTGCCTGACCGGGGACGGCGGCCTGCCCGTCGACGAGGGCCAGGCGGCGAAGTTCTTCGCCGTGGCCGAGGAACTGGGTGTCGACGTGGACGACGAACTCGACGCGATGGGCCTGTCCCGGTAGGCGGTCACGCCTGCCGCGGGCCCCAGCTCACGAGGTCCACGGCGAGCGACAGCAGCTCCGCGAGGCCCTGCTCGTCCGCGCGCAGGTCGTCGCGGCGCCACGCCAGGCTGATCACCCCGGGCCGGCTCGCCCACAGCACGGTCGCGGCGCGGCGCGCGTCGACCGGCCGGATCGTGCCGCCGGCGATGCCGCGCTCGAAGAACGTCCCGCGCCGGCCAGGTTCCGATGCCCCGGCCTTGCGCCTCCGGGAGCAGGCGATCTCCTCGAGGAAGTCACTCGCTCCCGTGGATCACGCACACATGGCCGACGGGCCGCCCGTCCTCCTCGACCACCGCGTACGGGAGTTCGCCGAACTCCTTGTCGGCGACCGCACGCTGTTCGGCGTCGTCCCACCCCGACACCTGCTCGACGTAGGCCCGCGGCGCAGCCCGCCTCACCGCGACGAGGAACTCCCGGTCGCCGCTCGTAGCGGGCCGGACCCCAGGACGTCCGGTCACGGACCGCGGCAGTCGCCGTCGTCCCCGGAGGTGGTCGCGGCCGGGACCGTGCAGCACGCGTCGCCGCGCCAGGCCTCGCGGCCTTCCTTCACCGCGACCGCGGCGATCACCAGCGCTGCCACCGGGTTCGCCCACGACCGGCCGAAGAGGCTGTTCAGCACCAGCCCGGCCGGCAGCACGGCCGACAGGTACGTGCACAGCAACGTCTGCTTGGCGTCCGCCACCGCGCTCGCCGAGCCCAGCGCACGGCCTGCGCGCCGCTGTGCGTACGACAGCCCCGACATCACGGCGAGGCTGACCGCGGCCGGCACGATCCCGACGGTCGAGTGGTCCGCCTCCGCGCCGCCCAGCAGGGCCCGCGCCGACGCCACCACCATGTACGCGGCGAGCGCGAAGAACGACACCGCGATCACGCGCAGCGCCGTCTTCTCCCGGGCGGCGTGGTCGCGTGCCGAGAACTGCCAGGCGACCGCCGCCGCGGACGACACCTCCACCGCCGAGTCGAGCCCGAACCCGATCAGCGCGGTCGACCCGGCGACCGTCCCGGCCGCGATGGCGACGACCGCCTCCACGACGTTGTAGGTGATCGTCGCCGCCACCAGCAGGCGGATCCGGCGGGTGAGGACGGGCGCCGTCATCAGCAGCAGCCCTCGGTCCCGGCCGCCGCGCACGCCTCCGGGTCCACCGTCAGCACCACGTCGAGCAGATCCCCGAGCGCGTGCGCGAGCCCCTGCGAGGCCAGCTCGTAGCGGGTGCGCCTGCCCTCCGGCGCCGCCACCACCAGCCCGCAGCCGCGCAGGCACGTGAGGTGGTTCGACAGCTTCGTCCGGGAGACGCCCAGCGCCTCGGCCAGCTCGGCCGGGTACGCGGGCCCGTCCCGCAGTGCCGGCAGCACCCGGCTGCGGGTCGGGTCGGAGAGCGCGTGCCCGAACCGGGCCAGCACGCCGGCGTGGGTGGCGATCGTCAGCACGCGCGCAGCAGCCGGTGCACCGCGGGCCGGCCTTGACGCGGAGGGCACCGACGCGCTTCGGTGCTGTCGTGACCGGCTCCTACGTCGAACGCGCGCCGCTGCCCGCGCTCGCGGGTGTGGTGCGCACGGTGTGGGTCCAGCGGACGGGCGCGGCGCCGTACGTGCAGCGGCACCTGCCGACGGGCGGGGTCGAGGTCCACTTCCCGATCGGCGGGCGTCCCCAGCTGGTCGGGCCGCTGACCGGGCCAGAGGTCGAGGTCATCCCGCCGCACACCACGATCGCCGGGGTGCGGTTCCTGCCGGGGACGGCGCCGCCGCTCCCGGCGGGGCTCGACGACCTGGTCGACCAGCGCCTGCACCTGACCGACCTGTGGGGCCGTCCGGTGGACCGGCTCGTCGAGGCGATGGCGGTGGTGCCGCCGGAACGGGCGCTCGGGGTGCTGCAGACCTTCCTGGTGCGCGAGTTCCGCCGCGCGGCGCGCCTGGACCCGCTCGTCGGCGCGGCGGTGCGGGCGCTGATGCCGTGGCACCCGGTCAACATCGACGCCCTCGCGGGCCACCTCGCGCTGTCCCCGAGCCAGCTGCGGCGCCGGTGCCTGCACGCGGTGGGCACGAGCCCGAAGGTGCTCCAGCGGACGTTGCGGTTCCAGGGTTTCCTCGCGCTGGCGCAGGCCGGTGCGACCGCGTCGGGCAGGCGCGGCGCGGACGGCGTGGCGGGCCTCGCGATCGACGTGGGGTACGCCGACCAGGCGCACCTGAGCCGGGAATGCCTGCGCCTGACCGGTGTCACGCCACGCGGGCTGCTGGGCGGCGACATCGACCGGTGCGCGTGCGGGCACGAGCACACCGCGTCATACCGGCCGTTCCTCGCCACCCGCGCCACGCCACCGCCGCGGCTCTGAGCCTGCGCGATTCGTTCAAGACCGGGCGATGCCACCGCTCGTAGTGTCGGCGGCGTGGAAGTCCTCCTCTGCCGCGCTGTCCCGGACGTCGTCCGCGCGATCACGCGTGCCGCGTCGACCGGGACGCACCTCGTCCCCCGCGGCGGCGGGCACTGCTTCGCGCACCGGTCGGCCACCGACGGGATCGTGCTCGACATGACGGGGATGGACACGATCGCCGTCGCGGACGACGGGATCGCCACGATCGGCGCGGGCGCGCTGCTGGCGCGGGTGTACGGGGCACTGCACGCCTGTGGCCGCACGCTGCCCGCCGGGTGCGGCCCGACCGTCGGCATCGCGGGCCTCACCCTCGGCGGCGGCATCGGCCTGCTGGGCCGCCGGCACGGCCTGACGTGCGACCGGCTCGTCGGCGCGGACCTCGTCCTGGCCGACGGCAGCGTCGTGGCCTGCGACGACGACCGGGAACGGGACCTGTTCTGGGCGTTGCGCGGCGCGGGCGGCGGCCAGTTCGGGGTGGTCACCGCACTGCGGTTCGCCACGGTCCCGGAGCCGGTGACCACCCGCGTCGAGGCGGTGTGGACGGACGTCGACATGGCCGGGCTGGTCACCGCGTGGCAGGCGTGGGCGCCGGACGCGCCGGACGAGGTGACCGTCAACTTGACACTGGAGGCCGGCAGCGCCCGGCTCTTCGGCGCCACCACGCTGGACGAGGACACGACGCGTGCGCTGCTGCGCGAGCTGACCCCGGACGCCGTCGAGCTGCGCCCCGGTCTGCCGTACCACCGGTTGAAGCACAGCTTCGCGGACCCGCGCGAATCCGACCCCAGCCGGATGCGGTCGGAGTTCTTCGACCGGCCGCTGTCCGACCGGACACTGGCCGAGCTCCTGGCACCCCTGACACGTCCCGGCAGGCAGCTGACGTTCACCGCCATGGGTGGCGCGTACAACCGGGTCACCGAGGACGCGACCGCGTTCGCCCACCGCGGCCAACGGTTCCTGCTGGAACACATCGCCGCCCCGGGCGACGAGTGGCTCGACCGCTCGTGGGCGATCGCGCACCGCGAGGGGTCCGGCCGCGTCTACCCGAACTTCCCCGACCCCGCGCTGGCCGGCTGGGCCACGGCGTACCACGCGGGCAACCACACCCGGCTGGCGGCGGTCAAGAAGGCCTACGACCCGGACCGGTTCTTCGACTTCCCCCAAGCGATCTGAAGGGAGCCCCATGAGCAAGGTTCTCGGCGCCCATGCCGTCTCCGTCGACGGCTACATCAGCGGCCGCACGCCCGACGGCGCCGACGAGTTCGGTCGCGGCCTCGGCGACGCCCCGATGCTGTTCGACTGGTACTTCGACGGCGACACCCCGAGCCGGGTGTTCGACGGCTTCACGCTGAGCGAGCCCAGCGCCCGGATCTTCGACCGGCTCGCCGCCCGGGTCGGCGCCATGGTCGCCGGCCGCACCACCTACGAGCACTCCAGCCACTTCGGCGGCGGCAGCCCGCACCCGGCCGCACCGCTCGTCGTGCTCAGCCACCGCCCCGCCCCGGAGAACACCGGGAAGCAGATCTTCGCCACGACCGTCGAGGACGCCGTCGCCGCCGCCCGCGACGCCGCGGGCGGCAAGGACGTCGGCGTGATGGGCGGCGGCGCGCTCACCGCGGCCCTGGCGGCGGGCCTGGTCGACGAGCTGGTCCTCCACCAGGTACCGGTGCTGCTGGGCGCGGGCCACAGCTTCTTCCGGTCCCTGCCGGACCACGTCAGCCTGCGCCTGGTCGACGCCGTCGCGGCGCCGGGCGTGACCCACCTGCACTACGAAGTGCTTCGTTGACCGAGGAGAACACGATGCTCGACCCAGCCGTGCGCCGCGTACTGGACGGCACCCCCATCGCCCACGTGGCCACCGTCCTCCCGGACGGCTCCCCGCACAGCGTGCCCCTGTGGATCGGCACGGAAGGCGACCGGATCGTCTTCCTGACGGGCCCGGACTCGCGCAAGGCCCGCAACCTCCGCCGCGACCCCCGCGTGGCGCTGTCGATCGCCCCGCCGGACAACCCGTTCGAGCCGGTGGTCATCCGCGGCCGGGTGGTCGAGTGGCTGACGGGCGACGCGGCGTGGGAGGTCATCGACCGCCTGTCCGAGAAGTACATCGGCGCCCCGTACTCCCGCGACCTCGACCGCGTGGTCGTGGTGGTCGAACCGGAACGCCAGACCGTCGGCATCGGCTGATGCGTCAGCCGCTCACGACGCTGTCCACGTGACCGGCAGTGCGTGCACGCCGTAGATGTTCATGTCGGACTTGACCCGCACCTCGGCCGCGGGGACGGCGAGCGCCAGGTCCGGGAAGCGGCGCAGCAGCCCGGCGAACCCGGCACGCATCTCGATCCGCGCCAGCTGCTGGCCGAGGCACTGGTGGACGCCGTGCCCGAACGACAGGTGCCCGCGCGCCTGGCGGTGGATGTCCAGCTCGTCCGCGTCGGCGAAGCGCAGCGGGTCGCGGTTGGCGGCCAGCAGCGACACCACCACGGTCGACCCCTTGCCGATCGTCTCGCCGCCCAGCTCGACGTCCTCGGTGGCGTACCGGTAGAAGATGTCGGCGATCGACAGGTAGCGCATCAGCTCCTCGACGGCGCCGGGCATCAGGTCCGGGTCGGCGCGCAGCTCGGCGAGCTGCGCGGGGTGCTCCAGGAGCGCGAACGTGCCCAGCGCCAGCATGTTGGCGGTGGTCTCGTGCCCGGCGAGCAGCAGCAGGAACGCGGCGCCGGTCAGCTCCTCGATCGTGAGGTCGTCGTGGCGGGCCAGGTCGGACAGGATGTCGTCGCCGGGCTCGGCGCGCTTGCTCGTGACCAGCTCGGTGAGGTAACCGAGCAACGCGCCCAGCGCGCCCATCTTCTCCTCGAGCGTCTGGTCCTTGACCAGGAACTGCGCCGAGTTGGCCTGGAACGTCTCCCGGTCGGCGTACGGCACGCCGAGCAGCGCGCAGATCACCAGCGACGGCACCGGCAGCGCGAACTCGGCCACCAGGTCGACCGGCGGAGCAAGGCTCGCCAGGTGCTCGACCTGCCGTTCGGCGATCTCGACGATCTGCTCCTCGAGCGCCTTCATGCGCTTGACCGTGAAGGCGCCCGTGAGCCGCTTCCGCAGCCGCGTGTGGCCCGGCGGGTCCATCGAGATGAACAGTCCCGGCATCTGCGGGGACGGTTCGGTCGCGGCGGGCATGCCGGGGGTCTCGTAGGGCACGTGGACGATGTCGAGGTCCTGCCGGGAGCTGAAGCGGGTGTCGGCCATCAGCTGCCGGACGGCGTCGTAGCCGGTGACGAGCCAGCCCTCGTGCCCGTCGGGGAAGATCAGCGGGCTGACCGGGCGGGCCGCGCGCAGCCGCGTGATCTCGCTGGGCGGGTCGAAGGGGCCCGCGTCGCGGTCCATGGGCAGGCCGTTCGGGACGGGAACCGTCTGAGTCACCGGAGTTCCTTTCGTGGTGGTTGCGGACATCACGTTCGCCGAGGTGACTGACACGAACCTGACACGGCCCGGACACGTGGCACACTCGCCGCGTGCAGATCGGGGTGCTGGGGCCGTTCGAGGTGCGCACGGACGGCGGCGGCGTCGCCGACGTGCCGGGCGCGCGGCTGCGCGGGCTCGTGGTCGCCCTCGCGCTGAACCCGGGCCGGGTCGTCCCGAAGGCGTCCCTGGTCGACTGGATCTGGGGTGAGCAGCCGCCCGCCGACGCGGCGAACGCGTTGCAGCGGCTGGTGTCCCGGCTGCGGAAGGTGCTGCCGGAGGGCGCGGTCGAGGGGCAGCCCAACGGCTACCGGCTCAACGTGGCGCCCGACGACGTGGACGCCGTCCGGTTCGAGCGCCTCGTCACCCGGGCCCGCGACGACGGGGACCCGCGGCCGCTGCGGGAGGCGCTGTCGCTGTGGCGCGGCACGGCCATGCAGGACGTCGGCCTGCAGGACAGCGAGGCGTTCGACGCGGCCGTCACCCGGCTCGAGGGCCTGCGCCTGAACGCGCTCGAGGACCGGTTCGACGCGGAGGTCCGCGACGGCCGCGGCGCCGCGCTGGTCACGGAACTGACCGACCTGGTGGCCGCGCACCCGACCCGCGAACGCCTGGTCGGCGCGCTGATGCGGGCCCTGGTCGCGTCCGGCCGGGACGCCGAGGCGCTGCAGGTCTACGAGCGCACGCGGGAGACCCTGGCCGACACGCTGGGCGTCGACCCGTCGGCCGAGCTGTCCGACCTGCACGTCGCGCTGCTGCGGGGCGAGCTGGGGCGGCGGGAGGAGGCGCAGAAGACCAACCTGCGTGCCGAGCTGACCAGCTTCGTCGGCAAGGACACCGACGTCGCCGCCGTCGCCGGCCTCGTGTCCGCGCACCGGCTCACCACCCTCATCGGCCCCGGCGGCTCGGGCAAGACCCGGCTGGCCACCGAAACCGCGCGCACGCTGCTCGGCGACCTGCCCGACGGCGCCCGGCTCGTCGAACTGGCCGCGATCGGCGCCGACGGCGACGTGGCGCAGGCGACGCTCGCCGCGCTCGGCCACCGCGACGCGCTGCTCGGCGGCCCACCCGACGCGGAACCGGTGGACCGGGTCGTCGCCGCGATCCGCGACCGGGAGCTGCTGCTGGTCCTGGACAACTGCGAGCACGTGATCGAGTCCGCGGCGGCCTTCGCCCACCGGGTGCTCGGCGAGTGCGGGCGCCTGCGGATCCTCGCCACGAGCAGGGAACCACTCGGCATCACCGGTGAGGCGCTGTGGCAGGTCGTGCCGCTCGCCCTGCCCGCCGACGACGCGGGCCCGGCCGAGATCGCGGCCTCCCCCGCCGTGCGGCTGCTGCGCGACCGTGCCGGTGCCGTGCGGAAAGACCTCGCCACCGACGCCGCCGCGCTGGCCACCATGGCGCGGGTCTGCCGCGCGCTGGACGGGATGCCACTGGCCATCGAACTGGCCGCCGCCCGGCTGCGCACCATGACCCTCGACCAGCTCGCCCACCGCCTCGACGACCTGTTCCGGCTGCTCACCGGCGGCAGCCGCACCGCGCTGCCCCGCCACCGCACGCTGCGCGCGGTGATCGACTGGAGCTGGGCGCTGCTCACCGACGCCGAACGGACCGTGCTGCGGAGGCTGTCGGTGTTCGCGGGCGGCGCGAGCCTCGACGCCGCCGAACACGTCTGCGCGGGCGACACGGTCGAGTCGTGGGAGGTGCTCGAGCTGCTCACCGCGCTGACCGAGAAGTCCCTCGTCGTCGCCGAGGGCGGCGACGCGCCGCGCTACCGCATGCTCGGCACCATCAAGGAGTACGCCGCCCAGCAGCTCGCCGAGGCCGGGGAGGCGGACCTGACGCGGCGCGCCCACCTCGCCCACGTCACCGCGCTCGCCGAGACCGCCGAACCGCACCTGCGCCGCGCGGAACAGCTGACCTGGCTCGCCGCGCTGGCTGCGGAGCACGACAACATCAGCGCCGCCATGCGCGGCGCGCCCGCGGCGGGCGACGCCGCCGGCGCGATGCGGCTCGCGGCCGCCGCGGGCTGGTACTGGTGGCTCGGCGGGCACAAGGCCGAGGGCAACGAGCTGATCACGGCCGCGATCGCGGTGCCAGGCGAGGTCCCCGACGAGGTCCGGGCCACGGTGTACGCGTTCGTCGTGCAGTTCGGCGTCTCCGGGCGCAGCGACCAGCACGACGTGCGGGACTGGATCGCCAAGGCCCACGAGCACGGCCGGGACGTCCAGGACGGTCACCCGGCGCTGCGGCTCATCGGCGCGCTGGCCCGCATGCTGGCGGCGCCGGAGGCGTTGGTGTCCGCGTGGGAGCCGCTGCTGGCCGACGACGACCCGTGGGTCCGCGCGCTGGCGCGGCTGCACCTCGGCAAGATCCGGGTCACCCTCGGCCGCGACGGCCGGGACGCGGAGACCTACCTGGCGACCGCGCTCGCCGAGTTCGGAGCCATCGGCGACCGGTGGGGCGTCTCGTTCGCGCTGACCGAGCTGGCGCAGCAGCTCGCCGTGCGCGGCGAGTTCACGCGTGCCTGCGAGCGGTACGAACAGGCGATCGCCGTGGTCACCGAGGTCGGCGCCATCGAGGACGTCGTACCGCTGCGGGCGCGCCAGGCCCAGCTGCACTGGCTGATGGGCGACGAGGACGCGAGCGCGGCGGCCATGGCGGAGGCGCGGCGGTACGCGGAACGGGCCGCGTGGCCGGAGGCGGGCGCCGAGCTGGCCCTCGTCGAGGCCGAGATGTCGCGCTGGCGCGGCGACGCGGACGAGGCACGCCGCCGGCTCGAGGTGGCGACGGCGATCCTGGGCGACCACGCCGGGCGGCCACAGGTCCAGGCGACGACACAGGACCTGCTCGGCTACCTCGCCGAGGACCTCGGCACCGCCCGCGAGCACCGGGCCGCCGCCTTCCGGGCGGCGTCCGAGGTGGGGCACGCGCCACTGGTCGCGCAGGTGCTCGTCGGCATCGCGGACCTGGCGCTGCGCCGAGGCCAGTACGAGCAGGCGGCGCGGCTGCTGGCGGCGAGCACAGCGGTGCGCGGCCAGCCGGACCGGGCCCTGCCGGACGTGGCCAGGATCGAGCGGACCGCGCGGCGCCACCTCGGTGACACGAGGTTCACCGAGGCGGCGCGGCAGGGGGCGGAAGCGGACCGGGACGAGCTGGTCGCGGTCACACTCGCTTCGTGAACTTCGTGAGCGCCCACACGTAGCCGACGATCCCGATGCCGGCGCACCAGGCGATCGCGGCGATCGCGGACCCGGTCGACGGGGTGCCGTCGAACAGGCCGCGCACCGTCTCGATGATCGGCGTGAACGGCTGGTACTCGGCGAACTGCCGGATGCCCGGGCCCATCTTGTCCGCCGGGATGATCGCGCTCGAGAAGAACGGCAGCATGATCAGCGGCACCGCGAAGAAGCCCGCGGCCTCCGGCGTCTTCGCGGCCAGCCCGAACGCGATGGTCAGCCACGTGACCGCGACGACGGTCAGCACGAGGATCCCGGCGGCGCCGAGCCACTGCGCGAAGGACGCGGCCGGGCTGAACCCCATCAGGAACGCGACCCCGACGATCGCGGCCATGCCGGCCACGGTGCGGAGCACCGTGGACACGACGTGGCCGGTCAGCACCGCGCCGCGGGAGATGTTCATGACGCGGAACCGGTTGATGATCCCCTTGGTCATGTCGGCGTTCACGGCGGTCGCGGTGGCGCCCATGCCGTAGCAGAGGGCCAGCATGACCATGCCCGGCGCGGCGTAGTCGATGTAGTCGCCGCCGCCGACGTCGAACCCGTCGCCGAGCACGTAGACGAACATGAACATCATGACGATCGGGAAGAGGATCGCGTTGAACAGCACGACGGGGTCGCGCATGGTGTGCCTGAAGTTGCGGCGGAGCATGGTCGCGGCGTCGGTCAGTGCGGTGCTCATCTGGTCAGTGCCTCCGTGCTCTGGTGTCCGGTGAGGGCGAGGAAGACGTCGTCGAGGTCCGGCGTGTGCACGGAGAACTCCTCGACGTCGATGGCGTACTCGTCGAGCCGGTCGAGCAGGGACCGCAGCGACCGCACGTCGCCGTCGCCGGGCACCCGCAGGGTCAGGCTCTCGTGTTCCGGCGTGGCCCCGGGCAGCACCCGCGCGGCCGCGTCGAGCCGTGCCGTGTCGGCGAACCGCAGCCGCACGTGGCTGCCGGGGACCTGCCGCTTCAGCTCGCCCGGCGTGCCCTCGGCGACCAGCCTGCCCTGGTCGAGCACGGCGACCCGGTCGGCGAGCTGGTCGGCCTCCTCCAGGTACTGGGTCGTGAGGAAGATCGTCATCCCGTCGGCGACCAGCTCCCGGACGATGTCCCACATGGTCCGGCGGCTGCGCGGGTCGAGCCCGGTGGTCGGCTCGTCGAGGAAGACGATCCGCGGGCGCCCCACCAACGTCATCGCGAGGTCGAGCTTGCGCCGCATGCCCCCGGAGTAGGTCGAGGCCGGCTTGCGCGCCGCCTCGGCGAGGTCGAACCGCGCGAGCAGCTCGCCGACGACCCGCTTCCCCTCGCGGGCGCCGAGGTGCCGCAGGTCGGCCATCAGCCGCAGGTTCTCCGCACCGGTGAGCAGGTCGTCCACGGCGGCGAACTGCCCGGTGACCCCGATGGCGGCGCGCACCGCCCTGGTCTCGGCGGCGGCGTCGAACCCGGCCACCCGCACCGTGCCCGCGTCGGGCTTCACCAGGGTGGTCAGGATGTTGACCGTCGTCGTCTTCCCCGCCCCGTTCGGCCCGAGCAGGGCGAAGACCGACCCTGCCCGAACCTCGAGGTCGATGCCGTCGAGCACCGTGTTGTCCTGATAGGCCTTCCGCAACCCGGAGGCCTCGATCGCCGTTTCCGTCATGCCCACACTGTCGGGGCGCGCGCTGTCACCCCCCTGCCCCGGCGCTGACACGGCCCCTGACACCGCCGGGGCGAGCGGTCAGCCGATGCGCCGGTCGACGGCGACCCAGTTCGTCTCCCAGGTCAGGCCGCCGTCGGCGGAGAAGGCCTGCTCGAACCTGGCCCGGTCGGGTCCCTGCCGGTGGACGAGGAACCGCACGGTGATCGGCCGTCCGTCCAGCTGGTCGTCGCCGTAGAACTCGCCGACGCCGTCGCGGAAGCCGCCGTACACCGACGGGGTGAGCAGCCCGTTGCGCATGTTGACGAAGGTGAGGCTCCAGCGCGCGGCCTGCGGCTCCCAGAGCCGCATGTTGAGCCCCTCGATCCGCCCGGTGGGCCCGGCGACCTTCAGCTCGACGACGTTGGCCCGCCGGTCCATCAGCGGCCGCACGACGGAGGTGCCCTCGAAGTGGAGCCATTCGTCCTCGGTGTCCGACAGCGGCTCGGCCAGCACCCGGACCTCGGTGCGCCAGGCCCCCAGCTCCCAGTCGAAGTCCCGCTGCCCGTCGGCGGCCGACGCGTCCCCGGACGCCAACGCGGACGCCGTCGTGGTCAGCATGAGAGCCGCGAGAAGAGCCACCAGCATTCGCCTGTGTGGCACGGTAAGCAATGCGCGAATGTTCACGCGGCGACTATCGGACCGGAGCACACCATGGACAAGAAGGCACCTGTGGGTAACCTCCCCGCGGCGCGCCCCAACCCGCTGCCCGGCTGCCCCATGGCCGCCGCCTTCGCCGCGATCGGCGGGAAGTGGAAACTGACGCTCCTGTACTGGCTCGCCCACGGCGAGTCCCACTTCGCGGGCCTGCGCCGCCGCGGCGCGCCGATCACCCCCAAGGTGCTGGCGGAACAACTGCGCGAGCTGGAAGCCGACGGCCTGGTGGAACGCGTGGTCACCGGCCCGGTCCCGGCCCCGGTCATCTACCGCCTCACGCCGTACGGCACCACGGTCCTGCCGGTGGTGGAAACCGTCCGCCAGTGGGGAGAAACCCACCTGCGCCACACGCACGACGACACCACCGCCACCGACGCGATGAGCTGCGCCCGCCCGGTCGCGTGACCCCGGCCGCGGAGAAGGTCCACGGCGGACACGTGTGTGTCCGATCGGGACCGCCGCGGAAGTGGAGCGTCGGGCACGGGTAGCGGAGCGCACGACGACGGTGCCGTCACCGCTCCCGGACCAGTCCGGTTTCTTCCGTATCCAGCCCGGGCGCGTAACGCATCCGGCCGGCCGCCGACACTTCATGGTGCGGTTCGGAATCCTGGGGCCCGTGCGCGTGCTGCGGGACGACGCGCCGGTCGACGTCGGCGGGCCCAAGCAGCGTGCGCTCCTGACGTTGTTCCTGGCCCGGCCCAACGAGGTGCTCACCGCCGACTGGCTGGCCGACGCGCTGTGGGACGGCCGCCCGCCCGGCAGCGCGCACGTCACGCTCCGCACCTACGTCACCGGGCTGCGCCGCGCGCTCGAACCCGGCCGGGGCAGGCGCGCGCACAGCGACCTGCTCCGCGGTCACCCCGGCGGCTACGAGCTCCACGTCGACCCGGACGCCATCGACGCGGCGCGCTTCACCCGCTTGACGGCGGCCGCGGCCGTCGCCGACCCGGTGACGGCCGAGCGCCTGTACGGGGAGGCGCTCGCGCTGTGGCACGGCGATCCGCTGGCCAGCGCCGCCGGTCTCGCCGCGGTGCGGCCCGACGTCACCCGCCTCACCGAGGCCCGGCTCGCCGCCGTCGACGGCCGCCACGCGGCCGCGGTCGCCGCGGGGCGGCACGAGGCCGTGCTGCCCGAACTGCTCCAGCACGTGGCGGCGCACCCGCAGCGCGAGGCGGCGCGGGCCACCCTGATGCTCGCCCTCTACCGCGCGGGCCGCCAGACCGCCGCGCTCGAGGTGTACGCGGCCGGGCACCGGCTGCTCACCACCGAGTTCGGGGTCGAACCGGCGCCTGCGCTGCGTGCCCTGCACCACCAGATCCTCACGCACACGGTGCCGCTGCCCGAGCGCGGGCTCTACGGCCGGGAGCCGGAGCTGACCAGGCTGACCGCGCTCCTGGACGAGGCGCACCGGGGTCAGGGCCGGATCGTGACGGTCGTCGGGGAGGCGGGCATCGGCAAGACCAGCCTCGCCGCCGCCGTCCGGGACCGGGCGCGGGCACGCGGTGTGCCGGTGGTGTGGGCCCGCTGCCCGGACATCGGCCGCACACCGCCGTTCTGGCTGTGGACCCAGGTCGTGCGTGAACTGTCCACAACGGACCCCGTGCTGGCCGCGTTCGCCGAGGGCCGGGCCGCCGGGACCGCCGGCCCGGCGGGACGCTTCCGCACCTACGACGCCGTCGCGGCGCTGCTGAAGGAGGCCGCGGCGCCCGGCGGGCTGGTCATCGTGCTCGACGACCTCCACGCCGCCGACCCGGACTCCCTGCTGCTCCTGCGCTACCTCGCGCCCACCGTCGCGGCCGCCCGCGTCCTCGTCGTCGCCACGTCCCGCCCGTACGACCACCTGCCCGCGATGGTCGCCGCCGTCGCCGACCTCGTGCGCACCCCCGGCGGCACGCGGCTGCGGCCCGCCGGGCTCGACGCGGGCGCGGTGGCCGACCTGGTCCGGGCGGTCACCGGGGCACCGCCGCCGCCCCGGCTCGTCGACCGGCTGGTCGCACGCACCGGCGGCAACCCGTTCTTCATCACCGAGGTTCTCGCGGCCGACCGCACCGGCGCGGCGCTCCCGCCCAGCGTCCGCGACGCCGTCCGCGCGCACGTCGACACGCTGCCCGGCCCGGCCCGCGCGTGCCTCGACCTGCTGGCCGTCGCGGGCCGCGACCTGCCGCCCGCCCTGTTCGACGACGTCGGTCACCTGGCCGAGGCCGTCACGGCGCACCTGGTCACCGAGGCCGGCGACGGCGCGGTCCGCTTCCGGCACCCGCTGTTCGCGGAGGTGGTCTACGCCGCGCTGCCCCCGGACCGCCGCGCCGCGCTGCACGCGCGGCTCGCCGACCGCGCGGACCTGACGTCCGCGGAACGCGCGCACCACCACGGCCGCGCGGGCCACGTCGAGGAGCACCTCCGCTGGACGCTGCGCGCGGCCGACGAGGCCACCCACCGCCTCGCCTACGAGGACGCCGTCTCGCACCTGGACCGCGCCGCGGACCACCTCGCGCACGTCGCCGACGCGGAGGGCGAGCTGGCGGTGCAGCTGCTGCGGATGTCGGTCCTGCAGGTCACGGCGGGCATCGGCAGCGACGAGGTGGCCGCCGCGGCCACGCGGGCGCGGGCGCTGCTCCCGCAGGCGGGTCCCGAGGTGGACCAGCGGCCCGCCCTGTGGGCGCTGGGCGAGGTCGCGTGCAACCACGCCGACTTCGCGGTGGCCGACGACCTCGCCACCCGGCTGTGCGCGGCGACCGACGACGGCACCGGCCTGGTCGCGGTCGGCGGCCACTACCTGCGCGGCGTGGTCGCCTACTTCACCGGCGGGCTGGCGGCCGCCGAGTCCTTCCTCGACACCGCGCTGGACCTGCTCGCCGAGGCCGGCCCGGTCCCGCCTGCCCGCACCCCCACCTTGACCGTGCACCACTTCCGCGCCCTCGTCCGCTCCCTGCGCGGCGACCGCACCGGCGCGGCGGCCGACCTCGCCGAGACGCGCGCCGCCGTGGACCCGCACGGCCGCGCCAACGCCGCCCTGTTCGCGGGCTGGGCAGCGCTGCAGGAACGCGACGGCGACGCGGGCCGCGTCGCGGGCGCGCGCTGCCACGCGGTGGGCGTCGAGGAGAACATGCCGCACTTCGTGCACACCGGCGCGTTCCTCACCGAGTGGGCGGCGGTCCGGCGCGGCGAGGTGGGCAGGCTGGCGGCGATGCGGGCGGCAGGCGATGGCGTGTACCGGCTTGGCCTGCGCTCGACCCGCACGATCACGGCGGCCGCCATGGCCGACACGTACCTGCTGGCCGGTGACACCGCGACCGCTGCCGGGCTGGCGGACGAGGCGCTGACCTGGGCGGACACCACCGGTGAGCGGGTGCTGGCCGCCGAGCTGCACCGGATCCGGGGCGTCGCCACCGGTGACCACGCCGCCCTGCGCACGGCCGCCGGGCTGGCCGCGGCGCAGGGCGCCCGCCTGCTGTCGGCACGGGCGGCGGCCGACCTCAACAGGATCTCCACAGCCGCGGGCTGAACTGGCGGCATGCACACGGAAGACGTTGACGTACTGGTGGTCGGCTGCGGTCCGGTCGGCGCGCTGACCGCGAACCTGCTGGGCGTGCGCGGCGTGCGCACGCTGGTGGTGGAGCACAGCACCGAACCGCACGGGCAGCCGAGGGCGTTCTCGTGCGACGACGAGGCGCTGCGGATCTACCAGCAGGCGGGCCTGCGCGACGAGGTCGTCGCCGACATGCACGTCCCGTCGGCCGCCGAGTACGTGAACGCGAAGGGCAGGGTGTTCGCGCGCATCGCACTGGACGAGATCGACTTCGGTCTCGGCGCCCGCCCGCTGTACTTCTTCGACCAGCCGAGGCTGGAGGCGACGCTGCGCGCGGGCCTGGACCGGTTCGAGCACGTGACGCTGCGCACCGGCGTGACCATGGCGGCGCTGTCCCAGGGCAGCTCGACCGTGACGGCCGTGCTGCGCGACCGGGCGACGGGCACGGAGAGCAGGGTCCGCGCGCGGTACGTGCTGGGCTGCGACGGCGCCCGCAGCGAGACGAGGCGCGCGGCGGGCATCGCGCTGACCGGCTCGTCCTACGCGGAGCAGTGGCTGGCGGTGTCGGGCACGGTGCCGACGGCCGCGGTCCGCGTCGGCACCACGCGTTTCGTGTGCGACTGGCGCCGCCCGGCGTTCGTGTCGCCGGGCGCCCACGGCACGTACCGCCTCGAGTTCATGCTGCACGCGGGCGAGACCCCGGAGGCGATGGACGTCGCGGCACTGGTCGCCCCGTACGTGGACCCCGGCCGCTTCACCGTGACCAGGTCCACCGGCTACACCTTCCACCAGCTGATCGCGTCGCGCTGGCGGTCGGGCCGGGTGTTCCTCCTCGGCGACGCGGCGCACCAGATGCCGCCGTTCCTCGGTCAGGGCCTGTGCAGCGGCCTGCGCGACGCGGCGAACCTGACGTGGAAACTGGCGCTGGTGCTGGCAGGCGACGCGGACGAGGCGCTGCTGGACACCTACGAGGTGGAGCGCAGACCCCACACCGAGGAGATGGCGGCCACGAGCGTGCGCATGGGCCACGTGTTCCTGGTGCGCAACAGATTCGCGGCGGCCGCGCGTGACCTGGCACTGACGACGATCCAGCGCATCCCACGAGTCCACCGCTTCATCAGCCGGTTCGAGTTCAAACCCGTCCCCGCCCACCGCGAAGGCCTCATCGCGGGCGGCCACCGCACAGGCGTGCTGGGCACGATGTTCCCCCAGCCGAGGGTCGGCGGGCAGCCACTGGACGACCTGCTGGGCCCGGGCTTCGCCGTCCTCGGCCCGGCGGTCACCCCGTCGACGGCCGCTGGCTGGGCAGGCCCACCCGCGACCTTCCACCACGTGACCCCGGCCCCGACCGGCGCGGCAGGCGAACTGGCGGACGAGACATTGGCCGCGTGGTTCACCCGGCACGGCGTCGACATGGTCGTCCTACGCCCGGACCGCTTCGTGTACGCGACCTCGGTGTCCGACGTGACGGCCCCGCTGACCACCTGTCCACACCGGACACCAACGCCCTAGACAACGCCCCCTTTGTTACGCGATGCCCGACGCGGGCGACTCCCTGTACAGCGGGGCAACCTCCTGGTCATCACCGAGGAGTTCGGCGATTTCGAGGGCAGCGAACGACTTCTGCTGGACGTCACCCAGCTCATCTCGTTGCCCGAGGCGGAGGAGTTCACCATCCGGCAGCGCCGTAGCCGGCGCTGCCGTTCCCCGCGCACGCCGTCCCGGCGGCAAGATGGAACGCATGCGAAGGAACGCCCTGCTCGTCCTCGTCGCCGCCCTGGTGCTGATCCCCGCTCCTCAGGCCACGGCCCATCCCGGACGCACCACCGACGCGACCTACCACAACAACGCCGCCACCCCCGGCGCCGACCCGCACGTCCTGTTCGACGCGGCGAGCGGCTACTACTACGCCTACTCCACCGAGGGCGCCGACCCCGGCCACCACTTCGGCATCTACCGCTCCCCCGACCTCGCGACCTGGGAACACGTCCCCGGCGGCGCGCTGAAGGCCGGGCAGGACGGCGACTGGGCGCACGACTGGTTCTGGGCGCCGGAGGTCTACCACAACACCGACACCGGCCTGTACTTCCTGTTCTACGCGGGCCGCATGAACCGGAACGTGGCGGCGCACTTCCGGTACCCGGACTTCGAGGAGGCCAGCAAGGTCGGCGTCGCGGTGTCGCGGTCGCCCGCGGGGCCGTTCCACGACATCGCCGAGGCGCCGCTGGACTACTACCCGTACGACCCGGCCTACCACGACGTCAACCTGATCATGGACGCCGAGCAGAAGAAGCCGCCCGCCACGTTGGAGGAGGGGCGGACGGCGCCGCTCGGCACCTACCTCCCGTTCATCGACCCGAACGTGTTCTTCGACGCCGACGGCCGGATCTACCTGTACTACTCGCGCAACGCCTACCGGAACTGGGTGTGGGACGCCGAGCTCGGCAAGTACATCGAGGAGTCCAACATCTACGCCGTCGAGCTCACCGGCGACTGGTGGCGCGACCCGGCCGGGCGGACCATGCCCGCGATCGCACCCGCGTACCGCAACGCGAACCTCGCCCCGGGCGACCCGGCGGGCACGCGCAAGGACGGCTTCGTGCCGATCCTGAACTACGGCGCCGACCCGCAGGACTGGGAGAACGCGCACGTCGACGACTACGCGAAGAGCGGCGGCGCGAAGAAGGACCGCCGCTGGGCCGAGGGCTCGACGACGCTGCGGACCGTCGACGCGCAGGGCAAGCCGCTCTACTACCTGACCTATTCGGCGAACAACTTCGAGAACGAGTTCTACGGCGTCGGCTACGCCACGTCCCGCGGCCCGCTCGGCCCGTGGCGGAAGAGCCCGGCGAACCCCGTGCTGTCGCAGGACCCGGCGCAGTCGCTGTACTCGACCGGGCACGGCAGCGTCATCGCCTCCCCGGACGGCAGCCGGCTGTACTACGTGCACCACGGCAGGCCGTCCACGACGTCGCCCCGCGCGCTCTACACGTCGGTCATGTCCATCGGCCACGGGCTGTCGATCCACGCGACGACGGCGGACCAGCCGCTGCCACCCGGCGTCGGACCGCTGACGATCAGCGCGGCCGACCGCGTGCTGCGGACCGAACCCGGTGTGCCGGTGACGACGACGGCACACGTGCGGAGCGCACCCGGCGCGGAGTTCGACCTGGCGAACCCGCTGAACCGGGTGCGCGCCACGCTGCGGCCCGCGACCGCGGGCACCGTGACGGTGACGGGCAACCGGGTGACCGTGACCATGACCGGCCACGGAACGGCGCGGCTGACCATCGTGTACCAGCGGCACCTGGCCGCCGGTGGCTACCGGGACGTCACGAACACCCCGCACGTGCCGGTCGCGGTCACGGTCCCGGTGATCAGCCGGTAGCCGCTCAGAGCGCGCGCTCGAGGGCCCCGGTCAGCGCGACCGGGGTCACCACGAGGTGGTCGAAACGCCACCCGTGCTCGGTGCGGCGCGCCCGGTAGTCGTGGCGCCCGGCGGCGACGGCCTCGGTCGCGTCGTCGATGACGAACACGGCGATGTCGTGCGCCCGCACCGCGGCGGTGTCCCCGTCGAGGTCGATGACGACGTTGGACTTGCTGTGCAGCGTGCGGACGTACCGGTCGTGCCCGGCCCGCACGAGCGCGACGAGCGCCTCGATGCCCCGGGCCTCCCCGCGCGGCGAGCTGACGACCACGTCGTCGGTGAACAGCAGCCGCGTCTCGTCGTACCGGCGTTCGTCGATCCACAGGCTGTGGCGGGCCACGAGGTCGGCGAGTTCGGCGCGGTCGGCGAGGTCGCGGACCAGGATGTCGGTCATGACGGCTCCAGGTGGTCGAGGAAGAAGTCGCGGATGTCGGAGGCGAGCAGGTCCGGCATCTCCATGGCGGCGAAGTGCCCACCGCGGTCGAACTCCGACCAGTGCCGGATGTCGTAGCGGCGCTCGGCCAGCGGCCGCACCGCCTGCGTGATGTCGTGCGGCAGCACCGCCACCCCGACGGGCACCGGGCACGGCTCCGTCCGCCGCGGCGCGTCGTGGTGCAGCCGCGCGGAGGAGGCGGCGGTGGCGGTCAGCCAGTACAGCGAGATGTCGGTGAGCATCCGCTCGTCGCCGATGTCCGAGCGCGGGTCGGTCCACTGCGCGAACCGCTCGGCGATCCAGACCAGCTGCCCGACCGGCGAGTCGGTCAGCGCGTAGCCGATCGTCTGCGGCGTGAGCGCCTGCAACGCCTGGAACGGCGGCCTGTCGGCCATCAGCTGCCGAACCTTGGCGAGCCGTGCTTCGTCCTCTGCGGAGAGTGCGACGTCCGCGTCCGGATCCGGCCGCGTCGGCAGGTAGTTGACGTGCACCCCGACGACGTGTGCCGGCGCCACCGAGCCGAGCGCCAGCGAGATCCCCGCCCCGAAGTCACCCCCGTGGGCGCCGTACCGCTCATACCCGAGGCGGCGCATCAACTCGGCCCAGGCCCGCGCGATCCGCACGACGTCCCAGCCGCGCTCGTGGGTCGGCCCGGAGAAGCCGTAACCGGGAATGGACGGGATGACGAGGTGGAAGTCCCGCGCCAGCAGCGGTATCACGTCGAGGAATTCGAGGAACGATCCGGGCCACCCGTGGGTGAGCACCAACGCGAGCGCGTCGGGTCTGGCGGAGCGCACGTGCACGAAGTGGATGCGCTGCCCGTCGATCGAGGTGGTGAAGTGCGGCAGCTCGTTGAGCGCGGCCTCGTGCGCACGCCAGTCGTACCCGGTGCGCCAGTACTCGACCAGCTCCTTGGCCCTGGCCAGCGGAAACCCGTAATCCCACCCGGCACCGGTGACCTCGTTGGGCCACCGGGTCCGCGAGAGCCGGTCGGCGAGGTCGTCGAGGTCACCCTGAGGGACGTCAACACGAAACGGCGTGATCATGCCAGCACACTCCCAAGTCCGTTCGACACCAAAACGTTCGTACGTCGAACGTTTATGACCCGAACGATACCACGGTCGTTAGTCCGACCAACGACTTGTTACGCTCCCCCCATGGAGACCCAGCCCGGGCCGACGGCCTGGGAGCACCTGCCCAGCTGGCTGCTCACCCAGACCGCCGCCCACGCACACCGCCTGGTCGGCGAGGGTTTCGCGAGCGCGGGCGCCCGCGGCTACCACTACCGCCTGCTGGCGACCCTGGAGGAGCACGGCCCGGCGAGCCAGGCGGCGCTGGGCCGCCGCAGCGGCATCCACCTGAGCGACATGGTCGCCGCGGTCAACGAGCTGGCCGACCAGAACCTGGTCGAACGCACCCCGGACCCCACCGACCGCAGGCGCAACATCATCTCCCTGACCACCGCGGGCAAACGCAGGCTGCGCCGCCTGGAAAAACAACTGAGCAAGATCCAGGACGAACTACTGGCCCCCCTGTCCGCCGAGGAACGCCGGCAGCTGACGGCACTGCTGTCGACACTGCTGGCCCACCACACCACGAACGCCGGTCACAGCGGATAACGGCCGAGCAGCCGGTCGGCCTTGCGCAGCACCTCGTCACTGCGCCGGTCCCACGGCAGCAGGTGACCGAACGCCCGGTCGACCACCGCCCGGATCGTTCTCGCGGGCACACCGGGCAGCAGGTCACCCCCGGTGCGGTAGACCTTCTCGCCGATCGGCCCGTCCGGGCCGGTGGCCTGGACCAGGATCTCGAGGTCCACCGCGGCCCCGTCCGCGATGCCCTGCGCCAGGATCGGTCGCCGCGAACGGCGAGTGGCCCCTGCTGGCGAACCAGGTGTCCGCCCTGCTGTTCCGGCACCTGGCCGCCCGCGCGCACCACCACGACGCGACCGGCTGATCTCCGGCAAAGGATTTGCGCAATGGTCAAGAATCGTTGACCATTGCGTCCGTGCCCACCGAAGATCGCCCCGAGACGTTCCACGTCACCACTGACGAGCAGCTGCGCGCCGTCTCCAACCTCACGCGTCACCGGATCATGGCGATGCTCCGCTTCGAGCCGGCGACGATCACGCAGATCGCCAAGCGGGTGGGCCTCGCGAAGGGGAGTTCCAGCTATCACGTGCGGCTGCTGGAGCGGGCCGGCTTGGTGAAGGTGGTGCGGACGCGGAAGGTCCGGGGGGTCACCGAGCGGTACTACGCGGTGGCCGCGGGGTCGATCGAACTGCCGGATCCGGGGCCGGGGCAGCCGGACGTGCTGCTGCGCAACGCGGTGGCGGACCTGGAGGCGTCGCCTGCCGATGGCGAGCGGCACGTGCGGATGGCGCACCTGCGGCTCACCGACGAGCAGTTCGCGGAACTGGGGGCGCGGCTGGACGCGCTGGCGGACGAGTACCGGGCGCTGTCCGATCCGTCGCTTCCGGACGCGTCGCTGGTGTTCGCGCTGTTCCAGCCGGCGCAGCGCACGCGGGCCGACGAGGAGGCGGAATGACCACGACGCCGGTGCGTGCCGTGGCAGGGTTGCCGACCGGCTTCGGGCGGTTGTGGACAGCGCAGACCGTGTCCTCGCTGGGTGACGGGGTGACGCATGCGGCGCTGCCGCTGATCGCGTTGACCCTGACGCGGGATCCGTTGGCGCTGGCGGTCGTCACGGCGGCCGGGACGCTGCCGTGGTTGCTGTTCGGGGTGCTCGGCGGTGCGCTGGTGGACCGCTGGGACCGCCGCCGCACGATGTGGATCGCGGACACGGTGCGCGCGGTGCTGCTCGTGGTGGTGGCGGCCGCGGCCGCGCTCGACGTGCTGACGATCGCGCTGCTGTCGGTGGTCGCCTTCCTGCTCGCGCTCGGCGGGCTCTTCTTCGACACGGCGGCCACGGCCTACCTGCCGGATCTGCTCAGCCGTGACCCGGTCCTCCTGGAACGCGCCAACTCCCGCCTGCGCGGCGCGCAGACCGCCGCGTCCGGTTTCGCCGGCCCGCCCGCGGGCAGTGCGCTGCTCGCGTTGGGCCGGGCGGTCCCGCTGCTCGCCGACGCGGTGTCGTTCGGGCTGTCCGCGCTGCTGGTGCGGTCGTTGCCCGCGGTGCCGGCGCGTGCCGCGGGTGGCCGGGAGTCACTGCTGCGCCAGGCACGGGCCGGGGCCTCGTACGTCTTCCGCGACCGGCTGCTGCTCGGGCTCGCGCTCCGCCCGGCGGTCGGCAACGTCGCCTTCCTCGCGGTGGAAACGGTTCTGGCCCTCTTCGCGCACGAGCGTCTCGGCATCGGCGCCCTGGGTTTCGGTCTGCTCCTGACCGCCGAGGCCGCGGGCGGCCTGCTCGGTGCGGGCATTGCCTCCTTCGTCGGCAGACGCCTGGGCACCGGCACTGCGCTGACCTGCACCGCCACGGTCGAGGGCCTTGCCATCCTGGCGCTCGCCCGCCGCGCCGAACCCCTACGTGGCCGGGCTTTCGCTCGCCGTCTGCGGGGCGGGAATGGGCGCGACGATGGTGCTCGCGCCCTCTCTCCGGCAGGCCATCGTCCCGGCCCACCTGATCGGACGGGTCGCGTCCACCTCGCGGATGCTCGCCATGTGCGCCGCCCCGCTCGGCGCCTTCCTCGGCGGCTGGCTGGCCACCACCTACGACCTGCGCACCCCGGTCTACGTCGCAGGCGGCCTCCTCCTGACGATGACCATCGTCACGGCCACCATGACCAGCAACCGCCGAGTGGAAGCAGCACTGGAAAGAAGCGCCCCCGAACCAGGACCACCGACCGAGGTATCAGCACACTGACCCGGACCATCCCAAGCACCACTGTCCACAAGAAACGACCAGAGGTCGAAGCCCGGCCAAACCTGGGCCACCCCGACCAACAGAAATCCGACCCAACAAGGCGACCACAGCCGGATCCGGAGACGAAGCCCACCGGGTGCGCGCAAGGGACGGCACCCCCACCCAAAAAAGCGGAAACCCCACTCGAACAAAGCGACCACAGCCCACGGGTCCGGAGCCGAAACCCGACAGGCACACCCGGGGTCACACCCCACCCAAAACAACGGATACCTGACTCGAACAAAGCGACCACAGCCCAGGGGTCCGGGCCCGAAACCCGCCAGGCAAACCCGGGATCGCACTCACCCGAACAACGGAACCCCGACTCGAAAGGCGACCACAGCCAGGGGGTCCGGGGGCGAAGCCCGCCGGGCGGGCCTGGGGTCGCACCCCAGAAAACACAGAGGAGCGAGCAGGTCCACGCATTCCGTGGACACAGCTCGCCCCTCGCGACGTGGAGCTGAGGGGGTTCGAACCCCTGACCCCCACACTGCCAGTGTGGTGCGCTACCAGCTGCGCTACAGCCCCTTGTGCGAGTACAAGATACCTCCCCGGCCGGAGGGCGTTGCAGCGGGGTCGGTCCTTCCGCAACGGGCTGGTCCCGTGCTACACCCACACCGTGGTCGCTGATGCCCTCGTGGTGCCCCTCGTCGAGCCGGACGCGGAGGGGACGGATCCCGCGCGTCGCCGGGAGCTGCAGGAACGGCGGTTGCGGGGGCTGGTCGACCGGCTCCTCGCGGCCGGTGGGCTGCAGGCGCGGCGGCTGTCGGACGCGGGGGTGCGGGCCGGCGCGGACGTGTCGCTGGACGACATCCACCGGTTGCCGACGGTCACGAAGCGTGACCTGTGGGATCACTACCCGGAGGGCCTGCGGGCGGTGCCCGTGGAGGACGTCGTGTGCGTGCACGGCTCCTCGGGGACCGGCGGGCGGCCGACGCTGGTGCCGTACACAGCCGCCGACGTGGATGTGTGGGCGCAGGTCATGGCCCGTGCGCTGGGTGGCGCGGGCGCGACGCGGCGGAGCCTGGTGCACAACGCGTACGGCTACGGCCTGTTCACCGGCGGGCTGGGCGTCCACCACGGCGGCATGCGGCTGGGCGCGACCGTCCTCCCTCTTTCGGGTGGGATGACGGACCGGCAGGTGCGGATGATCGTCGACCTGAAGCCGGACATCCTGACGTGCACGCCGTCGTACGCGATCTTCCTCGGGGAGGCGATGGCCGCGGCGGGGATCGTGCCCGCGAGCCTGCGGGCGGGGCTGTTCGGCGCGGAGCCGTGGACGAACGAGATGCGGGCGCAGATCGAGCGGCTGCTGGGGCTGCGGGCGCTCGACATCTACGGCCTGTCGGAGATCATCGGGCCGGGTGTGGCGGCCGAGTCGCTGGACTCGGACGGCATGTTGAACGTCGCCGAGGACCACTTCTTGGTGGAGGCGATCGGCGCGGACGGCAGGCCGGTGCCGGACGGCACCCCCGGTGAGCTGGTGTTCACGACGTTGACGAAGACCGGCATGCCGCTGCTGCGTTACCGCTCCGGCGACGTCGCGACGCTGGCGGGCCCGGTGCCGGGCGCGCCGAGGACGCTGCGCCGCATGTCGAAGCTGCTGGGCCGCACCGACGACATGCTGGTGGTCCGCGGCGTGAACGTGTTCCCCACCGAGATCGAGGCGGTGCTGCTGGCCGACGACCGGGTCAGCCCGCACTACCTGGTGGTGGAGGACCGGCGGGACCCGGCACGGCCGGAGCTGCGGGTGGCGGTGGAGCAGACGGGCGGCGACGCCTCGCTCGCCGCCGACCTCGACGCGGCGCTGCGGGAGCGGCTGGGCATCACGTGCGTGGTGCACGTGGTGGCCGCGGGCAGCGTGCCGCGCACCGAGGTCGGCAAGGCGAAGCGGTTCGTGCGCTGGTCGGAGGGACCCGCGCCGCTGGCCGGGCTAGGCGGCTGAGTCGACGAGCTTGTCCAGCCAGTCGGACTTGGACGTGTCGACGACCTTCTCGCCGACGGCGAGGGTCGGCGTGCCGAAGCCCTTGGACCCGTCCGGGAACTCCTGCCGCAGGTAGGGCGCGGCCTTGACCTCGTCGAAGTTCTTCTGGACCAGGTCGTCGTAGGTGCCGTTGACGACGCATTTCTCGAACGTCGTGCCCGAGATGCCGAGCTTCTCGCCGAGCGCGGCGAGCTGCCGGCGGTCCCACCCTCGGCTGCCCTCCTCGGGCTGGTCGCCGAAGAGGCTCTTGTGGAACGCGGGGAACTGGCCGGCGTCGGCCGCGCACAGACCGGCGTTGGCGGAGTCCATGGAGTAGCCGGGCGGATCGGAGCGCTCGTTGAGCATGGGCAGCATGTGGTAGCGGACCTTGACGGTGCCGTCGGCGACGTGCTTCTCGATGGCGTCGCCGTAGGTCTCCTCGAAGACGCGGCAGGCCGGGCAGAGGAAGTCCTCGTAGACGTCGAGGGTGACCTTGGCGTCGTCCTCGCCGACGACGACGATCCCGCCGTCGCGGGTCACCGGGTAGTCGGCCTCGGCGGCGGACTGCTCGGAGGTGTCGGGCCGGGCGGCCTGGATGTCCTGGCCCTCGGTGGCGTTCTTCTGGTTGTTGTAGATCAGCACGCCGCCGATGACGGCGATGGCCACGACGACGACCACGACGGCGCCGACCGCGAGCTTCTTGCGGTCGTTGCTCTTGCGGGCGGCGGCGACCGCCGTGCTCCGGCCGGCTGTCATCTGTGCCTGGCGCTTCTTGCGAGCGTTGCGCTCAGCTCCACCCACCGATCAAGTCCTTCCCTGTGTGTCCACGGTCTCCACCTCGGGTCCGCGGACGGTAAGCCAACCATCGAGTGACGCCATGGTGCGCGGCCGCACCGTCAGCCACCCGGCGAGCAGCAGGAACCCGATGTCCCGTGCGAGTTCCTGCGGGTAGTTCGTCTCCCCGGCGGCGACCTGCCCGCCGCCGCCGAAGCACCCGCAGTCGATGGTGAGCCCGCGCGCCCACGACTGCGCGACACCGAAGATGAACGCGACCAGCACCACCGCCGAGGCGATGGCCACGAGCCGGGTGCCGAGCCCGGCGAGCAGCAGCACCCCGAGCAGGAGCTCGAGGAACGGCAACCCGGCGGCCACGACGCTGACGGCGCCGGAGGGCAGCAGGTCATACGCCTGCACGGCGATGTAGGTCTGGTTGAGGTCGCTGACCTTGATCGCGCCGGACACCAGCCACACAGCGGCCAGGCCGACCCTGACGAGCAGGCCGATCACGTCGAGCGCCCGCGCGGACGGACGAACCACGCCACGAAGCTACCGAACGTGCCTTAGCGCAACCTGAGAGCCCGTCGCCGCAGGTAGGCCCCCACCACGGCGCCGAACACGACGTGGTCCACGACCTGCGGGAAAACCGGCAAAGCACGCACCGCAGCCACCCGCCGCCCGGGCAGGGAGAGGTCGAGCACCGCGACAAGCCCCCCAGCGAACGCCCCCGCGAGCACCGTCCGACGCCGAGGCAGCACGCGCGCCAGCACAACCCCCCACCAGGCGGAAACCCCGAAATGCACAGGCAGCGCGGCGACGAGCAGCGGCAGGTCCCGCTCCTCCCCAGGCAGCAGCACCTTCCCAGCAGCCCGGGCGGCACCGAGCACATCCCGCCGGGTCACGAGCGCGTGCAGGGTGGAGGGCACCCCACCGACAACCCCGGCAACGACCCCAGCCCGAACCCCGAAACCCCACGCACCACGGAACACACCGCCATGATGCTCCCCCGAAGCACGGACGCAGCCGAAACAAACAAAGAAACACGCTGGTCCAGCACCCCAGCACCCGAGCAAGCCTCAACCCCCAGGTCATGGCACAAGCCCACACCGAACGAGGCAACCACGCTGGGTCAGGAGAGAACGCACCGTGGGGGGTTTGGGGGGGCTCGGCCCCCCAGCATGACGACGACCGACCCGGCGAGGTTGCCAACGGCAACCGAGCAGGGTCGGCCAGAGGTCGTGGAGGTGCCGGGAATCGAACCCGGGTCCTCTGTCGCCTCAACAAGGCTTCTCCGTGCGCAGTTCACTGTGCCTCTACTCGACCCCACCGGTCACGTGAACTAGCCGGTGTGACGGGCCCAGCCGCTGTGAATGTCCCGCCACAGTTCCGCGGCCGATCTGTGGCGGTAAGCCTCCTAGCTGATGCCGGCGAACCGGGTCGGAGGCGACCCCGGGCCGACAGACATCGCTACTCGCTCAGGCGGCGAGGGCGACGTCGCGCTGGTTACTAACCTTGGCGCTTATTGGTTTGCAGCGACGCTTGAGGTGGTCATCTGCCTGCACCTGCACGCTTCCCTTGAATCAACGTCCAGAGTCGAAACCGTTCACCCCCTAGTCGGGACTGTGTTCCCGACCAGCATAACGCGCGACGGCCGTCAGATCATTCCGGTTAACGGGGGTAGGGATAACCCCACCCCGAAGTCTGCGGTCCTCCTCATGGTCCCGGCCCCCGCCGTCGCGGGATCCTGGTCGTGCGACACGACGAAGGAGACCAGAGATGACCACCACCACTGAGCGCGACGGCACCCGGCCGAACCCCCCGCTGCTCGGCGCGCTCGCGTACCTGGTGATGAACCTGCCGGTGGGGATCGCGTCGTTCGTGTTCGTCGTGACGACGATGGCGGTCGGTGTGAGCACGGTCATCGTCTGGGTGGGGCTGGCGGTGCTGGCGCTGTCGGCGCTGGGCATGCGGGGCATGGCGCGGCTGGAGCGGATGCGCGTGCACGGCATGCTGGGCACGTACGTGGCCTCGCCGTACCGCCCGGCTGGGCAGAAGTCCCGCTGGCTCGCCGGCGTGAAGGACCCCGCGACCTGGAAGGACATGGTCTACCTGCTGCTGTTGCTGCCGGTGGGCATCGCGGAGTTCACAGTCATGGTGGTGCTGTGGTCGGTGTCGCTGTACCTGACATTCCTGCCGGTGTACTGGAACTGGATCCCGGACGACTGGCAGATCGTGCTGTGGGATCACCCGGTCGTGAGCATCGACTCGTGGATCGGCACGCTGCCGTTCGCCGGGCTCGGTGTGCTGCTGCTGGCGCTGACGGTCGTCGTGACGAAGGGGCTGGGTGTGCTGCACGCCCGGTACGCGCGGGCGATGCTGGGCCCGAGCGAGCGTCACATCGCGAAACTGGAGGGGCTGTCGACGGCGGGCGCGATCGACTGGTCGAACGAGTGGCCGTCGAACTCGGTGAACTTCGGCCCGGTGACGCGATGAGCAGCCCCGCTCCTGACCAGCCGCAGCTGTATTTGGTCCCCGCGGACGAGCGGGTGGATGCTGGCACCGTGGCAGCGCCCGTCGACAACCAGCCAGAACCGGGGACCGCGCAACCGACGCTCGTGAGCAGGGGTTTCAAGGCGGCGGGCTTCATGATCGCCGGGTTCCCGATCAACGTGCTGGCGTTCGTCCTGATCGTGGCCCTGTTCTCGGCGGGCATCGGCACGCTGGTGGTCTGGCTGGGCCTGGCGATCCTGTTGCTGGCGACGAAGGTGGTGTTCGGGTTCGCGGCGGCGAACCGCTCGCTGATCCGCGGGATGCTGGGTGTGGACATCCCGACGCCGAAGATCTCCTACGACGACTCGGGCACGTTCTGGCAGCGCTACCTGCGCAAGCTGACGCACCCGCAGATGTGGCGCAACCTCACGTACCTGCTGATCGCGTTCCCGCTGGCGTGCTTCGAGCTGCCGCTGGCGCTGGTCGGCATCGTGATCCTGCCGGTGGGCCTGTTCGTGCTGCCGGTGGTGGCGGCGCTGCACATCCTGCTGGCGAGGTGGCTGCTCGGCCCGACCGAGACCGAGGAGCTGACGCAGAAGGCGGAGCGCCTGCAGGCATCCCGTGCCCGCGGCGTGGACGCGGCGGAGGCGGAGCGGCGGCGCATCGAGCGCGACCTGCACGACGGCGCGCAGCAGCGGCTGGTCGCGGTGGCCATGGGCCTGGGCAGGGCGAAGACGAAGATGGAAGCCGACCCGGAGGCGGCGAAGGCGCTGATCGACGAGGCGCACGCGGACGCGAAGCTCGCGGTGTCGGAGCTGCGTGACCTGGCGCGCGGGATCTACCCGGCGGTGCTGGGCGACCGCGGCCTGGACGCGGCGCTGTCGTCGCTGGCGGCGAAGTGTCCGATCCCGGTCGAGGTGAACGTGCTGATCGACCCGCGGCCGCCCGCGGCGGTGGAGTCGACGGCGTACTTCATCGTCGGCGAGTGCCTCACCAACATCGCGAAGCACTCGGGTGCGCGGCAGGCGAAGGTCAACGCGTGGCGGGAGGACCGGCCGACGGGCGCGCTGGTGATCGTGGAGATCACCGACGACGGCACCGGCGGCGCGTCGATGCGGCCGGGTGGTGGGCTGGCGGGGCTCGCGGACCGGGCTGCCACGATTGACGGCGTGATGACGGTGGTGAGCCCCCTCGGCGGGCCGACGGTGATCAGGGCGGACCTGCCATGCGTGTGGTGATCGCGGAGGATTCGGTACTGCTGCGCGCGGGCATCGAGCGTCTGCTGGCGGACGAGAACATCGAGGTGGTGGCCGCGACCGAGGACGGGGACGGCCTGCTGGTGGCGGTGAGCGAGCACCGCCCGGACCTCGCGATCGTGGACGTGCGGATGCCACCGACGTTCACCGACGAGGGCCTGCGTGCGGCGTTGAAGGCACGCGAGCACCAGCCGGGTCTGCCGGTGCTGGTGCTGTCGCAGTACGTGGAGGAGCGCTACGCGGTGGAGCTCCTGTCCGGCGGCGCGGGCGGCGTCGGCTACCTGCTGAAGGAGCGGGTGGCGGACGTCGCCGAGTTCGTCGACGCGGTGCAACGGGTCGCAGGCGGCGGCACGTGCATCGACCAGGAGGTGATCGCGCAGCTCATGGCCAGAGGCCGACGAAACCCGATCGACGTGCTGACCCCGCGCGAGCGCGAGGTCCTCGGACTGATGGCGCAGGGGTTGACGAACGTGGCCATCGCCAAGTCGCTTACCGTCTCGGACGGCGCGGTCGAGAAGCACGTGGGGAACATCTTCTCGAAGCTGGGACTGGAACCGAGCGCGGAGGAACACCGGCGTGTCCGGGCGGTGCTGACGTTCCTGGAACGCGGCTAGACGAGTAATGCGTAGCTCGGTCAGTGGTCGTAGGCGGTCATGGATCGGGTGACGGGTTGGCCGGTGGCGCGGTTGTGCCAGATGGTGCGGGTGAGCGCGAGGATGCGTTGGGCGATGCGGACTCCGACGCCCTCGATGGTGCGTCCGCCGTGTTGTTCGAGGTTGAGCTGGCCTGTGAGGGTGTCGTTGACCGACTCGATGAGCTGGCGGATCGAGTTGAGCAGTGGCTCGCCGGGGTGTGGTGTGCGGTTGCGGTAGGAGGACCGGATCAGCCGGACCCCGCGTGCGGCAAGGTAGTGATCGAGTTCGCGGGAGACGTAGCCCTTGTCGGCGATGATGAGCAGTCCGGGGCGGTCGGCGAGCAGGCGGGGTTCGTGGTCGCAGACGGCCATGAGGACCTGCCGCTCGTCGATCTTGGGGTCAGCCAACGCTCACGTGATCGGAAGCCCGCCGGGGGTACAAACCAGGTGCAGCCGCAAGCCCCAGAACCAGCGGGAGTGTCAGCGGCAGAGGCCGTATTTCTGCCCAGCCGGCCAGCTCCGAACGCTTCACGGTGGGTCGGGAGCGACCGCACTCGACCGGGGTGGAGTCCACGACCCAGACTGGGTCGGTCCACAGGTCGGTGTCGGCGGCCAACCAGCGTGTCACCTGCTTGCCCAGCGGCAGAGCTGCCCGTAGGCGGCGGTTGTAGCCAGACTGGCCGGGCAGGTAGCGGAACGCGCCGGGCATTCGGGATCGTAGCCAGCGGGCCTCCGAGGTGAACCCGAGCAGGGCCTGGGCCACCGCGAGGGTGACCAGCTCGGCGTCGGTCAGTCTCGGCGGTCTGCCCATGCGGGGCCTGTCCGCGAGGTGGTCATCGATCTTGACGTAAGTGTCGTGAGAAGGGTGTTCAGGTTTGTCGTCGCAGACGGATCTTGAACGTCCTTCGTCCGTCTCTGACTACCGCCTCGACTTACGCATTACTCGTCTAGGGGTGTGGAATACCTCCACCGGGCACTCGGCCCGCTTGCCGGTGGCGCCCGATTCGACGTGACCTTGCGTGGAGCGGCCGCCAGGGTCTGCCTCATCGACGACGAGAACTACCCGGCGTACCTCGACGGTGCGGAGTACGAGCACCACGGCGGCTTCCACGACGTCGGCACCGTCGTCGTGGAAGTGCCCTACGACGGCTACTGGTACCTCGTCGTCGACGGCAGTGAACGGCGGATCACGGTCCAGGTCAGCGAAGTCATCGACTGACCGGCGCCGGGTGCGGCAGTGAAGGGGCCCTCGCCCGGGGGATCGGCGAGGGCCCCTTTCAGCTTTCGGTCAGGCGGCGACGGTCGCGGCGGTCTGTGCCGGGGCCAGGGCCACGGCCAGCACCTCCCGCACGTCGCTCGCCAGGTGCACGGTCAGCTCGTCCAGCACCGACTCGGGCACGTCCTCGAGGTCCGGCTCGTTGCGCTTCGGCAACACCACGTCCGTGATCCCGGCCCGGTGGGCGGCGAGCAGCTTCTGCTTCACGCCACCGATCGGCAGCACCCGCCCGGTCAGCGACACCTCACCGGTCATCGCGACGTCGGCGCGTACCGGGCGGCCCGACAGGAGCGACGCCAGCGCGGTCGTCATGGTGACGCCCGCGGACGGCCCGTCCTTGGGGACCGCGCCCGCCGGGACGTGGATGTGCACGCCCTGGTCGGCGAGCGACGCGACCGGCACGTCCAGCACGTCGCCGTGCGACCGCAGGTACGACAGCGCGATCTGCGCCGACTCCTTCATCACGTCGCCGAGCTGGCCGGTCAGCGTGACCCCGCTGGCGCCCGAGTCCTTCGACGCCACCGACGCCTCGACGAACAGCACGTCGCCGCCCGCGCCGGTCACCGCAAGGCCCGTAGCCACACCGGGCACCGCGGTCCGCTCGGCCGACTCCGGCGTGAACTTCGGCTGGCCGAGGTAGGTGCGCAGGTCACCGAGGTCGACCGTCAACGGCAGGGACACCGACTCCAGCGCCAGCGACGCGGTGATCTTGCGGAGGACCCGCGCGATCGACCGCTCCAGCTGCCGCACCCCGGCCTCGCGGGTGTACTCCCCCGCCATCAGCCGCAGCGCGTCGTCGGTCAGCTTCACCTCGTCGGGCGCCAGGCCCGCGCGTTCGAGCTGCCTCGGCAGCAGGTGGTCGCGTGCGATGGTGACCTTCTCGTCCTCGGTGTAGCCGTCGAGCCGCACGAGTTCCATGCGGTCCAGCAGCGGCGCCGGGATGGACTCGATGACGTTCGCGGTCGCCAGGAACACGACGTCCGACAGGTCCAGCTCGACCTCGAGGTAGTGGTCGCGGAACGTGTGGTTCTGCGCCGGGTCCAGCACCTCGAGCAGCGCCGCGGTCGGGTCGCCCCGGTAGTCGGAGCCGACCTTGTCGATCTCGTCGAGCAGCACGACCGGGTTCATCGAGCCGGCCTCGGCGATGGCGCGGACGATGCGGCCGGGCAGCGCGCCGACGTAGGTGCGCCGGTGCCCGCGGATCTCCGCCTCGTCGCGGATGCCACCGAGCGCGACCCGCACGAACTTGCGGCCCATGGCCCGCGCGACCGACTCACCCAGCGACGTCTTGCCGACCCCGGGCGGACCGGCGAGCGCCAGCACGGCACCGCTGCGGCGGCCGCCGACGATGCCCAGGCCGCGCTCCTCGCGCCGCTTGCGCACCGCCAGGTACTCGATGATGCGATCCTTCACGTCCTCGAGCCCGGCGTGGTCGGCGTCCAGCACGTCACGCGCGCCCTTGATGTCGTACGCGTCGTCGGTGCGGGTGTTCCACGGGATCTCCAGCACCGTGTCCAGCCAGGTGCGGATCCAGCCGACCTCGGGCGACTGGTCGGCGGTCCGCTCGAGCTTGTCGACCTCCGCCAGCGCGGCTTCGCGCACCTTCTCCGGCAGGTCGGCGGCCTCGACGCGGGCGCGGTAGTCCTGCTCCTCGGTGTCGGGCTTGCCGTCCAGCTCGGCCAGTTCCTTGCGGATGGCGGCGAGCTGCTGGCGCAGCAGGAACTCCCGCTGCTGCTTCTCCATGCCTTCCTTGACGTCCTTGCGGATGGTCTCCGCCACGTCCAGTTCGGCGAGGTGCTCGCGGGTCCACTCGAGCAGCTTCTCGAGCCGCGCGGTCACGTCCGCGGTCTCCAGCAGCCACAGCTTCTTCTCGTCGTCCAGCCAGGACGCGTAGCCGGCCATGTCGGCGAGCGCGGACGGGTCGGCCTCGGACTGCACCGAGTCGACGACCTGCCACGCGCCACGCTCCTGGAGCATGGTGATGACCAGCGCCTTGTACTCCTTGGCCAGCTCCTGCGTGCGGCCGGTCACGGCGGGCTCGTCGGCCACCTCGACCTCGACCCACAGCGCGGCGCCGGGCCCGGTCGTGCCCGCTCCGATGCGGACGCGCTGGGTGCCGCGGACCACGGCGGCCCGCTCCCCACCCGGCATGCGCCCGACCTGCTCGACGACGCCGAGCACACCGGCGCGTGCGTACTTGCCTTCCAGGCGCGGCACCATCACCACGCGGGGCCGTTCCCCCTCGGTGGCCGCCTGCGCGGCCTCCACCGCGGCCCTGACCTCGGCGCCGTCGGTGCCGGCCATGCGGATCGGCACGACCATCCCCGGCAGCAGCACCGTGTCGTCCAGCGGCAGCACCGGAAGCGTCAACGACTCTGCCATGAGTCCACCCTCCAAAGTTGAGTCTGACCTACTCAACCTCGGCGGGGCTCAGGATGTTTCCGCTGTGTGTTCGCTCAGAGAGAGCAGGCGGCGCGGGGTCTCCCACAGCACCGCACGCAGGAAGTTCTCGCCGAGGCGGTCGTCCGCGGCGGCCCACCCGGCGATGGCGCGGAGCTGCGTGGCGTAGTCGTACGGGATGGACGGGAAGTCGGTGCCGAGCGCGATCCGGTCGGGATGCGCGGCGAGGCGGGCGGTCCAGTCCGGGGGCAGCGCGGCGTCGGCGCCGTTGAACGGGACGCCGACCATGGTGGTGTCGAGGTGCACGCCGTCGTGGCGGTCGACGAGGTCGAGCGCGAGCGTGAACTCGGGTGCGCCGGCGTGCGCGAGCACGGCGACCAGCCGCGGGTGGCGGCGCAGCACGTCCTCGAAGACGTCGAGCCCGGTGTACTTGCCGGCGACCGGCCCGTGCCCGCAGTGGACGACGACCGGCACCGCGGCTTCGGCGAGCAGCCCCCACACGGGGTCGAGCAGCTCGTCGCGCGGGTCGTAGTCACCGACCTGGACGTGCGACTTCACGCAGCGAACGCCCTGGTCGAGGGCGTCGGCGAGGTAGCGGGCGGCGCCGGGCTCGGGGAAGAACGTGGCGGTCGGCACGGCCTCCGGGGTGTCCGCGGCGAAGTCGCGGACCCACTCGTTCAGCCACGCGGCCATGTCCGGTTTGTGCGGGTACACGAGCGGCGCGAACCCGCGAACGCCCAGGTCACGCAGGATGGCGAGCCGCTGGTCGACCGGCAGCCGGTAGTGGATGGGCCACTCGGTGCCGTACTCGGCGCTGGCCCGGTCGAAGAACGCCCACACCTTCTTCTGCACGGCGTCGGGCAGGAAGTGGACGTGCAGGTCGGTCAGCCCGGGGAGGCCCAGCGCCCTCGCGAACGCCGGGACCTCCGCATCGGACCCGGGTATCAATAGCGGCCCTTCAGCGCCCTGCCGTGGGCGCGCGCGATCTCGCGCTGCGCGTCCCGCTTGGCCAGCGTCTGCCGCTTGTCGTATTCCTTCTTGCCCCTGGCCAGCGCGAGCTCGACCTTGACCTTGCCGTCCTTGAAGTACATGGACAGCGGCACCAGCGCCGTACCGCCCTCCTTCGTCTTGCCGATCAGGCGCTCGATCTCACGCCTGTGCAGCAGGAGCTTGCGGGTGCGGCGCGGCGTGTGGTTGGTCCACGTGCCGAGCACGTACTCCGGGATGTGGAGGTTGCGCAGCCACACCTCGCCGTCGTCGACCGTGGCGAACGCGTCCACGAGCGACGCCCGGCCGAGGCGCAGCGACTTGACCTCGGTGCCCATGAGGGCGATCCCGGCCTCGTACGTGTCCAGGATCGTGTAGTCGTGCCGCGCCTTGCGGTTCTGCACGATTACCTTCTGGCCACGTTCTTTCGACATGGTGACAACTCTACGTGTCCACGCACGCCGTTTTACTGGCGCACGTACAGGCGGAGTGTCACGTAGCCGGTGATCGCCGTGATGCCGACCGCGGTGAGCACCAGCCATGGCGAGACCAGCAGGATGTCGATGCCGTCGATGCGTCTGAGCACCCCGGATTCGAACAGGCCACCCAGCGCGCGGTCGATGAACCACGACTTGACGAACACGAGCAGGCCGATCCCGAGGAAGGCGCCGAGTACGCCGGCGACCACCGCCTCCAGGAGGAACGGCAGCTGGGTGTACCAGCGGGTCGCGCCGACCAGGCGCATGATGCCGACTTCCGTCCGCCTCGTGAACGCGGACATCTGGACGGTGTTGGAGATCAGCAGGAGCGCCGCGACCGCCTGGATGAGCGCGATCACGAACGTGAAGTCCCGGCCGCCGTTGAAGCTCTCGAACAGGCCCTCGAGGTACTGGCTCTGGTCGGTGACGGAGTCGACCCCGACCCGCCCGGAGAAGGTCTGGATGATCACGTCCGAGCGTTCCGGCTGGTAGAGCTTCACGCTGAACGAGGCGGGCAGCGCCTCCGGCCGGGCCAGTTTCACCAGCTCGGGCTGCGCTTCGAAGATCTGCTTGAACCGCTCGTAGGCGTCGTCACGGTTCTGGTAGGTGACGCGCTCGACGGCCGGGTCCTTCTCGAGGTCCGCGCGCAGCGTGCGACAGGGGTCGTTCTGGCATTCCTTGTCGTTCGCGCTGATGTCGTTGGTCAGGAAGACGTTGACCTGGACCCTGTCTTCGTAGACCTCCTGGGTCTTGTCGATCATCCGCACGACCACGAGCCCGATACCAAGCATCAATAGCGAGATCGAGGTGGTGAGGATCATCGCGATGGTCATGGTCACGTTCCGGCGCAGGCCGGTCAGGACCTCGCTGAGGACGAAGCTGGCACGCATCGGGGGAAGGCGTCCTTGTGGTCGGGAGGGCGGGTGTGCGGGGTGTTTCTAACGGCCTACGCCGTAAACCCCTCGTGAGTCGTCGCGCACGACCTGGCCGAGCGACAGTTCCACGACCCGGCGCCGCATGGAGTCGACGATCGAGTGGTCGTGGGTCGCCATCAGCACGGTCGTGCCGGTGCGGTTGATCCGCTCCAGCAGCAGCATGATGTCCTGGCTGGTGTCGGGGTCCAGGTTTCCGGTCGGCTCGTCGGCGAGCAGCATCAGCGGCCGGTTGACGAACGCGCGCGCGATCGCCACGCGCTGCTGCTCACCACCGGACAGCTCGTGCGGCATGCGCGCGGACTTGCCCTCGAGACCGACGAGTTCGAGGACCTCCGGGACCACCTTGCGGATGGTGTTGCGCGGCTTGCCGATGACCTCGAGCGCGAAGGCGACGTTCTCCGCGACGGTCTTGTTGTGCAGCAGCCGGAAGTCCTGGAAGACGCAGCCGATGGACTGGCGAAGGCGGGGGACCCTGCGCCGCGCCATGCGGACGACGTCGAAGTTGGCCACGTAGACGCGCCCCTTCGTGGGCACCTCTTCGCGCAGCAACAGGCGGAGGAAGGTCGACTTGCCCGACCCCGAAGCACCGATGAGGAAGACGAACTCCCCCTTGTCGATCTCGACGGAGACGTCCTCCAGCGCGGGGCGCGTGGAGGTCTTGTACACCTTCGAAACGTGTTCGAGCCGGATCACGAGGCGCGAGTCTACCTACATCCGTTATCGACCTGTTGCCTTGGGAGCCGAACACGCTGACCAGGCAAGATCAGGACGGATCAGACAAACGGCGGCCGCCGGCCCCCCGAATCCCAGCGTAGTGCCGGTCACCGACATGATCGGCACCGTCGAGGGCGCCCTGTGGACAACCCCCCAGACTGTGGACAACCCCACACAAGCGCGGCGGCGATGTCACCCCTCGCCACTACGCTGGAAACCGGGGGCCGGCGGCCGCCCGGGCACCGAAACGGCCCGGTCGTGAACCGGACAACCGATCGTTACGTGATCAGCGGTGCGGCACCCACCGCGAGTTGTCCACAGCCCTCACCCAGCGAGCCCGAAAATGTCGGTCCCACGTCGTAGGCTGGAAACCGGGGGCCGGAGGCCGGCCCCCGGCCGCGGATCAGGCCGCCTGCGTCCGCCGCCAGCGGATACCGGCCTCGAGGAACCCGTCGATCTCCCCGTCGAGCACGCTGCCGGGGTTGCCGACCTCGTACTCGGTCCGCAGGTCCTTGACCATCTGGTACGGGTGCAGCACGTACGACCGCATCTGGTTGCCCCACGACGACCCGCCGTCACCCTTGAGCGCGTCCATCTCGGCGCGCTCCTCCTGCCGCTTGCGCTCCAGCAGCTTCGCCTGCAGCACCCGCATGGCGGCGGCGCGGTTCTGGATCTGCGACTTCTCGTTCTGGCAGGACACCACGATGCCGGTCGGCAGGTGCGTGATGCGCACGGCCGAGTCGGTCGTGTTCACGCTCTGCCCGCCGGGCCCGGACGACCGGAACACGTCGATCCGGATGTCCTTCTCGGGGATGTCGACGTGGTCGTTGGTCTCGACGAACGGCAGCACCTCGACCCCGGCGAACGACGTCTGCCGACGCCCCTGGTTGTCGAACGGGGAGATGCGGACGAGCCGGTGCGTGCCCTGCTCGACGGACAGCGTGCCGTAGGCGTACGGGGCGCTGACCTTGAACGTCGCGGACTTGATGCCGGCCTCTTCCGCGTACGAGGTGTCGTAGACCTCGGTCGGGTAGCCGTGCCGCTCCGCCCAGCGCAGGTACATGCGCAGGAGCATCTCGGCCCAGTCCGCGGCGTCGACGCCGCCCGCCTCGGAGCGGATGGTGACGATCGCGTCGCGTTCGTCGTACTCGCCGGACAGCAGGGTGCGGACCTCGATGGACGCGATGTCCGTGTGCAGCCGCTCACGCTCCGCTTCCGCCTCGGCACGCGCGTCGGCCGACCCCTCCTCCTCGGCGAGCTCGTACATCACACCGAGGTCGTCGAGCCGCTGTCGCAGCTCCTCGATGCGGCGCAGTTCGCTCTGCTTGTGGGAGAGCTGGCTCGTCACTTTCTGTGCCGACTCGGGGTCGTCCCACAGGTCCGGACGGGCCGCCTGCTCCTCCAGATCCGCGATCTGGGCACGCAGGGCGTCCAGGTCCGACACGGCCTCGACGCTGGCGAGGGTGTCGGACAGTTCCTTCAGGTCAGCTGCGACGTCCGGGTTCACGTCTTCAGAATCTACCGTGAACCCGCACGCCGTCCGCTTGTGGCGACCCTTTCAGGAGGTGGGAATGGAGTCGAGCAGCTTCAGGACCGCCTTCGCCCGTGCCACCCCGAACTCAGCGATCGCCTTCGAGTAGGCGCCGTCCGCGGCCTTGACCGCCGACCTCGCCGCGTCGTGTTCGTCGGAATAGACCTTCTTCGCCGACTCGATGAGCGCCGCCCGCTGTTTCGCCGTCAGCGCGTCCGCGTGGACGAGCCGCAGGATCAACGGGCTGCGGAGATGGTCGGGACCGGGCTCACTGCCCAACCACGCTTTGAACGCCTTCTTGCCCGCGGCGGTCACCAGGTATTGCTGGCTCGACCGCGGTCCCTGCTTGCCGAGCCGGACCAAACCGGCATCGGCGAGAGCGGGGAGCTCGCGGTAGACCTGACTCCGCGTGACACTGAAGAACGACCCAAATCGATCACGGGCGGCCGAGACCAATTGCCCACCAGTAGCCGGACCTTCGTGCAGCAGCCCCAAGAGGGCAGCGGCAGTTGCATTCAGTTCAGACACGTTACCACCGTGCCACGAACAGAAGCCGGTGTCCACAGTGGCCGGGACATCTGTCCACAGTGGCTTGTGCTATTTCTGGGGGCTGTGCCGGGGAGTTCCAGTCGAACAGTACGCCGAGATTCCGGATCCCCCTGGCAGCCAAGGAATCCTTCGCACCGCGAAAGAACTTCACGATTCGGGACGGCTGCCAGGCCTCGTACCAGCACAAATGCGGAAGCGCCCCCAAGCCGCCATCGATCACGGAACGCCCGAGACCCCACTCACGACACCCGCGACCGGCTCTGGAACCACGCTTCTCCGCGTGGTTTCCGCCCTTCAGCGAGCCCCGAGAAGGCCACTACTCCATCCGGGTAAAACATCCACAGGGCCCCCTCGACAATGGCCGTTCTCATGCGAGACACGAGCGCCCGATGGCGACGGTCGCACGTGCACAACGCCCGTCCAGTCCTGTGTGGACGAGCAGCAGGCGTCTCATTAGCGCCTTCGCACGGTCATGTGCACGTGCATGCGCCGCGTGCAGCCACTGTCCGAACTGGAAATCCCCAAGACCGACTTCTCTCAGAGCCGAAACTTCCGCCCCCGCAGCGACTTCAGTGGTTCAGACCTCCGCCAAATGGAGGAGTGTCTTTCGTCCACATCGCTCACACCGCCGCTCCCACCCGCCGAAGACCGCCCGTCCCAGACATTCCCAGGCCGGGCCTTCTCTCGCATGGCTGCGCTCCTCTTTGTCCCTTCCCTCCGCCAGCCACCCAATCAGGCCGTTCCCCGTCTCCGATCTGCCCGGCGCATCACGAGCACCCCGCTCCGCGACTCAACCCACCCTTCCCGCAACGCCGAACTCCCACACTCATCTCCACCCACGCATCTTCAGTGTCGATCAATGCTGACCAATCCGGCCCGTCTCCACTGCCAACTCCGCCCCCAGGTCCTCGACCCACCACCGCTCCCCAGCGCTGATCTAGGCCAGCCAACTCCCACTTAGCTTCACCGCACCGCCGTCCATTCCCGTCACCCGTCCATCTCCACCACCTGCCTCCACCGTCCCAACTCGCTCCCAAGCTCCATTGCTCATCCCCGCCCCCTCCCCGCAGCCCTTCCCACCGCTCGCCCGGCTGGACATCTCCGCAACACCGCCCCTGACTCACCATCAAGTCCGCTGCACCCGTTCCTTCCCCTCGCCAGCTCCTCACCCTCGCCGCACTTCCCCCACAGCCCTCCTGTCTCGCCCGCACATCCCCTCTCTGCTCTTCCACTTGCCCCGGTCCCCTCGCCGCCTCCCCGGACCGCTCTTCCCCGCACCACTCTTCCCCGGCGCTGCCTCCCCGGGCTGCACTTCCTCACGCGCTCCTCCCGCGCTGCCTCCCCGGCTGCACTTCCTCACGCGCTACCTCACGGCTGCTCTTCCCACGCTGCTCTTCCCCACGCCGCTCATCCCCACGCCGCCTCCCCGGGCTGCACTTCCCCACTCCGCCCTTCCCCGCACTACCTCCCCGACCACACTTCCCACGCCGCTCTCCCTCTGCCTCTTCAGCTGCACGTCCCCGGCACTCTCCCCCCGAACCGCATCCCGCGGCTGTCCTTCCTCTCGTCGGCCTGAACCTCGCCGACCATCCCCCTTCGCCGCCTCCTTGGCTGCACCTCCCTGCGCCGCACTTACCCTCACCGCCTCCGCGGCCGCACTCCCACTCGCCGACATTCACCTCATCCCCCTTGGCCTCGCCATCCCCCGCCTCGGCATCCCGACCTCACCGCCCCCACCTCACGTCCATCCCCTCACCGCCTTCCCCTCCGTCGCTCCCCCTGAGAGCACTTCTCTTCGCTGTTCTTTCGCCCCATCACTCTTCTGTCGCCACGCCTTCCCCCACCGCCTTCCCTGGCTGCCCGTCCCCCACCGCCTTGCCTGACGGTTCTTCCCTCGCCGTCCTTCCCATTCGCCGCTCCTCTGACCGCTCTTTCCCTCGGCACTTTTCCGCTCGGCACCGCTCCCCCGACCGCCTCCCCCGCCGCCCTTCCTCTCCCCACCATTCCCCCTCACCACCCTTGACCTCGCCACCTTGACCTCGCCGCTCTTCCCCCGCGTCGCCCTCCGCTCGCCGCCATTCCTCTCGCGGCCTTTCCGCTCACCGCCTTTCCCCTCGCTGCCCCTTGACCTCACCGCCTTCCCCCTCATCGCACTTCCGCTCTCCGCCCTTCGCCGCGTCGCCCTCCGCTCGCACCCCTTCCTCTGGCGTCCTTACCGCTCGCCGCCCTTCCCCCGCTGCTCCCCCTGGCCGCTCTTCTCTTCGCTGCTCCTCTCACTGCCGCCCTCTCACTGCCCTCCTCTCACTGCCGCCCTCTCACTGCCGCCCTCTCACTGCCGCCCTCTGGCCGCCGATTCCCCTAACCGCTCTTCCCCAGCCCCTCGGCCGCTCCCTCGCCGCACCTTCCCCGACCCCTCCCCTCACCCCTTTCCTCACTCGCCTTTCCGCACCCGTCCCCACAGCCGCCCCAAGCCCCTTCCCCGGCTCATCTCCCCGCCCTTCCTCACACCGCTTTCTTGTCCCCCATTTCCCACACCACCTGCCCCACATCCCTCCCATCCCCGCGCCGTCGCCCTCCACCTCGCGACCCACCCGCCCCTCGCCGCCCACCCCCATCCCGTCGCCCCCGCCCCCCGGCGACCCCACATCGCCGGCGAGCCCACCCCTCCCCGAAACCCCGCCTTTGCGCAGGTCAGAGCACAAGTGACCCCCCGGTGGAAACCCCCTCGAAACCACGCGTATAGTTATGAACACAACGACGCGGGGTGGAGCAGCTCGGTAGCTCGCTGGGCTCATAACCCAGAGGTCGCAGGTTCGAATCCTGTCCCCGCTACCAGGGACGATGGCCCCTCGGAGATCCTCCGAGGGGCCATCGTTCTTTTGCGTGCACCCGTAATGCGCGTCACATTCATGTCCGCTCACCGCTCCCGTGTGGACACCCGGCGCAATTGGGCGGCCGTTCATCGATCGAGTGAATTGAATCCGGTAAGTCGCCTTGCATCCGCTGGAAATGGCGCCGGGAAGGTGCTCACGGCGCGGAGTCGCGTTCGGACAGTGCGGAACCAGGAGCGATCCCGGTTCGTTTCGGTTCCAGGCCGCTTATTTGCTAGTGTGCCGACACAAACCAACGGGTGTGCACGCATGTCTCGTGCAACGGCGTCCAAGGGAGAGCAGCCAGATGGCTCAGAAGGTATTGGTACAGCTCGTCGACGACCTGGACGGCACCAGCTCGCAGGACGTTTCCACCGTCCTGTTCGGCCTGGACGGCGTGAGCTACGAGATCGACCTCTCGGAAGCCAACGCCGAAAGGCTGCGGGAAAGCCTCTCCGAGTTCGTCGAGTCGGCGCGCCGCACCGGTGGCCGCATCAAGCGCGGCACCCGTCCTGGCCAGGCCGGCAAGTCCGCGAACGCCGGTGAGGCCGGCCAGATCCGCGAGTGGGCGCTGGAGAACGGTTACGAGCTGGCCGGCCGCGGCCGCATCCCGTCGCACGTCGTCGAGGCCTACAAGGAGGCGCAGGCCGAGTCGAAGCAGGCGAAGTCGGCCAAGCCCGCCGCCAAGCGCAGGACGCGCGCGAAGAAGAGCTGACCTCCGGAAGTTTCGCGGGCGCGGAACCGCGCCCGGAGCCGGCCGGAATTGACAAATGGCATCGCGGTGTCACTGTTGCGTGCTCGTGCGTCCACAGTGGATAACTTGGCTCTCCCTGGCTCTGTTCGACGACACCCGATGTCTTGAAGCGGTGAAGCAAGCACGGTCGTCCGCACCGCGGACGGCCGTGCTTTTTCGTGTCCGGCGACGTGACATTCGGCGCAATGCCGGATCGCGCTAGCCCTTCCAGACGAAAAACGCGACCTCCCGATTCGAGTCGGGAGGCCGCGTTTTCGGTCAAATCGGTCGACTCAGCCGCCGCCACCCGACGGCGGGTTGGCCTTGGCGGACTCGTAGGCGGCGACGGCCTTCTCCAGGTCGGACAGCGCCTGGCCCTGAGCGGCGAAGTCACCGGACTGCTGGGCGTTCTTCAACGCCTCGAGCGCGTTGCCGATGTCCTGCACGGCCTTGTCCATCCCGGGGTTCTCCCCGCCGGAGGACGGCGGCGGCGTGGTCGTGCCGGGTGGCGTGGTCGGGGTCTCGGTCTCCGGCGGCTGCCCGCCTTCCTCCGGCGGTGTCACCTCGCCGCCTGCGCCTTCGCCGAAGATCTCCTCCAGCGCCGCCTGCAACGTCGGCGCGAACCCGACGCGGCCGCCGAAGTACACGAGCACGCGGGCGAGCTGCGGGAACGCGTTCTCGTCCTTCTGCTCGATGTAGATCGGTTCGACGTAGAGGAGGCCGTCCGCGACCGGCAACGTCAGCAGGTTCCCGTAGATGACGTTGACGTTCGGGTTCTGGAACAGAGTTCTGTTCTCGGTCACCTCGTCGGTGGTCTCGAACTCGTTCTGGACCTGGCCGGGACCCTTCGTCTGGTCCTGCGCGGGTAGTCGCAGGACCCTGAACTGGCCGTAGTCATCCGGGTCGGACGACACCGACACCCACGCGGCGAGGAACTGCCTGCGCAGCAGCGTCATGGCGCTGGTGAGCTGGAACGTCGGCTCGGCCTGCCCTGGCGCCTGCGCGAGCACGTAGTACGGCGGCTGGTTGGGCGCTGCCCCACCTGCCTCGTTGTTGCTGCCCGTCGGGTCGGACGGCACGTCCCAGAACGTCTGGGTCGAGAAGAACTGTCCGGCGTTCTCGACGTGGTACTGCGCGAGCAGCTCACGCTGCACCTTGAACAGGTCCTCCGGGTAGCGGAAGTGCTCGCGGAGCGACTCGGGGATCTCGCCGTGCTTCACGGTGCCGGGGAAGACGCTCTCCCAGGCCTTCAGCACGGGGTCCTTGTCGTCGATCGCGTACAGGGTCACGGTCCCGTCGAACGCGTCGACGGTGGCCTTGACGGAGTTCCGGATGTAGCTGATGTCCCGGTTCTCCTGCCGCGCCACACCGGTCAGCGAGTCATTGGTGACCTCGCCGAGCGGGGTGCGCTGCGCGTACGGGAAGTTGTCGAGCGTGGTGTAGCCGTCGACGATCCACTGGATGCGGCCGTCGACCACCGCCGGGTACGGATCGCCGTCGACGGTCAGCCACGGCGCGACACGGCTGACGCGGTCCCGGGGATCACGGTTGTACATGATCTTCGAGCCGTCGCTGATGTCGCTCGAGAACAGGATGTTCCGCTCGCCGTAGTGGGCGAAGAAGACGAACCGGTTGAACCAGCCGTCGACGGGCACGCCGCCCTTGCCCTTGTAGCGGTAGTCCTGGTTGAGCGGGGTGTCGTACTCGCCGCGCGCGTTGACGATCGCGTAGTCGGTGGCGAGTTCGCCGTAGTAGATCCGCGGTTCGGTGACCGGGATGTCCATGTCCGCGTTGTTCTCGAGCGCCTCGAGGTCGCTCACGGTGAAGACCGGGTAGCCGCCTTCACCGCTGGACTCGCCTTCGGCCAGCGCGCGGTTGATGCGGTTGGCCGGCGCGGCGACGAAGCCGTTGCCGTGGGTGTAGACGAGGTGCCGGTTGATCCAGGACGTCTGGTTGGCGGCGAGCCGCGTGGAGTCGAGTTCGCGGGCCGCGACGATGTAGTCCTGGACCTTGCCGTTGACCTCGTAGCGGTCGACGTCGAGCTTGCTCGGGAAGCCGTAGAAGTTCTCGCCACCTTCGCGCTGGGTGAAGGTGCGGGACAGGATGCTCGGGTCGAGCAGGCGGATGTTGGGGATGGTGCCGGTGTCGGCCTTCACCTTCTCGGAGGTGGCGGCGTCGACGGAGGCGTCACCCTGGTAGTCCTCGAACGTGACCTTGTCGTTGGTGAGCCCGAACGCGTACTTGGTCGCGTTGATGTTCCGTTCGATGGACATCGCCTCTTTCTCCGCCTCGTTCGGCTTGACGGAGAACTGCTGCAGCACGGTCGGCCACGCCCAGCCGACGAGGATGCTGGAGAGGATGAGCAGCACGATCGCGATGGCGGGCAGCTGCAGGTTCCGCACGAACGCGCCGACGAAGAACGCGACGGCGCAGAACCCGGCGATGAACATCAGGATGAGCTTGGCGGGCAGCACCGCGTTGAGGTCGGTGTAGGTGGCGCCGTCGAACAGGCCGTTGCGGGTGGAGAACAGCAGTTCGTAGCGCTCGAAGAAGTAGTCGACGGCGAGGACGACGACGAACAGGCCGGCGGTGACGGACAGCTGGACGCGGGCGGGGACGGAGAAGTTGTCGCCCTTGGTGCCCAGGCGGATGCCGCCGAAGATGTAGTGCGTGACGAGCGCGCCGATGCCCGCGATGGCGAGCGCGACGAACAGCCAGGTGATGAGCCAGCTGATGAACGGCAGCGTGAACGCGTAGAAGCCGACGTCCTTGCCGAACTCGGGGTCGGTCTGGCCGAACGGCTGCGCGTTGAGCATCAGCTGGACGGGCTGCCACTCGCCCTGGCCCGCCGCCCCCGCGATGGCCCCGACGACGAGCGGGACGCCGATCCCGAACAGCCGGACGCGCTGCACGATGGTCGACCGGTAGCGGGCGAGCGGGTCGTCCGCGCCGGAGACCGGCACGAACACCGGCCGCGACCGGTAGGCGATGGCGAGGCTCACCGCCAGCAGCCCGCCGACCAGCAGCCCGATCGCGAAGAACAGGATGATCCTGGTGACGATCACCGTGGTGAAGACCGATCGGAACCCGACCTCGCCGTACCAGAGCCAGTCGACGTAGGTGTCCAGCAGCCGGGCGCCGACGATCAGCACCAGGATCAGGACACCGGCGATGCTCAGGAGGATCTTGGCGCGTCGGGACAGCTTCGGCATGCCGATCGGGGGCCTGGTGGCCACGGTGCACTCCCTGTGTTGACCAGTGTTCGCAGGACTGCCGAGGGCTGTCCTAGATGTCCAACTCTATTCCGGCCCTGTCAGGTTCCCGTTCGGGTAGGTCGAAATAGCCGATCGCGAGAATAGGCGAGGATGGCAGGTATGCCCGCGAGCCATGCCCAGCACCTGTCCGCCGCCGCCCGGGAGGTCGACGACTTCGTGTCGACGGCCGGGTGGGACCAGCCCCCGCAGCTGTTCGCCCTGGTCCCGACCGCCGAGTTGGTGGAGGCGAACCCCGAACTCGCCGCCCAGGTCGACGCGGGCGCGTTCCTGACGCCGGTCGCCCAGGACCAGCTGCCCAACGAGGACCTGGCGGAGGCGCTGGCGGGGATCATGTGGCCGGACGCGGTGCAGGGCTGCGCCGTGGCGCAGGAGATCGTGGTGCTGCCGCCGGACGCGGAGGACACCCTGCCCGACGGGCACGAGACCGGTGACACGGACGCGCTGCGCCGCATCGCCGCCGAACACCCGCGCCGCCGCGAGGCCCGCCTGGTGGCCGCCGTCCTGCGCGACGGGACGGCCGCGTGCGTGCTGCGCCTGCGGAGCCAGGAGGGCGACGACGAGATCATCGAGCACCCGGAACTGGCCCCCAACCTGACCGACGCCCTGCTGGACACCCTCCGCTGACCTGGGCGAACACCGTCGAAGACCAGGGCACCGCCGGTCCCCCATCACCAGGACCGGCGGCCCCCTGAAAGCCCGTCAAGACCCCGTCGAGCCCTCGAACGCCCTCGAACGCCCGACGAACGCTCGTCAATCCGCGGCCAGAACCGCCCACCGAACCGCGACGCGCCCGGTTGGCAAACCCCACCCGATCCCGGGGGCCACCCGCCTTGCCAGTCTACCGGTACCCACCGACAATCCCCCCGATGTCGATCTTGCCTGTGGACAACTCACCGGGCTGTGGACAACTAGCAGCTCGGCGGCGTGCGCCCCGCGTCGAGGTCCTTGAGCGCCTCGACCGCGCCCGCCAGCGTCTCCACCTTCACCAGCTGCAGGCCGTCGGGCGTGTTCGACTTCGCTTCCGCGCAGTTCTCGGCGGGCACGAGGAACGTGGTCGCCCCGTCCTCCTTCGCGGCGATCAGCTTGAACGGGATGCCACCGATGGCCTGGACGTTGCCCTTCACGTCGATCGCGCCGGTGCCGGCGACGGTGCGGCCGTCCTCCATCTCACCGGGCGTGAGCGTGTCGACGATCGCCAGCGCGAAGATCAGCCCGGCGGACGGGCCGCCGACGTCCTCGAGGTGGATGGTGGTCTCGAAGTCGACGTCGGCGCGGTCGGCGGGCGCGAGGCCCATGAACCCCTCCGCCCGGTCGTCGCTGCCGAAGTCGCTGGCCTTGCCGAGCTTGATGTCGACGGTCTTCTTCGGCTCGTCCTCGTGCTGGAACGTCACCGAGACGGTCTGCCCGGGCTTGGTGCCCTTGAGCGCCTCGCGCACGTCCTCCTGCACGGCGATGTTCTTCCCGTTCACCACCCACAGGCGGTCACCCGGCTGGATGACACCATCGGCCGGCGCGTCGCGGGTGATCTCCTGGACGACGACCTTGACCGGTTTGTCGAGCAGCCGCAGCGCCGCGGTCTCGGCCGCGCTCTGCGAGTCCTGGAACATGATCTTGTTCTCGCGCTCGAGGTCTTCCTGGGTCTGGCCGGGGCCGTAGTACTCGTCGCGCGGCGCGAGCGCGTAGCGGCCGCTGACCCACCTGGCGAGCGCGTCGAACAGCGTGACGTCGTCGTTGATCGACACGGTGGTCATCCGCAGCTGCCCGCTGGTCGGGTAGGTCTTGGTGCCGTCGACCTCGATGACGGCCTGACCATCGACGTCGCCGAGCGTGTCGTAGGTCGGGCCGGGGCCGATGGAGACGTACGGGACCTTCACGAACCCGCCGATGAGCGCGAGCGCCGCCACCAGGACGAAGCTGATCGCCACGGTCCATCCGCGCCGGGTCATCCCGCGTGGGCGGTCTGTGCCCGGTTCGTAACCGATCGTCCGCGGGGCCTCGGCGTGGGAGCTCGGGGTGTCACTCACGGGTTGACAGGGTACGGCGTGTTCTCGATGAGCGAATCACCGCGCGTTACTGGCGTGGCGTGTCCGCGTACCGTGGACACATGACCGAGTTTCCCTTTGGCTTCGGACCGCCGAACCCGGACGACCGTGGCAAGAAGGAGCCCTCAGGGCAGGGCGAGAACCCCGCTGAGGCGTTCAACCAGCTCGGCCAGATGCTCAGCCAGCTCGGGCAGATGCTCAGCCAGGCCGGCAGCTCGGCCGGGCCGGTGAACTACGACTTGGCGAAACAGATCGCGATGCAGCGCCTGACCTCGGGCGACGTGGGTTTCCGCACGTCGACGGAGTTCCAGAGCGCGGTGACCGACGCGGTGCACCTCGCGGAGATGTGGCTCGATCCGGCGACGATCCTCCCGACGGGGGCCACGGCCGTGAAGGCGTGGACGCCGCGCGACTGGGTGGAGAACACCCTGCCGACGTGGCAGCGCCTGTGTGACCCGGTGGCCCGCCGCGTGTCGGGCGCGTGGGTGGAGGCGCTGCCCGCGGAGGCGAAGCAGGCTGCGGGGCCGCTGCTGTCGATGGTCAGCCAGATGGGTGGCATGGCGTTCGGTTCGCAGCTGGGCAACGCGCTGGCGCAGCTGGCGTCGGAGGTGCTGACGTCGACCGACATCGGCCTGCCGCTCGGCCCGCCTGCGACCGTGGCGCTGCTGCCGCAGAACATCGAGGAGTTCACGAACGGCCTGGAACGCCCGAACAGCGAGGTCCTGGTGTTCCTCGCGGCCCGGGAGGCAGCGCACCAGCGCCTGTTCGCGCACGTGCCGTGGCTGCGGCAGCGGCTGCTGGCGACGGTCGAGGAGTTCGCGAGCGGCATCCGCGTCGACACCTCGGCCCTCGAGGAGCTGGCGACGCGCATCGACCCGGCGAACCCGCAGTCGATCGAAGAGGCCATGCAGTCGGGCATGCTCGAACCGCAGACCACCCCGGAGCAGAAAGCGGCTCTGACCAGGTTGGAGACGCTGCTGGCCCTGGTGGAAGGCTGGGTCGACGTGGTCGTCGGCGACGCGGTGACCGAGCGGCTGCCCGGCGCGGACGCGCTGCGCGAGACGCTGCGCCGCAGGCGTGCCAGCGGCGGCCCGGCCGAGCAGACGTTCGCCACGCTGGTCGGTCTCGAGCTGCGCCCGAGGCGCCTGCGTGCGGCCGCGGCCCTGTGGCGCCTGGTCGGCGACCAGCACGGCCTCGAAGCCCGCGACGGCATCTGGGCCCACCCCGACCTGGTCCCCACCGCGGAGGACCTGGACGAGCCGATGGACTTCGCCGAGCGCGTGGGCAGCAAGCCCGCGCTGGACGACGACCCGATCGCCGCGCTGGAGCGCGAGGAGCAGGCCAAGCGCGACCGGGAGGACACCGGCAAGGACGCCGACGAGCAGGGCTGACCCCGCTCAGAGCTGAGCATCACGCGAAGGGTTCTTCGAGACGCGGCCACGTCCCGGAGGACCCTTCAGTGCGTTCCGGCTCGCCCGGCCGCGCCCACCAGCGCGGCCGTCGAGCACGAACCGCCGGACCTCGTCACCGGCCCCGAACCGCCATCCCCAGTCCCCCACCCCCACGCCACGTTCCCCCCTCAGTCCTCGGCCACCACCCCCAGCCCAGCGGCCGCGGACAGCCCCTCGAGGTACCCGATGGCCCGGTCGGTCTTCGGGTACTCCCGCACCAGGTCCCAGAACTTGGCGTTGTGCGAGGGCACCAGCAGGTGCGCCAGCTCGTGCACGAGCACGTAGTCCAGCACCCAGCCGGGCACGGACTTGAGGTGCTCGCTCACCCGGATCGTCTTGTCGACGGGCGTGCAGGACGCCCACCTGGTGCGCATGGGCGGCACCCACCGAACACTGTTCGGCACGGCGCGACCCTGAAGATGTTTGGCCGACAGCTCGGCACAGCGACGTAACAGCGCCTCGTCCGACGGCTTCGTCGGTGGGAGCTTCCGAGGCTCGCCCTTCAGCAGCTTCCGCTGCATCTCGGCGACCCAGTGCGCCTCCTCGGCCTTCGACAGCCGGGCAGGGATCAACACGACCAGCGTGTCGCCGTCGCGATACGCGGTCACGGTGCGCGTGCGGCGCTTGCTGCGCCGCACTTCGACTCTGGATTCGGCCACGGCTGCCACGTTACGACGCCCCACCGACAATTCGGAGGGCGTTCCCCGACAGGGCCTTGGTCACCTGCGGAGCCTGTGGATAACGATTTCGTCGCCGGCCCGAAGTCGGTGAATCTGTCCACATGACGAAACAACTGCCGGTCCGCCCCCGGGTCGTGGCAGGCCTTCCCGTGCTGCGCCGCAAGCGCGGTGAGCTGCAGATAGGCCTTGATCCACGGCACGCGAAGGTGGTCGAGGGCCTGTCGGACCGGGTGATGGCGGCCGCCTGCCGCCTCACCGGCGACCGCACATGGGACGAGCTGGCCGCCGGTCTTGCCGACCGGGACCGCAGGCAACTCGCTGAGCTGCTCGGCAGCCTCGATGACCAGGGACTTCTGGAGGACGCGACCCCGACACCGGCCCGGTTGGCGGGTGAGGTGGCGGCGGCGAAGGTCCACGCCCTCGCGAGGGGACTGCCGCCGAAGGACCACCCGATCGGGCGAAGTGAGGTGGCGGTCGCCGTGCAGGGCGACGGCAGGCTGGCGCTCGCCATCGGCTGCCTGCTCGCGTCGGTGGGGGTCGGCTGGGTGCACGTCGCGGCGACGGGTGCGGTCCGCCCGGAGGACGTCGGGGCCGGCTACCGCGCGCAGGACGTCGGCACGCCGCGTCTGGTGGCCGCGCGCCGCGCGCTCCGCAGGGCGGAGCCGGACGTCCGCACCACCCACTTCGACGCGACACGGGCACCTGACCTGGTGGTTCTCGCCGACACGCTGGTGCCGAGACCGGAGCGGGTCGACCTGGTGATGCGCGCGGCGATCCCGCACCTGTTCGTCCGGGTGCGGGACACGATCGGCATCGTGGGCCCGTTCGTGGTGCCCGGTCTCACGAGCTGCCTGCGATGCGCTGACCTGCAGCGATGCGACCGGGACGCGTGCTGGCCGCAGCTCGCCGTCCAGCTTTCGGGCCAGACGCAGCTCACGGATCTGGCCGGCACCCAGGCGACGGCGGCGTTCGCGGCGTCCCAGGTGCTGGAGGCCGCGGCGTGGCTGCGGGGCGCTGCGGAGCGCCCCGCGACATGTGAGACAAGTGTCGCAGTGGAGCCGCGCACGGCCGCTGTTCGGCATCGTTCCTGGTCAGCGCACCCGCAGTGCCCGTGCGGGGCCGCCGCTCGGCAGCGTGACGGGTTGGTGCACTGCGCCAAAGTTGCTGCGGACACCGACGATGAGTTGAGACAATCGGATCGTGACGGAGATGCCTCGTAAGACCGCGGCACGGACTGCGCGGCTCGCCAGCATCCCGCTCGGAGTCGCCGGCCGAGCGGTCGGCGGGTGGGGGAAACGCCTGGTCGGCCAGAACGCCGAGCAGGTGAACGCCGAGTTGTCCGCGCGGACGGCCGAGCAGCTGTTCGCCGTGCTCGGCACCCTCAAGGGCGGCGCGATGAAGTTCGGGCAGGCACTGTCCGTGTTCGAGGCCGCGGTGCCGAACGAGATGGCGGAGCCGTACCGGGAGGCGCTGACGAAGCTGCAGTCGGCGGCGCCGCCGATGAGCAGCCAGACGACGCGCCGGGTGCTCGCCGAGCAGCTGGGCCGCAGGTGGGAGGAGCGGTTCGCGTCGTTCGACGACGAGCCCGCCGCCGCGGCGAGCATCGGCCAGGTCCACAAGGCGGTGTGGCACGACGGCCGGGAGGTGGCCGTCAAGGTCCAGTACCCGGGCGCTGACCAGGCATTGATGTCCGACCTGCGGCAACTGCAGCGGTTCAGCAAGCTGTTCCAGGCGGTCGTGCCGGGCACCGAGGTGAAGCCGCTCCTGCAGGAGCTGTCGGACCGGATGAGCGAGGAGCTCGACTACCGGTCGGAGGCCGACAACCAGCGGGCGTTCGCGAAGGCGTTCGCCGGTGACGAACACGTGCTGGTGCCGAGGGTCGTGGCCAGCGCGCCGAAGGTGCTGATCACGGAGTGGGTCGAGGGCAGGCCGCTGTCGTCGGTCATCCGTGACGGGTCGCGTGAGGAGCGTGACCTGGCCGGGTTGCGGCTGGCGGAGTTCCACTACTCGTCGCCGGCACGGGCGGGCCGCCTGCATTCGGATCCGCACCCGGGCAACTTCATGCTGATGGCCGACGGCCGTCTGTGCGTGATCGACTTCGGTGCGGTGGCGCAGCTGCCGGACGGACTGCCGCCCGCGCACGGCCGGATGATGCGGCTCGCGCTCGAGGGCCGGTCGTGCGAGCTGCTGGAGCTGCTGCGGGAGGAGCACTTCATCCGCGCGGACGCCCGCCAGCAGCCGGAGGCGGAGCACGTCTACGCGTACCTGGCGCCGTTCGTGGAGCCGTTGAAGACGGAGACGTTCCACTTCACGCGACGCTGGATGCAGAAGCAGGCCATGCGTGTCAGCAACATGCGCGGCCAGGACTTCCGCACGGGCCGCACGCTGAACCTGCCGCCGCAGTACCTGCTGTTGCACCGGGTCCTCGGTGGGTCGACGGGCATCCTGTGCCAGCTGGACGCCGAGCTGCCGGTGCGTGAGCTGATCACCCGCTGGCAGCCGGGTTTCGCGGCCTGAGAACACGGCCCAGACGAACGAAAGTCCCATTCGCTCGCACACGTTGTCCCCAACTTCGCCCAGCCCATTCAGCTCGCGGCCCCACGCGCCGACGAACCGGGCATGCACCACATCTCCGCCCCCGACAACGTCACCACGATCGCCGAGTTGCGCGCCCGCGGCGTGACGAACCACGCGATCACGACCCGCTGCCGACCGTCAGGTCCATGGCAGCGCGTACTGCCGGGCGTGGTGTTGATGAGCGCTGCCCGCCCGACGAGACGACAGCGGTTACGAGCCGCCATCGCCTACGCGGGCCCGGGCTCGGTGGTGTCCGGGGTCGACGCGATGCGTGCGCACGGCGTGGACGTGCCGCTGTCACCGGACGTGCTCGTGCTCGCCCCGGCCGAACGCAGGCTGGCGAGCCGCTCGTACCTGACGGTCGAACGCACCACGAGACCACCGGACCCCGCGGTCTGCGCGGGCCTGCCGTACGCGCCGCTGGCGCGGGCGGCGCTGGACGTGGCGAGACGGTCGGCGGACCGTGAGCAGCTGCGCGAGCTGCTGATCTCGGTGATCGGCCGGTGCACGGTGACCGAACTGCGGGCCGAGCTGGACGCGGGCAGCCAGCGTGGCTCGGCCGCCGTCCGAGCGTTACTGACACCGGACCTGACCGGCACGGCGGAGGTCGTGCCGGAGGAGGTCACGCTGGCCCGCCGGTTGGTGCGCGACACGGCGCTGCCGACACCGCAGTGGCAGCAGCCGGTCCACGACGACACGGGCATGCTGCTGGGCATCCCGGACGCGTGGTGGCCGGAGGTCCGGCTGGCGTGGGACGTGTCCCCGCACACCCGCCACCACGACCCGCGGTTGTGGTCGCTGGCGGGCATCGCCCTGCACCGCACGGACCCGCACCGCCTGTCCACCGTGCCGGTCGTGGTGACCGACGAGCTGGTCGCGGCGTTCGCGTCAGCGGCCGCGAACGTTCACCGCCGCGCGAGCTGACGCCCTGATCACGAGTCTTCCAGGAGCACGAACATGAACCACCGACACACGCTTGTCGCGTACCTGCGCACCGCCGGACGACGGCTTCTCCTCCGGCTTGCCAAGGCTCGCGCCGGGGATCACCAGTATTCGTCGGGCAGCTTTCCCTCGATGTCGCGCGCGTGGGTGCGTGCGCATGCCGGGCACAGCCAGGTGCGGCCCCGCTCGTCGTGGGTCATGGCCCAGGCGAGTGCTTCCGCGGGTGGCGCCTCGGCGCGGGACCGGCCGCAACGCACGCAGTGCGCGGCGGCCGGTTCGGGATCGTCAACCATGGCGCGGAAGCTTACGTCAGGCGGCTTTCCGTCCAAGGTAGACGGTCGAGGCGCTGAGGATGAACACGTCGTCCCGCGCCCCGGCGTAGGCCTCGTCAGCGGGGTCGACGAGACGGGCGACGGTCGCCCGGTCGGTGTCGGACAGCTCCACCTCCCCCACGCCGGCCATCCATGCGATCCAGTCCACAACGGACAGTCGGACGGCTTCGGGCGCGGGGGCGGGGTGGTCGATCACGTAGCTGAACGAGAACACGTCGGTCAGCCCGGCCGCCTCGAGGGCCTTGTTCCAGCCGACCGGCAGCGACCGCACATCGGGCATTTCGGCGCGCATGCGGACGAACCAGGCGTCACGTGCCGCGGTCAGCCGGTTGCCGAGCCCGGGTTCGCCGATGCCGAGGTCCCACGGCAGGCAGCGCATCGCGAGGCCGCCTCGGACAACGCCAGCCAGCCACCGGGCGCGAGCACCCGCGCCAACCGGTCGATGGCCGCCTGCTGGTCAGGGAGGTGGTGCACCACGCGTGACGCCCACACCAGGTCGGCCGGTGGCAGCAGGTCCGCGAGCTGGTCGTCGGCGGCGTCGGCCCGGACTGCGTCGACGGCGACCGAGGTGCCGGCCGCAGCCTCCTGGACGAGCGCGGTAGCGGGGTCGAGCAGCTCACCGACGGCGTCGCTGAGCACGACCCGGCCACCGCCCCGCGCGGCGAGGGCCTGGGCGAAAGCGACGCTCATGCCACCACCGCCCGAGCCGACGTCGACGACCACCGGCTTGGTGTCGGCACCGAGGAGGTCGACGAGCCGGTCGGCGACCTGGCGGTCATAGCGAGCGTCAAGCTCGTCGGCACGACGAAGGGAGGAGAGACGAGCAGGCCAGTTGATGTTGTCGTGGGTGTGCTTGTGCGCCATGCGAGCGACGGTAGCGGTCGCGCGTCACAGGCGTCGTAGGCCGACGAGCACGCGGCGCATGAACGCGAGGTCGGGTTCACCGTCACCGCTGGTACCGGCGGTGGGGTGAACGACGACGAGGCCCGCGGTCGCGAGGTCGCCGAGCAGGACCCGCGCGACCCCGAGCGGCACGGACAGCAACGCGGCCACCTCGGCGACCGACCGCGGCTGGACGCACATGTCGACGATCATCCGCCGGTGGTGGGTGGTGAGCGCGGCGTCGCCGGCGCCGGGATGCCGACTGCTGGAGACGAGCGCCTCGAGTTCGAGGGTGTGACTGGAGCGGGTGCGACCACCGGTGTGCGCGTAGGGCCGGACGAGAGCACCAGCCCACGGTTTGATCAGCGGCACGGTGCGCTCGGCGGACTGCTCGGGCGTCGGCTCGCCGGGCGGCGTCTCGACGACCGGGTCGTCGACAACGGGGGTGCTCCCGGCGCCGGCTGCCTTGGCCCGCTTGGGTTTGCGCACCGAGTACGGCCCGAACCGAGCCCCGGTACGCCCGACGAGTTCGACGTCGCCGTCGGCACCGTCGTCGCCCGACCCGTCAGGGACCACCGCGTACTCGACGAAGGCGTGTTCGGCTGAGGCGTGCCCGTCCAGCACGTGCCCGGACAACACGTCACCCGAGGACGCGTCGTCCCCCGAGGCACGCCCGGCCGGAAGGCCACCAACCGAGGCGTGCCCGGAGGAGACGCGGCCAGCCGCACCAAGCCCCGCCGACGAGTACGCCGAGGACACCTGGCCCAAAGACGCACCACCCGAAGACAGACGGCCCGACGACCCGTCACGTGAGGTCACGTCCTCCCCCGAAGCGTGCCCGGCCGGAAGACCACCGCCCGACGCGTGCCCGGAGACACGGCCAGCCGCACCAAGCGCCGACGAATACGCCGAGGACACCTGGCCCGAAGGCAGGTGGCGTGACGACCGGTCACCTGACGAAGGGTGCTCGGAAGCCGGGTAATCCGAGGTCCCATGGCCCGACGGGCGGGCAGCCGACCCCCGGGAGGGCGAGGCATGAGCGGAGGAGGGGCGAGCGAGCGAAGAGGAGGTGGAGGCGGCGGGTGGGAAGGGGGCGGGGGCGGGGCCCGGGGGTGGCCCGTGTGCGGCTTCGACGGCGCGGGCTTTGCGAGCGACCGACGCTGTGCGAGCGACCGACGCTGTGCGAGCGACGGACGCTGTGCGAGCGACGGACGCTTCGCTGGTTGCCCAACCTTCGCCGCGGCCAGGCACTCCGCCATGGGCTGAGGCCTCGCCATGGCCAGGGGCTTCGCCGCGGGCTGACGCTTCGCCATGGCCAGGGGCTTCGCCGCGGGCTGACGCTTCGCTATGACCCGAAACTCCGCCGCGGCCTGACGCTTCGCTATGACCAGGAACTCCGCCGCGGGCCGAGGCTTCGGCATGGCTGATGATGTCGCCGCGGACAGGAGCTTTGCGGCCGGGGACTTCGCCGCGAGCGGAGATCTCGCCATGGTCGGAGACTTCGCCTCGGGCCCAGGGCTCGTCGTAGCCGGGAACTTCGCCCGGGGCCCAGGCGTCATGGCCCGGAACTTCGCCCCGGGCCCAGGCGTCGTGGCTGGAGACTTCGCTTCGGGCCCAGGCGTCGTAGCCGGGGACTTCGCTTCGGGCCCAGGGGGCGTCATGGCCGGGGACTTCGCTTCGGGCCCGGGCGTCCTGGCTGGGAACTTCGCTTCGGGCACCGGCCTCGCCATGGTCGGGTGCTTCGCTGCGGGCGAGGGCGTCGCCGCCGGGGGCTTCGCTCGGGGCGACGGTGCCGGTATCGGGGGTTTCGTCTGTCTCGTCGGGTTCGTCGTCGTGGAAGGCTGGGAATCGGGCGCCTGTGCGGCCGATGCCCTTGGTTCGTTTACGCGACCGCCGCCTGCCGGCGGTGGCCGAGTTCTGCGAACCGTCGTCTCGTGTCATCTCCGCCCCGCTCGGGGAACTCCGGGTCGAACCAACCCAGCACGATACGACGGATTTCGGTGGCTTCGGTGACAACCGTGTTTCCGGCACGTTCCGCGCCCGATAACCGGGGGCATCGCGATTCGGCATGGCACGCGGAAGCCTTGTGGGGCAACGAAGTCACACGCGATGGCAGTAGGCGGGAATTCCGCGCGTCGCGGGAAAAAAATCAGGCGTGCCGGGTGGTAATGACGACAGCACCGCCCGCCCTGGCACGGTGCCGGGGCGGGCGGTGCTGGTCGTGTGCTGGTTGAACTAGAGCAGGTCCTGAGCGCGCCTCGCTCGTCTGGCTGCCCACGCCGAGAGCCTTTCCCAGCGGCGTGCGGAGTTCAACCGGCGGCCCAGGCGCTGCTCAGCAGCGTCCTGTTCCGCCTCGCGCATTCGTTCTCTTGCCAGATTTTCGTAGAGCAACATTGTCTTGGTTCCCTCCGGGAGGATCAGATCGAGATGGTTGGCCGGTGTGGCGACCTGGTGGCGGGTCATGCCGCTGCCTCCTGTGCACGGGCAGCACGCTCGGCCGCCTCACGAGCGACGTCCTCCTTGCGCGGACGGCCACGCGGCCGCTTGCGTGCGATGACCACGCCGCGCTCGAAGATCTCGCCACCCCACACGCCCCACGGCTCCTGCCGCGCAAGCGCGCCGGCCAGGCACTCCGAGCGGACCGGGCAGTCCACGCAGAGCCGCTTGGCCTGCTCGAGGTCGGACGGGGTGTCGGCGAACCACAGGTCGGGGTTGTCGCCCGAGCGGCACGGCAGGTCGAGACCGGCCGAAGGTGCCACGTCGAGCAGTTCGCTCACGCCGAGAAGGTCCGGTGGTGCCCCGCGCTCGAGCGGGACAGTCGCGGTACTCATCAGGGTTTTCTCCTTGTAGGTGTTCTCTTGTCGCGGTTTGACCTGAAAAAACACGAAGGCCGCGGATCCGTTTCCGGGTCCGCGGCCTTCGTGAGCCTTGGTTCTTGACCTGTCGGTCAAGGCCTTCGCTCGTGAGGTGGAGCGGACACAATGGACGGGAGATCGATGGTCTGGGTCTGCACGCGGACAGCCGTCAGCTCGCGGGCGAACCGCTTGCGCTCGACGATGACCGGCAGGTGGGCAGCAGCCATGGCACCGCCACCGAAGACAGACGGGTGCCCCGAGGACATGGGGTAGCCCGGGGTGCACTTGATGAGAGTCAAGTTCCTCACGATGGCCACCTCCCCACTGTCCTAGAGATCTTCAGGCCCTCCCGGCCTGGCTTATGCAGGCTATTAGGCCCGATCAGACCCGCGCAACAGGTTTTTCGGGACTTCTTCCCGATGCGTTACACGTCACCCGATCGGTCGGTGCCCGCGAGCAGCGCGAGCACCTCCGATCCGAACTTCTCGAGCTTGCTCGCGCCGATGCCCGCGATGGACACCAGCGCCGACGAATCGGCGGGCCGCTGCTCGGCGATCGCGGTCAGGGTGGCGTCGGTGAACACCACGTACGCAGGCACTTTGAGCATCCTGGCGCGCTTGGCCCGCCACTCCTTGAGCCTCGCCAGCAGGTCCTCGTCGATGTCCGCCGGGCAATTCGGGCACCGGCCGAGCTTGGTCGCGACCGCCCCGACGAGCTGCCTGCCGCACACGCGGCACAGCGTCGGCGCGACGCCGGCCTGCTGGCGAGCCCGGGTGAGCCGGGACGTCGGGTGGTCCTCGGGGATCAGCCCGTAGAGGAACCGGCTCCGGCGGCGCGGGCGGCGGTTGCTCTCCGAACGCGTCAACGCCCACGAGAGTGACAGGAACTGCCGCGCGCGGGTGACGCCGACGTACAGGAGCCGCCGCTCCTCCTCGATCGCCGCGTCGTTGCCGTCGGCGTGCAGGATCGGCAGCGTGCCCTCGACGAGCCCGACGAGGAACACCGCGTCCCACTCGAGACCCTTCGCCGCGTGCAGCGACGCGAGCGTGACGCCCTCGACGGTCGGCGGGTGCTGGGCGCGGGCCCGCATGTCCAGCTCGACGACGTACTGGGCGAGGTCCGCGCCCTCGACGGTCGCGGCCAGCTCCTCGGCCAGTTCGACCAGCGCGAGCAGCGACTCCCAGCGTTCGCGGGCCGCGCCACCGGTGGGCGGCTCCTCGGTCAGGCCGAGCGGGGTGAGCAGCTCGCGCACCAGCTTCGGCAGCTCACCGGTCGGCTTCTGCGCCGCCGCCGTGCGCAGGGCGGCCGTCGCCTGCCGCACCTCCGTGCGCATGAAGAACCGTTCGCCGCCGCGTACCAGGTAGGGGATCTCCAGCTCGGACAGCGCCTGCTCGTAGGTCTCCGACTGGGCGTTCACCCGGTAGAGAACGGCGATCTCGCTGGCGGGGGTGCCGGAGTCGAGCAGCTCGGAGATCTTCCGCGCGACCGCCGCCGCCTCCGCCGCCTCGTCCTCGTGCTCGGCGAACGCGGGCGCCGGGCCCGGTTTGCGCTGGCCGATGAGCTTCAGCCGCGACCCGGCGGGCCGGTCGCGGGCGGCGCCGATCACCCGGTTCGCCAGCGCCACGACCTCGGGGGTGGACCGGTAGTCCCGCTCGAGCCGCACGACCGTGGCGTGCGGGAAGCGGCGGGTGAAGTTGAGCAGCGGGCGCGCCGACGCGCCCGCGAACGAGTAGATCGTCTGGTTCGCGTCACCGACCACCGTCAGGTCGTCGCGCTCCCCCAGCCACGCGTCGAGCACGCGCTGCTGCAGCGGCGTCACGTCCTGGTACTCGTCGACGACGAAGCAGCGGTAGCGGTCCCGGAACTCCTCGGCGACCGTCTGGTGCTCCTCCAGCGCGGCCGCGGTGTGCAGGAGCAGGTCGTCGAAGTCGAGCTGGTTGGCACGGGTCTTGAGCGACTCGTACCACCGGTACACCTGCGCGACCTGCTCCGCGGGCGCGGGCGGCTGCCTGCGCAGCTTCGCCACCTCGGCGGCGTAGTCGTCCGGGCTGACCAGCGACGCCTTCGCCCACTCGATCTCACTGGCGAGGTCGCGCAGCACCTCGGACTCGGTGCCGGCACCCGCCTTGTGCGCGGCCTGGCCGACCAGCCGGAGTTTGCCTTCGAGCAGGTCCCACTGCTGGCCACCGACGACCTGGGGCCAGAAGTACCGCAGCTGGCGCAGCGCGGCGGCGTGGAACGTGCGTGCCTGGGCGCCGTGGATGCCGAGGCCGCGCAGCCGGGTCCGCATCTCCCCCGCCGCCCGGGCCGTGAACGTCACGGCGAGTACCTGACCTGCGGCGACGTGACCCGAATGGATGAGGTGCGCGATGCGGTGGACGATCGTGCGGGTCTTGCCGGTGCCCGCGCCGGCCAGGACGCACACCGGTCCCCGTGGCGCGCGGATCGCGGTCAGCTGCTCGGGGTCGAGTCCGGTGTCGCCCTGTTCGCCGGAGGAAACAGCTACCGCACCCATGCCCGGCATCCTGACAGATCGGCGGCCGGAAGCGTTCGACGGACACGGGGTGCGGCCGCCCGAGTCGAGTGCTAGGCGGGCCCCGTATCCTGGTATTCATGGCTCAGAAGGTGGACAAGGCAGCGGCCGCCGAGGCGAAGAAGGCCCGGAAGGAAGCTTCCAAGGCCAAGCGCAAGCAGATCTTCCAGGCGTTCAACATGCAACGCAAGGAGGACAAGGCGCTCGTGCCGCTGATGCTGCTCGCCTTCGTGGTGGTGGCGGGCGCGTTCTTCGGGCTGGGCCTCATCTGGGGCATCCACTGGTTCCTGCTGCCGGTCGGCATCGCGTTCGGCCTGCTCGCGGCGGTGATCCTGTTCGGCCGCCGGGTGCAGAAGAACGTGTACTCGAAGGCCGACGGCCAGCCGGGCGCGGCCGCGTGGGCGCTGGAGAACATGCGCGGCCGCTGGCGGGTGACGCCGACGGTCGCGGGCACCACGCAGCTCGACGCCGTGCACCGGGTGCTGGGCCGCCCGGGGGTCGTGCTGGTCGCGGAGGGTGCGCCGCACCGGGTGAAGACGCTGCTCGCGCAGGAGAAGAAGCGGGTGGCGCGGGTCATCGGCGACACCCCGATCTACGACTTCATCGTCGGCAACGAGGAGAACCAGGTCCCGCTGCGCAAGCTCCAGCAGACGATCATGAAGCTGCCGAACAACCTGAAGCCCGCGCAGATCGACACGATCGAGAAGCGCATGTCGGCCCTCGCGGCCCGCGGCGCCCAGCTGCCGAAGGGCCCGATGCCGCAGGGCGCGAAGATGCGCAACGTCCAGCGCACGATTCGCCGCCGCTGAGCAGATCCTCCAGAATTGTCGGTGCCTCGTGAGAACGTGGCCGGCGGACAGGAAGGAGACGCCATGACCATTCAACCGCTGGATGAGTTAGACGACGGCTCCGTCCACCTGCTGACCATCGGGGAGTACGCCGCGCTCGGCGAGACCGAGCACGGCTACACCGAGCTCGTTGAGGGCCGTCTGTTGATGTCACCAAGTCCCGCGTTCAAGCACAGCCGAGCTATGGGCAGGCTGTACTCGGCGCTGGTCGAACAGGGTCCGGCGGAATTCGAAGCCGTTCAGGAGCTGGACGTGGATCTCGGACTCGTGCCGCCTGACGAGCCGGGGTCGAGCCGGCGTCCCGACATCATCGTCGTCCGCCAGGAGTTCGGCGATCGGCTTGCGGAGGAAGGCGGCATCGTCCCGGCGTCCGAGGTTCTGTTGGCCGTGGAGATCGTTTCGCCGAGTTCGAAGCGGATCGACCACGTGCACAAGCGCAACGACTACGCCGACGCCGGGATCCCGAACTACTGGATCGTCGACATCGACGAACCGATCTCGTTGACGGCGTGCCGGTTGACCGAGCAGTTCGGGTACCAGGACGACCAGACCGCGACCGGGACCTTCCGGACCGACGCGCCGTTCCCGGTGGAGATCAACCTCGACCGTCTGGTGTGACCGCCGGGAGCACGGCCCGGACCGCGGTGCCGGTCCCGTCGCTCTCGTAGGAGAACTCGCCGTCGATCTCGCGGGCTCGTTGCGCCATGAAACGCAGGCCCATGCCGTTCTTGCCCGGGTTCGGGGGCACGCCGACGCCGTCGTCGCGGACGGCGACCGACAGGCGGCCGTCCGACAGGGCCACCGTGATCTCGGCGCGGGTGGCCTGGGCGTGGCGGACGACGTTGGTCAGAGCCTCCGCGACGATCCGGTACGCCGCCACCTCCACCTGCTTCGACAGCGGCGACAGCTCCGTCGGCAGCGTCGTCTCCACCTTCAGTGACGGGCCGGACAGGAACACGGCCAGTTCCCGCAGCGCGCCCGACAGGCCGAGCGCGTCGAGCTCGGGTGGGCGCAGGCCGTGGACGACCCGGCGCAGCGTGCGGAGCGCGTCGTCGATGCCCTGCATGGCGCGGTCCATGAGCGCGCCCGCGCCGGAGTCGGCGGGCAGCTTCGCGCGGACCGCCTCGATCTGCAGGCGGGTGCCCGCGAGGGTGGGGCCCACGTTGTCGTGCAGTTCGCGGGACAGGCGGGACCGTTCCTCCTCCCGCGCCGTCACCACCTGCTCGCGGGAGCGCAGCAGTTCCTCGTCCAGGCGCAGCGCCGCGACCACCGGCGCCACCTGGTCGGCCAGGGACGCAAGCGCTTGCGCCATGCGTTCGTCCAGGTAGGGGTGGCCGTCGGACGGGAGGATCATCAGCTGGCCCACGCGCACGCCGCGGTACCACAGCTCGAACGTCTCGGGGTTCGCGCCGCCGGACCGGTCCATCGACCCGACCTGCGCGAGTCGCCGCAGGCCGCTGTCGGTCTCCAGGTCCAGGCGCGCCATCCGCAGCCGCAGCGACCGCACCAGCTGCTCGCACACCACGGCCGGGACCTCCGCCGAGTCGAGCTGGTCACGCATCCGGTTGCCGAGCCCGACCGCCAGCTCCACCACGTCCACCCGCCGCCCCCACAGCATGGTCCGCACCCGGCGGATCAGCAGCAGCGTCACCGGGAACAGCAGAGCGCCGGTGACCCCGACCGCCAGCACCGACCCCGGCACGACCGACGGGAACAGCGCGGCCAGCGCCGCGAACCCACCGAGGTAGCACGCCAGCAGTGTGCCGACGGTGGCCACGCCGACGATCCCGCGCCGCACCGTCTGGTCCAGGTCGTACAGGCGGTCCCTGGTCACGGCCACCGCGATGGCCAGCGGCACCAGCACGAACGCCAGCACCTCCAGCCCGCGGTCCAGCACCAGCGGCAGCTGCCCGGAGATGCTGTCGCGCACCACCGCCTGCACCGCGCCGAACGCGTACGCGCACAGCAGCAGCGTCATCCGCCGCCTGCGCACCCCGGTCGCCCGCAGCCACCGCCACACCAGCCCGCCGACGGCGAGGATCGTCGCGGCGAGCAGCAGGTACTGACCGGTCGTGAGCAGCGGCGCCGCCAGTGCGGGCCGGGCCAGCGGGTTCACCACGGTCCGGGTGCCGACGAAGTCGGCGTCCTCGAACGCGAGCCCGACGCAGTACACGACGGTGCCGACGGCGGTCAGCGCGACCGCCCACCACCAGCGGCGGCTCGGCAGGCGGCTGTCAGGGTAGATCATCGGCAGCAGCGTGGTGACCGCCCAGATCGGCGGCGCCCACAGCCACGCCTGCAACCACATCAGCACCGGCGACCCCGATGCTCCGGTCAGGACCGTCAGGAGCAGGCCGGTGCCGTCCCACGCGGCGATCGCGAGCATCGTCCAGCCGAGCGCGTTGCCGGGTTTCTGCCACACGACCAGCACGCCCATGGCGGAGAAGAAGACGGCGACCGCGATGTTCAGCGGCACCGGGTCGTACGCCGAGTACCCCCAGCCGTCGTCGATCTGCGTGCGCACCGCGGACGCGATCGCGGTCCCGAGGCCGACCGCACCCAGTGCGACGGCCAGCGAGAGCACATGCCCACGCCGGCGGCTGCGCATGTCGGCTCCTCAGGCAGCGGTGATCTCGACCAGCCGGGAAATCGTAATTGGTCTGACCGGTGATCCACAGCGCCCTAACGGGTGCGCACGACGACCGTCCCGGTTGCCTTGTCGTGCAGTCCTCGGCCGTCCGCGTCGCCGATCGCCGCCGGCAGGAGCAACGCGGTCAGCGCCGTGCGCGGCACCGCGCGGAGCGGGCCGACCATCGGCTTGCCGTCCAGGCGCACGACCCGCAGCCCGAACAGCGCCTTCCCGGCCGTGAACCCGAACAGGCTGATCATGACCGAGGTGATCACGAACCACACCAGCACGGACAGGTAGTTGAACTGCTGCATCACGTCCGGCCGGTTCACGTCGACCTCGACGAACAGGCTGGTGACCAGCGCCATCAGCGCGAGGTCGACGAGCAGCGCGAGCAGGCGGACACCGCGGGTGGCGATCGACCCCGGGCCCTCCTTGGGGAGCCCGAGCCGTTCACCCGGCCACTCCTGCGGGTCGTCACCGGTCTCACCGATGCCACCGGACAGCCACGACCCCGTCACCTTGCTCACGGCGTCCAGGGTAGGACGTGTCGCGTTCGGGCCATGAGACTGGCATGCTCGACCTCGGCTCGGCCCCGCCGCGCGTCGTTAACACCGGCGAAACATCGGGGTGATGGCCGGGCAACACCGCACTCATAGCTTGACCGCGAGCGCCCCGGAGTACCAGGTAAGGAGCCAACGAGCGTGTTCAAGAATTCCGACGAGGTCCTGAAGTTCATCTCCGACGAAGAGGTGAAGTTCGTCGACGTCCGGTTCTGCGACCTCCCGGGCATCATGCAGCACTTCACCGTGCCCGCGCAGTCGTTCGACCAGGGCACCATCGACGACGGCCTCGCGTTCGACGGCTCCTCGGTGCGCGGCTTCCAGGAGATCCACGAGTCGGACATGCTGCTGCTGCCCGACCTCGCGACGGCGCGCGTCGACCCGTTCCGCGTGGAGAACACGCTCATCCTGAACTTCTTCGTGCACGACCCGCTCACCCGCGAGGCCTACAGCCGTGACCCGCGCAACATCGCGCGCAAGGCCGAGCAGTACCTGGCCGAGTCCGGCATCGCCGACACCGCGTACTTCGGCCCGGAGGCCGAGTTCTACGTGTTCGACTCGGTGCGGTTCGACTCGGCGGAGAATGGCTCCTTCCACGAGATCGACTCGATCGAGGGCTGGTGGAACACCGGCGCCGACGAGGAGGGCGGCAACCGCGGGTACAAGACCAAGTACAAGAGCGGCTACTTCCCGGTGCCGCCGGTCGACCACTTCGCCGACCTGCGCGACGAGATCTCGCTGAACCTGATCAACGCCGGTTTCACCGTGGAGCGGGCGCACCACGAGGTGGGCACCGCCGGTCAGGCCGAGATCAACTACAAGTTCAACACGCTGCTGCACGCGGCGGACGACCTGCAGCTGTTCAAGTACATCGTCAAGGGCACGGCGTGGGAGGCGGGCAAGACCGCGACCTTCATGCCGAAGCCGCTGTTCGGTGACAACGGTTCCGGCATGCACTGCCACCAGTCGCTGTGGAAGGACGGCGAGCCGCTGTTCCACGACGAGTCCGGCTACGCGGGCCTGTCCGACACGGCGCGCCACTACATCGGTGGTCTGCTGCACCACGCGCCGAGCCTGCTGGCGTTCACCAACCCGACCGTGAACTCGTACCACCGGCTCGTGCCGGGCTTCGAGGCGCCGGTCAACCTGGTGTACTCGCAGCGCAACCGCTCCGCGTGCGTCCGCATCCCGATCACCGGTGCCAACCCGAAGGCCAAGCGCATCGAGTTCCGCTGCCCCGACTCGTCCGGCAACCCGTACCTCGCCTTCTCGGCGATGGTGATGGCCGGCCTCGACGGCATCAAGAACAAGATCGAGCCGCCGACGCCGATCGACAAGGACCTCTACGAGCTGCCGCCCGAGGAGGCCAAGGACGTTGCCACCGTGCCGGCGTCGCTGGACGCGGTGCTGAACAACCTCGAGAAGGACCACGAGTTCCTGCTGGAGGGCGGCGTCTTCACGTCCGACGTGATCGAGACGTGGATCAACTTCAAGCGCGAGAACGAGATCGACCCGCTCCGCCTGCGCCCGCACCCGTACGAGTTCGCCCTGTACTACGACGTGTGATCCAAGCCGATCCCACGGACACAGGCCGGCGGTCGAGGGGAGAACCCCGACCGCCGGCCTGTTCTTCGTCTACGGGGCGAGCAACACCGACGTGTCGAGGCCGGCCGACTCCAGGGCCGCGCGCGGGTCCGGGAACAGCTTCCGCGCGTCCAGGTCCATCACGCCGAACACGCCGTACATCTCGGCCGACAGGGTGCCGTCCGCCTTGACGATCTCCTGTTCCAGCGTGAACGTCTTGCCCGTGCCGAACTTCGCGCGGCAGGTGACGTCCACCACGTCGTTGCCGCGCAGTTCGCTGCGGAAGTTGACCGTCGTGCTCAGCAGGACCGGGCCCACGCGGCGCCGCATCAGCTCGTCCCAGTCGCAGCCCGCCTCGGCGAACGCCTTCATCCGCGCGACCTCGCCGTACTGGTGGTACACGGCGTGGTTCACGTGCCCGAGCGAGTCCAGCTCGTAGCCACGCACCTCGATCCTGGTGCTGAAACCCATGAGCCCACCTCAGTCGTCGTAGAAGATCCGTTCCACCACACCACGGGCGCGGCGCAACGTGCGACGGTATGAGTCGAGGAACTCACCCGGATCCGCCTCCACGTCCTGCCGGATCACCGCGGCGACCGCCGCCAGCTCCCGGCCCGACGTGGGCGGCTGGTCGGTCTGCTTGCCGCGCACCAGCGTCGCCGCGTTGCGGACGCGGGTCGCGAGCAGCCACGACTCCCGCAGCGCGGTCGCGTCGACCTCGTCGACCAGGCCCGCCTCCACCGCGGCACCCAGGCAGTCCACCGTGGACGTCGTGCGCAGACCCGCGTGGGCGTGCGCGTGCCGCAGCTGCAGCAGCTGCACCGTCCACTCGATGTCGGCGAGACCGCCGCGGCCCAGCTTCGTGTGCGTGGCCGGGTCGGCGCCGCGCGGCAACCGCTCGGTGTCCACCCTGGCCTTGATGCGGCGCACCTCGCGGACGCGGTCGGCGTCCAGCCCGTCGGCCGGGTAGCGGATCGGGTCGATCAGCTCGACGAACCGGGCGCCGAGGTCGTCGTCGCCGGCGATCGGGCGGGCACGCAGCAACGCCTGCGCCTCCCACACCTCCGACCACTGCGCGTAGTACGCCCGGTACGACTCCAGTGTCCGCACGATCGGGCCCTGCCGCCCCTCCGGCCGCAGGTCGACGTCCACCTGCAGCGGCGGGTCCTGCGACGGCGACGACAGCAGCTTCCGCACGCTCTGCGCCACCCGCGACGCGTACTTCACCGCGTCCTCGTCGGACGCGCCGTTCGCCGGCTCGCACACGAACAACACGTCCGCGTCCGACCCGTACCCCAGCTCCGCGCCACCGAGCCTGCCCATGCCGATCACCGCGATCGTCGCCAGCCGGCCGCCCGCGGCCACCGCCTCGGCCCGGTCCACCGCGGCCAGCACCGACTGCAGCACCGCGGCCCACACCGTCGACAACGCGTGGCACACCGACAGCGTGTCCATGAACCCGAGCAGGTCCGCCGACGCCACCCGCAGCAGCTCGTGCCTGCGGAACGACCTGGCCGCGGTCACCGCGTTCGGCAGGTAGCCGTGCCGGTTCACCGCCTGCCGCAGCGACCGCGCCACCTCGTCCGGGTCGCGGCCCGCGAGCTTGTCGACGTCACCGAGCAGCTGCAGCACCTCGGGTGCGCGGGCCAGCAGCTCCGGCACCATCTTCGACGTGCCGAGCAGCTGCGCCAGCCGCTCCACGACCGCGCCCTCGTCCCGCAGCACCCGCAGGTACCACGGGGTGGCGGCGAGCGCCTCGGACACGCGCCGGTACGCGAGCAGCCCGGCATCCGGATCGGGGGTGTTCGCGAACAGGTCCAGCAACGCGGGCAACAACGCGCTCTGGATCGCGGCCCGCCGGGACACACCCGTGGTGAGCGCCTGGATGTGCCGCAGCGCGCCGTCCGGGCCCGCGAAACCCAGCGCGGCCAGCCGTGCCTCCGCCTGCTTGGCCGACAGCCGCAGCGCCTCGGTGGGGACGCGGGCCACCGCCTCCAGCAGCGGCCGGTAGAACAGCTTCTCGTGCAGCCTGCGGATGCGGCGCACGTGCCTGCGGAAGTCCTCGAGCAGCACCTGCGACTCGGGTTTGCCGCGCGCGGGCTTCACCCCGGCGGCACGCGCGAGCCAGCGCAGCTCGTCGACGTCGGTGTCGGCCGGGAACAGGTGGGTGCGGCGCAACCGCTGCAGCTGCAGCCGGTGCTCGAGCGTGCGGAGGAACCGGTAGCTCTCCCCCAGCTCGGCCGCGTCCGTGCGGCCCACGTACCCGCGGTCCCCGAGCATCGCGAGCGCGTCGACGGTCGACCCGAGGCGCAGCGCCTCGTCGTTGCGGCCGTGGACGAGCTGCAGCAACTGCACCGCGAACTCGACATCCCGCAGACCGCCGCGACCGAGCTTCAGCTCGCGGTCCACGATCTCGGACGGCACGTGTTCCTCGACGCGGCGGCGCATCGCACGCACGTCGTCGACGAAGTTGTCGCGGTCCGCGGCCGTCCACACCATGGGGCGCACGGCGTCGAGGTAGTCCTGGCCCAGCTCGGGGTCACCGGCGATGGGCCGGGCCTTCAGCAGCGCCTGGAACTCCCACGTGCGGGCCCACCGCTTGTAGTAGCTGACGTGGCCGTCGAGGGTGCGGACCAGCGGGCCCGCCTTGCCCTCCGGGCGGAGCGCTGCGTCGACCTCGAAACACGCATTGGTGGCGACCCGCATCGTGGTGGTGGCGAGCCGGGTCGCGACGTCCAGGTCGCCGTCGGCGACGAACAGCACGTCCACGTCCGACACGTAGTTCAGTTCGCGGCCGCCGGTCTTGCCCATCGCGATGACCGTGAACCGGCACTTCTCGCTCGCGTCGCCCACCTCGGTCTCGGCGACCTCCAGCGCGGCGCGGATCGCGGCCTCGGCGAGGTAGGTGAGGCGGGCGGTGGTCTGCTGGTAGTCGAGGCTCGGCAGATCCGGTTCGATGAGGTGCGCGAGGTCCTCGGCCGCGACCTCCAGCAACAGCCCGCGATAGGCGGCGCGGAGTTCGCGGACCGCGTCGGACAGCGTCACGTTCTCGACAGCGGCCAGCAGCGCACCCGGGTACTGCACGGGTGAGGTCTGCCGGTCGGTGAGCAGCCTGCGCCACTCGCCGGGCCGGGCGATGACGAAGTCCCCGAGCGCGGTCGACGCGCCGAGCACCGACAGCAGCCGGGCCCGCAACCCGCGGTCGGTCGCGAGCGCCTGGTTGAGCCCGGACCAGCCCGCCTCGTCGCCGGTGCGCATGCGGTCGACCGCCAGCAACGCGAGGTCCGGGTCGGGGCTGCGGGACAGGGCGACGAGGATCGGCTCGTACTCCTTCACCGGCGCGCCGTCGGCCCACCAGCCCGCGGCACGCAGGTGCTCGCCCGCACGGTCGTCGGTGAGGCCGTAGCGGGCGATGGAGACGACGGAACGAACGCGGTCGGCCATGGCGTCAGTGCTGGATCAGCGGCAGCGGCGTACCGGCGGCCGCGGCGAGCTCACCGGTGACGAGCTTGACGAACTGCGCCGCGAACGGCCGCCACGTCTCCTCGAGGTCGGCGTGCGCCTGGACGAGCCGGTCGTGCGACAGGTCGCCGGGCCGCGCGAACTCGGCCGTGTGCGGGGCGTTCGCCGCCCAGCTCTCCACCAGCTCCGTCGTCGTCTCGATGTGGAACTGCAGCCCGTAGACCGCGCGGCCGACCCGGAACGCCTGGTTCGGGTAGAGCGTCGACGCGGCCAGGAGCGACGCCTTGGGCGGCAGCTGCTCGATCACGTCGGAGTGGAACTGCATCACGTCCGGCATGAACGGCAGGTCCGCGAACAGCGGGTCGTTCCAGCCGAGGTCGCGCTTGGCGACCAGCAGCGGCCCCACCTCGGGCCCGTCCGGTCCCGTGACGACCCGGCCGCCCGTGGCGACGGCGAGCAGCTGCGCGCCGAGGCAGATCGCGAGCGTCGGCAGGCCCTTGGTGGTGGCCTCGGCGAGGAGGCGGCGGACGTCCGCGAGCCACGGGTGGTCGAGGTCGTCGTAGGCGCCCATGTGACCGCCGAGCACGACCATGCCCTGGTGGTCGTCGGTGTTCGCGGGGATGTCGCCCGGCTTGCGAAGGTCCAGCTCGGCGCCGGCGTCGACGAGCCAGTCACCGAGCGGACCGATCGGGTCTTGCTCGTCGGGCTGGATGACGAGCAGGCGTGGAGGTGTCACGTTGTCGAGGGTAGCCGGGTGAATTCGAGCTCCGTCGCGTCGTACACCGGGCGGTAGCCGATCTTCTGGTAGATCGAGTTGGACACCGGGTTCGTGAGGTCGGTGAAGAGGATCACGTCACGGGCGCCCGCGTCCATGGCGTGCTGGGACACGGCCGCGGTGACCGCCGAACCGTAGCCGTGCTCGCGGTGTTCGGGCGGCGTGTAGACGGGGCCGACGCGGGACATGCCGCCGATGGGTGCGCTCGCGACCGCCCATGAGACGGGCACACCGCGGTCCTCCCACAGGATGATGCTGTCGCGGTTCTCGAACATGCGCCGGACGGACGCCGGCCCCTCCTCGGGGGCGCGCTGGAAGCCGAGCGCCTCGATCTCGAAGTCGCCCCGCCACCGCACGAGCAGATCGAGGTCGTCCAGGGTCGCGTCGCGCGCCCGGCCGGGGACGGCAGGCGGCATCAGGTCGTCGAGGCGGAACAGCCGGCTGGACATCGTGACGTTCGTCGTACCGCCGGTGCGCCGTGTCCACGCCTCGGCCACGGCGTGCGCGTTCTCGACCGGGCCGCTGACACCGGGCAGCTCGGGGTCGGCTTCGAGCCACTGGGTGAGGAAGCTGTCGAGGAGTCCGGGATCGGTCGGCAGACCGGAGACGATGACCGGCCACGGCGGTGTGCGAAGTGCCACACCGACGAGTTCGCCGTTGTCGTGGAGGGTGCCCATGAGGACGGGCTTGTCGCGCCGCATGCCGATGAACCGGGCCATGACGGTCAGCGCGACCGTGTGCCGCAGGGTGTCAGTGCCGTAGAACGGATCGGCGAGCGCTGTGAACGCCCGCGGATCGTCGTACATCCGCAGGTCCATGCCCAAGGGTGCCGCGTGCCGTTCGTCACGGTCCACTCAATTATCCGGGCATGCCAAAAGGGCCCCACTGTTACCAGTGAGGCCCTTTGGAAAGGATGTCCGGCGGTGTCCTACTCTCCCACACCCTGGCGAGTGCAGTACCATCGGCGCTGGTGGGCTTAGCTTCCGGGTTCGGAATGGGACCGGGCGTTTCCCCACCGCTATAGCCG